>JAEYWD010000058.1 GCA_023429135.1 Bacteroidota bacterium | reverse complement strand
GCATTAACCTTGGATTGGAATGATAAACGTTGTTGGTTAGAAGAACTTCGGCAATTAATTCTCCACAGGGTAACTGCCCATTCGCCTTTTCTAAAACTTCTTTTTCGTCGACTTTAATTCCTAACTTATTTAAGTTTTGAATCATACCGGGAAATGAATCCATCACTTTCTTGTGAATGGATTTTTCCAATTCAATAAAATCCTTGCTTCTCCAATCAATATTGTAGGCTAACAAATGGAGGTCTGTTTCTTTGTACGAACAGTCTATTTCAATACCTGTTATTAAATCAAGGTCTGAATTTGTACAAAGTGAAATTGCTTCTTTAATCGCTGAAACCGAATTGTGATCGGTTATTGCAAAAGTGGTTATTTTGTTTTTTAAACACTTACTGATGAGTTCCGTAATTCCGAATTCACCATCGCTGCTGTATTTTGAGTGTATATGTAAATCTGTTTGATTCATTTGGTTTTCTTTTATATCGTAATCGCATTTTTACAGGATGCCGGTGTTAGTTTTTCTTTAAAGTTTCTTTGGTCATTAAATTTGCCTCAATTTACTAATTTTTGGATATGATGGTAATGGGGCGGAATTTATTTATGGTGCTTTGCCCCCCTAGGCCGCTTACCAACTTATTATTTAATCTTTATCATTATTGTGGTATCTTCTCCATAACCTATTTAACTCACAAATTAAAACACCTCACCCTAAACTTAGGCGAAGCCGATCTCACCGAAGGTAATCCCTCTTCTTCAAGGAGAGGGACTTTGAAGAGCTACGAATTTAAGTCTGTGCATTCTTTCTCCCCTCTCAGGAGAGGGGCTGGGGGTGAAGGTCGTTAAGATTAAATTCATTCCCTTTAAAATGAAGTTCATCAGAAAAAGCCTGTTATTTAGTATGATTATCACTACAAATTCTATTTTTGAATCATGATTCATATAAAAAAAATAAATATAAAAAGGTTGTTCATTTTTTTCTTCTCAACACTGCTCTATGCTTTGTGTCAAATGCTTATCAGCATCATTTTGATGAAAGAAGATTTATGGAATAACTTTCATATCCAGTTGTTTTCCCATTATATAATAATATTTACAATGTGTATAGCCGATTACATGTTGTTGCTATTCCTGAATAGGTATTTACCATACTCTAAAAATATATTATACCGAATAATCGCAGACTTCATAGGGGTGATCCTAATATGCCTGATGGTACTTTTTATATTCAACTATGTTATATATAGTATATTGCTCATATCAAAAGAAGGGATGCCTTCTTTCCTTGTCAAATTTGCATTTGGAATGACAAACAATATTCCCATCCTGCTGGCCTTCGAATTGATCTATTATTTCCAGTCTGAACAAAAAGCCATTGCTGATTCCGAAAAAGCCAAACGTGAAGCATTGCTATTCGAGCATGAAACATTAAGAGCACAGATAAACCCTCATTTTCTGTTCAACTCATTAAACGTTTTATCATCATTAATATATATGAATCCAAACAATGCGAACAAATTCACCAAAGCCCTGTCGAAAACCTACCGGTATGTGCTTTCTCTAAATCAACGACAAATGGTTTCTGTAAAAGAAGACCTGGACGAACTGGAATCATATATCTTCCTGATGAAGATGAGATTTGAAAATTCTTTTAATTTTACAATTAACAAATCACCTGCCTTTGAAAATTGTAAGATTATTCCCCTTACCCTGCAATTACTGGTAGAAAATGTATTCAAACACAATGTGGCAACAGAGGAAATGCCTTTGGATATCAAAATCACTGTTGGTGGTGATTACATTACGGTAGAAAACAATATTCAGCCATCTAGCGATACGGATAAAGGCGGTATTGGACTGAAATACCTTACGAAGCAATATAAATTGTATGCCAAAGAAGTTATCGTTGAGCATACTTCCCGTATGTTTATTGTAAAAATACCATATATATTCAGCCATGAAGTATCTGATCGTAGAAGATGAGCTATTTGCATACGAAGAATTGAAACGTATGATGTCGGAACTACGTCCTGGTTATTTGCTGGAGAAACGAACGAAAACGGTAATAGATACCATTGGGTTCCTTAAGACATCTGCCGTCGATTTAATTCTTATGGATATCCGACTTGCCGATGGCAATTGCTTCGATATATTCAATCATGTAGATGTCTCAACACCTGTTATATTTACAACCGCTTACGATGAACATGCTATCAAAGCATTTAAGTTCAATAGCATCGATTACCTGTTAAAACCTTTTTATGAGAAAGAGTTAGAGGTGGCATTGACCAAATTCGAAACCATTTTTCACAACCATTCTTATAAAGTCAACCCAAAAAATTTTGAGCAAATATTATCCTTCAAAACCAAAAACCGTTTCCTGATATCTAAAGGAGAGAACTATCACTATATTGAAACTACCGATATTGCCCATTTTTATAGTGAAGACGGAGTAGTACTATTGCATACATTCCTCAATAAGCGGTTTATCATTAATTATACTTTAGACCAGTTGGAACAGCAGCTTGACAGTCGTTTGTTTTTCCGTGTATCACGTAATTGTATTGGTAATTTAAAAGCAATCGAAAATGTTGCCAAGCACTTCAACAGCCGTTTAAAACTCTCCTTTTTACCTGCATGTCCCCATGAAGTTCTGGTAAGCCGTGTGCGCGTGCCCGATTTTCTGAAATGGATGGATGGGATTCTTGAATAATTCCCCAAATTGGGTTTTCCATATTCCTTTTATCCTTTTGCACCAGGACCAAAAAATCCATTCCCTCCATTCTGCATTTCATCCTGTCGATTCAGAACTCTGTAGTTTATTGCTTTGGGTATTGCTTCATTCGTCGTTCATTCGCTGAAAAATAAAGCAAAAATAAACACAAAGTAAATTTTAAATCATGAAGATATTACCACTATTCTTAACAGCGCTGGGAATCCTTCTATGTCTGGAAGGGGAAGCGCAACAAGTATCTTTTAAGACCGAATACATTGGAAATTCTGGCTATTGGTTTTTACCTAACGGCGATAAGCCAAGTGAAAAAATCGGTGATAGTAAAGGTTCTGCAATCGTTTACCAGGGAATGGTCATCTTACCTCTATCCATGAAACTGAACGAATTTGAGCGTCCGACTGCTTGGGGTGTTGGTCTTAGCGGGGCATACGCTTCATTGAGCAATGAAAATTTCTCTGATGGATTGGTCTCTGAAATAATGAATTTACAATTAGGAATTTACCACTTGCGCCCCTTAAATGACAAATGGTCGATGAGGGCAAGTGCAGGTGTGGGCGTATTTACTCCCTCGACTGACTTTTCCGAAATCAGTTTCAAAAATGTGCTCGGTGGAGCAGGCGTTGTTTTTATCCGCCACCTCAAACCAAATCTGGATCTTGGCGGTGGATTAGCTGTAAATAGCTCTTTAGGTTACCCGATGATTTTTCCAGCCTTCTACTTTAATTGGAAACACGAAGGAAAGTTAAATGTAAATGTCGAACTGGTCGAAGGTTTGGATGTATCGACAGGTTATGATTTTAACGACTATTTTAAGCTATCGCTGTCTTTTGAAGTGAATGGACAAATGGCTCTTTTGAAAAAGGACGGCAAGGAGGTGATATTCTCCCATCAGTATGTTGTTACGGGTCTTCGCCCAGAAATAAAGATTGGAAAAACTGGAATATCTATGGTTAGTATGATTGGACTAAACCTATACCGCCCTGCTTCTTACAGCGATAGAACTTTGAAAGGACTATTTGCAGCGGATAATGACTATTATTTTTCGGCTTCTATGTGTCTGTCTGCTGCAATTAAATACAAATTTTAAAATGCGCGTAGGGTAAGAAGTTTCATGAAAAGCTAAAGCGTGATGGACACATAAACGATGGAAAAGATAAAACAATGATTTACTTATTATCAATCATATCAATAGTAACAGTATGCTTCTTTATTAGCTGTATAATTTGTCTGTTCGTTTTCCTTAATGAACTTCATGAAGATAATTAACTGTCATGCAACATAAAACAGGACTTCAGCCTGATCTGCGTACTATTATGGTAGTTGTTAAATACTTCAATACCTTCAGCTCCTTGCTCAAGTAATTCGGTTACCATTTCTTCTTTTCCTCTCAAATTCATTCCCGGATGAGCAATAATTGGAATGCCTCCATTACTTTTTACTAAATCTATTGCATCATCAAAATCCATGTAGTTTATTTTTACATAAGCAGGTTTTCCTTGCGCAAAGAAATCATGATAGAAGTTTATGTATGGCATATCACTTTTTTCTCCTCCTGCCATATAAGGCATTAACCTTGGATTGGAATGATAAACGTTGTTGGTTAGAAGAACTTCGGCAATTAATTCTCCACAGGGTAACTGCCCATTCGCCTTTTCTAAAACTTCTTTTTCGTCGACTTTAATTCCTAACTT
>JAEYWD010000007.1 GCA_023429135.1 Bacteroidota bacterium | reverse complement strand
AAATGGTTGCCCCAACAGGCAATTTCTATTCCGTCGTAACCAAACGACTTACTTTTCTGACATATAACTTCAAAATCCAGATCGGCCCATTGGCCGGTAAAAAGGGTTACAGGACGTGCCATAATGTATTAATTATTTAATGTATAAATTCTGTCAAGCGTGTTTTATTCAGGCCATTTAAACCATTTTTTATCGCTGTTGTAGCCCGATTCCACAACCACATCGATAAACTGCATTCCTCTGATACCATCCTCAACGGTTGGGAAGTCTAGCCATTCGGGTTTGGGTTGAGTGTTGTTCATTTTAGCTCTCAGGGTCAGTGAGAAATTGCGGTAGATATTGGCAAAAGCCTCCAGGTAACCTTCGGGATGGCCTCCTGGGGTGCGGGTATTGTGTTTTGCAATATCGCTCATATAACCTTGTCCGGCACGAACAATTTCGGTTGGTTTATCGGCCCATTTAACATATAAGGTATTAGGTTCGTGCTGGAACCAGTCGATACCACCTTTATCACCGTAAACACGTATACGGATTGCATTTTCCTCTCCGGCAGCAATCTGGGTGGCCATTAAAACACCTCGGGCGCCGTTGTCGAAGCGGAGCAGAACAGCGCCATCATCGTCGAGCAAGCGTCCTGGAACAAAAACATTAAGTTCGGCACAAATCTCTTTGGTTTTTAAACCGGTTATATATTCTGCCAGGTGATGAGCATGAGTTCCTATATCGCCCATACAGCCGGCTTTACCCGAACGTTTCGGATCGGTCCGCCACGATGCCTGCGCATTTCCAACATCTTCGAGTTTTGAAGAGAGCCATCCCTGCGGATATTCAACAAATATTTTGCGGATTTTACCTAAGTCACCCCTGCGAATTCGCTCTCTGGCCTCCTTAACTGCCGGATAGCCCGAATAAGTATGTGTTAAAGCCAGCAAAAGTCCCGTTTCCTGAATTTTCGCTTTCAACTTAATAGCTTCGTCGAGGGTAAAGGTGATAGGTTTATCAATTACCACATGAAAACCGTTTTCCAAAGCCATCATCGCAGGATCGAAATGAGCAAAATTGGGTGTTACAATGGTAACGAAATCCATTCTTTCTCCAACAGGCAGCTTAGCCTCGTTTTCGAACATTTCTTTATAGGTTTTGTAAACTCTGCTTTCAGGAAGATAGTAGGATTTTCCTGAAGAAATTGAAATTTCGGGGTTAACACTGAAGCAGCCACAGACAAGTTCTATCTGCCCGTCCATAAATGCTGCCAGCCGGTGAATAGCACCAATAAAAGCATCAGTTCCGCCACCAACCATGCCCATGCGTAATTTTCTGTTCATTTTTCGTCTATTTGTAGTTATATAATAGTATTAAGATCAGCTTGAGACGAGTTATGAGGTATGAAAAATGAAGTATAGATTATTTATCAGATTACAAAATTTGTCATCTGTAACTCATAACTCATAACTCATAACTCCCGTAACGCGTAACCCTCACCCCATCAAGCCTTATCCCATTGTTCGTTCAAAAGCTTGACAGCCGCCGGTATAGTAACATTTTTATCACCTTTGGAGCCACACTCAAGACTGACAAAATTCGGGTAGTTCATCATTTTCAGACCCTTAAAACCGTCAATGTAAATGTCATTTGAATCTTCGCCAGGCATTTTTCTGCTTTCGCGACTGGCAACATGTACGTGAGTTAAGTACTTTCCTGCGGAGATAAATGCACCCATATCGCTGGTTTCTTCCCAGGTCATGTGCCAGAAATCGCCCATACAACCAACTCCGTCACTGTTAACGTCGCGGCATATGGATGCTGCATCGGCAACCTGACGTAAAAACCAGGCTTCTTTGCGGTTAAGAGGCTCAAGAATAACTTTTGTTTTGTTTTTAATAGCATGTTCGCCAAGTTCTTTTAACTCATCAACAAGCATCTGACGGGCTTCAACAAAAGGTAACGATGGTTGATTATTAAATGCTGGTACCACAATAACTCCCAGAGCACCCAAAGCACCGGCATTGGTAAGGGCTTCTTTAATGGTTCGCATAGCCAGATCGCGTTTTTCTTTGGTGTCGGCTATAAGATGTCCCTCAAAGCCGGCACAAACAACGCTGATTTTAACATTTCTGTTCTGAAGAGCCTTTCCGATCTCATCAGCACGTTGTAATATACCACCACAACCTTGTTCAAAGCCGAATATGCCGTTTTTTTCAAGAAAATCAAGCTTTTCGGTTAATGTTTTACCGGGAGCAACGTTTTCCTGACACGACAATTTGAGCTTACTTTTCGACTTGGAAGGTTTTACTAATAATTCTTCATCTAACGGGTCTGTAAAAGCTGTTGATACAATGCTTCCGGCACCCATGGCGGCAGCGGCTCCACCAATAGATATTTTTCTGAGGAAATTCCTGCGATTGTTTTCCATAAGTTTTTGTAGTGATAGTTATTATGCAAGTTATTAAATCGATATCATTCGATAAATATAACAAGCGAAAATCTTTGTGGTTGGAAAATAAAAAGAGGATCCCCTTTAATAAGGCAGGGAATCCTCTTGTTGAAAGAAAGAATTATTTTTTCTCTTCTTCTTTTCCTTCTCCGGGAACCGGAATTTTTGGTGTCATATCCATAGGACCTAAAACATATGTTTCAGGACCAAGTTTAAGTTCGGAGTTCATCATTTCGTCCCAGGTAACTTCTTTACCTGTGTATGCCGAAACACGTCCCATAATACCTACTAACGTTGAAACAGCAGTTGCCTCGGCTTCGTTAATGGGTTTATTGGTGCGGATTGCAGTTACCATATCAATGTGTTCCTGATCGTATGGCGAAATTTTGGTTTTTTCGAGTGGTTTGCCTTGTTCGTCCTTACCATAATCGAATGTCCACCTTACTGTGCCATCAGGATTATAAATGGCATTCTTGCAATTACTCATACCATCGGTGCCAACAATATATTCGCTAACGTTATTAACAGTTCCGTCAATCTGACGGCACATACTGTGCATATGTAAACCGTTATCGTAAACATAATCAATGCTGAACATATCGTATTGGTCGCCGGTTATTCTTCTTTGGCGTGCCCCAAAACCTACTGCTTTCACGGGGTGTTTCCCGGTAAACCAGTTGATAACGTCGATGTTATGAACGTGCTGTTCAACAATATGGTCGCCCGATAACCAGGTCCAGTTAACCCAGTCGCGGATCATAGCTTCCATTTCGCTCCAGCTTGCTTCTTTCTTTCTGAACCATAGCATATTCTGGTTCCAGTAGCAGTTAGCGCCAACTATGTCGCCTATTGCTCCGTCCATAATCTGTTTATAGGTACCAACATAATCGTGCTGGTGACGGCGTTGTGTTCCGGTAACAACTGTTAAACCAAGGCTTTCTGCTTTTTTAGCAGCCGCCATAATGGTGCGGGCACCTACAGGGTCAACAGCTACAGGTTTTTCCAAAAACACATGCTTTCCTGCATTTACAGCATCGGCAAATTGTTTTGGACGGAAATGCGGAGGAGTAGCTAAAATAACTACATCTACACCTGAAGCGATAACTTTTTCATAAGCATCGAATCCAAGGAAGCACTGGTCGTCAGACAATTCATTGTTTTCTTTTTTCAGCTTTTCACGGCAATCCTTGATTTTGTCCTCGAAAATATCCGCAATAGCAGTAATGGAGAGACCGTTACCTGATTTCAGAAAGTTTATGGCAGCACCGACTCCACGGCCACCACAACCAACCAAACCTGCTTTCAACGGTTTCCCGTCGGGAGCTTTTTCTAATAGCGGAGGGAGCTTGAGCTCCTCGATGTTAGTGTATTTTTTCTTTTTGGTATCACCACTACAACTGGTAACCAGACCGGCCGAACCAACAGTTGCCATGGTCCCCAATGTTGTGATAGCTCCTGCGGCGGCTGCGCTGCCCAGGAATTTTCGACGACTGATTTGAAAGTTTTTCATAATTAATTAAGTAATGTAAAGTGAATTGCAAATTATTTGTTAAGAATACTACTATCGGGTTCACATACAACCCTGAAACCAACGTTGATTACGTCGGAATACCACCATACACTTTTAGGTATTTGAGGGTCGGTTTTAAGCCATTTATCCGTTTGGGTAAATTCACGTGCTGCGCTTCTGAGTTCTGAAGCATCGCTATCGAAGGCGCCACCTCTGATCACAAATTCCGAACCGCTTTCAGGACCCTTCGGGTTAGTTACTGCTTGTCCGGTTTTGGAATATTCATCGGGAGCATAATAATCGGAACAAAACTCTTTTACGTTACCAATCATATTAACCAAGCCAAATGCATTAGGTTTTATGCTTTTAGGTTCCTGGGTTCTGTTGCCGCTGTTTAGCTTGTAAAAAGCATGGCTGGCTATTACAGTTGTATCGGGTCCGAATATTTTTTTCAAAAACCCATTTTCGGTATATTTTTTAGGATTTCCGGGGAAGAAATACGGAGTTTCACTTTTTGCACGACATGCATATTCCCATTCAGCTTCCGTTGGAAGGCGATATTTACGTCCCGTTCTTTTCGATAGCCACTCACAATATACCTGAGCAGCATGATGAGTCATTGTAATTGCTGGCTTATCACCTTTTCCCCAGCCTTGTGAAGGATCTCCGTATGGCGGTGTTGGGCCGGTAATAGCGTCAACATTTTTAGCTTTTGCTTCGTTATCCTTTTTGGAAAGTCTTCCTTCTGAAGCTGTAGCGTTGAAAAATGCAAGGTACTCTTTCCAGCTTACTTCAACTTTACCCATAAAGAAAGGGCTGATGGTTACATCTCTTACCGGACCTTCATCTTCCTTTCTGAGTTGTTCTTTTTCGGTGCTGCCCATTTTAAAGGTTCCTCCAGGGATGGCAACCATTTCAAAACTCACATTTGTATTGGGAACCAATTCGGTAAAATTCTCAAATTTAGTGACCAAAGCAGGAGCTGGGAAGATAACATCGTTTTTCGATTGCTGTCCTTCAGCAAATTCGGTACTTTGTTCGTGTTTTGCATTCGGGTTGTAATGTCCAACGTATAAGTGGCAGTTAATGCAATGTAAATCATCCGGATGCTGGGAATAATAAAGATGTGCTTTATCGCCCTTTTCACTTAAACCAATAGGAAAGAGGTTCTGATGGCAATGGATGCACGATTCTTTATAAACGATTTTTTTGGCATGTTCCAGTTGAGCTTTGGCTTCCCAGTTTATTTTTGCAGGGTCTTTAAAAAGTTTACCCCAAACATCGCGGGCTCCGGTTTTAATTTTTTCCCTTAAGTAGGGAAAACCTTTTGGTGGGAGATGGCAATCGACACAATGAACATAAACCCCTCTTTTGTTATTATAATGTGTGGAAAGTTTCCATGAAGCTTCAGCATGCGGGTGTACATGGCACTTCTGACAAAATTCGTCGGTAGATGTATATTCAGTTGCTTTTTTTCCTGCAAAAAATAGTAGTAAACCTATTATAATACCAATGAGAAATAATAGTTTACCTGTAACTTTAAGAGATTTGAAAATATTCTTCATGTATTGTTAAGTTAATAGCCGCGCTAAATTTATTACATTAATTGATTTCATGTGTGTTATTTTGTTCACAATTTATCAAAAACTCAATAAATCAGGCGCTTTAATTTGTAATTTAGATTCAATATAAATTTCGAACCAATTATAACCCTGTCTTTTAAATTGATTGTGTTGTAATGATTAGTTTAACAGTATTTTATATGACCTCAATTCTCAAAAAACCTTGGAGTTTTATGTCCTACAACTTTTTTTTTCTTTTACTAATAAACTTCATTATTTACTATTTTTGCAGGGTGAATTTGTTACCTTTCGTAACCTATTGTTGATTAGATAATTGCACTCATCGTTGGTAGTTTTAACAGACTTTAGGATTTCACAATTTGGGCGATTTTTCACCTTTTCTAACAATTAAATGTTTGTTTTATTGAAAGTTTTAATGTTTTATATATAATTTTTTTAATTCTTATCATACAATAATATGAAGCCTACACATATTGAACACATTGGCATTGCAGTTAACAGTATTGAAGAAGCCCGTAAATATTACGAAGAGGTTTTGGGACTGGAATGCTATGCAATCGAAGAAGTAACCGACCAGAAAGTAAAAACAGCATTTTTTATGATCGGACAAACTAAAATTGAGTTATTGGAATCAACTGACCCCGAAGGTCCAATTGGTAAATTTCTGGCCAATAAAGGTCAGAGTATTCATCACATTGCTTTTGCTTTCGATAATGTTGATGCAGCACTTACCGAAGCTGGTGAGAAAGGTATCAATCTTATTGATAAAACTTCCCGAAAAGGAGCTGAAGGATTAAAAATAGGATTCCTTCATCCAAAGGCTACCATGGGTGTGTTAACCGAATTTTGCAGCAAATAATTATAAATCTTAACGATTCCAGTATATATGAGTTCTCACAATAGAATTAAGGAGTTAATCGACCGCAGGGAAGCTGCCAAACTTGGTGGTGGACAAAAAAGGATTGATTCGCAGCATGCAAAAGGTAAAATGACCGCTCGCGAGCGTATTGAAGTATTACTTGACGAAGGAAGCTTTGAAGAGTTTGATATGTTTGTAACACACCGTAGTACCGAGTTTGGTTTGGATAAAGAAATTTATCCCGGTGATGGTGTTGTTACCGGACACGGTACTATTGACGGTCGTGTAGTTTATGTTTTTGCCCAGGATTTTACAGTAATGGGTGGTTCGTTATCCGAAACCCATGCCAAGAAAATCTGCAAAGTTATGGACCAGGCCATGAAAGTTGGCGCTCCTGTGATTGGCATTAACGATAGTGGTGGTGCACGTATTCAGGAAGGGGTAAAAAGCTTGGCAGGTTATGCAGAAATTTTCCAGCGTAACATCATGGCCTCAGGTGTAGTACCTCAGATCTCTGCCATTTTTGGTCCTTGTGCCGGTGGTGCTGTTTATTCTCCAGCCTTAACCGATGCTATTATTATGACCGAAAAAACAAGCTACATGTTTGTAACCGGTCCTAAAGTTACCAAAACTGTTACCGGAGAAGATATTACCGACGAAGATCTTGGTGGTGCAACCATTCATTCTTCCAAATCGGGTGTGGCCCATTTCCGTGTTACCAATGAAGATGAAGGCTTAATGCTTATCCGCAAATTATTGGAATATCTTCCGCAGAATAACCTGGAAGATCCTATCCACACCGTTTGCGAAGATCCGATTGACAGAGCTGAAGATACACTTAATACAATTGTTCCCGAAAATCCCAATCAGCCTTACGATGTGAAAGATGTAATCTATCAGATTGTGGATAACAAGGAATTCCTCGAAATGCACCGTCATTATGCAAAGAACATTGTTGTTGGTTTTGCTAAATTTGGAGGAATGCCGGTAGGTATTGTTGCCAATCAGCCTAACTTCCTTGCAGGTGTGCTCGATATTGAGTCGTCGAAAAAAGCTGCCCGCTTTGTTCGTTTTTGCGATTGTTTCAATGTACCTATCGTAACTTTGGTGGACGTTCCGGGCTTTTTACCAGGAAGCCAGCAGGAATATGGTGGAATTATCACCAATGGTGCTAAGTTATTATTCGCCTATGGTGAAGCTACCGTTCCAAAAATTACCATTACCTTACGTAAATCGTATGGTGGAGCACACGACGTAATGGGTTGTAAACAATTAAGAGGCGACCTTAACTATGCATGGCCATCAGCCGAAATTGCAGTTATGGGACCTAAAGGAGCTATTGAAATTCTCGAAGGTAGAGCTATTGCTGCCATTACTGAACCTCGCGAAAAAGTTAAATACATTACTCAGAAAGAAGAAGAGTATAGAGACTTGTTTGCTAATCCTTATGAAGCTGCAAAATACGGCTACATCGACGATGTTATTGAACCGCGTAATACACGATTCCGCATCGTTCGTGGCCTTCAAACGCTTCAAACAAAGAAAGATACCAATCCTCCTAAAAAACATTGTAACATTCCTTTATAATTATGGCCGGAGAAATTGGAGCAATACAAAACAGTGCTTTAGAAATTTGCATCTATGGGTTGATAATAATTTTTGCAGTTATTATTACCCTCGCAATTGTTTTTACCATAGTTTCAAGAATGAGGAACTATATTAAAAATGGTGGTTCGGGTAATTCTAAAGCTAATGGTTCGAAGTCAAAAAATTCCAATATTCCTGCAGGAGATAGCGCTGCCATTGCAGCCGCTATCTACCTGTTTATGGATGAGATTCACGATAACGAAAACAGAGTGGTGACCATTAAGAGAGTATCACGGACATATTCTCCCTGGAATTCAAAAATTTATGGTATAAACTGGATAAAAAGCAGATAAATTGAGGCTATGGACATCTGGGCTATAGGTTGTGGAAAGAAGTCTTAAAGCGAGAATGAAATTTACCATTATTCAGATTATTTCTCTCCCTTCCTAAAAACCTATCCCGATAGCAATCAGGACCTAAAGCCTAAACATCTTTAATAATTAAAAATGAAAAAATTTAAATTTAACATTGGCGGATCCGATTACAATGTTGAAATTATCGAAACAGTAGATAATGAGATACATTTGGAAGTCAATGGGACCTTCTACCAGGTAAATATGGAGAAGGAGATCAAAACAACAAAAACCCCGATTTTGGTGCGTGCTGAAGTTCCGCCTCCAACCCCAAAGGAAAAAAAGATTCCTAAAACTCCTTCAAAAACTGAAAACATTACTGTTAGGTCACCCCTTCCTGGTGTAATATTAACTGTAGAAGTGAAAGATGGAGACGAGGTAAAAATGGGTCAGAAATTATTGACCATGGAGGCTATGAAAATGGCGAATAATGTTATGGCCGAGAAAGACGGAATTATTCGCTCTATTAAAGTTAAAGCCGGCGATTCTGTGCTGCAGGGTGATATACTAATGGTAATTGAATAAAGGATATGAAGAGTTTTTTTACATTAATTGCCATCCTGTTCTTCTTCTCTATTTCGGGTATTGTTAAAGCACAAACCGGTACCATTCAGCCTGCTGATTCTATTCTGGCCAAATCGGAAATCAAAACCTCAACTGCTTTAGTAACAAATGAGGCTGTTGAAACAGCAAAACCTGCAATTATGGACCCCTCTTCACTTGTTGGTAGCGGTGGTGTTAAACTGGTGATGATGATCCTCGGAATGATTCTGGTATTATTGTCGATCCGGTATAATTTTCAGCCACTGTTACTGGTGCCCATTGGAGTAGGAATGCTGATAAGCAATATTCCCTTTTTTATTACTGGATATAACCAGTTCGATATTTTTGAGGAGAATAGCTTTTTCAACATTTTTTATAAGGGACTTTCCTATGGTATTTATCCATCGTTAATTTTTATAGGAATTGGTGCAATGACGGATTTTTCGTCGCTAATTGCCAATCCAAAATTAATGTTGTTAGGAGCTATATCGCAGGTTGGTGTTTTTGCTGCATTCGTTGCCGCAAACAGCTTTGGATTTGAGTTACCTGCTGCCGCTTCCATAGGATTAATTGGAACAGCCGACGGTCCTATTTCTATTTTTGCATCGGCAAAGCTTGCTCCCGACATTCTTGTGCCTGTTGCAATTTCGGCCTATGCATTTATGGCATTGGTTCCTGTAATTCAACCGCCAATTATGAGGCTTCTTACTTCGAAAAAGGAAAGAGTGATCCGTATGAAACCACAAAGAGCGGTTTCGTATAACGAGAAAATTTTATTTCCGGTGGTAGGTCTTGTATTAACAGGAATTATAGTACCCAGAGCATTGCCGGTTTTAGGGATGCTGTTTTTCGGAAATATTCTTAAGGAGTCGGGTAGTACAAAACGCCTCGCGTTTACAGCAAGCAACACTTTGCTCGACATAGTAACCATTTTATTGGGTTTAACACTGGGAGCTGCTGCACAACCCGAGATTATCCTCAGCAATAAAGCGCTCACGATATTTCTCCTGGGAGGTTCGGCATTTGTAATTGCTACTGTTGGTGGAGTTTTATTTGCTAAGGTGATGAATTTGTTTTTATCGAAGGAAAATAAAATTAACCCTTTAATTGGTAATGCAGGTGTATCGGCAATGCCCGACAGTGCCCGTGTATCGCAGATGGAAGGCTTAAAGGCCGATCCTACAAATCATCTTTTAACTCATGCCATGGCTCCTAACGTAGCCGGGGTAATTGGTTCTGCAGTTGCAGCCGGTATTTTAATGAGTTTTCTGATGTAGAGGAGACCTCAGACCTCAGACCACAGCCAAATACATTTAGATGGCTGTTGGCTGTGGACAGTGGTCTGTCGACTGTGGACTAAAAAATATTTTATAATGAAGGGTGCTGCTAACCAGCACCTTTTGTTTTTTGTATCCTTTTCAAGGAATATTTGACGCAACCATTTTAATCTTTCTCGTCAAAAAGGTGGTTAGTCGGACTGAGCGAACCATTAATATTTGTAAATTTAATTAAGCAGGACAATGTTATAGCTTTTCTAAACAGGAAGTGACCGTTGTTAAAGCTGATCAAGAACTTATAAAAGGCGTTTTAGAAAATAGTGTAAAACCTGACAAAGTAGAATTGGATGATGAGGGAGGGATCTGATGAAAAATTATTCTTATTTTTTATTAATCGAGGTAGGGTTTTCTGTCATACCATTGTCAATAGGGGAATTCAAGTGAATGTTTGTAGCTGTTTCTGCGTATAGAACGAATGGAACAGCAGGCTTTAGGACGAAAATGAACATGATATTTTTCTTTCACCCTAAAGCCTAATTAATTAATCAGGATTTAAGAAACGTAAGGTGATTTTTTTTAGGAAAACAAATAAAAACAGGAACCTTTCGTTAGAAATCAAGTATAAATGACAGTTTAAAAAATGTTTAACCAAAACAATGAATGTATGAAACGTTTAAGTTTAATTTTATTTAGTGTAGCAATCGCAGTATCAGGATTTTTTACAAGTTGTACTAAAGAGGATGATCCTGATGGACCACAAATTACTTTTTCTAACAACCAAACTGAAACAACTTTAGCAAAGGGAGTAACCTCCTGGGAAATAAATGCAACTATTACATCTGTGGCAGGTTTGGAAGAAGTTAAGATTTTTCAGGTTACAACAGCGGGAGAAGATCAGATTGGAACTGCTATTACCAGTTTTACTGATAAAACCAATTACAACCTGAAAGTTACTATCTCTGGTGTAGTGGAACAAACTACCATTAAGGTTAGTGCAACTGATAAGAATGGAACAACCAATGCAAGAAACTTTGTTATTAAAGTAACTGCAAATGATCCTATTCCTGCGACTGATAAATTGGTATTTTATACAGCCACGATTGTTGGAGCTCAAGGGAATGCAACGCTTGGTAGTGCTTTTTCAACTTCAACAGGTTCAGTTTATTTGAAGTCTGCTGCTAAAACAAATGCAAGCAAAGTAGACTTTATCTATTATTATGATAATACTGCTAAAGCCGAATTCATTTCTCCAAACTTTGCAGGTACTGCTTATACTGATTATGTATCAGGATGGAGCGTTAAAAATGCTACTTTGTTCAAAGATGTAACCGGTACTGTTTCTACGACAGCTTTTGATCAAATTGTAAAAACAGACGAAACTCTTGTTACTACTCATGCTGCGGATTTCCCTACTGAACAAAGAGTAAAAGATCTTGTGGTTGGCGATGTTTTTGCATTTAAAACTGCAGGTAACAAATTGGGTTTAGCCAAGGTTACTGCTCTTACAGCTACAACATCAGGGTCGATAACCATCGAAGTTAAAGTTCAGAAGTAATATTTCTGAAATTCTAATAAAAAAAGGGGCCTCTAGCCCCTTTTTTTATTTTTATGCCTATTCTTATTTGGCAAAATTCTATCCTGGCAAAATTCTATCCTCGTTTACACATGCAAAATGCATCCTGGGAAATTTTAGAATGCATTTTGCACGTGCAAATATGCATCTGGCTCCAGCCAGGGTGAGAATTACACGTGCAAATATGTACCTGGCTGCAGCCAGAAAGGTATTTACACGTGCAAATATAAACCTGGCTGCAGCCAGACCGATATTGCGCCGATCAATTTCATCCTGGCTTTAGCCAGGTTCGAATTGCACCATTCAATGTTAACCTGGCTGGGGCCAGCATGATATTGTATAATGTAATTTGAGTACTGGGAAATTTTTAAAACTTGAGTTCGATTTAATTCAGAAAAACGTATTCCAATGTTTTGAGGTGTTAGGAATATCTTGCCAGAAGGCAACGCCTGGGAAAATATAATGCACCGGCAGGAATGTTCCGTCATTCGGAAGGTCGAATTGCGCTCTGTATCATTCCTTTCTCCTGAAAATAGAGCCAATTTCCTTACCAATTTTCTGGACGGCCTCTATTCCTTTATTCAATGGTTCGGAAGATATGTCGGTATACTGCTCGTTGCTCGAATTATCAAGATATTGCTGAGGGTAGATTATTATCTTATTGTTAAGAGGAAAATGTTTTTCGAGTTTCGAAGGCAGATTTTCAAGCAATCCCAGGTAGGATGTAGTTGCTCTTCGTGCCGATACAAGTACAAATAAATCATCTTCATGGATATACCGCGCCAGTATCAGAAAATCGTCCCAGTTGGAAAATGGTAGTAAACTAATGGATGCATTAAGTTTTGAGCTTTTAAATATGCGCTCCACAGCTTTTCCGGTGGCTGTATTACAGTAAAACTGGATCGAAATACTTAATTCCTGCGCCAATCGTGCCATTTTAGTAACCCATAAAGCAAATCCGTTTTCGTGTTCCGACAACGGAGGAGCAGCTATTATTATCCTTTTATTAATTACCAACGGGTTTGCAAAACGACAAATAAATATAGTTTTATCAGTGTTGTTCAAAATGCTGTCCACTTTTTCACCAATCAATTTATCAATTAATCCCGATCGTTTTGGCCAGCCCAGAACAATAATATCAGCCATAATTTCTTTCGAAATTCGGCTTATCCCGCTCGATACATTATGATCTATTGTGGCAATAATATTTACTTTTGTTTCGGCTGCGTATGCTTCTTTAACCGATTCCTCCAACTTGTTTTTTGCTTTAAGAATATTGATTTCCGCATCATTGTCGTTGGAAACCACTGTTAGGATGGACACAGGGTGATTCGATTTTTTGTCCTTGATGTATATTATCAGTTCCAGAAGTTTCTCAATGTTTGCAACTGTTGAAATAGGCAAAAGTATATGTTCAGAATGTTCGTTGCTTGTTTTTATATGGACATTAGACAGGTCTTCTGATTCTACCACAATTTTTCTGGCAGCTTTTTCGGTTGCGTACGAGGCAACAATACAGGTAATTAAAATAAGAATGATGGTTCCGTTTAGAATATTTTCATCAAGAATCCCGGTTTGATAACCCACCAGAATAATAGCCAGGGTAGCTGCAGCATGCGAACTGCTTAATCCGAAAATGAGCTGCCGCTGTGCTTTGGAGTATTTGAAAACAAGCTGGGTTAGGAAAGCCGCAAGCCATTTTCCGAAAATTGCCACTACCGAAAGAGTAGCCGCTACAATTATTGCCATTGGCCCGTTCAGGATAACTCTAATATCAACAATCATTCCTACGCTAATCAGGAAAAAAGGGATAAACAAAGAGTTACCAATAAATTCTATCCGGTTCATCAAGGCCGATGAATGGGGTATCAGTTTATTCAGTGCCAGTCCGGCAACGAAGGCCCCGATAATGGGCTCAATTCCTGCAACGTCAGCCAGAAATGCCGCGAAAAACACAACGGACAACACAAAAATATAATGCGAATGTTTCTCGCTCTCAAGTTTTTTAAAAAACCATTTTGCTATTCGGGGAATTATCAGGAACATGATGGCAGAGAAAAGAACGAGCGATACCCCCATTCGAATCCAGAATTCCTGATTCAAACTACCCTGGCTGTTCCCCATAATTATCGCCAGAATGAGAAGTACCGCTGTGTCGGTTAATATGGTGCCACCAACAGTAATTGCGACAGCTTCATTTTTGGAAATTCCTAATTTACTGACAATAGGATAGGCCACCAGTGTATGTGTGGCGAACATGCTGGCAGTTAAAAAGCTTGAATTAAAATCGTAACCCAGCAGGTAATAACACACGGGAAATCCAATTTCCAAGGGTATTAAAAAGGTAAAAAGTCCGAACAGAAAGCTTTTGTAACGCTTAGATCTAAATTCATTCATATCCAGCTCAAGTCCGGCGATGAACATGATGTAAAGAAGACCAATTGTGGAAAAAAGGTCTACTGCCGAACTTTTTTTGAGAATATTTAACCCATCAGGACCAATAATAACACCGGCAATAATTAAACCAATAATTCCTGGTATATTTAACTTTCTTAACAGTATGGGGGATAAAAGAATAATGAATAAAATAAGTGAAAAAATCAGGACAGGATTTGTAAGCGGGAGTTCAAATTCCTGAATTAAATGTTTGAAAAAATCGGTCATTTCTTATTTTATTAGCTTGCTTAAACTTTCAAATTTACTAAATATAACTGTGATCTTAGTTTCGAAGGCTTGGTTTTACTCCAGTATAACTATTTTTGTATTGATAAATGTAACAGAGTCATGGTCCTATGGCCATTTATTGGATTGTGCAAGTCAAATGCATTTTATGTAAAGTTTAAGTTAATATGAATCACCTCCTGAAGGTAAGCAATATCACCTTTTAACCTGAATAATTCATTTAAGATTATACTAACTTCAAGGCGTTCAGATAACCGTTTTTTATCTCCGTATTCCTGTTCAAAGCCTTGTAATTATGAGATATCAGACTACCCCAAGACTTAGCCTTAAAACGGTGTTGACGATCGTTAAACGCAGATATGAAAAAACACTTCTTGCTCCTTGGGATTTTTATCCTGGAGAGTGTATTGTTTCTAAATGCTCAGCTTACGTCTACCAGTAATGAATATCAGGCGAATAATGATAGGGATACTCTTATGGAGTATGTTACCGTTGGCAGTGTTATGCCATATAAGGTTTCTCCTTTTTCTGCAGGTGCTTTAAAAGAAATATTCCATCCTTCCATATTCAAATGGTGGCTAAACGGGAATGCCACCGGTTATGAATTGCTTAAAATCGATGGTAAAACGCCTCTTCAGCAATTACCACCTCCAAATCATGTTTATTACCCCGATTCCGCCATTGCTATCCGGTGGATAAAGACCGGGAAATACAATATCAGGGTTTCAGAAAAAGTATTACCGAAGGAAGGCTTTAAAGTTTGCGATCATTCTGAGTCTGTAAGAACTCTTGATGTGCTGGTTTTCAATAAACCATCTGTTGCCTGGAAGGATACTTCACCAATAAAAATTTGCAATACCAGTGGCATCCAACAGCAGATACCATTGAATCTGAAAGGAACACAGCAAATCGCACTGAATTATAAAGTTGAATATACATCATACAATGGAGCTTTCGAAATTGTTGAAAAAAATAAAACGTTCACTACCGGAAAAAGGGATCAGATTCTGCAGGATAGCCTTGAACTTACTATTCCTGCTGAAAAATACGGCACTTACAAAGTATTTATTACCGGTATTGAAGATAAGGTTTCGAAGAAGTGCGGAGTCAAACCGGGCCTGGATGATATTCCTTCACAGCCATTTATAGTGAAAGTTTTTCCTTCGTCTAACAATTCGTTATTCGGTAACAGAAATATTTCCGTGTGCGAAGGCGAAACCTACATGCTAAAACCTTCAATTCCGGTTCAATCGGTAACCTGGGGCAATGGTAAACGCGACTCTTCAATTCTACTGAGCCAGGCAGGATATTATAGTGCTGAGGTGATACTTGAATCAGGATGCACGCTTCGGGATTCTGTATTGTTTGAGATAAATCCTAAACCATACTTTTCTCTTGGTAAGGATACAAGTTTGTGCGAAGACGAGACACTGGTGCTGGATCCAGGTGTACAGGCTGCAAACCACCTTTGGTCTACCGGCGATAAAACATCATCGGTTACAGTAAGCGCCGGTGCAGGAATTGTCTGGGCCAGGTTAACCACGGAGAATGGATGTTCGTTTGCCGATACCATTCTGGTAGGGTCCTGCAAGCCACAATCGCTTACCTCGCGCATCCCCAATGCATTTACTCCCAATAACGATTCGGATAACGATACGTGGATAATTGCGTTGCTCGATAAATATCCCAATGCCAGTGTAATGATATACAACCGTTGGGGGCAAATTGTATTCAAATGCCAGAAAAATTATAATGATTCAGCCTGGGATGGAACCTATAACGGAAAGCAGCTTCCAATGTCGACCTACTTTTATGTAATCGATCTGAAGGACGGTAAAGCACCCATTGTGGGAAGTGTTAATTTAATCCGATAAAGTTTATGAACTGTAGAGGAAACTTTAAAATGCGAGGACTTTTACTGACAGTGACCGGAATTCTGTCTCTGATTTCCGCTGTGGCGCAACAATTGCCGGTTTACAGTCAGTATTCGTTTAATGCATTTCTATTAAATCCTGCTGCGGCAGGATCCGAAGGGTATACATCGGTAAATTCAACATCTCGTCAACAGTGGCTTGGAGTGGAAGGAGCACCGGTAACTTATGCTCTTAGTCTGCAAAGCAGGATTTTGAAACGGAATTTTATAAATTCAGGTGCCTCGGTAAAAAAGAGATATAAAGGTCCAAGAAGCGGCAGGGTAGGATTAGGTGCTTATATTTATAAGGACAGAATAGGATTAATGGATCAAACAGGAACCGAACTTACTTATGCCTATCATCTTCCGGGAACAAAGTCACAGCTATCGTTTGGAGTTACTTTCAGTTTTTTTCAGTTTAAATTAAACAGGGAAGGGCTAAGATTACCCAATTCGGTTGATAAACTTATCAACAGCGAGCCCATGATTATGTACATTCCCGATGCCAATGTGGGTGTTTATTATACCAATCAAAATCTTTTCTTCGGATTTTCAGCATACCATTTATCAAAAGCCTCCATAATGTTTGGTCCCTATAAGGAAAAAGATTTCAGACTTGAGCGTCAGTATAACACAACTGCCGGTTTTGTATACCGGCTCAGCGATTTGTATGTACTGGAACCATCGTGCTATATCAAAGTCTCAGAACAGTGGCGGTTGCAGGGCGACATAACAGCTAAAATTATTTACGACAGTAAAATATGGTTTGGACTTGGATATCGAAATCCTCAGATTGCAATTGCTACAATCGGTATTAAATTGAGCCGCTTTTACATGGGGTATGCTTTCGATTACAGTTCTAATCCTTTGACAATATATTCGGCGGGTACGCATGAATTAATGCTTGCCATTAAACTCGGCGACAATGTAAGAAGATACCGCTGGATGGAACGTTATTAGACTAATCGGGAAGGTTTTCTTATTTTGGGAGTTCTGTTGCCCTGATTTTTAAGGAGAATGAAAGCTTTATTACGTCTGTATCCGCCATTTCTGCTGTTCATGGTATTCTATGTTCATTGTACTGCCATATTGCTCAATATTGAAGTTTACAGTTTCAGGGAATTTTAATTGTGGCACGCAGGATTCCCTTACAATTCCAGGCTTGTATTTTAAAAGGTATGTAGGGAAAAGCAATTTTTTCAATCAAAATACAAGGTTGCAAAGGGGAATTAACGGAGTTCAATTACACTGCCGGTTTGCCTTCGGTTGATGTTTGCCGGAGACGATTCCTCTGGTAAATTACTTTCCATGATTGAATTTGAATTCCATTGCTCTTTTTTCATGATAAATGTCTTATTTTTGTTAAAAACGTAACAGTATGGACTTTCTTGAATTAGCAAAGAAGAGATATTCCTGCCGGAATTACAAGCCGGATGAAATAGAAGAGGCAAAGCTTATGAAAGTGCTCGAGGCAGCACGTGTGGCTCCATCGGCTGTTAATTATCAACCCTGGCATTTTTATGTTGTAAAAAGCGCCGAAATGAAAGCTAAAATTGGCGAAGCCTACCAGCGCGAATGGATGAAAAGCGCTCCCGTTCTTATTGTAGCTTGCGGGAACAAGCAAATATCGTGGAAACGTTCGGATGGCAAAGAACACATGGAAATTGACTTAAGTATTGCCGTTGATCACCTTACATTGCAGGCCGCCGAACTGGGTCTTGGCACCTGCTGGATCTGCAATTTTCAGGTTAAAAAACTGAAGGAAGTAATGCAACTGCCTTCGGGTGTTGAACCTGTTGCGATTATTCCATTAGGCTATCCGGATGGAACTACAGATCCTGACAGGCATGATGGAAAAAGAAAGCCCTTGAACGAAATTGTAAGCTGGCTATAAAAAATAGAACAGATTAGCTGGGAGGGAGTATTTAGAAAAGGTGTGGCTTATGCTTTCGTAACTCGTAACGCGTAACGCGAAACCTGTAACTCTCAACTCACAACTCCTTCATCACTAGCATTACGCAATCCTTGCAATTGAACCGTAGCCGGTAACGTGTGTTCTGGTCTTTTAAAAAGAGAGGTTCTTTTAGCGTGTTTCCTTTATTATTGAGCAAACAGGCATCGAGTTGATACCGGATACAGTGTTTGGTTTCCATTAGCACCTCATTGGCTACATGATTGTCCAGTTCGTAAGCTTTTTCCAGAACCTGAACTCCATGCCGGTTATAGAACTTCTCGGATAAATGGTTGGAAACATTCCCTCTGAAATCAAGTGTTTTCTGTGGGTACAGATAACTATTCGGCTCTATTTTGAATTCATCCCGTTTATAGTTCTTTGATCTTTCCTGAATCAATAAATCGGTCAATGCTCTTCTAAGTTCATTTATTTGAGCGACGGGTATAAAAGGGAAATCCTCCAGATTGATTTCGATAGATTTTAATATAAATGGAGTGTTACCAAGTTTGGACAACTGAGCCTTAAGCATATTCTCCGCTTGTGAAGGATTGTTGGCTTTAATTCCATCGGAGTTTTTCTCCAGTGAAACAATATTCCCGTCTTCATCGCTTAGCTGCAGCCTTATTTTAGTCGGATCTCCTGAAATTTTCATTTCAACGGAGATTTTCCGGTTATCACCCGATTGTTTCAATTCATTTTCGAAATGAATATCAAAATTGCGATACAGTATTGCTCCTTCAAAAACAGATTGAGTATTGGATGGAATAATAGCTCCGTTTTCAAAATGGTTAACATTAAAACCTTTCAATTCATTATCCCTGGTAAAAAAGCAAACTCCATCACCCGGGTTCAGTTTTTCCCCGCTGTATAGAAGCCGGTTTCCCTTTATACCGGTTATTTTCCCCACTTTTGTTCCTACTGACTTCTGGGTATGGTAAGTGGAGAGTTTTTCTTCGCGTCCGCGGATGTTATAAGTGGTATACCCTCTGTTAAAGGTCTTTTCAGGCTCGGGATTAAATGTAAATGTCAATTTTCCTGATGAAGCCTTGCCGAATTCAATTTTGCCCTCTAGAAACGCATCAAGTTTTTTACGATAATGCGAAAC
This sequence comes from Bacteroidota bacterium, assembly GCA_023429135.1. GTDB lineage: Bacteria > Bacteroidota > Bacteroidia > Bacteroidales > JAAUTT01 > JAAUTT01. The sequence goes on along the minus strand of JAEYWD010000007.1, from coordinate 75,805 downwards.
AATGTTCATAATATAACTCATATCCTTGAGTCGACCTTCAATTTTAAAAGAGGTAACACCGGCGGTAATCATTTCGGGTATTTCTTTAGTAAGATTCAGGTCCTTGAGCGAAATCAGATGCTTGTTTTTAGTGACAATGTTACCTGAGCCATCCACAAGATTGTAGGCAGAACGGCAGGGTTGGGCACATTCACCCCGGTTTCCGCTGCGACCACAAACCGAATGACTCATATAACATTGTCCACTGTACGATACGCACAATGCTCCATGTACAAACGATTCCAGCTCAACAGAGGTTTGTTTCCTGATTTCTTCAATTTGTTTGATCGATAATTCGCGGGCAAGTATTACCCGCTGAAATCCGGCTTTTTCCAGAAAAGCAACTTTTTCGGGAGTTGTATTGTGGGTTTGTGTGCTGGCATGTAGCGGGATAGGAGGGAGGTTCATTTCCATAATTCCCATATCCTGTATAATCAAAGCATCGGCGCCGGCCTCATATATCCTTTTTATCAGTTTTTCGGCTTCTTCAAGTTCATTATCGTAAAGAATTGTGTTAAGAGCCACAAAAGCTTTGACATTAAAAAGATGTGCATACCGGTTTAATTCCTCTATCTGATCCAGGGATGTACCAGCGGCTTTGCGGGCGCTGAACATGGGGGCCCCAATGTACACAGCATCGGCACCATGGTTTATCGCGGCTTTTCCATGCTCCAGATCTTTTGCCGGAGCCAGTAATTCCAGTTTTTTCATGCTTCTAATTGCCCGCAAATATCTTTAAACTTTTCGAAATTTTGTCTATCTAAACGACGATTACTCTATATTTGTATGAGGGTTATGAGTTTTGGGTTGCGAGTTAAGAGTTTTCTATCGGGTTGTGGTCTGAGGTCCGTGGTCAGTCGATTTTCCTGTATTGGCTATGGACCGTTTTAACTATACCAATTAATTTTAAGTTTAACGCTAATGTTCGAAAAAATAAGCAGTATTCACAATCCTAAAGTTAAAAATGTACTTCATTTAGGAAAAGCTTCGGAGAGGAAGGAGCAGAACCTTTTTATTGTGGAAGGTTTCAGAGAAATTACCCTGGCTGCAAACGCCGGATACGAATTCGGAAATCTGTTTTATTGTCCCGAAATTGGAAAAGCAAAACAAGTTGTCGATTTGGTAAATTACCTTTCGAAAAGAACAACTGTTTTTGAAATTACAGTTTCAGTTTTCGAAAAAATGGCTTACCGGGAAAATTCAGATGGCTTGTTAGCAGTAATGGTTCCTAAATATTTGAAACTCGAAGAATTAAAACTGAACCCCAATCCTCTGATTGTCGTTCTCGAAAAGGTGGAAAAACCAGGTAACCTCGGCGCTGTGCTTCGTACCGCCGATGCAGCCAAAATTGACGCGGTTCTGGTTTGTGAACCGACGACCGATATTTTTAATCCTAATGTTGTGCGCTCAAGCATAGGCTGTTTATTTACCAACCAGGTGGTTTGCTGTACCTCAAAAGAGGCAATAAGCTGGATGCGAAAGGAAAATGTTAAAAGTTTTGCTGCCGCTTTAACTGCAACACATTTTTATCACGAAACCGATTTGACAGGCGCTACTGCTATTGTTCTGGGGACCGAAGCCGATGGCTTAACCGAGTTGTGGTTGAGAGAGTGTGACGATCAGATAAAAATTCCTATGCTCGGTCAGATCGATTCTCTGAATGTTTCCAATGCGACCGCCATTATGGTATATGAAGCAAAGCGACAAAGGAATTTTAAATAAACCAGGGGGATTCATTTCGCTTAAGGATCTTTATTTTTTGGGTAACTATTTAAGCTATATGTTATTTTTTTTATTTATTTTAAATGAACGTTTTATAGGGGCAATGGGGGTCAGAACTATTTTTTTGATTACATTTTTCTTTGTTTTTACAGGTTTTTTTGTCTGTGCGCAGGAGCCTCCCCGAAAGGTGCGAACATATAATCATTTTCTGGAAATCGGGTTGGGCTTTAATTATCATGCTATTCGCGATGAGGCAACTTCTCCGCTCATTTATCGTGGAAATCAGCCTTCATTTCACCTTCAGTATTTTTTCAGTAATCGTAAGATATTAGGCATCATCGATGAGAATTTTTCAGTTGGTTATCTGAAAAACCGGAATTATAGCTCCAAGGATAAAAACAGAGCATTGTCATTCAATAATGATTTATTATTCAGTGTGCTATATAATTTTAGGAATCGAGAAAAGTCGACAGTATATATTGGTGGAGAACTATTAACAATGACCAATATTCGACAAAATGATAAATTCAACAATGCCAATATTAATTATGAAGTTGGATTTTCGCTGGCACCTTCAGCAATGTTCGAATACAGAACTTCATGGCAGGCAGGAAAATTGAACCTGGGTCTGTTTTCTTTAAAGAAACGCGACCGGAACTTCAAAATGCAATATGCATTAAGCTTGCCTGTTTTTAGTGCAATAGCCCGGCCAGGATATGTAACCATTAACGATTTTGTGGATGAAAGCAGTATGGTGGTTGATTCTGAAAATATAAATTATGTAACCTTCGATCATTTGTTTTTAATGAAAAACAGGTTCAATTTTTATTACATATTGCATAACAATAATATGTTGAAATTTAATTATAATTTCACTTATTATAATTATTATAAGAATCTTAATCCTGTGAAGGGATTTCATTCGGCTTTTTATGTTTCTGTAGTATTCCGTTTTACCAATAATTGATATGCGGACGATCTTAATTATATGTTTGATATTGCTGGGTAGTTCATGTTCTGAAATGTTTCTTGGAGCTGATATTAAAAGCACCCCAAGGGAGAATTTCGAATATTTATGGAATACACTGGATAAGAAGTACTCGTTCTTCGCCTATAAGAATATTGACTGGAATGAGGTATATGTCCGGTATGACAGTATAATTAACAATGGCATGACTGACGTTGAGCTTTTTAATGTTCTTTTTTCTATGCTTACAGAATTAAAAGATGCTCATGTTAATCTGGTTTCGCCATTTAATGTTTCGCGATACGAAGGGATTTTTGCCAAAGGGCCTGAAAATTTTAACAGCCGTCTTGTACAGGATTATTATCTGCGTGGTGATTATTTTATCACAGGGCCTTTTAAGCATCAGGTTATTGGGAACGGAAAAGTTGGTTATATACGGTATTCAACTTTCTCATCTTCTTTTTCAAAGGATGATATTGATTTCGTAATCAATAAATACAAGGACCTGAAAGGAATTATTATTGATGTACGTAGTAACGGAGGCGGATATGTGAGTAACGTGTTTACCTTGTGCAAAGCATTTGCCGATGAACGACGCCATGTTTACACTTCATTAATTAAGACTGGTCCTGGACATGATGATTTTTCCCAGCCTCACAAGGTTTTTATCAGTCCCGACTATGAAGGGCCTTATACCAAACCGGTCTGTATACTAACCAATAGGGGTTGTTACAGCGCTACTTCATTCTTTGTGCTTGCCATGCGCGAATTTCCTAATGTAATTACAATTGGCGACACTACTGGTGGAGGATTAGGAGCTCCCACCGGCGCTGAATTACCCAATGGCTGGTCGTTCCGTTTTTCGTGTACACAAACCATTAGTACCAACGGAATAAACTACGAAGATGGTGTTCCTCCCGATATTCATAAAAACCTAAAGGCCTCGGATGCTAATAAAGGATTGGACACAATAATTGAAACAGCAATAAGCGAAATTGTTTCAAAAGGTTGGTGATTACAATCAACACTTTTAGTAAGCTATCTCATAAATCCGGTTAAGATATGTCATTGATTTGCTGGTACAAACCAGGCTTTTTAGCTATATATTTGTCTTATCAATTTTGAGAGTTCATCACAATATATAGCTTCTTTTCATAGGGTTTAAGTTAGGTAGTTTTCTTTATTTAGGTAATTTTTAGGGTTGCTCCGGAGATTTTTCCATCTCCGGAGTTTTGCTTTTTATCCCTGATAGCATAAAGCATCGTTTAATGCCACAATAGCTTTATTATAACAGTCTCTCTCTATTACAAACTGCATATTCACCTGTCGCATCGATTGTGTGAAACATACAATGTTTATATTATTATCGGCCAAAGCTTTTGCTGCCTTGTAGAGGAATCCGGGTTTTGCAATATTTGAACCCATTGCGCATACCAAGGCCACTGGTTTAACAACGACTTCGAAGAAATTTGATTTAAGATCATCGATCAGTGCATTGGCTTTTTTATTATCCCAAATAGTGCATGTGATACAATTAGCATTCGTTGATTTAACTATATAGCTAATATTGTGCTTTTTATAATATTGCATAATGCTCAGGTCGAAACCCGCTTCACCAACCATCATCGGATCGTGAACTTCAATGGCAATAACCTTATCTGTTCCCGAAACAATTTCAACTTTCGATTCAGGGCTGATATAGTTTTTCGAAATTACAGTTCCTGCATGGTCTGGCTCAAATGTATTTTTAATTCTGATATTGATATTGGCAAGTTCCAGAGGTTTAGAGGCTTTGGGATGTATTGCTTCCATGCCGATATCAGCCAACTGATCGGCAACCATAAAATTTGTATAACCTACAGGAATAGATTTTTCAATACCAACAATTTTGGGGTCGGCGGAGGATAAGTGGAATTCTTTGTGGATAATTGCTTCGTCGGCTTTAATGTCCACGGCAATTTTGCAGAAAGTTACTTCGGAATAACCGCGGTCGAACTGGCGCATAATACCTTCTGTTCCTTTGGTGTAACCGGTGGCGATTACAACTGTTTTGCTGAACGGAATATTTTGAAAAGCCTTATGAATGCGCTGATCGATGGTGAGAGGTTGCGAATCATCAAATCCGCATAAATCAACCATGGTGGCGTTTATACCATGGTTGTTCAGAATGTTAACCGAGTTAAAGGCAGAATGTGCTTCCCCGATAGAAGATAATATTTCCCGGGCTGCAAGATGGAGGTCCTTGCTGTCAACATATCCTGAAGCCAGAACCTGATCCATGCTGTGAAGGTAATTCTTGGCTTTTTCTATGCGGCTTTTTATGAATTCATCGGCAATTGCCAAATCAAGCTTTATATCTGTGTATAAACGATTTATTTCCTGAAGTTTCTTTAAAAGCGCATCAAGAGCACCTTTGTAATCTTCTTTATTTAAAAATTTGATGTAAATACCAGGTTCACCTGTTTTTTTATGCTCAAGTAACCAGTTAGTTACATTATTGTAGGCCGATACAACAAAGATGCGGTTGTACATCTCTTCAGGCTTGCGTTTTCCAATAATAATATTCTGAAGTACGTCCTGAAAGGCTGACATGGAGGTACCTCCAATTTTTTCTACTGTTAGCATTTAACTTGCGTTTTTATGTTTTACAACAGTTTACAAAGAAATTACTTTTTCGCGAATAAAAAAATAAGGATTTAAATAAAACAAAAAAGAGGCTTGATGCCTCTTTTTGACTACGCCAAAGGCGCAGGTATATATTGAGAATAAACAGCTACGATGCAGGTTTATAACGTACAACTAATGCAAGTTCTTCGGTTGCCCTTTTTAACTCTGATTCAATTGCAGTTGATTCATTTTGAGGTTTGAATTGGACGAATTCTTTCAGTTCGGCCAAAACAGTTTGCATTTCATTACTTTCTGATGAATTTGAAACTTCCGGGTCGGCAGATGGAGCAAATTTGACAAATGCTTTAAGTTCGTTTAAATCGATTACTGTTTCATTTACTTCGCCTGTAAAATCATAATAATTGGCTGGCTTAAATTGAACAGCTTCCTTAAGACTGATTAAAGAACTTGCCAAATCAGAAAAGTTCTCTTTTACCATTTTGTCAAACTTTTGAGTAAAACGGTTTTCTTTAAACGATTTTGTATTCTGGGCAGATATCGAAGCCGAAATTATTATTGCCATTGTTAAAGCTGCTGTTTTGAAAATGTTTGTTTTCATGGTTTTTATTTTATTGTTATGATTATTATTAATCAACCTACATGCCAAACTTTGTAACTAATTAATAAGTATGATTTTAATAGTAAAATGATCCATTCTATCAAATGGCTTTGATGTACCAGAAAGGAACATAGGTGTTCGGAATCGTGCATAGTTTCAGATGTGAAAAGTGTAAGGTTTTATAGGGGTTGTGTAATGCTTTCAATGTTAAATAGGCCTAATTTTCTGAAAAATTTGAACTTATGGAAAAAAATCAAAAATATCAGCAGGAAGAAGAGTTACCTGGGTATCCTGTTTATCCGGAGAGTGAAGATATTTACAATAATCAGGTTAAAGAGGATGAGATCAATCCGGATAATATTTCGGAGCGATTACTTCCGAATCTGGCTTCCGATTTAAATGCAGCGCCTATAGACGATTACGACGTAGTTGGTTCAGATCTTGATATTCCCGGAACAGAATTGGACGATGTTCAGGAGCGTCTGGGAACGGAGGATGAAGAAAATAACTATTACAGTTTAGGTGGCGATAACCACGAAAATCTGGACGAAGGGACCGTGTAATTAGTCCATAACCAGAGGTTGAGCCTGTCGAAACCTTATTGTAAATCAGTAAGAATACACTTCGACAGGCTCAGTGTCCGGCACTTTTCAGAACACAGCCTCTTTTAGTCATGAGCCGGATAAGAGATATTGCATTGCCGGCGAACTTCGTCCAGCAGTTTTATAAGATTCAGGCTGTCGGTCCACGACATCAGGTTGCTTTGGGTTTTCCCATCCAAAAGACATTTTGCCGCTTCCTCAGCTTCGTAGTTGTATCCGTTTCCTTTAAAATCGAAATTATAATCGTGCCTGTTTCCATATTCATCAATCATATAGAAAGGAACGGGTCGGAACCATTGTTCGCTGAACACGATTTTACCTTTAGTGCCGTGAATTTCCGCTGTGACATCGGTGCGTGCCACCACACTTGAATATAATACCGAAATCAGGTCTTTTTCGTACGAGAAGCACATGCTACAACTGTGATCAACTTCTGTAGGTCCAATCCCTGCATTAGAAACAATCTTATTCGGCATACCTAATAAATACAAGGAAAGGAACACAGGATAAATACCAACATCCATCAACGATCCGCCAATCAATTGCCGGCTGAAAATCCGACTATCAGGATTATAGAAAGAATTGAAGCCGAAATCGGCTTTCATGAATTTAGGTTCTCCAATGATCCCATTATTTATTAACTCTTTTGCTTTGATAATGTGTGGCAAGAAACGACTCCATAGAGCTTCCATCAGAAACAGATTCTTTTCCCTGGCTTTCTCAACCATTTGCCCCACTTCTTTTTCATTTACGGCAAAGGGCTTTTCGCACAAAACACTTTTGCCGTTTTCGAGACAAAACATGGTGTTTTCGAAATGCAAATTATGCGGCGTGGCAATGTAAATAATATCCACTTCCGGGTCGTTCACCAGATCCAGATACGAACCATAAACACGCTTTGCATTATATTGATTTGCAAACTCCTGCGCTTTCCGGTAATCTCTGGAGCCAATGGCGAATAATTCAGAATTGCCTGTATGTTTTAATCCTTCGGCAAATTTATGGGCTATTTTTCCGGGTCCCAAAATACCCCATTTTATTTTTTTCTGCATAGGTTAAGTATTTCTTAAAACAAATATACACATCTGCCTTCACTATCAAAAAACCTGATTTAAGTCAACATTTTCGACAAGCAGGTGTTAAGTAAGTATGAAGTAAGGAGTACGAAATAAGAAGCAAATCTTAAAAACATGGACAGACGAAATTTTCTTAAAGGTTCAGCTATTGCTGCTGGTTTAGTCACTTTAAATCCTTTGAATTTAAGTTCGGAAGTTAAAGTCAGATCCCGGTTATATGCTACCGATAAAGTAAAACTGGGAAACACAGGCATTGAGGTTTCGCGCATGGCTATTGGGACCGGAACCAATGGCTGGGGTAAAAATTCAAATCAGACCCGGCAATTAGGAATTAAAGGATTGGCCGATATGCTGCAGGCTGGTTACGACCAGGGATTTATTTTCTGGGACTCGGCCGATCAGTACGGAACTCATCCACACCTTAAGGAAGCGCTGAAAAGAGTACCACGCGAGAAAGTTGTTATTCTTACCAAAACCCATGCAACAAGCGAAAAGGAAATGAACGAAGATTTGGATCGTTTCCGCAGCGAACTTGGAACCGATTATCTGGATATTGTTTTGCTCCATTGTATGACCGATAGTAACTGGCCAAAAAATAAAGAAGGGGCCATGAATATTTTATCAAAAGCCCGCGAGAAGAAAATAATAAAAGCGCATGGGGTATCGTGTCACACTTTAGGAGCATTAAAGGCGGCTGCGGCATCGCCCTGGGTACAGATTGACCTGGCCCGTATCAATCCTTACGGAGCCTCCATGGATGCAGATGTTTCAACGGTTGTTCCTATACTGAAACAGATGAAGGCATCGGGGAAAATAATTATGGGCATGAAAATTTTTGGTGCAGGCAAACTTGCTGATAAGAAGGATGAATGCCTTCAATATGCAATGAAACAGGATTATATGGATTGCTTTACCATTGGCGTTGAAAATTACTCTCAATTATTGGATCTGAAAAAACGAATTCCAGAAGCCAGTATTGCCTGATTTCAGCCTGAAAATACAACAATTCTCTTACTGGCTGACATCAATCTATCTATTTTGAGATTCCTGGATAATTTGTATCTTTGCCCCATGAAAACATTGACAATCAATATACCTGACACCTTAGATTTCGATAATAGAGATCTTGCAATGATACTTGCTTCCCGTTTATATGAACAAGGGAAATTATCTTTGGGACAAGCTGCAGACCTGGCTAATTTATCTAAAAGGACTTTTGCAGAATTGCTTGGTAAATATGGTGTTTCTATATTTAATTATCCCGCGTCCGATATTTCGAGAGATGTAGCAAATGCCTAGGGTCATTATTTCTGATACCAGTTGTTTTATAATTCTTACCAATATTGGAGAATTTGATTTATTGCGCAAAGTTTATGGAGAGGTTACAACGACTGTTGACATAGCCAATGAATTTGGAGAACAACTTCCTGAGTGGGTCAAAATAAGACCTATAAAAGACAAATACCGCCAACAGCTATTAGAAATGCAAATTGATAAAGGGGAATCAAGTGCAATAACATTAGCCTTGGAAACGCAAGATAGCACATTGATTTTAGATGATTATAAAGCAAGAAGAATAGCGGAACAACTTGGACTATCTTACACTGGTACTTTAGGTGTAATTATTAAAGCCAAGCTAATGGGAATTATACCTTCCATTAAACCTCTTCTCAATAAGATTAATAAAACTAATTTCAGAGTTTCTGCCGATATTGAGCTTCAGGCATTAAGGGAAGCAAAGGAAAAAGATTAAGCTTAATCCTTCAAAATCAAATCCTTCTTTTCTTCTTTGTCATCCTTTTTGAAAAGCTCAATAATAAATCTTTTAGGCTCAAGAAAGAAATTAGGTTCTTCGCGTTCCGCTTCACGACTTACAACCGAAAACTTGGCAACACCTGTAAGCTCAAGATCAGGCTTCAAATCAAGTGTATCGGCAGGAGATATTTGATTTCTACGCAGCATGATTCCACTTAATAATTTATAATAACCAGCATAATGATTTCGCAAATGTCCGGTGGAATCGAACGCGTACTTAAAAGCTTTTGGGCGGGGCACAATGCTAGCCAGAAAAATTCCTTCCTTCAGATTGAGTTGGGATGGTTGTTTGTTAAAATAGAAACGGGAAGCTTCTTTGGCGCCATAAATATTCGGTCCCCATTCTATTATATTCAGATAAACCTCAAACATCCTTTCCTTACTGGTAAGACGCATATTTTCAATTATCCAGACAATAAGCATTTCTTCAACTTTACGGGCAATGGTCTTTTTACGACTTAAAAAAACATTTTTAACCAATTGCATCGAAATAGTAGAGCCTCCGCGGGCAAAACGTTTCTCCTGCCAGTTTTTGCTTATTGATTCGCGAAAAGCATCCTGATTAAAGCCGCGATGATAAAAAAAGTCGCCATCTTCTGAAGTTAAAATACTGTAACGCAGGTAGGGAGAGATTTGATCCAAAGGTGTAAAGTCGGGATTCTCTGGGCCGACAGTTAATGTACGAACCAGCCTGTCGCGCTCGTAAACTTCGTGACGGAAACTTCCGTTCATTTTCCTGAGATCTTCGCCTCCGTACTTCAGAATGGCAAAGTCTTTTTTCTCCATTCGGGAGTCGAGTGTTGCACTATCAGGATAATCCAGATTTAAAGATGCATTCAGACTGTAAATCAGATTTCCTTTGGTTTCGAGCTTTGGAATATTGTCGAATAAACCTTCGGGAAACGATTTAAAGAGCTTGCTGGCTTCAAACTCCTGACGTATAATTTTTAGCTGAACAAGCCGGTTGGGATTCTTTTCAAATTTAAAATATGGTGAGAATGAGAAGTCGTTAAAAGTGACCGTAGATGTACTGTCAATTTCAAAGGCTCTTTCGGAAATACGAAGTTTTAAATCACCTTTTCCTTTTTTGGTAATAACCGGCTCAGGACCTATGCGGTTATCAATTACAACAAAATTGTCAATTCCGGATGCTATTCTTAGATCTAATTCGCCTCCCCGATAACGGATCATTTCAAATTCTCCGGTAATCTGGTCGAAAGTAACTGTTGAGTTCCAGCGTGGTCCAATATACGGGATGGTAATTGTTTCGCCGTTGCTGTTTCGAGCGTTGAATGAAATACGGTTGTCAAATTTATCAATATCTCCGCTTAATAGAACATTTTCATTAATCCTGTTATCGGTAATAAGGGTGTTACCGGAGAATTTATTTCTTTTTAGCAGGAATTTGGAAACTGTAATATTCGAGAAGATTGTATCGTGCTTGTAGCCAATTGTAAATTTGTCGACTTTGAGTCGTGAAGGAATATTCTGAAATGAGGTATTTATGACACTATAAAAGAATTTGGAGTAATTAGCTGCGGAAGAATTCTCCTCAGCAGTATCAATTGGAGCAGTATTGGCCTTCCGTATTTTGCGGAGTTTTTTGATGTCGAAATCAAATTTCCCTTCTCTCACATCAATCTCCTTAAAGAGAATCCGGCCTGCAAATAGGGGAAATATCCTGGGATTTACCCGAAGTGTATCGATGAATAAAATTGTACTGCTGTCGAAATCTACCTTCATACCATGAAAGGTAATGGTCTTAAATCCTGAGAAGCCAATTTTATCTGCCTGAAGATCAAGAGAATATTCTTTGCTTAATTTCTCCTGAACTTTTGAAAACATCATTTTTAAGACCTGAGTCCGAACAGCAAAAAAGATTACAAACAGAACCAACAGGCTCAGCAGTATATATTTGATTTTTTTTGAATGTCGTACGAAAAATGGTTTGACTTGCGACAAATTCATATCAGCGTTTTGATAAATAGTAATTTGCTAAAATCTGAGAGCCAAGCGCAGAGAATATATAAATCATAAATAACTGCCCGTTGGCTCTTCCCAGCATCGAGAAGGCAGCCATGCTTAATCCTACCAGAATCATAAAGGCAACCACCAGATACATTATCTGCTTGTGATTTTTACGTTCGATATGCTGCATTGCTGCCAGTGGCAAACAAAGTGTTACACTTAAAACAGTCAAATCGAAAAAGAAGGCAAACCTTGTCGTTAGTAATCCGACTAAATTAATCAAAGCCAATACCAGTAACACTCCAATAATCTTGGCATAGTTTTTTTCTGTTTTATTCAGGGCAAACCTTCCAAACTTATTCATCTGAAGAAATAGATTCGAAATTGGCATGATTAGCCAGGTAAATACAACAAACGAGGCATAAAGATAGATTACAGGATAAAGAAACGGAGCTGCTCCGGGATTGGAACTTGCAACCGAATCGATAATGCGGATAAGTATATACAACCCGATAATAAATCCCCATTGAAAGTTTCCTTTTAGACGCGAGAGCCAGAAGGCATACTGAAGAAAAAGCCGGTATACAAGATATCGTGATTTCATGGCTTCGATAATACCACGACGGGCCGATTCGTTAGATGGATTCAACCTCAATGCTTCTCTGAAATGCACAAGCGAGAGTTTTGACTCTCCGTTTTCGAGCAATGCAAAACCGAAGGTGGTATGGGTATGACTGTCGTTTGGATCGTAAGCCAGCGCTTTTTCGATGGTTGCATAAGCAGCATCGGCTTTCTTCATTTTCAGCAGGGCAATTGTTCTGGCATTTAAGCAGGCTAGGTTTTCAGCATCGATTGACAAACCATTGTTTGCCGCTTCCAGGGCTTCCTTAAAACGAGCCGTGTGAATTCTGATATTCGCAAGCAGTGAGAAATATTCAGGCTCAACCGAGTCGAGTGCCAGCGCTTCGAGAATATTGGTTTCAGCCTCTTTATAATTGCTGTCGTCGTATTTTATAAAAGCCCGGATATAGAAATGCCGGGCATTGGTCGGATCCTGACCAATAGCATTTTCGATATGCTGAAGCGCCTCCTTGTTTTTGTTCTGCATCAGACAGCAGTATGCCAACATGTTTAATGTTTCGGCATCGTGAGGATTTTGAGCCAGCGATTGTTTTAACTGGTTTTCGGCCTCGTCGAACCGGCGCGAGTTAATATAGAATTGTGCTCTTAGTTGAGAATCATTGGGCATAAGGCGTTACTTCAGATTTAAATATTTGGCAATATCGTCGTACAAACCGGTGTCGTTTGCATATAGTGCATAGTTTTTGGCAGCCTGAAACCACTCTTTTACGGCAGTTGGCTTGTGCTTGTCCAGTGCTTTTACAAGATCTTTGGTGGCGATAGGAGTGGGGACACCGCTCGAAAACGATTCCTTGAGCTTATCCTCAACTGTAATATCGATCAGCGCTTTTAAGTCAGCTCCGGAATAATCGGCTGTCTTTTTTGCCAATGCTGAATACTCGATAGAATTCACAGGCTTTTTTTGCAAAAGTATTTCGAGAATGCTTTTTCTGCTTTCTACATCGGGAGGCGGAACGAAAATGATACGGTCGAAACGGTTTGGGCGGCGGAATGCCGGATCAAGATGCCAGGGTACGTTGGTGGCGCCAAGTACCAGAACACCGTCGTTGTTGGATGCCACACCATCGAGTTCGCTCAGAAACTGATTGATTACGTGCTTTCCGGCATGGTTTTTCATATCGTTACGATTGGCGCCCAGAGCATCAATTTCGTCGAAAAACAGCACGCAGGGAGCATTTTTACGAGCGGTTTCAAAGAAAGCATGAAGCTTTTGTTCCGAGGATCCAAGCCACATATCAAAAACATCGTGAATGCTCACGTTGATAAAATTTGCATTGATTTCGCCGGCTGTTGCTTTGGCAATATAGGTTTTTCCGCATCCCGGAGGACCGTACAACAAAATACCACCGCCAATTTTTTTATCGTAAGCCTTGTAAAGATCGGCAAATTTGAGCGGATTGATAATTTTCAGTTCAATCTGCTCTTTTACATATTGCATTCCGCCAACATGTGAAAAATTGATGGAAGGTTTCTCAAATTTTTTGATGTTGTCGTCTTCATCCCAATCTTCATCTTCGTCATTATTGCCGGAACCTTTTTCGTATTGTCGTAAACGGAATTCGTTATCCATTTCTTCGTCGGCAAACGCAGAATTAATTTGTAAAGCCCGCTGGTAATAGGTTCGGGCCTGTTCTTTTGCACCTTCCTTAAACAAAGCTTTTGCATAAAGAAGCAGGACTTCGGGGTTCGAGTCGATGCGTTCGACCAAACCTTCCAGTATTACCAATGCTGTGGAGTATTTTTTCTGTAAAAAGAAAATTCGCGCCAATAGAATGTTAGCTTTTAAGTGATCGTGCTGACCTACCAGTACGTCTTTCATCTGCTGCTCGGCTTCGTCGAACAAGGCAGCTTTGATAAGCGCTTCGGCAAGTAATATTTTTAAAGGGATATTATTTGGTGATTGTTTGAGTGCTTCCCTTAAACTCTGTATATCGTCCATAAATAAATATAAAATACAAAAGTAAAGATTATATGGAGAATTTTATAACGAAATTCAGAGACGAAGGTTTTAGTTTATCAACCGGAGGAAAATAGTTTAAACGAAGGAACAACGAAGGAACAACGAAAGGAGAACGAAGGAAGTAATATAAGTTGAGAAGGAATTGAGGTACTGAAAAGCAAAATGTATTTTCTGATGTTTTCTTTCCGTTAATTCCTTATTTTAGCCTCAAAATGATATCCATGAAAAAACTTTTTTTACTATTAACTATTGACCTCCTTCTGGTTTTAGCAGTCCTGGCTCAGGATAATACCTACAAAAACCCTATCATTCCGGGTTTTTACCCCGATCCCAGCATTTGTCGTAATGGCGACGATTATTACTTAGTAACAAGTACTTTTCAGTATTTCCCCGGTGTTCCGGTATTTCATAGTAAGGACCTTGTAAACTGGACACAGATTGGAAACTGCCTCACCCGTAAATCGCAGTTACCACTCGATGGGGCACGCACTTCGGGGGGAATTTATGCGCCAACCATACGTTATCATAATGGTATCTTTTATATGACCACCACAAACGTTTCGGGCGGTGGCAATTTTTACGTTACTACTGCCAATCCCGCCGGTGAATGGAGCGAGCCCATCTGGGTAAAACAGGGAGGCATCGATCCTACCATCTTTTTCGACGACAATGGAGATGTTTACTTTACATCCACGGGCGACAGAAGTATTGTGTTATCGAAAATTGATATCAAAACCGGTAAGATCCTGAGCGACATAAAAACAATATGGACCGGAACCGGAGGTCGCTACCCCGAAGCGCCGCATATTTATAAGCTGAACGGCTGGTATTATCTGATGATTGCCGAAGGTGGAACCGAATATGGCCACATGGAGACTATTGCCCGCAGTAAAAGTATCTGGGGACCTTATGAAAGTAATCCCGATAATCCTATTATTACCCACCGTACCCGGCATGGTCAGCACAGCCCCATTCAGGGAACAGGTCATGCCGATATTATTCAGGCACACGATAACTCCTGGTGGATGGTATTTCTTGCATTCCGTCCTGTTGGTGGTAATTTCCATCATCTGGGCCGCGAAACTTTTCTGATGCCAATTCAATGGAATAATGATGGTTGGCCATACATGAACGATCAGGATACCGCAAGCGTTGTTACCAAAGTTCCTTCATTCTACAATAAGAAAGCAGAACCACAAAGCGGCAGAGATGATTTTGAAAAATCTGTATTTCAACCGTACTGGAATTTCCTCAGAAATCCTGTGGAAGCTAATTATAGTCTTACACAGAAGGCGGGTTTTCTTACTATAAAAGGTTCCGAAGTAACACTCAACGATGTTACCAGTCCTACTTTTGTTGGACGACGCCAGCAGCATCACAGTTTTGAAGCCACAACTCCCCTGACTTTTGAAAATGCCGGTGTTAACGACGAAGCTGGGCTTTCTGTTTTTATGGACGAGAAGCATCATTACGATCTTTGCATGAAAAATGAGGATAATAAATTCTTTGTGGTGCTCAAATATAAGTTGGGCCAGATAAATCACATCGAGAAAAAGATTCAGGTATCCACACCTAAAATCCTTTTAAAAGTTAAGGGGGAACCTACAAATTATACATTCAGCTTTAAAGAAGGTTTAAAGGACGAAGTAATCATGGGAACCGTGGAAACAAAGTTTCTGTCGTCGGAAGTAGCTGGTGGATTTACTGGCGTTTACCTGGGATTGTATTGCAGTGGCAATGGGAAAGTCACTAAATCTCCGGCTTATTTTGACTGGTTCGATTATCAGCCGGGAAATTAGTGGCAACAAACTTTTGTATAAGCTGTTTTAATGTGATGATCCTGAATTTTAACATAATCATTGTTTAATTTACACTTAATATTTATGAACAATGAGTAAGTGGTAACGATAATTTTTTAATATTGCATTTTCATCAATTTTAAATACAACTATCAAAATGGGAAAAATAGATTCAATTATCTCTGCAATCAATAAAGGTCAGAATAAAGCCTTTTACGAACTCTATGGTAAAGACGAAGCCACTTTGCAAAAACAGGCTGACCGCTATACCAACCTGCTCAGGAAGTTTCAATCCGCTTTCAATAAAGATGAAGCAGAGGTTTTCAGCTCTCCCGGTCGTACCGAAATTGGTGGTAACCACACCGACCATAACTTCGGACGTGTTCTGGCAGGTGCCGTAAACATGGATAACGTTGCCGTTGCAGCTAAAAACAATACTAATATTGTAACCATCGAATCGGTTGGATACCCGAAAATTGTTGTAGATCTTAATAAATTAACTCCCGATAAAAGCGAATTCTATACTTCCGAATCACTGGTCCGCGGTGTGAGCGCCCGTTTAAAAGAACTGGGATATAAAATTGGTGGTTTCGATGCTTGTATTGATGGCGGCGTTCCAAAAGGTTCTGGTTTAAGTTCTTCCGCTTCTTTTGAAGTGATGGTAGGAGCTATCATCAGCGAACTTTTCAACGATGGTAAACTCGATCCTGTTCAGAATGCTATTATCGGTCAGTATGCCGAAAACAACTTCTTTGGCAAACCTTGTGGTTTAATGGACCAGACAGCCTGCGCTATGGGTGGTTTAATTACCATCGATTTCGAAGATCCTTCCAAGCCTGTCGTTAAAAAAGTGAACTTCGATTTCGTAGCAACTGGATTTGCCCTTGTAATTACCGATACTGGTGGAAATCATGCCGATCTCAACGACGAATATGCTTCCTTGCCAACCGATATGAAGGCTGTAGCAGGTGAGTTGGGCAAAAAAGTACTTCGCCAGGTTACCCTGGAACAAGTTGTTGACATTGCTCCAAAAATTCGTGAAAAAGTTGGCGATCGCGCTTTACTTCGTGCTTACCATTTCCTAGGCGACAACCAGCGTGTTGTTGACCAGGTTGCAGCCCTCGAGAAAAACGATTTCAAATCGTTCCTCAACATGGTTATCGAATCGGGCTACAGCTCATATATGTACAACCAGAATATTTTCCCTGTGAACAATGTTCGCGAACAGGGAGTTTCACTTGCATTGGCACTCAGCGAAATGGTATTAAAAGGACAAGGCGCATGGCGTGTTCATGGTGGCGGTTTTGCCGGTACCATCCAGGCTTTCGTTCCCCAGAACCTGCTCGATAAATATGTTTCGACGCTCGAACATGTTTATGGCAAAGGTTCATGCCACAAATTATTTATCCGCGCAAAAGGTTCTGTTAAAGTAGACCTGTAACAATATTCTCGGAAGAGGCTTCTGAATCAGTTACGTAAATACGTATATTTGATTTGGTAAGCCTCTTTTCATTTAATCTAAAAATCATTTACGATGAATATAATTAAAGAAGAAGCATTTAAATCCACCCATAATGGCAAAGCAACAGCTTTGTATACCTTAAAGAATAAGAATGGTGTAGTTGCCCAGATCACAAATTACGGAGCTATTATCGTGAGCATTTTTGTGCCCGACAAAAAAGGCAACTTTGCCGACATAGTTCAGGGTTATGATAGCATTGCCGAATATATAAATGGTAACGGTCCCTACATGGGGGCTATTGTTGGACGTTGCGCCAACCGCATTGCCAAAGGTAAATTTACACTCGAAGGGAAAGATTATTCGCTGGCTGTAAATAACGGTCCGAATCATCTCCATGGTGGTAAAATAGGTTACGACAAAGTTGTTTGGGACGTGAAAAGCGCTTCGGCTTCAAAGCTTGAACTTACCTATTTTTCGAAAGACGGTGAAGAAGGATATCCCGGAAATGTAAATGTAGCAGTTACCTACACGCTCACCGACGATAACGAACTTCGTCTCGACTACAAAGCAACAACTGATAAGACAACAGTATTCAATCTGGCAAGCCATTCGTATTTTAACCTTGCTGGCGAAGGTTCAGGCGATATATACAACCAGGAATTGCAAATAAATGCCAACTTCTTTACCCCTGTTGACGAAACCAGCGCTCCAACTGGTGAGATACTCTCAGTAAAAGGAACTCCTATGGATTTTACATCGGCAAAGAAATTCGGAACCGACATTGAAAAGGATTCTTATGAACAGATTAAATTCGGTGTGGGTTACGATCACAACTTTGTTTTAAACCATCGCATGGGAACCTTGGGGTTAGCTGCCGTTGCAAGCGATCCTGCATCGGGAAGGGTAATGGAAGTGTACACAACTCAGCCTGGCGTCCAACTTTATACAGCGAACTGGATTGATGGCGAAAAAGGAAAAGGTGGTAAGAAGTATGGGAAAAGATGGGCATTCTGTTTGGAAACTCAACACTTTGCCGATTCAGTAAATAAGCCACATTTTCCCACAACCATTCTGAAACCAGGCGAAGTGTATGAGCATTGCTGTGTTCACAAGTTTTTAGTGAAATAGTAAGAAACTTTTTGCATGAAGAGAATATACAGTGCCGTAATATTTATGGTTCTGATTGTTGGTGGAGTCTTGGCACAACAACCATTATTTACCTTTGGAGAGGTATTACCATCAGTAATTACTGGTAAGAAAGCGAAAGCACAGCCTGTACAATGGTTTCAGGTGAGTACCAAAGGAGATACCTGGAAAGTTCAGGGCAAAGAGTTGATTTGCACTGGTAATCCTATTGGCGTTGTTCGCACAAAAAATGAGTACGAGAATTTTGTGTTGCATGTGGAATGGAAACACAATGTAGCCGGAGGAAACTCGGGAGTTTTTGTTTGGAGCAAAGCTGAACCTGGCCCTAAAGGTTTACCAGACGGAGTGGAAGCTCAAATGCTCGAACTCGATTTTATAAAGCTGAATATAAAAGACGGTGTAGCTCCGCCCGAAGCCCGTGTTCATGGAGAAATGTTCGGCATGGGAGGAGTGCCAATCGTTGCCGATAATCCAAACGGGAATAAAAGCTTTCCTGTAGAATTCCGTTGTAAAGGCAAAGGCGAATGGAACGCCTACGATCTTGTTTGCGTTGACGGTACTATTAAACTAGCCGTAAACGGTAAGTTTGTAAATGGTGTAAAGGTCGATCGCAAGAAAGGTTATATCTGCCTGGAGTCGGAAGGTTATGAAGTTGTTTTCAGAAACATTCAGATATTTAAACTGCCTTAAACTGTTAATAAGTATTAGTAAAGCCATCTGTTTTCGGATGGCTTTTTTTAAATTTAAAACTTTGATTTAGTCATATTTGTATTACCTTAGCACGTTTTTAGTGTAAAAAAGGCACTTTATTACTATGGGAAATTATTATTCGAATTACGACAAGCATTATGTTGCACTCGATTGCATTATTTTTGGGTTTGAAGGTGGTGAGTTAAAGCTACTTTTACTGAAGCGAAAATTCGAACCAGCTAAGGGAGAGTGGTCGCTTATGGGAGGATTCCTCGATAAAAGCGAAAGTCTCGACGACGGCGCAAGAAGAATCCTGCATCAACTCACGGGACTGAACGATATTTATATGGAACAGCTTTATACTTACGGAGATGTTAACCGCGATTCGGGCGAAAGGACTATTTCCGTTACGTATTATGCTCTTATTAAAGTTGACGAGAACGACCGTAAATTAGCTGAGGCTCATGGAGCGCAGTGGGTATCGATAAATAATGTACCCAAACTAATCTTCGATCATAACAAAATGGTAAATAAGGCTTTGGCTACCCTTCGCAGTAAAATTGTGCGCAAACCTATCGGATTCGAACTTTTACCCGAGAAATTTACCCTGCCCCAACTCCAGAATCTTTATGAAGCTATTAACCAGGAGCAACTCGACAAGCGCAACTTCCGCAAACGTATTCTCGAAATAGGCCTTCTTGATAAACTCGACGAAAAAGAAAAGGAATCATCGAAAAAGGGCGCTTTTTATTACAAATTCAATAAAGAAAAATATCTTTTATATACTGAAAAGGGATTGTTATTTCATTTCAAGGTTAAAAAAGATAATCTAATTAAGGTTTCGTCAACTGAAGAATTCGGTATTTAGTTAAATTTTTCAAGGTTTTTAAAAGAAATGTTTTTTGTATAAAAAATATTTATACTTTTGAATTAAGTATAAATTTTACACTTAATTTGTAACTAACTCTTAATTAACTAATTCAATGAATTGGACTTCAAGTGAGTTTATTTGGCTCGACTGGCTCATCATGGCCGTGGGCATACTGGCCATATCCTGGGCGGTTTGGCGGTCAATACAAAAGCATAAAAGGACACTTCAGGGTGCCAGCAGCGAAGACTATCTGTTTGGTAAAGGCGAACCATGGTATATCATCGGAGCAGCTATTTTTGCTGCAAACATAGGTTCGGAACACCTTGTAGGGCTGGCAGGAACAGGTGCAAAATCTGGTGTAGGTATGGCGCACTGGGAAATGCAAGGATGGATGATTCTTATTTTGGGGTGGCTTTTTGTACCATTCTACCAGCTTATGAATAATAAACTGGGAAAAATCATCACTATGCCCGATTTCCTAAAGAACCGATATACTCCTACCACAGGTTCATGGCTCTCTATTATCACTCTTATAGCCTACATACTTACTAAAGTTAGTGTAACCGCGTTTACAGGAGGTATTTTTATGGAAAGCCTTCTTGGCTTGCCATTTTGGTATGGAGCAATCGGTTTAATTGTGTTAACAGGGATTTTTACCGTCTTAGGAGGAATGAAAGGTGTAATGACTCTATCGGCCATACAAACACCAATACTTATCCTTGGATCATTTCTTGTGCTTTTCATGGGGTTAGCTGCGCTTGGAGATGGTAATATTGCTCATGGCTGGACTGCAATGATTGAACATGCTAAAACCTTAAATGTTGGAAAAGATGGGGTTGCTTACGGTACAAACCACGTGTTTCACTTCGAAACAGGTGATCCCATGTATGATGCGTATCCTGGTTTTTGGGTGTTTATTGGAGCTTCCATTATCGGCTTGTGGTATTGGGCTACCGACCAGCACATTGTTCAACGTGTACTCGGCCAATCTAAAGGCGAGGCTAATGATGTTGTAATGAAACGTGCACGTAGAGGGACAATTGCCGCTGGTTATTTCAAATTATTACCA
Source organism: Bacteroidota bacterium (assembly GCA_023429135.1). Classification (GTDB taxonomy): domain Bacteria; phylum Bacteroidota; class Bacteroidia; order Bacteroidales; family JAAUTT01; genus JAAUTT01. Next base: position 54,751 of record JAEYWD010000007.1, on the reverse strand, counting down.
GTATTCATGTTTCTCATACCAGGTATGATAGCTGCCGCGCTGGCAGCTCGTCCCGGGAGCGGTTTTTCTTTAGAAGACTCTGATACAGCCTTTGGCTCAATGGTTAAATTTGTTTTACCTGTCGGTGTGAAAGGTATTGTTACAATTGGCTTTATATCAGCATTAGTTGCTTCTTTGGCGGCATTCTTTAACTCCTGTGCTACTTTGTTTACCGAAGACTTTTATAAGCCTTTGTTTAAAGGTAAGAGTGAGGCAAGGTACGTTATGATAGGCCGTATTGCGACGGTTGTAGTTGTGATACTTGGTATTGCATGGATACCTGTGATGAAGGGCTTTGATAAAGGGCTATATGGATATCTTCAGGACATTCAATCGTTGTTAGCGCCGGCTATGGTGGCAGTATTTGTAATGGGTATATTCTCCAAAAAAATTACACCTAAAGCAGGTGAATTTGGTATGATAGTGGGCTTTATTATTGGTATGGTGCGTCTATTGACTAACATCCTTACGAATAGTGGTAAAGACGTAATGACAGGATGGTACTGGGAAACTACAACGTGGTTTTGGCAGACAAACTGGCTTATTTTTGAGATATGGTTGCTTGTATTTATCATACTGATGATGGTTGTTGTATCCTTCTTCACTCCCAAACCTACTCCAAAACAGGTTGAGTTTGTTACTTTCTCAAAAGACTACAAAGCTCTGATCAGGAAAAGCTGGAATGTATGGGATGTGGTTGCTTCCGCAGGGGTTGTTATATTTTGTGCTTTATTCTATATTTATTTCTGGTAAAAGCGATGCTCGAGCAACTGAAAGAAGAGGTTTTTAAGGCGAACATCGACCTTGTAAAATATGGCCTGGTCATTTTTACCTGGGGAAATGTAAGTGGCATAGATCGTGAAAAAGGACTTATTGCCATCAAACCCAGCGGAGTGTCGTATGACGACATGAAGCCGGAGGACATGGTAATTGTTGACATGGACGGGAAAGTGGTGGAAGGAAAATATAAACCTTCAAGCGATACTCCAACCCATCTTGTTCTTTACAAAGCTTTTCCCAAAGTAGGTGGAGTTGTGCATACTCATTCTGAATGGGCAACGAGCTGGGCTCAAGCTGGAATTCCCATTCCAGCCCTGGGAACAACGCATGCCGACTACTTCTATGGAGACATTCCCTGTACCCGTAAACTTACTGAAAAAGAAATTCAGGAAAGTTACGAAGTGGAAACTGGAAATGTTATAGTAGAAGCTTTTAGGAATATCGACTCATTGGCAATCCCATCGGTGATTGTTAACGGGCATGGTCCTTTTTCCTGGGGAACCGATGCTCACAACGCCGTTCACAATGCCGTGGTTCTGGAGCAGGTATCCAAAATGGCGCATCACACACTCACTATGAACGATGTAAAAGGCATCGATCAATACTTGCTCGACAAGCATTACATGCGCAAGCACGGACCTAATGCTTATTACGGACAAAAATAATTTCTAATTAGCTGTTTAGGTTTTTAGCTAATAGGCTTTAGGGAGAAGATTCTTTTTTCTAAAGCCTGTCCCGATAGCTATCGGGACCTATAGCCTACAGCCTTATTCATTATAATATTATGAGTAATACAAAATTTGTAATTGGAGTTGATTACGGAACCGATTCGGTTCGTTCGATCATTGTTGATACCGCCAACGGTAAAGAAGTTGGTAGCGCTGTTTTTGAATATCCACGCTGGAAGGCTGGAAAATATTGCAATGCAACTCAAAATCAGTTTCGTCAGCACCCATTGGATTACCTTGAAGGTCTCGAGACTTCAATAAAACAAGCTTTAGCCAAAGCTCCGGCAGGTGCAGGCGCCAATGTGGTGGCTATTTCAGTTGATACCACAGGATCCACTCCTATTGCGGTAGATAAAAATGGTATACCACTTGCCATGACGCCAGGGTTTGAAGAGAATCCCAATGCCATGTTTGTATTGTGGAAAGACCATACTGCAGTTAAAGAAGCAGATCAGATTAACGAATTGGCCAGAACCTGGGGTGGGGTAGACTACACCAAATACGAAGGTGGAATTTATTCGTCCGAATGGTTTTGGGCTAAAATACTTCACGTTTTAAGAGAAGATGAAAAAGTTCGTAAAGCCTCTTTTTCCTGGGTTGAGCATTGTGATTGGATACCTGCTGTTTTAACAGGCAATACAGAACCTATTGGTATGAAAAGAAGTCGTTGCGCTGCCGGTCATAAGGCGATGTGGCATACCGATTGGAACGGATTACCTGCTGAGGATTTTCTTGTAAGGCTTGATCCGGTTCTAAAAGGTGTTCGGAATAATTTGTTTGCCGATACTTATACCTGCGATATATCTGTTGGGAAGATTTCTAAGGTATGGGCTCAAAAATTAGGGCTCACTGAAAATGTTTCTATTGGTGTAGGAGCTTTCGACGCTCATCTTGGAGCTGCAGGCGGAGAAATTAAACCTTATTATCTTAGCAAGGTTATGGGGACTTCAACCTGCGACATGTTAATAGCGCCTACTGCAGAAGTTGGCAATAAACTCATCAAAGGTATTTGTGGACAGGTAGATGGCTCTATCATTCCTGGAATGATGGGTATGGAAGCCGGTCAGAGTGCTTTTGGCGACATTTATGCATGGTTCAGGAAGGTTCTTCTGTGGCCAACGGAGCAAATATTAAGCAAATCGACCCTGGTTGATGATGCTACACGTGAAAAACTTTTAAAAGAAATTGCCGATAGCCTCATTCCCGAGTTATCCAAAGCGGCTGAAAAGCTTCCTATAGAAGAAACAGGTGTTTTAGCACTCGATTGGATGAATGGCCGCCGTACTCCCGATGCGAATCAAAACCTGAAAGGCGTAATTGCAAACCTCAATCTTGGATCGGATGCTCCACGAATTTTTAAAGCATTGGTAGAAGCTACTGCTTTTGGTGCAAAGAAAATTGTGGACCGCTTTATTGATGAAGGTGTTCGCATTGATGGTGTAATTGCTTTAGGTGGAGTTGCAAAAAAATCAACTTTCGTTATGCAAACCGTAGCCGATGTTTTAAATATGCCCATTCTTGTCGCACGCAGCGAACAAGCCTGCGCGTTGGGATCGGCAATGGCAGCCGCTGTAGTAGCCGGAGTTTATCCTGATGTAGAGGCCGCTCAGAAAGCTATGGGGAATGGCTTCGAAACCGAGTATAAGCCAATACCTGCTAATGCAGCAAAGTACAAAGCACTTTATGAAAGATATTCCAAGCTTGGAAATTTAATTGAGAATAATTTCAAGTAAAAATATTGAGCATTAACTAAAACCGCTGGCATTTCTGTTCAGCGGTTTTTTTTATATCCTTCCCTTGGTATGCTGAAATCCAACCCGGTCCATTTTACCCCACGAACGGACTCCGCGCATGTAGTCGATGTTTCCCCGCACTGCCCAAAAAACGGTGAGTGGATGATAAAATATGGGTTCAACTAAGGCTGTAAGGAATAATTTCAAAACATCACGGCGCTTTTCGTATTTATGATAGGTTAATTCTTCGAAAAGCAAAGCCCAGGTGCTCAGAGAAACAGCGAAAGTATAAACGAATACAAACAATAAAAGGAAAAAATACCAGTTGGGCTGGTCAAATATCACCAGCAAGGTAAAATAGAGTAATCCCAGAAATTCGATCACAGGGGCCATCCATTCGAACAAAAGCCAATAAGTATATCCAAGCATCCCGAAGATTCCATACCGTGGGTTCATGAATAAAACTTTATGTTTAAACAAGGTTTCCATGGTACCTCTTGTCCACCGGTTTCGCTGTCGGCCCAGAACCTTAAGTGTTGAAGGGACTTCGGTCCAAACCAGCGGATCGGGAATATAGATAACCTCGTATTTTTGCTTTTGTTCGGCCATATACCTTCGCATACGTACCACAAGTTCCATATCTTCACCAACGGTGCTTGTACTGTAACCTCCGCATTTGATTACTGTTTCTTTATCAAACATTCCCAATGCTCCCGATATAAGCAGCAACCCGTTTAATTTTCCCCAGGCCATACGGGCCATTAAAAAGGCCCGGGTATACTCAAGAACCTGTACACGTGGAAGAAACTTCCGCGGCAGGTGGATTCGTTTAATCTGCCCATTTTCTATCTGGCAGGAATTTGCAATTCGGATTACTCCACCTGTACCAATGACTTTTTTGTTTCCTTCCTCCATAAAAGGTTTCACAAGTTTCAAAAGTGCATCGGGTTCCATAATAGAATCTACATCGATACTGCAAATAAGCTGATTCTTTGATATGTTGATACCGGCATTCAGGGCATCGGCTTTTCCTCCGTTTACTTTATCAATAAATGTTAACTTTTTGAATGAACGGTTCCTCGACTTGTAAATTCCTCTGATTCTTTCACAAGGAATCCGATAGTCGAAAAAGTAATTTACCCGCTCCATATCAAAAGCTTCTATAACTGTCTTAAATGTATTGTCGGTGCTTCCGTCGTTAACTACCGTTACTTCGAAATTGTTGTAGTATAGAGCCAGCAATGCGCGTATATTGTCAACAATGGATTTTTCCTCGTTGTAGGCTGGTGCAATAACCGATATCGATGGAGTAACAGGAGCGAGGATTATATTATTATAATCGATAAAGCTGTTTTTTCTTAAATATTTGCGGAGCGCAATGGCCGAAACCAGTGCAAGGATTAAATAGGATGAAAAAATTACAATGGTTAACCCAAGTATAAAGTTATTTACAATGTAGGATAGTATATCAAAAAAAATGTCCATCAATTAATTCGTTTATCAAGCACGTGTTTCACTATAATCTGATAGTTCTTATAATCGGATGTAAGAAGTTTGCTCAAAGTATCTGAGCCCTTTACTCCAAGCTTATTTATAGCCATAGCCGCTTCAATTTGGAGTTGAACGTCATCTTCCTTATCCAGAACAAGTTTCAGAAAACCTAACATGCTTTCGTCGTTTATACTTGCTATTGCTTTTATGATTTCCACGCAATTCTCGTAGGTCTCAGTTTTATAAATGCGTTTTAGATGTGGCAGGCAGTCATGTATTTTTAGAGATCCCATCACATGAATAGTCATATGCCGTATTTCGGCACTTTTATGGGAAAGTAATTCCAGCATTGCATTAAATGTCTTTCGGAGCTGAAATATTTTGATCATTCGAAGCGAAAACATTACAATGGATTCGTTTGCCGATTTAAGTAAATGATCAAAATTGGGAAGGTTGAGCTGGTGAAAAGTAATGGTTTCGTAAACGTTTAACTGTTCCCAAAGAGTATATTCCTTTTTTAAGTTATCAAGAAATTCAAACGCATTGTCAGGATAAAGCCTGATCATTGCAAATTGGGCTTCCATTCTGAGAATATCGTTCCGTGATGTGAGGCATCGTTTAATTTCTTTATTTGCGCTGGGGATGTTCATAAAAGCAAGTTCCCGGAATCCTTTTGCCTTAATATGCCATTTGCGGTTCATGGCTTTTCGGTGTGAGTCGTTATCCAGTCCAAGAAGCAGATATAAATTTTTTAGTCGTTCCTTTTCATCCCCGGTAAGGGTTATACTGAGGTCAATCATTTGGTCAATCAAAACCCGGCGGTTAAATTTCTTTGAAGATATTTTTCTGATATTAGAAATAAACTCTTTATCTATATCAGTGGCGAAAAGATAATTCACCAGCATTGTCTGATATTCTTCTCTCAGGTATTGCATCCTCTTCTCTGTACGCATCATGTTATCCCGGTTAATTAAGGCTGAAGCTAGAGCTATAACCATCGAGGTAAGTGAGAAGAGGATAACAAGAATAAGCGCAGTAATAAGGAAACCAGGCTTGTTGAAGTCGAAAATATATTCGCTTACAAATTTGTTTTGCGACCGGTTAAGTCTTATAGTAAGCTGTTCAATTCTATATTTTGGGAAATAAGCACCAGGTTTTATTTTGCTTGCTTTTTCGAATTGTTTAAGCGCAAGTGCATTAAGATGGAGGCTGTAGAATCTTTCGCCCCATAAAATTTTTTTTTCATAAACCCTTTCACGATTTAATGCAGTTTCTCCTGGTTCTTTTTCAGAAGCCGTATAGGCTGGTAAACTGGTGACGAGGCTTAAAAAAGTAATTAGTACAATAAAAAAAATAAACCTCAAGTGAATAAATCGCTTATTCATTAAAAGGTACATCTTACCATATGTAAATTATAAACTGTTCTTGCTTTTTAATAACAACCGTTTTATACGCAAAGCTAATTCGTCGGGATTAAAAGGTTTTGTTATGTAATCGTCGGCGCCAAGTTCAAAAGCCTGAAGTACTGTTTCTTCCAAACCAACTCTTGTCAACATTACAATGGGCATATTGCTTTGAAGCTTACCTCGCAGAAAACTGATCAGCTCTAAACCACTTAAAACGGGCATGTGAAGATCAGTTAATAACAGATCGATATCTTTTTGTTCCGAAAGTATATCACATGCACTTTTCCCGTCTTTTGCTGAAATTATTTCGTAACCTTCTTTTTTAAGTTTATGTTCCAATGCTTTCAAAGTCATTGTATCATCTTCACAAATCAATATTTTCATAATCGAAAAGTTAAAGGTTATAGTCGTTCTTAAGTTCTTCTGAAACTAAGTTACATTCTGTATCGAGTTTGTCTATTAACGAAGAAATCTGATCCAGATTTTTCCTGTTGAAAGAAAAATCTTCTATTTGGTTTATAACAGGGCGTAAGGATACTAACCCTAAGAATTGAAGACTGGGAGCAAACCTGTGTGCATTTTCTCCTAAAAGATCCCACTTTTCTTCTTTAATATAGTTTCTTAAAGTTGCAATTTCTATAGGTGTATTTTCAATAAACGTTTGTATCATATCCAAAATAAACTCCTCATCTCCCCCTGATATTTCTTTCAGATAACTCAGGTTGTAGCTCTTCGTGCTCATGATAACAGATTTTACCGTTATTTTTTGTGTAAATTTTTCTCAAGAATCCCTTTCAATAAAGGTACATAAAAATTCCAAAAAAATTCATTGTTTGTGCCATTTGATCCTGTATGAATTTTTTTCATACACTCCGATACGCCTCCAAAGTGAGCCAGCCAATCAACCGGCTGATGATCAGAAAAATCACCAGAGAAATAATAGAATTTATAATCGGTGGTGTTTTCTATAATTGCCGGGAAGTTCGCTGGAAGTCCGTTTTCTTCTAGAATTTTACGGCCTGAATCGTTCACATCTAATTTAAAAAATGCCTGGATGGTATTCTTTTTAGAAGTTTGAATGATGTCGAACCAAAATCCGTATTTTTGAAATGGAGGCAAACCATATTCTTCAATTGCATTTTCTGTTGGAATTATGGCGGGAATTGCTGTATTCATGGTTGAATTTTCTTCCAATACCAGTATCCGGCCATCTTCATTTACAATTACTACACCTGGGTTAGAGAATTCCCATCTTTTGCCATAATTTTTCTGATAGGAGTTAATGATCCATGCTGGAATATGGTTTTTTGAGATATTTTGCAACGATTTAAAATATCGCCCAGTCCAGCCTGTCCATCTAAAATCGAAGAGTTCCTGTGTTTTTTGCTTGATAAGATCGGAGGTTGGAGAACCTAACAGATTAAACTCGGTAATAATAAGTTTGTTTTTTCGCTTCATTTCACGAAGCAGAAGGTAGTCATTCTGGTTCAGACCTCCGTAAACAAGGTAAGGTTTAATGTAAACCCCCGAATCGGCAAAATCGCTGCTGAAAACACCGTAGCTGTCGGTGTAGTAAACCATATCCAACTGATCGGATAATGTGAGAACCTCAAATAAACGGATGCTTTTGATTTTGTATTTTTCCTTTTCTGATGGCTTTAGCGGTATAAAGCCATAATAATCCTGATCTTTCCGGTATAGATTCCCATTTGGAGTTACTATTTTATTATTTCTTAAAACCCATGTAAAAGATGCATGCTCTCTGTAAGTAAAATCGGTAACAGTTTTGTCGAGTATGAAAATGTTAAACTTTTGGGAGGGTTTAAAATACCAGAAAGAAAATGATACGATAATAACGGATACAATTATCAAAAAAAGAATAAGAAGAAAATTTACTTTTTTCATTTTTTCTGTTAAAACTTATCAATCTGGGCATTAATGATCGACTAATTTATTAAAATTTTATAAGCTTTTAATTTATTTTTCAAGCATTTATAACGATTGTTATAGGTAAGGTATTGATAATTTGCACTTTGATTGGTATAGAAGTTTAACTCGCTATATGACGAAATTCATTAAATTAAGGATGAATAGTGACGGACCATTCGTGGAAATCCTCAGATTAAGATGTAATTTCATTAGTCTACAAATTTATACCCAACCCCTTTGATTGTTTTTATATACCGGTTTCCTATCTTTTCACGAAGTTTTCTGATATGTACATCAATTGTTCTGTCGCCTACAATAATATTATCACCCCAAACATTTGTGAAGATATCGTCGCGGGTAAATACTTTTTCGGGTTTTGAGACAAGTAAAGCCAGCAGTTCAAATTCTTTTTTGGGTAGAGTAAGCTCTTTGTTGTTTTTAATTACAACATAGCGTTCTTTGTCAATTATAAGTTCATTCTTCGATACAGCTTTTTCAACTACAACCGGTATTTCAGCAGTCGGCTCAACAAATCGCTTTAATAATGCTTTGATGCGACTTTGTAAAACCTTAGGTTTTATTGGCTTGGTTATGTAATCGTCGCCTCCAGCTTCAAATCCTGCTATCTGGGAATAATCTTCGGAACGTGCTGTAAGGAAGGCAATTATTGTGCTCTTAAGAGTGGGAATTGAACGGATTTCCTCACAAGTTTCTATTCCATCCATTTCCGGCATCATTACATCCAATAAAATCAGGTGAGGCTTAATTTCTTTAGCTTTTGCAACCGCTTCTTTTCCATTATTGGCAATAGTTACGTCGTACCCGGCTTTTTTCAGGTTGTAACTGACAAATTCCAGGATATCGGGCTCATCGTCAACTAGCAGGATTTTATGGTTCATTTGTTCATTAGGTAAAAATTAAGGTATAAATATAAATAAAGTTGAGGCTTTGCAAAAGTTATAATTACAGAAAGATAATTTCAGTAAACCTTATTGATTCCTAATGCACGGATGAAGCCTTTATTTGGAGAACAATTTTTGAAATTACTTGACCGGGCAAATTCCATCATAGCTCTTCGGGCATTCTCTTTTGGAGGTAATTTGAGAAACATCTTTTCAAATCCTTCATGAGGTTCGTTTTCATAATGTATAATTTCGTCGTAAAAAGCTGGTTTGGGGAAAGAAACAATACACCGGGTATCTTCCATTTTCTTGTATGGCCAGAAACACCATCCTATATTGTTATTTTCGAGCATTTTTCTGAAGGAGTTAATCCATTCATCAGTATTTTCCCCCGATTCGCCCAGTCAAATGGGAACATTGTATTTATTCCGGAAATCGATAATGTCCTGAATTGCTGTAACTGTAGTATCGCTCCCATACCGGTGAAAAGTGTAAACTGATTTTTGATCGAAAGGTGTTCCCAAATGTTTGAAGTTGGTATTCCATTGAGAACCACCTATGAAAACAATGTGATTATTATCAACTTCTCGTATAGCTCTTACAAGGGTTTTATAAACTGGCTCCAGCCGGGGGTTTAATTTAGCTGTATCGTAAAAGTGCGGAATGGGTTCATTCAATAAATCGTATCCTATAACAGTGGGATCGTTTTTGTACCTATGGGCTATATCTCTCCATACCTGAGCCGTTTTTGAAACACAAGCATCATCATCGAACAGCCACGGATAACCATGGGAATCGTCGATATTCTGCCCGGTTTGTCCGCATGGAGCGCAATGCATATCCAGTATAACATAAAGCTTTTCCTTGCGGCACCAGTGCAATAAACTATCTATCAGACCAAAGCCAATTCCACGTTCATAACCTAGGTAATCTTCATCAGTAAACAGTTTATAATGAAATGGTATCCGGATGGAATTCATTCCAAGTGATTTTATGAAAGAGATATCTTTTTGAGTAATGTAATTACCCAGATAGTGCGCCCAAAACTCCTTTGTAAATTCGCTGCCGGAAACCTCGGTGAAGAGATCGTTGATAAGGCGAGGCGAATTAGTTTCTTTGAATTTAAACATGTACCCCTCCGGCACAAGCCAGTTACCCAGGTTTATCCCTTTTAAAATAACCGGAGCTCCCATTGGATCAATGATGTCTTTTCCACTTGTTGAAAAAAAGCGTTGTGCTACAACTTGATTAACAAGTGCTGTCAGAAAAAGGATGATCAGAATTCTTTTCATTGCCGTAACGTTTACATCATTCAAAGTTTATTTATCCTAAATGTTGCGGGCGAAGAAGATCGTTAACAGTTTTTACAGGATTGAAAGTTTCAACGGGAACTTCTACAAAAACAGTATTCCAGAAAGCCATGGAACCGTTCCATAGCCCGGGCAGTTCCAAAGCTTTCAGTTCTTTCCCATCTTTCGATTTGATAGAGATAAACCCGGTATTGGGGTCACGGTACTGGTGTAACGGGAACGGTTTTCCTTTTTTATCTTTTGTTGAACAGATAAGATCTACCGGGTTAAAATGCGTTGAACCCTGAAATACCCGTTTATGTTCGGGAAGTGAGAAGTTGAATTGTGAGCTTTCAAGAATTTGCAGCGACAAAGAGCCATCTTCCGATTTAACCCAAAAGGGTCCTCCGCCTGGTTCACCTTGATTGCGCACCATTCCGCAAACTCTTAAAGGACGATTTAATATTTGCTTTGCTTTGTTTTTCTTTTCCTCTTCACTCAGGCTATTATTAAATGTGTAACCAAGATTCTTCCCAATAAAAGCAACTATTTCGGAAACATTTGCATTACCCGATTCGAGATCATTTAGAAAACTGTTAATTTGAGATTGCAACCTGATAAGCAAACCTGCCAGAGCTTTTTTGTAAAGAATGGTAGGTTCCTTTAAACTGTCGGGTACTACATTGTCAATGTTCTTTATGAAAATTATATCTGCATCAATTTCATTCAGATTATCGAGCAAAGCACCGTGACCTCCGGGGCGAAACAAAATATTTCCGTTTTTGTCGCGAAAGGGTTCGTTGTTTCCATCGGCTGCAATGGTATCGGTTGAAGGTTTCTGCTCCGAAAAATCAACTTCAAGTTTCACCTTATATTGGGCTTCGAACCTGTCTTTCACTTTGGCCAGGAGGCTTACAAAGCCATCACGGTGCTCGGGCGATACTGTAAAGTGGATGTGTACTCTGTTATCTTTCCCAGTTGCATAAAGAACTCCTTCAGCCAGATGTTCTTCAAAAGCCGTGCGGTCGCCATCATTATAAAGATGAAATTTTAACAGACCTTTTGGAAGGTTCCCATAATTCAGACCTGAACTGTTCAGAATGGTATCGATAATTTTTAGAGCAGTCTCTGGCCTGTCTTTTTCTTCGGGCGAAATCCCGCTTTTTAAAAGAATTTCTTTCAATTCACTGTAGAAGGCAAATGAATTTAATTTTAAGAGTACCTCTTCGCTATCCTGATTAAGATTTTTACTTTCAACAAACTCAAAAAGCGATTTGAACATACGAGTTGCTGCACCTGACGCTGGTACAAACTTCACAATTTTTTTGTTAGTCTTTTCACTGTCATATACAGAGCGGTATTCATTTAGCTCGTTTTCGTCCAGATGTTTTATGCCATCGCCAATGGTAGCAGGTTTGGCTATATCCAAAACCGGAAAATCATTTTTGAAATAGTTTAATTGTTCATTTACAAGGGATTCTGTTATACCCTTTTTAGTCAGCAGTTCTATATCCTTTTCTTTAAACATAATTGGGAAGTGTTGTAATGTAATTCCTTAAAAATACTAATTATAAGTTAATGTTAATTGTGTTTTACAGCCATCCTGTTCCTAAATTGTAAAAAGGCCACGGAACTGCTGCCAGAATTATCAGAGAACCAATGAGGTAAAAAACTATCAATTTATTATATTTCTTAGACTCTGTAGTTGCTTTCCTGGAAACTGAATATCCTATTGTAACAATGGCAACTCCAATTAACATGGCAGTGATATGTTCCACCAGGAAAAAGCGTGTTAGTGGAGCTTTCATAGCCAAGCCACTAAAAACAACTTTTGGACTGATAAAATATAATATCAGACCAACAAGAAACTGAATATGTAAAAGATTAAGAGTTGCGAAAGCCAGTTTACGTACTTTTTCAAAGTCGAGGTTTCGCGATTTTCCATAGAAGGCGTAAAATATTGTGATAATGAATAAGATGACAAGCGCCCAACGGAGAATTGAATGAAAATTTACAATAAAATTATACATAGCATTAAAGGTTATTTGAAATTTAACATTGAGGAACCTTTAAAGTTCAGGTAATTTTTTCAAATCATAAAAAAATCTGATCGTATTTGTCCGGATTGTAGGTTTATTTTATCGCACAATTAAGATTTGTTATCATTGTAAACTGAAACCATCAGGCTATCATTTTTCTAGAATTTCAAAGATTTAGCTAATTTTTTTCAATACTTAAACATACTTGGGTGCATCATTGATCGTCTTCAGCTATTTTGATTAAGATTTTTATCGGCCACTATTGAATCAAAGTCTAAATATCTGAAAAGATTCTGTTACTCTAATTGATCCCACGCACTTTTGCCATCTTTTTCGAATTGCAGAAACACATAGAGAATGAGCAAACCCATCAATCCGAGTATAGAACGCCCCAAAGAAAGTCCTGAAAACAGATTTATACAAAACATAATCACAGCCAGGTAGGCAATGTTATTAAAACCCGATTTCTTCCATTTGAAAATTTGCCTAACAAAAATAATATTCAGCACACATACAACAGAAAAAGCAAAAAATACAAGCTCTTCGCCGCTGTTCTTACCTTTTATTTTGGCAAATAAAAACAAATTCATTATAAAGGCCAAACCATTGGCTATGAGCATAAAATTCAGATAAAAAGTTAAGGCTTTGTTCCTCTTTTTTTCAATTACAGGGTTGGTGCTGATTGTATCATCTGAATTTGTTTCACGGGTGATTACCTTCCGTTCAACCAGAATGTCAGTTATAATTTCGACCACCTCTTCCCGATATTTTCCGGAATTAACTATTTCAAGAAGTCGTTCGTCTGAAGAACTTATGTAGTCGGTATAAATTTTTTGCTGTAGTGAAGAATATCGGGGATTGCTGATAACTCTCTTTTTAGGCCCTTTTATTTCATCAACAATGGCATCAATCAGTTTGTGTGAGTTTTCTTCGGTTTCGTTACGATAAACAGATGTAGAATTTGTGCGATTAATTCCTTTTCAGTTCCGTAATTAACTGCATCTATCGCATAATCAATGTTACTTGGTTTCATGCCAGCTTTCAGAAATGTATCTTTCAGGTTGGTCAAATCCTTCATAGATAAAAAGTAAAGGTTAAGTTGATATATACGTATTCTTTTTACGGGTGTTATGGATGAGGTTCATTTTTACCAGCAACTTTAAATTGGTGCGAATAATGATTCTCAACCGAGGCTTCATTTCTACATTAAGGTATTTGTTAAATGGTTTTTCCTGTTTTTAATTATCTGAATATATGATGTGTGAGCTGTTTTTAGTCTATAAATATATAGGTATGACTTTTGAACAAATGCTGAAAAATATAATTATGGAAGCAACAAAAACGAAAACAGATATCTCCTCAAAAACAACTACTGATCACGAAGAAATTAAAAGGTGGGTGGAGGAAAGAGGCGGAAAACCCGCACTGGTAAAAGGAACAGAAGGAAAAGATGAGGAACATGCAGGTCTCCTGAGGATTAAATTCCAGGATGATGAAAAACTGGAAGAAACAGACTGGGAGACATTTTTTGCAACATTTGACGAGAAAAATTTACAGTTCTTATATCAGGAGGAAACCAAAGAACATAAGACAAGCAGATTTTTCAAGTTCTTGAGCGATAAGGGATGAAAAGTAAAATAACCTCAAAAAGATAGTTTTTCACTTAAGTTGAGAAACTATCTTTTGTTTTACCAGAAAATTCCACATTTGATTCATTGTGGGCAGAAAATTAGGATTGCTTACCGGCCAGTCGCAGGAATGGCCTGCATTCTCAATAGTTATAAGCATGCAGTAATTTCCTGAATCTTTCATAAGTTTTTCAAATTTTATTGCCGATGCATGAGGAGTGGTATTATCCTTGGTACCATTGGATAAAACCGTTGGAGGCCAGCCTTTTCGTACATTCAGCATAGGCGAAAACTCCGGATGTTCCTTAAAGAAATCACTTCCAAAACCTTCTCCAAGAACGGGATTATGAAGTACCAATGCATTTGGTTTTGAACTGATCCTGAGATTTTCTGAAACAGCTTCTCCTCCGTCGAGAAAGGTACATGCGGCAATATGTCCACCCGCAGAACCTCCTGCCGCTATTATTTTTTCAGGATCGATCCCCAATTCCTTGGCATGTTCACGAACATAACGAATTGCCGATTTAGCATCTTCTATACATTCCAATGGACTTGTTCCATGGCGTTTTTTAACGCGATAATCGGCACAAATTCCTATTATACCCTGATCGCGAAACCATGCTGGGTTTGGTATTTGGCCTTCTACATTCCCTTCTACCCAACCTCCGCCTGTAAAATAGACAATTGCAGGTAAAGCTTTTTTGGTTTTATTAAAAGGTCGCAAAAGATATAAATACATGTCTTCTTGAGGAGTTTTTTTATACAGAATTTTTTCTGCTTGAGCCTTTAAGGTTTCTCCAGCTAATTTATAACTTTCGGTTTGTTGTGCAGTGAGCCTGGAGAAATAGAAAGTGAGAAGGCTAATGCTCAAAAAAATCATGAGTGGTTTCATTGATAACAAGTTTGCTTGGTTAATTAGAATCATAGCTAAAATTCCAGTCTTCCTCCGGCCGCTTCCCGATCAAGGTACCAGTTTAAACGGCCTTTTAAAGGTTTAACATGCGATGCAGGATAATATGCCGCATCGGGTTTTTGGGTAAGAATCTGCTCAAGTACGTCTTTTTTCTTGTAACCGGTTACAACAAAAATTACTTCGGCGGCATTATTCAAAACCTTTCCTGTCAAGGTTATGCGTTTCTGACCGCTAATAGGATTCTCCGAAACAGATACGATTGAATTTACCTTAAATAATTGTTCCTGACCTGGAAAGATTGAGGCTGTATGGCCATCTTCACCCATTCCCAGCATAATCAGGTCAAAGGCTGGGTATCCGTTTATACAAGGCACATGCGAGAGGATATCTCCTGTATAACGCACTGTTTCCGAAACAGGATTATCGCCGCCCATTACCGGATGGAGATTTTCCTTCGGGATGCCAACTTTTGAAAAGCATCTGCGGAATGCATTGCCGTAATTACTTTCGATATGATTGTGAGGTACACAACGCTCGTCAACCCAAAAGAAATGAAGTTTCTCCCATTTTACAGCATGAGAGTATTCATTGGCAAGGAGATCAAAAAACAAGTCGGGAGTAGAACCACCGGATACTGCGATATAAAGCTTTTCGCGGAAACGAAACATTTCATCGGTGAACCTGATGAAGTCCTTGGCAACCATATCGGCAGTTTCCTGAGGTGTTGAAAGGACTTTCGACCGGAAATAGATTTTCATTTTAGACGTATTATAATTCACAATAGCTATCGTCGGAGGTTAAATTGCGGCAAGGATAACGCCATGAGCGTACCGGTCCCTCAATAAGGCTGTCGGCTACATCGGGTCCCCAGGTGCCTGCAGGATATCCGAAAAGCTTAAAATCGGGGTTATTCTTCCAAACGTCGATAATGGGTGTTACAATTTCCCAGGTAGCTTCCACAGCATCGCCGCGGATGTAAAGCGTAGGGTCTCCGTGCATGCAGTCCAGTAACAAGCGCTCGTAGGCGCTGGGCAGACGATCTTCGGCAAGACTTGAATAATGAAAGTCCATGGCAGTTTCCTTTACTTTAAAGCCTGCGCCGGGTACCTTAATTCCAAATTTGAAAAGTAAACCTTCATCAGGTTGAATGCGGATAACCAGTTGATTAGTCGAAACTGAATTATCCTGCTCTTTTGTAAATAACCGTAAAGGACTAGGATGAAAATGGATCACTATTTCTGTAACCTTTGTGGGCAAACGTTTTCCGGTGCGGATATAAAATGGCACTCCGCTCCATCGCCAGTTGTCGATGAAAAACTTCGTGGCAACATAAGTCTCTGTTTTGGAGCAATGAACTACATTTTCCTCGTCGCGGTAGCCTTTGACTTCCTTTCCACGGATTTTCGAAGCCATGTATTGCCCCCGGATAACATTGTGGTAGATGTCGTCCTTACTGAGTGGCCTTATGGATTGAAAAACTTTTAAAGTTTCGTTTCTGATCGACCAGGGCTCCGAATTAGCAGGAGGTTCCATGGCTACCATTCCAACAAGTTGCAAAAGGTGGTTCTGAACCATATCGCGGATAGCGCCCGAGCCGTCATAATATCCGCCACGCCCTTCAACACCAATATCTTCCGAAGAGGTAATTTCTATGTGATGAATAAAGTTCCGGTTCCATATGGGTTCGAAGATCCCGTTCGCAAAACGTGTTACCAGAATATTCTGAACGGTTTCTTTTCCCAGGTAATGGTCGATACGGTAAACCTGATCTTCGTTAAAAATCTCAAGAATTTCCTTGTTGAGTTTTTTAGCCGATTCGAGATCGTAGCCAAAAGGTTTTTCAATGATGATGCGTCGCCAACCTTTCTCATGTCTATTCAATCCGTAAAATCCAAGATTTTTTACAATTGTTTCGTATAGACTTGGCGGTGTGGAAAGATAAAACAAAACATTTCCATTTGTTTGATGCTGCCGGTCCAGTTCTTCCAACCGTTTCTGCAGTTTACCGTAATCTTCCCTGCTTGAGGTATTGATGGAGATGTAGTGCAGGGAGGGGATAAACTCATTAACAACTTTTTCCTGTATGCTTTCTTTATCATCCAGAAACTCATGAATAGCAGTTTTCATCTTCCCGCGAAAATTGTTGTCGGTCATCTCGGTACGACTAACGCCGAGCACTACAAACTTTTCGGGCAGAAGGTTTTGAGATTTCAGGTCGTATAAGGCGGGTATGAGCTTACGCTCGGTAAGGTCGCCCGAAGCACCGAAAATAACAAGAATCAACTCCGAACTTTTAATTTTTTCTATCATGGTAATTATTTTCCACTAAAAACCTAAAAGTACGAAATGAGTTCGAAATAGGAAAAATGAAAATGATGAAGGAAGGATAAATCTAATTGTCCTTTTCCGGTGTTTTTTCGTACCATAGTTGCACAAGACCTGATGGATAGGTAACACTCTGTTTGAATTTTAATTTCTGTTCCGGAAACCCATCTCTGAATAGTCTAATTCCGCTCCCTAAAAGATAAGGAATAATTGAGACAATTAGCCGGTCAATCATGGAATGTTTCAATAATTCATAAACCAATTCCGAACCACCATCGCAATAAATATCAAGACCTTCTTTTTGACGGAGGTCGTTAATAAGCGTTTGTACATCACAAATGTATTCAACATTTTCATCGGTTCCGGATCTGCTTCGTGAAAGCACATATACTTTTTTATCCTTATGAAGGAATTCAGTGCTCAAAGTAAGCACTTTATCGTAGGTTCTACGTCCCCAGATTACAGTATCAATGTTTTTAAGAAAAGATGAATAACCATAATCTTCCCCCGGAGATTCTACCGTTGTGAGAAAGTCGATATTATCATCCTTTTTGGCAATGTAACCATCAAGACTCATGGCAATGTAAAGAATAACTTTTCGTTCCATATATTAATCATTTGAAAATACAACAAAAAAAGAACGGGTTGGTTTGCCCGTTCTTTCTGTCTAATCAATCACTAAAAATTATGGCTTATAAATCATTCTACAACAACTTCCATTACAACTCTGAAACCGACTCTCGGATCTGGTAAATCAAACTTTTGGGTTTGATCAGCGGTACATTCTTCGATAAAACTGTCCCAGCTTCCCCCTTTCTGAACACCCGACTGAGTTATTTCGTAGGCATTACCAACAACATCGTATAGCCCAAACTGATTGGCTTTAAAGCTTCCAACTCTGGAAGTGTAAATATTTCCGTCGAATTTGTAGTCGACATCGTTATTTGTACCTTGATGGGCTTTGATATTGGCCATGATTGTTTTGTTTTCAAAAGCTGTATTTCCGCTCCATGGTAACTTGTTTTTACCTACGCCCGAAAGTGCTATCCATTCGTTTTCTGTTGGCAAACGGAAAAGAACTTTTTTAAATTTTTTCCTAAAACTCTTGTCATATTTTGTACTTAGCCATTTACAATACGCTTCGGCAGTTTCGCGGGTTATATTTACCACCGGATAATCGTCATAAGCCGGATGCCAGTGATAAAAGTTCAGCAAAGGTTCGTTGTAGGCATAAGGAAATTTTTTCAGCCATTGTGAGGAATCGTATTGAAGTTTTTCAAACTGATTCTTATCAGTTTCTCTTACACTGTAAAGGAACTCTCTGAATTCTGTGTTTGTGACTTCGTATCGCGATGCAAAGAGTTTCTTATCAATCTGTACATACTTTTCTTTTCCAAGTTTCAGGGTTAATGATGATAAGCCTACAATTAAAAAAGAAAGTACAAGTATCCGCAAAAAAGTAATACGTTTTTTCATAGCAACATTTTTTATTGCAATAGCTTAATTTTGAAAACGTTTTGGGCTAAAAACATTCACTTATTCGAACTTAGCATAAAAATGTTTCATTTTTTAAGCTAAACTTTTAATGAAAAAGAAGTTAGATATTGTGTGTGTGGTTGATAATTCAGTAACGATAACACTTTCAGGAAAATTGGAGCGTTGAAATTTAATTAATTTATGGAATGAATTTTGATAACGTTTTTGGCTAATGGTAACTGCCTGAAACCTTCAATACATTTGAAAATGCTTACAAAACAACTAAAACTAGCGTGTTTGCTGTTATTTTTCAGTTTTTCAGCAGGCGCAAATTATATTGGAACAGATTCAACATTTATTCTGGTTAAGGTTTTAAATAATCCCTCGAAGAATAGTTACTTTATTAATTACACTGAATACGGATCATATTTTAACAAGTATTCATACACATCCTCCGGTTTATCCCGAAAATCGCCATCGGGTCCATTTTACAAACTGAGTGCCAATAGCCCCGTAAAATTTAGTGTTTTTGCAAGCGTTAAAGGGGTAATTGAAGGCATTACTATCCCTGGCGATACAACTCACCTGGAAATTGATTTCAATAATCCAGAAAACCCTGTTAAATTCTCTGGAAAAACTGCTGATGTATGCGATTTTTATAATGCTGCAAATAGGGCCGTGAGTAAGTTTTATTTTAAATCATACAATCATAACACAAGTTCCACCTATACCGAGTACTTTTTATTCCTTGAAGAGAGGTACCAAAGCCAGGATAGTTTTTACAATGCTTATGCGAAATCGAAAAAACTACCAGACTGGTTTCAATCATTTCACAAAACAAACCTGGTTTATGAAAAAGCTTTAGCAATGATTGAGAATATCCATACAATTAATTACAACACGAGAATAAAAGTTTATCCCACACCGGAGTTCCTTCTCTGGTTTCGCGATGTTCCTATTAACAATTCGGCGGCTATTGGAAATCAGATTTATTTCGATTTTTTATGGCAGTATTTTTTGTGGAAAACAAATATTATATGGAACCGGACATCAGGTGGGAAAGTCTACACAGAATGGTTTTCAAAGGTTTTGCCTGCCATTAATCAGGAATTAAAAGATCCTGTAAAGGAATGGTTTCTAAAAGAATTGCTGGTGAATTACTTTGCAGTAAAAGACGTGGATGAGGTCGATTCGGCTTTTTTGTTAGTTAAACCTGATATAAAAAACAATCAATATCTTGAAGAGATTACCCTATGGAGAAATAAATCTATTGAAAATAAAGAATTGCGATTTGCCGGTTCTGCAAAGGTGGGGTCTAAAGCTCCCAGATTCCACCTTGTTGATAGCATGAATGTTAGTTATAGTGTGGATAAATTTCTTGGGAATTGGGTGCTAATGAGGTTTTATAATTCAAAGTCTTTCAATGCCGCTAATTTCGAAAATAAAATTCCCGTTGAATTGGCAGAAACTAAGCTTTTAAATATTTATACTGATTTAAATCCGGATACGTGGAAGAAAGCAATTTCAAAGTATCCCGAATCTGGTTTACACCTTTTTTGTAAAGGTAACTGGGGCGAGATGGTTACTTATCAGTATGGATTACGAAGTTTCCCATACTGGGTGTTGGTAGACCCGAAAGGGATCATTCAGTACTCGGGAAATACTGATTTCAATGCTGTTCTGGCAATTCTTAAAAAATAAATAAATTTTACTATGAAGAAGATTTTTACCCATCTGTTATTTCTGATTATTGTTTCAACTGGCTTAAATGCACAGGATACAGTTTCCATTAATACTGAAAATTTCAGTAATTATCTCACTCAAAGTCGTCACTACTTTAAGGAATACAGGTATAATAAGGCAATGGGGCTGCTAGAAAAGCTTTATGCCTTCGATACAACCAATATCCAGGTTACAAATCAGTTGGCAGAGTTTTATCTTACATTTAACAATAAAAGAAAGGCTGTTTTTTATCTTGGCAAAACACTATCGCAAGACTCTTTGAATTTATTCGCATTGCTTAGTTATGGAGATTTGCTTTTGAGGGACGGAGATCCTGGCAATGCTGAGGAGTTCTATTACAGGGTAATTCAATATGTAGATAGCGATAACTACTATGCTTACAGGCAAATAGCAAATATTTACTATAGTATGGGAGGGATGTCGTTTCCGCTAGCCATCGATTACTATACCAAAGCTGTTAAGAGTAATCCATATGATTTGCCTTCCTACTCAAAAATGGGCAATATTTACAATATGCTGGGTCAAAGTCTGCAAGCTGATTCGATATGCAATATTGCCTTAAAAATTGATTCATTGAATTCTACGGTTCTGAATATCAAAGGGTATGCATTATACAATTTGAAGTTGTACCTCGAATCTATAAAAACTTTCGATAAGGTTCTCCAGAAAAAAGATTCAACTGCTTTCAATTTAAAATATACCGGCTTAGCCTATATGTCTATGAATAATTTCGAAAAGTCGAAGTTCTTTTTTGAGCGTTGTATTAAGTTTGACACAACTGATTACGAACCTTTTGTAGTCTTGGGCCAGCTTTATCTGCAAACCAAAGAATTTGAGAAAGGGATTGCATGTCTTAACAGGGCAGAGCGCATTAATTATCCACCACCTCAAAAATGGTCGGAAATGTTTAAAATCAAGGCCGACATTTATAATCAACTCAACCGGTGGGATGAGGCCATGGAGTGTTACAAACAAGGTTATAAGCTAAATCCAAATGATATTACTTTGGTTTGCAAAATGGCATACCAGTACGATTATCTGAAACAAAGAGAAAAAGCCATCAGTTATTATACCCAGGTAATTGAAAATGCCGATTCGTTAAAGTATCCGGGTGAAGTAAAACTTGCAAAAGACAGATTGCAGAAACTACAGTTGGCTAAAGGGAGGAAGTAGTTCATAGCAATTAGTCCATAATCGATAGTCAAAAACGAAATTAAGAGGCTGTGTAATTAGTTCACAACCGGAGGTTGAGCCTGTCAAAACCTCACTGTAAATTAGCAAGAACACTTCGACAGGCTCAACCTCCGGCACTTTTCACATAGTCTCTTCGTCTATTTGAACATCTAAATCATTTCGGCTGCGGCCTGTAGAACTTCATTTTACCTTTTATCACATTGGAAAGTTCCAGATCGCTCAGGCCAACTTTTCTTCCTGAAAACCCCGTATTTTGATGCGCCAACTGGTATTTTCCCTTCGAATATACTTTGTAAACAATGGCAGTATGATGTCCCATGGTTTCGGTGGTGATGGTATTGCCATTGGTGTATTTTACCTTTACTTTTTCGAATTGGATAATATCGCCGGGGAAAACTTCATCTTTTGCCGGGTCGATTTCTTTTCCATAAACATATTCGCCATTCCATTTGGCATTATATTTTGTAAGAGCCTGATTAGCTAAATCCCAACATTCGCCTCTATCCACCTGCTGGCCCATTACTGAATTCACATATTTAATTATTTGCTTGTTCAATTCGGGAGTCTTTTGTGACCAAACCGATACTGTAAAAAATAAAAATATTGCTGATATAAACGCTACTCTGCTTTTCATAAGTTTCCTATTAAAATTAACATATCTCTATACGGGAAATTGTACAGAAAATTTTCAAAAAGAGTTGAAAAAAATGTTAAAAATTGTAGGCTTTGTCGGTGAATAAAGATTCGTACGATTTATCGGTCTCTTGTTTCCAACCAATAAGGAATTTTGTATAATCGCTTATATCCAGGTTGGATATTTTCTTTGCATATGGATCCATCATGATTTCGTTTGGAAACATTGTTTGAAGCTGTTTTATTTTGCTTCCGTTTCTCCGGAAGGAGGTTTCGTACATATCGGCAGCTCCGTAAAGGTGTAGGAAATTATGCGCTATTTCGGCCGGATATTTATAGCTGACAACTGCAAATTCAACATCATCGGTATTAAAGGTGTTAATCTGAACCGATATGTCGGATTTGAAATAATTGTTTACCATAAAAATAAGAGCAACGCTTTCAACCTGATAGGTATCTCTTAAGTAGGCAATCAGTCTTTCTTTATTGCGGGGATTTTTAACTTCAGGTATACCGTCCTTTGCTGAAATATTAAGCGTTGTACCAATTCTTTTGACAATCGCATCTGCCCAGGCATTTATATTTTTGAGGCCTGTTTTGAAATTTGGTTCGGTAAGAGATTTAATTACAGATGGTTGTGGCAGATTTCGATTTACAGTGGAGTATTCAGGTCCAATGTAATAATCGCTTTTTATTTTAAGCGGAATGTTCTCTTTTTGCGCCTGTTCCTGAAGCCAGGCTATAGCCACCCGAACCGAGTCGATGGTAGATTGTATGTCGAATTCGCTCCAGGGAGCTGTAGTTTTGGTATCGACAAAAATATAGTACAAAAGAACGTCGTGCTTCAAGTCTTTGCACACATTCTTGAACATGGCATCTCGGTAATCAATTCTACGGGGAATGAACGAAGCGGAGCAAAGAAAAATAAAAACTAAAGCTAATAATCGTTTAATATATCCCATCGAGCCATTTCTTTTGTGACCGTCGCAAATTTAATAATTCCCTGGTATTTTCCTACCCATCAAGTTGAAAGGTTCCTTTTAATGCATTCAGCTCTTACTCCCAGTTTGCTTTTTGTTTCTATTATTTAACGAAGTTTCAAGTTTGATGTTTGTAAGATAGTATTGGCAAACTTTAGTAAGTCCGCATTCTTCGCATTTTGGTTTACGGGCAATGCAAACATATCGTCCGTGAAGAATGAGCCAGTGGTGAGCAATAGGGATGATGTCCTCTGGTAAATACTTCAATAACTGACGCTCTGTTTCCAAAGGATTTTTGGCGTTCTGAGTAAGTCCAATGCGGGCAGCAACCCTGAATACATGCGTATCTACGGCCAGTGCTGGTTTGTTATACACTACCGATGCAATAACATTGGCTGTTTTGCGGCCAACACCAGGAAGCTTCTGAAGTTTGTCCACATCGTCGGGAACTATCCCATTAAAATCGGTCATCAGGGTCTTGGCCATCCCTATCAGGTTTTTGCTTTTGTTATTAGGGTAGGATATACTCCTAATCACCTCAAAAACCTCCTCCTGCGGAGCATGCATTAAAACTTCGGCACTGGGAAATTTTTCGAAGAAACCCGGAGTGATCATATTTACCCTTTTATCAGTGCATTGTGCAGAAAGGATCACAGCTACCAGTAATTGGTAGGCATTTTCGAAGTGAAGTTCTGTCTCGGCAACAGGCATTGTTGCTTTGAAATATTTTATAACCTGTTCAAAAAGAAGCTTTTGATTCATTGTTAGAACCTGAATAATGTTTAAAGAAGTATTTATTTATAGGACATAAAAATATCTCTTAATATGTTAATTTAATAACTAAATTGCACCCTTTTCAAATCAAATTATCTATGGAACTGAACACCACGGTTCAAGTTGCATTTAACGATCTATTGCGCATCGAATTCGATTTGTTTATCGCATCGAGCGGTTACGAAACACGGAGTATTTTTCTTGCTCAGGGTGTTTCTAATTTAAAAATCAAAAAAAAGGTTGTTTTAGCTTTTTGCGAAAGAATCACTGAAATAAGCCGTCCTTTTAACGATCAGGTTTTTTCGCAGTTAAACTTCGAGTTTGTAAATACCTCTGAAAAAAGCATCAAAGAGATATATAGAGTACTTGAACGGACCTGTTCCAATAACGGCAAGGCAGACATGAATGTTTTGATTGATTATTCAAGTATGCCAAAACTTTGGTATGAAGCTGTTATCAATTTCTTTACCGAAAGGGAGACTGATTACCATAATATAAATTTATGGTTTTCCTATACACCATCGGAATATTCGGCATCTATCAATAATATTTCGAATAAATATTTCGAATCTGAAATTCCGACCCAGCTAGCTTCAAAGTCTAAAGCTCTGATAATTGGATTAGGTTATGAAAAGGGACGAGCAAAGGAATTGGCAACAAAACTGAATGCTCAGGTTACTTATTCTTTCTATTCCGATCCTGCTGTGGATCCTCGTTTTGTGCTCGAATTACTTGAAAATAATAAGGATATATTGATGAAGCTTGATTCGGAGAAAATCATCAAATACCCTATTTACGATTTGAATTATATCAACTCTTCATTGACCCAGCTTTGTGTCAAATTAAGATTAACACATCAGATTGTGCTGGCTCCGATAGGGCCTAAACCTTTTACACTGATGTGTTTTTTGCTGAATGCCAGGTATCCCGATATTAAGATATGGCGGTTTGCATCTGATGTTCCAAAGGAAGTTTACGATCGTAAACCTTTTGGTCAGTTTTTAATTTATAAAGTTCATTTTACATCGGATAATACCGATTACGACGATTAGTTATGAACAGAATCTGTGACCTTTTTGGAATAAAATATCCTGTTATACAGGGAGGAATGGTTTGGTGCAGCGGCTGGAGATTGGCCTCGGCTGTGAGCAACGCCGGAGGTTTGGGATTGATAGGAGCCGGGAGCATGTATCCGGAAGTTTTACGCGAGCACATTCAAAAATGTAAAGCTGCTACCGATAAGCCTTTTGGAGTAAATGTACCGTTACTCTATCCCGAAATAGAAAAGTTAATGAATATTATAGCCGAAGAAGATGTTAAAATTGTTTTCACTTCGGCTGGCAGTCCGGCTAAATGGACTCCCTTTTTAAATGAGCGGGGAATAAAAGTTGCCCATGTAATTTCCAATACCAAATTTGCTGTAAAATGTGCTGAAGTTGGTGTTGATGCTATTGTTGCCGAAGGTTTTGAAGCCGGGGGACACAACGGTCGGGAAGAAACTACCACCATGGTGCTTATTCCCCATGTGAGGAGCGTGGTATCTATCCCTTTGATTGCTGCCGGTGGTATTGGCTCGGGCGGGGCCATGATGGCTGCCATGAGTCTGGGTGCCGAAGGTATACAGATGGGCTCACGCTTTGCAATTACTCAGGAATCATCTGCCCACGATAATTTTAAGAATCTTGTATTAGGTTTACCCGAAGGTGGTACCATGCTTACTTTAAAGCAACTGGCTCCTGTGAGGCTGGTGAAGAATAAATTCTTTGAGCTGGTTCAGGAAGCCCACCTCAAGGGTGCTTCGGTTGACGATCTGAGAATTATGCTTGGACGCGGTAGGGCGAAAAAAGGTATGTTCGAAGGCGATCTTGATGAAGGGGAATTGGAGATAGGACAGGTTTCAGCAATGATATCTCAGTTGCAGACTGTTAATGAGGTGATGCAGCAAATTATTACTGAATACAATCAAAAGCTTCAACAAATTCGGGATACGTTTTCTCAATTTTAGCCATTGTTATTTGGACTTCTGACAAAAATCATGTAGGTTTGAATACACCATAATCTGAGTTAACATGGATTCTGCAGCAATTCTTACAATTAAACCTGAATACATTCAAACCAAAATCGGGTTATACCAGTCGGGTAATTTGTGCTACCTAAAAAACATTATCCATCCTTTCGAAATATTACAGTCGTTTCCTGAAAATACCGATCAATATTTATTCCGGACCGACGCTATCATGGAAGAATTAAAGAATTCCGGAGTGAATATTTCGAGCATTCAGGTGGTGATGGCTCGTGGAGGCTTGATAAAACCTATTGCTTCCGGAATTTATGAGGTGAATGAAGCCATGATGCACGACCTGAGAAACAGTCCGGTGGGAAGGCATTCAGTTAACATTGGCGGACTGATAGCCAACGAAATTACCAAACGAGTTCCGGGATCGAAGGCCTACATTGCCGACCCGGCAGTAGTTGATGAACTTGACGATATTGCCCGTTATACAGGTTTACCAAGCATTAAACGCAGGTCAATTTTCCATGCGTTAAATCATAAATATATTGCCCGCACATTTGCATCTTCGCAACAGAAAAAATACGAAGATCTGAACCTTATCGTGGCTCACCTTGGTGATGGAATATCCATAGGTGCCCATAAAAAAGGTAAAGTAGTGGACGTAAACCAGGCCTTCGATGGGGAAGGACCTTTTTCGCTTGAGCGGGCCGGAACTTTACCTGTGGGCGAATTGGTAAAAATGTGCTATTCAGGAAAATTTTCCGAGGAGCAGATGATGGCGAAAATTCGTTATGAAGGAGGAATGTATGCGTACCTGGGTACAAGCAGCTATTACGAACTCGAAAAAGCCGAGCAGCAGCAAAACGAAATGGTGCTGAAAATTTTTGAAGCGATGGCTTATCAGGTTTCAAAGTATATCGGCAGCATGAATATGGTATTTATTGAGCCGGTTGATGCTGTTTTAATTACCGGAATGCTGGCGAATAATAAATGGTTTGTGAACAAAATTCTGGAGCGGGTGAAAAAAATCGCTCCTGTTCATTTATTCCCAGGCGAAGATGTTCTGGATGCTTTGGCCATGAATGGTCTAAGAATTCTGGATAAGGAAGCTGAGGTAAAGAAGTATCTTTAGAACGGGTTACGAGTTTCGGGTTACGGGTTGGATTGCCCCTCATGAGATAGGGTATAGCAGATGGGTAGAGTTTGGGTAGTTTTAATATTAAGGTCTTTTGACTTTCCTGAGTGTATTGGCTATAGTCTATCCGCTATGGACTATTGACTAAAATTTGAAATTAATTGTTTAGAAATGATAATCTGCTTGTGTTGAGCAGAGTGTTTAATTTTTTGTATGAATCACGAAAGTTTTGAAGTTAAGGTTTTAGGCAAGGGCACGGTAACATCGCCATTTAAGAAATCCATTCTGGATAACAATATGGCCTATGAGTTTATCCAGGACACCGACAGAGTGCTTTACGATACATCACTCGAAAATTTTATTAATTGTCAGAAAACAGGCGAGCAACCTATATCGTTCGAGAAAGCTGGCCCACGCGATGTTTTATATTTTGAGCCTGCAAAAACAAAAGTGGCAGTAGTTACATGCGGTGGTCTATGTCCGGGTTTGAACAATGTAATACGGAGCCTTGTGAATCATCTGCATTATCGTTATCATGTGCGCCGTGTTGTTGGTATTCAGTATGGATACGAAGGTTTTATTTCCAAATACAACCACCCTGTTATCGATCTTACCCCCGAAATGGTGGATGCCATTCATCTTACAGGGGGCACCATTCTAGGCTCTTCACGTGGAAACCAGGATGTTTCGCAAATTGTGGATACACTGGAAATTCTCAATATTAATATCCTTTTTTGCATTGGAGGTGACGGCACGCTGAGAGGCGCCCATGCTATTCATGAAGAAATAGCAGGTCGTAACCTCAAAATTGCTGTTGCCGGTATTCCTAAAACCATTGATAACGATATTAACCTTATTGAAAAATCATTTGGTTTCGAAACAGCTTTTTCCATTGCAAACGATATTATCCGCTCGGCACATAACGAAGCTATTGGCGCTTACAATGGAATCGCCCTGTTAAAACTTATGGGAAGAGATTCAGGGTTTATTGCAGCCCACGCGGCGCTGTCCATTCAGGAAGTTAATTTTGTGCTTATTCCCGAAATGTCCTTCGATCTTCATGGAGAAAACGGCTTTCTGGAAGTTTTGAAACGACGACTGGAATCGAGGCATCATGCACTTATTGTAGTTGCTGAAGGTGCCGGTCAGGATTTCTTCAAAGATGAACCCAAAGAGCTCGATGCTTCAGGAAATGTAAAGAACAAGGACATTGGCATTTATCTGAAAGATGAGATTACTAAGAAATTCAAATCGGAAAACTTCCCGTTTACCTTGAGATATATCGATCCCAGTTACATTATCCGTAGCGCTCCTGCAAATGCCAACGACAGTAAATTCTGCAGTCTGCTGGCACAAAATGCTGTTCATGCAGCTATAGCCGGCAAAACCGATTTTGTGGTAGGCAACTGGAACAATCAGTTCACTTTGCTGCCTATACCGGTAGCAGTCTCCAGCCGCAAAAAAATTGATGTTGAAGATGAATTGTGGTGGAATATACTGGAGGCCACCGGGCAGCCGATTTCCATGAAGAACTCCTGATAGTAAGTTGTATAAGATATAAATGATTTTGGAGCTTTATTTCTGGAGTTCAAAATACGGAGCATTTTGTAGTTGTACATAAGTAGAATATGGGTGGGAATTCTATTTCTGTTCTTATTATCTTCTTCAGCTAAATAATTGCTATTTTATCAAATACCTCACAACCCACCCTTACAGCTATTAAGCATATTCATAAATTGTTGTGAGTTTTTATTTGCCTATTGACATTGGCTTTTTTGTGTCGTAAATTGCAGCTAATAATTTCTTTCTGCGCTTAAATATTACTTGAATCCATTGTCCTTGAACGACGTTATGTGTAACCATTTTAATAATCCAATCCATGAATTCAATCAAACATGCAAAAGCTGTTATTAGCTACCTTGTACTTATTTTAATTCATTCTTTGATGGGTATTCATGCCCAAACCCAAGCTCCTTATGGAGGGATTCCCCGTACAATTCCCGGTCAGATTTCTTCAATTGACTTTGATGAAGGAGGTGAGGGAATAGCTTATCATGATGAGACTCCTAATGACAAAGATTTTTACCGGAATGAGAGTGTAGATATTGAACATGGGGAAGCTTATGCGGTAATGTTTAATATGAGAGAATGGTTGGAATATACTGTAAATGTTGCTGCAGGAACTTACGACATGAGTATCAGGTTAGGAGCAAAAACCATCGGGGGACAAATAAGAGCCTTCCTCGAAGATAGTCTGATTGCTACTTTTAACATTCCTTCCAGTGCCGGCAGCAGATTTGGTGCTTTACAAACCCATGCTGTAAAGGACATTGTTCTCTCAGGAGGTTCCTCTAAAGTATTGAGACTGGAGAGTGTTAATGGCGATTTCCTTTTTGAATGGATTAAATTCCAACCCGCGGGTATGGTTAAACCACAAACTCCTTTCGGAGAAATTCCCTGGACTGTCCCTGGCAGGATATGGGCTTTTGATTTTGATAACGGAGGAGAAGGAATAGCTTATCATGACCTGACCCTGTTCAATGAAGGGAACTGGAGATTGAGAATGGACGAGAATGTAGATATTGAAATGAAAGATGATGGATACTTCATTACTTCGTTTAAAAATGGAGAATGGCTGGAATATACAGTTAATGTTGAGACAGGAGCCTACGATATCGGCATTAGTGTAGCCTCCCCATCTGTTGGAAAACAATTGAAAGCTTACCTGAACGATACCCTTATTGCCATTTTTGATATTCCAAAAACAGGTAGTTATAAGAATTATAAAACTTTTTGGGTTAATAACATTGTTCTTCCGGGTGGAACAGGGAAAATTCTGAGGCTGGAAAATGTAAACGGCGATTTTAACTTTGAATGGATAAAATTTGAACCTGTCAAAACGCTTCCTGTCAGAACAATCCCCGGTATCGTACAGGCCGAAGATTTTGATCTAGGCGGTGAAGGTGTAGGTTATCATGATGTGACTCCTTTCAATGACTTGGGTTTATACCGGCCATCAGAAGGGGTAGATATTTCATACTGTTATTGTACTTCAGATACAGCCCCCGATTATTGGATAGGTTGGTTCAAACATGGAGAATGGTTGAAATATACTGTTAATGTGGATTCTGGAATTTACGACATAAGCATCAGGGTCGCATCAGTGACAACCGGAAAGCAACTGAAGGCTTTCCTGGATGAAACACTGATTGCAACTTTCGACATTCCTAACACCGGGAATTATGGTAAATATCAGACTTTTACCCTTCATAACATTGTTCTTCCGAAAGGTGCCGGCAAAAAATTGAGACTTGAAAATGTGAACAACGACTTTGATTTTGATTGGATAAGGTTTGAACCAAGTGCTCAAAATCAGACTCCATACGAAGGAACTCCCCAGACGATTCCCGGTGTTATCGAAGCGGAAAACTATGATGAGGGAGGTGAAGGAGTGGCTTATCATGATGTTACTCCTAAAAATGAAGGCTGGTGGAGAACGGAAGAAGGTGTTGATGTAAAAGCATATTATTGCGGTGATGATTACTTTGTTGGAGCTGTAGGGTGGTTCAAAAAAGGTGAATGGATGGAGTATACGGTTAATGTAGAAACGGGCATATACAACATCAGCATCAGGACAGGTACTGCAAAAACCGGAAGAAAGTTAAATGTATATCTGGATAATAACCTGATTACAACCTTCAGTGTACCTAAAACGGGCATTCAATCCAAAGAAGAAGGATTTGATTATTATATTTTTCAAAACTATACACTTAATAATATTTCTATTACAGGGGGCGAAGCGAAAATTCTGCGACTTGAAAATGTGAACGGAGATTTTGACATTGACTGGATTGAATTTGAGCGGGTGGGAACCATAAAAACTCAGTATCCCAACAATGGAGTTCCGGGAACGATTCCAGGAACCATTGAGGCAGAAGATTTTGATAATGGAGGAGAAGGCGTTGCCTATCATGATGTAACCCCTATTAATGAAGGTGGGTGCGAGTATCGGGCAAACGAAAGTGTAGATGTACGATTAAAAGCAAGTGTCGATGGTTTTGGCAGAATAGGATGGATTGGTAAGTTTAGACATGGAGAATGGATGGAATACACGGTTAATGTTGATTCTGGTACTTATGACATCAGCATCATGGTTGGTGCAGAAAAAGCGGGAAAGCAACTGAAAGCTTACCTGAACGATACCCTCATGGCTACATTCAACATTCCTCAAACGGGCGGTTTTACGGTTTGGCAAACTGTATGTCTTAAAAATATTCATATTTCAGGTGGAGCCAATAAAATATTAAAACTTGAAAATGTTCACGGTGATTTTAATTTGAGCTGGATTAAATTCGAACGTTCAGGTGAGATTAAAACCCAGACTCCTTATGGAGAAACACCCCGCTCTGTTCCAGGTATTATCGAGGCCGAAGAATTTGATGAGGGTGGTGAAGGAGTTGCCTATCATGATGTAACCCCTGATGGTGGTTGGTGGTTACGGACCGATGAAGGTGTAGATATCATACGTAAAAATGATTACGATTACTTCTTCTCAGTTGGCCGGTTTAAAAACGGAGAATGGATGGAATACACTGTTGATGTTGATTCAGGAGCCTACAATATAAGCATTAATGTGGCATCGGTATCTCCCGGAAAGCAATTGAAAGCCTACCTGAACGATAGCCTTTTTGCATCTTTCGAAATTCCTAATACTGGCAGTTATAAAAAATATAAGACTTCTGTTGTTTATAACATTAACCTGCCGGGTGGGTCAGGCAAAATACTAAAGCTGGAAAACGTAAATAACGACTTTGATATTGACTGGATTCAATTTGAACCTGTTATTTCACTCCCGAGCCATAAGATCCCTGGTACCATTCAGGCAGAAGACTTTGATCTCGGAGGGGAAGGAATAGCTTATCATGATGTTACTCCTGGTAATGATATTGGTTGGTATCGAACATCTGAAGGAGTGGATATCGGATATAATTACAGCGGATCCGACACAAGTCCAAACATATGGATCGGTTGGTTTAAACATGGAGAGTGGATGAATTATACTGTCAATGTTGAAGCTGGTATGTACGACATAAGCATCAGAGTAGCCTCAGTAACAACCGGAAAACAGCTAAAAGCTTACCTGAACGAAGCTCTGATTGCAACTTTCAACGTTCCAAAAACAGGTAGTTATTCAACTTATCAAACCTATACGGTTAATAACGTCGCACTTTCCGGTGGAACCGGCAAGATATTAAGACTGGAGAATGTGAATGATGATTTTGATTTCGACTGGATTCAGTTTACTAAAACTGGAAATTCTCCTCAAAATAATGAACAGAAAAATGAAGGCATTGAAATGGACGAAAAGCCAGAGTTGAAAGGCGGTTCAGGCCGGAATAGCGATAAGATTCCTGAAAACAGGGTTACATCTTTGTTGCAGAATGTGCCGAATCCTTTCAACAGATCAACTAAAATCGATTACTACTTGCCTGAGACAGTTCAGAACGCTGTACTTAAAATTTATAGAGTTGAGGGACTTTATATCAAATCCATCCAACTGGTCAATAAAGGGGCAGGCAGCATTACAATTGATGGTTCAGAACTATTGCCAGGTATTTATATTTATTCATTATCTGCCGATGGACAGGAAATTGATTCAAAACGAATGATTCTGCTTAAATAATTTTCAAGAGAAAATGGAGTTATAATTTGTGCAATTCCAAATGTTAGAAAAATGAAAGTGGGATGGTAATCCGTCCCACTTTCTCTGTATTTGGCTATTGACTGTGGTCCGAAGGTCGAGGATCGAGGACAAAATTATGTATCTGATTCAATAAATTATTCCATTCCAATTTCAAATTTTTTATTCAGCGAAATCAACAGATCTCTTTCTGAATTATACATCAGATCTGCAATCTGATTGCCTGATATTCTGTATTCTACAGCAGCAATTTGTAAAAAGGATTGGTCGCTGAATGTCAGAAGAATTTCGAATGGCATGTATTTCTTTTCTCCGGTAGGCTCAAAGTCTTCATCCAGTTCTTCGTAAAAATTCCACAGAGCTTTTACTTCAGTAACAGTTTTCCCAATGAGCGATTCTATTCCGGGCACTTCGCGGGCTCCCAGACTCTTCATTTCAAAATCGTTCGAAATCTCTTCTGCTTTGCTTAAAAAAAGATTGAAAAATTGTAATTCTCCGGCATAAGCAAACGAAATATAACTCTCATCCATTTGAAATTGAACACCGCCATCCACAATCCAGGTTTGATCCGTGTTAGGAGAAAAATACCTCAGGTCGTGATCATAGAATTCAATGTCTTTCAGCGTTTTGTTCACAAAAAGTCTTTTTAATAGCTCATCGTATTGTTCCATAATTTTTATTATAAAGTACCCAAACAGTCGGGATTCAGGTTTTCATTGTGATTTGCAAAAATAATATTTCAAATGAAAAAGCCTGCCGGAAAAACTTACAGCAGGCTTTTTATGATTAAAATCTTTTCCAACAACTATTTTCTGCTTTCCAAATCCATATAAGGTTGGTTGCCATAAACATTCTTGTAGGCAGGACGAATAATGCGGCGTGCATCAAAGGTTAATTCCTCCAGGCGATGCGAACACCAGCCGGCAATTCGCGACATGGCGAAAAGAGGAGTGTAAACCGAATCGCGGATGCCGATACAGTTATATACAAAACCTGAGTAAAAGTCGACATTGGCACAAACACGTTTGGCTACTTTATCGCCTTTGAATTCGTAGAAAATTTGAGGAGCAAGGCGCTCAATAATCTGGTATAATTCGAACTCGTCCAGGCGGCCTTTTTCGGCTGCAAGATCGCGGGCCTGTTTTTTCAGCAGGATGGCGCGCGGATCAGAAATGGTGTATACGGCATGTCCAATTCCATAAATTTTACCGGAACCGTCATATGCTTTCTTGTTCAATATTTTATACAGATATTCGGTCACTTCTTTTTCGCTATCCCAATGTTTAACGTTTTGCTTGATGTTTTCCATCATATCCAGCACTTCATGATTTGCACCACCATGAAGGGGGCCTTTCAACGATGCAATAGCTGAAGCAACGGCTGAATAAGTATCTGTTTCGGTAGAACTGGTTACGCGGATGGTAAAGGTTGAATTGTTACCACCACCATGATCAGCATGTAAAATAAGGGAAAGATCAAGAATATCAGCCTCGAGCTTAGTGTATTTGCCTTCCCCTTTCAACATCAGCAAAAAGTTTTCGGCTGTACTTAAATCAGCATTAGGGTGACGGATCGAAAGTGTTTTCCGCTGGAAAGCGTGACGCATAGCATGATACGAATATGCAATGATGGTCGGAAATTTGGCTATCAGGTTGAGCGACTGATCCACAAGGTTTTCAAGCGAATTATCCTCCGATTTTGGATCAAGCGTATACAATCCCAGCACCGAACGGGCCAGCATATTCATGATATTGTTTCCGTTGAGCGAAAGAATCATGTTTTTGGTGAATTCATCGGGCAATTCCCTGATTGATCCCATATAATCCATAAATTCTGCCAGTTCTTCCTTGTTAGGCAACTTTCCGCATAAAAGCAGATAAACAACTTCATCAAAAGCATGGCGGTTTTCTTTTATGGCGCCTTCAACCAGGTGTTCCACATCAATGCCGCGATAGAAAAGTTTACCATCTACCGGAACCATTTTATCGCCGTCTTTCTGGTAGCCCACAACATCGCCAACATTGGTAAGTCCCACAAGAACCCCTGTGTGGTCTGCATTGCGCAAACCTCTTTTTACGTTGAATTTTTCAAATAATTCAGGAACTATATAAGCCGACTTCTTTACATCGTCCGACAACTTTTTGATTAAGGTGTCCTTATCAGTTCCGGTGGTTGTTTTATTCATTGATATAATTTTAGTACAAGTGGTTAAAATGAAATGAGTTAAAAAGATAAAGTGGTTTAACTGTTAAAAGAACAGATGTTTAGCTGTTAGGCGTTTAGGTTTTAGGAAATACAATTTACTTTTTAAATATCATTTGTCTAAAATCCTTATCCTCTCCTTCATATATTCATTTTTCTTTATTTTCTTCATTTTTTCCCATCAACATCTTTGCAGGCGCTGAAAAGGTTTTCCATCAGTTCTGGAATTTTGGCCAGAGGAACAGCCGAAAAAGCGAGACGAATTACATTCCCCAGAACAATTACGCCTGTGCTATATTGATTCAAAAGCTGAAGTCGCACCTGTTCGGCATTCAGATTCTTTTTCAGCTTCACGCACATAAAATAACCTGAGTTAAAAGGAACTGCCTCGAAATATTCGGCATATTTTACATTCTTAAATGTTTCTTTAAGAGCGATATACCTCGACTTCAGAATGTCGTATTTTCTCTTCTTGGAATTATCGTAATCGGCATTGGAATAAACCGATTGCAAAAGAGATTGGGATAACTGGCTTATATTTGATATGTTACCACGAATAGCGCCTGCTGTTTTGTTTTCAAGTGCTTCGTAAAGTTCGGGAGTACCACCTTTTATTCCATAACTTATAAACCCAACACGGAAACCCCAAACATAATCCTCTTTGGTCGGTCCGTCGAGTTTAACAGCCAACACCTTTTCGTGCAGATTGGCAAGCTTTACAAAAATGGATTCGATATAAACATTGTCCTCGTAAACGAGCCCGAAATAAGCATCGTCAATCATTACAACCACGTTCTTACCTTTTTTGGCAAGTTTTTCGATTTCGACAACAATAAGATCTATTTCGCTTGTCAATGGCGTGTATCCCGACGGATTATTCGGGAAATTCAATAGAACGCATACTTTATCGCCTTTTACTTCATTCAGCTTATTAC
The DNA here is from genome assembly GCA_023429135.1 of Bacteroidota bacterium. Taxonomy (GTDB): domain Bacteria; phylum Bacteroidota; class Bacteroidia; order Bacteroidales; family JAAUTT01; genus JAAUTT01. The sequence goes on along the minus strand of JAEYWD010000007.1, from coordinate 18,762 downwards.
TAAAAGCTTCAACATTGAAACCTCCATTTTTGAAGAGTTCAAAAGTCTCAACTTTTGCTCCATAAGCATTTTCAAAAATGAGATTGTAATTTTCCCAGTAAAGATCGGATAAAACGATGGAGTCGCCGGCATTTGCAAACAGATAGCCCAGAATGCTTATTCCGTGAGTTAAGCCATTGGTGGCAATAGGTTTGCTGATGACGGTATCTTTAAGCGAAGGGTTCTTTTTATATATAAAGGACTTCCAAAGATCGCGCAGTTCGGGCTTTCCAAAACTTGGAGCATAAGGAAATATATTGTTCACAGGAAGATTTACAAGCGCATCAAAGGCTGGTAAATGCATGGATGTGCCATCGTCTTCAACAGCTTCGCCTATGGTAGCGTTGATGTTTTTTCCTTTTGCCTGGGCTGATTGTGATAAGATTCCAAGTTTAGGGAAGAAAATATTTTTGCCCCTGTCGGAAAGCATGTTAAGAATATTCGCATTTTGTTGTTCGATCACCTTATTCAACGAAAGCGCCTGTGCATCCATGTTTTATTGATTTTTTCGGTTAAATTTTTATATCGGCGCAAATATAAAAAAATATCTTTATATTCAAATGATTTTGTTAATAAGTTGATGCGGGGAAATATGTTGTTGAGCTTAAAATGGAGGGGAAAGTCAATAGATTAGTCCATGGTCCATAGACGATAGTCGATAGAAAACAACCAAAAGACTGTCGCCTTGCGGTTGGCCATGGACTATCGATTTATATCATTCTGTATTGGTTATGGACCATCGACTATCAACTATCGACTTTTATTCTGTATTGACTATGGACTATCAACTATGGACTATCAACTACGGACTATCGACTTTTGTGGACTATCGACTTAATTCTTTAAGCTTTAATTCCTTTGTTTATACTAAAATTCCTGCCAATCCGGAAGGCTTTAATATTCATATCTATTATATCCTGCGATTTGCTTGAAAAGAGTTTTTGAATTCCCTTTTCCAGAGCTTCCGCCGAAAGCGAAAGCAGGGGAGAAGCAACTCCCAAAATAATCATATTTGAAGTTCTTACGGAGCCGGCTTCTTCGGCCAGTTGCTCCGCATCGGCCATTAAAGAATGGGGAAGCTTTGTTAATTCGTTTATTACCGATTCAATTTCGGGATAATTATCAATATTGATGAATGGCTTGGAATTGGTCACCACCCAGCCTTTATCGGAAAGGTACGGGAGGTAACGTAGCGATTCCATGGGCTCAACGCTTAGTATTATATCGGCACCTCCGGTAGAAATTAAATCGGATGCGATCGGTTTTGACGAAACCCGCAGATGCGACATTACTGCTCCACCTCGCTGGCTCATTCCATGTACTTCACTTTGTTTGATATAAAAGTTTTCTTCCAGAGCGGCTAACCCAATTACAGAGGCTATAGAAACGATTCCCTGTCCGCCAACTCCCGAAAGTATAATATCTTGTTTCATTTTAATTTAAGTGTTTAGGCTGTAGGTGTTTAGGTGTTGGTTTTAATCTTTTCAATAACTAAACTCCTTAGGCATTTTTGTTTAATTTTCGAATTCAAAATACTAAATACTAGTTTTTCCTGTGTTTTCTTGCCGATGTCTGAATGCATTCCCTTTGTGAAATCACCACCGATACGCCTTTATAGTTGATTTCGTCAAGTATTACCTGCACATTTTCTGCATGATTCTTTTTCAGAGGGATAATAGTTCTGACATGGGCAGGATCAACGCCAAGTCCAAGACAAATTTGCTGCAGCCTGTCGGTTGCGGCCGAATCCTGACCTCCGGTCATACCGGTGGTTTCGTTATCGGAAATGATTACTGTAATATCGGTGTTTTCAAGAACAGCATCCAACAGGCCTGTCATACCTGAGTGCGTGAAGGTGGAGTCGCCAATAACAGCAATGGATGGCCAAACACCAGCATCGGCAGCGCCTTTCGCCATGGTGATGGAAGCGCCCATATCTACGCAGGTATGAATAGCATTGTAAGGAGGAAGCGCTCCTAAAGTGTAACAGCCAATATCGGAGAAAACCCGGTGCAGGTTCATGGATGCTGTGGCTTCAACAATAGCATTGTAGGTGTCGATATGACTGCATCCTTTGCAAAGTTGCGGTGGGCGCATTGTAACAACTGATGGAACAGGGAAAGTGCTTTTCGTTTCTTTTCCTAAAGCCTGAGCTATAATAGTTGGATTAAGTTCTCCATCGCGCGGAATTGCGCCACTCAATCTACCTTTAATAATGAGTTTTGTTTCGGTAATTCCTTTTAATTGTTCCTCCACAAGGGGAAAACCCTCTTCCAATACAAGAATCTCCTTACATGTATTTACAAGATGGTTAATATGTTTAGTAGAAAACGGATATTGGCAGATTTTAACTACAGGGTAGGGACAAGGAGCATCATTGAAATTCTCCATCAGATAATTATAGGCAAGTCCACAGGCTATAATTCCGAGACTTTTGTCGGTCCCCTCTGTATAGGTTACACCCGCATTCAATTCAGTTTCCTTAATAAAATCGTTCTGCAAGCCAATCAGTCGTTTATATCTTCCACGGGCATTGGCCGGTAAAAGAATAAACTGGCGGGTATCCTGCGGCATTTTTAAGGGATTTTGAGCTCTCGGAGTTTTGAGCTCAATTCCGGTACGGGAATGTGCAAGTCGGGTTGTGATGCGGAACAAAACCGGAGTTTGCAATCTTTCCGAAAGGTCGAATCCATAATGGACCATGTCGTAAGCTTCTTGCTGATTGGAAGGTTCAAGTACCGGCACCATTGCAAATTTGCCATAAAACCTTGAATCCTGCTCGTTTTGAGACGAATGCATCGATGGGTCATCAGCCGAGACGACAATCATTCCTCCGTTAACACCCGACATGGCTGCATTCATAAATGGGTCGGCAGCTACATTCAAACCCACATGTTTCATACAAACAATAGTGCGTTTGCCAGCATACGACATGCCCAAAGCTTCTTCCAAGGCTGTCTTTTCATTTGTCGACCAGCGGCAGTGTACCTTTCCATCGGTTGCCTGTTTCGATTTCTGAATGTATTCCATGATTTCTGTCGACGGAGTCCCGGGATAGGCATAGATACCCGAAATTCCAGCGTCGATAGCTCCTTGCGCTATAGCTTCATCTCCTAATAAAAGTTGTTTCATATGTTTAGTCGTAAGTCGTAAGTAGTAAGTCGTAAGACTCTGCAATTCACGATGATTAATATTTCATATTAAAAAAGTCAATAGTTTTTAGTCGATAGTCCATGGCCAAATACATTAGATCAGACTAAAACCCGCAACCCTTAACCCGCAACTCGTAACCCATTCTCACCCCAACACCGTCAATACCAAACTTCTTGGGCCCCCATAATTTCTAAACTCACAGAGGTAAATTCCCTGCCAGGTGCCCAGATTCAGTCGGCCGTTGGTAATGGGTATGTTGATGGATTGACCTATGATGCTTGATTTAACATGTGCCGGCATATCGTCCGATCCTTCCAGTGTATGCGTGTAATAACTTTCGTTTTCAGGAACAAGGCGGTTGAAAATAGATTCGAAATCCCTTCGGACCGATGAATCGGCATTCTCGTTAATAGCCAGTGCTGCTGAGGTATGTTTGATAAAAATATTCAGAATACCTTTATCAGGAAGGGGAGGCAATTGCTTTTCAATGGCACCTGTAATCAGGTGGAACCCACGTTTAAAGCCTTGTAATGTTATTTCAGTTTGCTGAACCATTTGTTAAAAAAAGCAAAAGCAAAAATATATTTAATTTGCCATTATGGACAATCTGTTATTTTATTTATTTTTACCGCATGGGCAGGTCTCTTTGGATAATAATTTTTATGCTTTTTTCGTTTCTGGCTTCGGCGCTTGCTCAGGAACAGGAGCCTTACATGCAGTTGAGCGGCCTGGTTAAAAACGATCTGAACGATCCGATTCCTTATGTACATGTAATTGTTAAGAAAAGCGAACGAAGCACCGTGAGTGATCATAACGGTTTGTATACCATTATTGTAGAGCCGCGTGATACCGTATTTTTTCAATGTGTGGGCTACAAACTTTATAAAATGGTTATGCCACAAAACATAACAACCCGGCATATCAACAGAGAGGTGCGAATGGAAATTGATACCGTGATGCTGAATACAGTGGTTATTTTTCCGTGGAAGACTTATGCCGAATTTAGGAATGCTGTTATAAATACCGAATTGCCCGTTAACAAAGACATGGAAGCAGCTCAGATTAATATCGCGATTATTCAAACCCAGGTGCTGATGAGCACTTACACTTCTCCCAATATGAATTTCAGGAATGTGATGATGCAACAATTTGAGAAGAACCGCACCTATGGTCAATCTCCATACTATGGAATTCTGGATGCTATGGCTTGGGCAAAGTTTATCAAAGCGCTTAAAAACGGAGAGTTTAAACGAAAAAAGAATAGTGCTTCAAACTAGATTTTTCTTCTTCCTTCTTTTGTTATCGGTTAATGTTGAGTTTGTTCTATCTCAGGCTCAATCGGGTTCTATTTTTGGCGGGGTTACCGATTCAACAGGCAAATCACTTCCTTTCGTAAATATTGTAATTCCTCAGTTAAACAAAGGTACCACCAGCAATACCGACGGTAAATATCAGATGGATGTCCCTGCCGGCCGGCATGAAATTCTTTTTTCATTGGTGGGTTACAAAACCGAAAAAGTTATTATAAACCTTTCTTCTGACGAAAAAAAAGAATTAAACGCAGTATTGAGGATTGCTGTTAAGAACCTGGAAGAGGTTTCTGTTATTGGCAGAAACCAGGATATGAACCGCATTTCGGTTAAAGAATTTGAGCTGTTGCCCAATCCTTCCAGTTCTTTGGAATCGTTAATCAAAACCATGCCCGGCGTATCCTCTTCTAATGAACTGAGTTCCCAGTATTCCGTGCGAGGTGGTAATTTCGACGAAAATCTGGTTTATGTGAACGAAGTGGAAGTGATCCGCCCTTTTCTGGTCCGCAGTGGTCAGCAGGAGGGACTGAGTTTTATAAACCCTGATCTGGTGGGAAGTATCAGGTTTTCTGCTGGCGGCTTTGAGGCCCGTTATGGCGATAAAATGTCGTCGGTGCTCGACGTGAGTTATCGCACTCCTCAAAAGGCTGCAGCAAGTGTTAACCTTAGTTTCATGGGGGGAAGCATATCTGTTGAAGGAATCTCGAAAAACAAAAAGTTTAGCTTTATTTCAGGGATTCGCTACAAAACAACTAAACTTTTGCTGGGCAGTCTGGATAGTAAAGGCGAATACGAGCCGAATTTCACCGACTGGCAAATGATGCTCAATTATAAAATGACTGAGAAGCTTAGTTTTGGAATGCTCACTAATTATGCACGGAACTCCTATTCATTTATTCCTCAAACCCGAAATACCAATTTCGGGACGTTTGCCCAAATATATAATCTTAAAATTTATTACGACGGCCATGAAGAGGATCAGTACAACTCCATGATGGGTTCGTTCTGGACACAATATCAGCTTAACCCTAACCTCAGAATGAAACTGATGGCGAGCGTCTATTCCATTTATGAACAGGAAAAATTTGATATTTCTGGTGAGTACTTAATTAATGAACTGGATGCATACCCCGGATCGGATACCTATGGCGATAGTCTCCTGAATTTGGGAGTGGGAGCAATGCTGAATCATGCCCGCAACTATCTTCAGGCCGATATCTGGTCGGCGGCCTATAGCGGTTCGTGGCAAAAGGGGGATCATAATTTTACCTGGGCTGTAAAATATCAGCACGACCGTTTTCAGGACCGTTTAAGTGAGTGGGATTATATTGATTCGGCAGGGTATTCGTCACCATATTCCGACCGACAGATCGTTTTAAATAATATTGTTTCTGCTGAGAATTCACTTACCCTAGAAAGATATTCTGCATTTATTCAGGATGCAATAAAATGGGATAGTAAGCGAGCTTCTTTTACATTAAATGCAGGCGTTCGTTTTCATGGTTGGTCGCTTACGTCCGAAAAACTTTTAAGCCCAAGAGTTCGGTTTTCTGTGCAGCCCGTTTGGGAAAGGGATGTTGTTTTTTATGCGGCATCAGGGATTTATTTTCAGCCACCCGTGTATAAAGAGCTTAGAAATTTTAAAGGAGAACTTAACAGGAACATCAAATCGCAACAGTCAATTCATTTTTTGCTGGGGAGCGATATAATGTTGAATTTGTGGGAACGTCCATTTAAATATACCATTGAAGCTTATTATAAGGATTTGAAAAATCTGATTCCGTACAAACTGGACAATGTTCGCATAAAATATACTGCTCAGAACAACGCCCGCGGATATGCCACAGGCATTGATATGAAATTATATGGTGAATTTGTGCAGGGTGTTGAATCGTGGGCTAGCTTATCGTTATTAAGTACGAAAGAAGATCTGCTGGACGACTACTACATTAATAAAAACGGGCAAAGAATTGAACCCGGATATTATCACCGCCCAACCGATCAGCTTTTCCATATTAATGTATTCTTTCAGGACTATTTACCCAATAATCCAAGTTTGAAAGCGAGTCTGAACCTGGTTTACGGATCGACATTCTACATTGCACCGCCAAAATCAAACAGGTTCGATGCTACTTATCCTTTGGGACATTATCGCCGTGTCGATCTGGGATTATCAAAGACATTCAAAACTCCTTTTTTGCCTCAACTAAAAAACTTCTGGATTGGGGTGGAAGTGTTTAATTTATTCGATATCCGCAACAAAGCTTCGTTTATGTGGATTCAGACGGTCGCAAACCAGGAAAATGTTCCCAATTTGTTTGCTGTACCTAATTATCTAACCTCACGACGGTTGAATTTAAAAATGTCGTTGAAGTTTTAGGTGAAGCTGTTTAGCTGTTAGGTTTTAGGAATTACTATAACGACAGAATATTTTTCGAAGTCTTTTCTTATTTTGCATGAAATTTACAACCATGCTCGATTTTAAAATTGCAACTGCCCAATTCAAAAATAAAAGCGGTGATAAAGCCTATAATCTTTCGGTAATCGATAAACTTACCGGAAAGGCTGCTTCACAGGGAGCTAAAGTTGTGGCATTTCATGAATGCTCGGTTACCGGATATACTTTTGCACGCAAGTTGGATAAAGTTCAGATGCTTGAACTGGCTGAGTTTATTCCCGGCGGACCCAGTGTCGGAGAACTTCAGCAGATAGCTTTAAAATACAACATGGTAATTCTTGCAGGTTTGTTTGAAAAAGATGCTGAAGAAAAACTTTACAAAGCTTATGTTTGTGTGGATAAGAACGGACTGGTGGCTAAATATCGTAAACTTCATCCTTTTATAAATCCTCACCTTACACCTGGCAACGAATACTGTGTTTTTGAACTCTTCGGATGGAAGTGCGGCATATTGATCTGCTACGATAATAACGTGATTGAGAATGTAAGAGCCACAAAGCTTTTAGGAGCCGACATTATTTTTATGCCGCATGTAACCATGTGTACACCCTCAACCCGACCCGGTGCTGGTTTCGTCGATCCCAAATTTTGGGAAAACCGCGAAAAAGATCCTACATCTCTCCGTTTAGAGTTCGACGGCATGAAAGGACGGGGCTGGCTGATGAAATGGCTGCCTGCAAGAGCTTATGATAATGCCGTGTATGCCGTATTTTCCAACCCAATCGGCATGGACGACGACCAGCTTAAAAACGGCTGTTCCATGATTCTGGATCCTTTTGGCGATATTGTTGCCGAATGCCGCACCCTGGGCGATGATATTGCAATCGCAAATATTACTTCCGAGAAGCTGGAAATGGCTGGTGGTACACGATATATTAAAGCCCGTCGCCCGGATCTTTACCGCCATATTATTGGGAAAGAACACAACCCTGAGCAGAAAGTTGTTTGGCTGGAGAGGAGTAAACAAAATAATCGAGCATACGAAAACTGCCACTAAACCTTAAAAGGGTTTAAATGTTTATAAACCAGAATGTAATTATCTATGAATAATTTAGTAATTCTGGAATTACCATCTAATTTGGGTCTTAAAGCACCCTATCCGGGGAAAGAACCAGGCGTAAGAGCTCTTCCCGATTTCCTCCGTAAAAACAACTTTCATGCACTCCTCAATCCAGCTAAAACAATCCGTCTGGAACCTCCTGAGTATAGCATGGAACTTGATGCTGAATCGCAGATACGAAATGCTGATAAAATAGCTCAATATGCAGAAAAACAGGCTAAGTTGTTAGGTTCGACAATTCGAAACCAGGAGTTTCCCCTTGTGTTAGGAGGCGATTGTAGTATTTTAGTCGGCAATGCGCTGGCTTTGAAGGAAACCGGTAAATATGCCTTGTTCTTTCTTGACGGTCATACCGATTTCATGTTGCCCTCAATGTCGCAAACCCATGGCGCTGCAGGAATGGATCTTGCACTGGTGGCCGGATATGGTCCTATGAAACTTACTAATATTCATAATCGAAAACCTTATTTTGAAGAAGGAAATATTTGGTGCGTAGGCAACAGGGATTATGAGGATTGGTATGTTGAATTGATCCGCAAATCGGATATTCAATACATTGATCTTGCAGAATTGCGTCAGATGGGAACGGACAAATGTATTACCGGTTTCTTACAGATGGTTCAGGAGAAGGGGCTGGATGGTTTTTGGATCCACCTGGATGTGGATGTGTTAAGTGACGATATTATGCCCGCCGTGGATAGTCGTCAACCGGATGGGTTACATTACGTTGAATTCAATACTTTAATGAAATTGCTCTTGTCGTCGTCCAAGGCCGTGGGTATGGAAATAACCATATTAGACCCGGATCTCGATCCGACAACAAAGTATACAAAAGATTTCGTGGTTAACTTTTGCAGTGTTTTTAATTCAATACGAAATCAGATTTAATAGCTGTCACTATTTCACCCATTTAGCTTTCCAAGCGGGATATTTATCAAGCGTTTTCTGGGGGCGGTCAGTATACCAGCCGTAACCGTTGCGGCGCTCGTATCCTATTTCTTCAAGTTTGTCCTTTTTTATACCATCGCGGTCGCAAAAGAAAGGTTGTCCGGTTTCGAGATCATAGAACCTTGCCCACAAGAGTGATGCATCAGGACTTGTAACCACTCTTTTGTCAGGTTTTCCGTCAGAACCGGTATAGGTCTCAACTTTCACATTTAAAATCTTATGAGCTTCAAACCATTCAACCGCTCCCTGAACCGCATTGATAACTTCGGGTGAAGGATTTTTTATTTCCATCAGAATTTCAAGCAAACCTACCGATTCACTTCCACTGAATGAAGGCAACTCGTAGGCCCTTGCTTTTGCAGGCTTAAAGGTTACTTCGTCGTGCTGGGCACACCATACGGTGGGTTTGCCGTTTACTACAATCTGAGTTTTTAAGATACACTGTAACCCACGTTCCCACGCGTTCTGACAATCTGTAATAAGTTTCGGGTCGGTGATATACGCAAATTGAGCCTTTTTGGAATAAATGTCCTTCAAAAGTTCCATCAAACGGAATATGGCGTCGTCGTTAAAGGTGATGTGGGTGTAATATCCTTTATGCAGGGGATAAAACATGGGCCATCCGCCGTTTTCGTACTGCGCTTTCAGGATGAATTGCACACCTTTCAATGCTGCGTCCATATAAGCTTCATTTCCGGTTTTTTGATACATCGTCGATAGGAACCGTATTTCTGTTGTAGTGGCCCCATTGTCGAAAATAGCATCGTTTATGCTCTTTTCTTTTAAAATCTTTTCCTTGTCACTTACTGAAAGGATGGCATGAAAGGCAATGTTTTTTGGCCAACCACCTATGTTCCGCTGATAAAGTAATACGTTCCCGGCTATCCGTTTCGATTCATCCGAACCATACCACTTTATAGGCATGTTCAGGGCTACATCGGTCCATTTCTTCCTGAAGATATTGTAGTCCTGGGCCTGCATTAAATTTGTGGCTAAAAGAACAATCAGCAAAAGAAAGTAAGGTTTGAGAATGTTCATGGTTGTAATTTTTGGAAGGTGAAGTTATTAAATATTTTAAAATCCGATTTTCAGAAATAAAAAAAGCGTGATCAGGCTGACCACGCTTTCTTAACTATTTATTGTGTTTTTTACAGTTCCCTGATACGAATATTCCTAAATTTTACAAGCGATCCATGGCCCAGAAATCCAATATGTCCTTTGTCGCGTAATAATCCTGGATGATTTTTTCCATCGAGCGTTCCATTTTTACTAGCTTCTTTAATATCGCCATCCACAATCACGGTCCCATTCAGAATAACCTTTACTTTGCTGCCTTTAAAAATCACTTCCTCGTAATTCCACTCACCCAAGGGTTTTAAATATTCTCTTTTAGCAGGAATTACGCCATAAACCGAACCATGGTACTGATAAGGTTTCAGGTCGGCATAAATAGCAGCGGTATTATCAAGAATCTGCAATTCCATGCCGGTGTAAGCAGCATCGCCTTCCAGAGGAGCGCGAACGCCGAGGCCGTTGTTGGCTCCCGGTGTAAGCTGAAATTCGAAACGGAACACAAAATCGCCATATTCCTTTTCAGTGAATAGGTTACCCCCACTGCCTTCAGATGGCTTGATCACCATATTTCCATCTTCGGCAACATAGTCCTTTTTATTGCCTACCCAGCCATCGAGATTGCGACCATTGAACAGGTTGACAAAACCCTCTGATTTTTCCTGAGGGGTTAAGACATAAGCCATACTCTTAATTTCGCGGATGTAGATATCCTTGAAACCGAGATCTGTTCCATGTGCCTGTAATTCTACTGTGCCGGTTGGGAATATAGGAAGATTTCTGTCCCAGTAATTTTCGAGGGTAATATTGTCGACCACAAGTTCTCCGTTAAGGTATACGGTTACTTTTTCACCAATCATGGTGATGCGGAAGGTGTTCCATTCTTCAATCGGGTTATCGGCAACTTTAAGCGGTTTGCTCGGGTTTTTCTGGTTGTTGTACAATCCGCCCGAACCTACCTCGGCGCCAACATCCCGGCGGGTGGTATCCCAAATCTGAACCTGTGGTGTACCGCGAAGGTAAATGCCGCTGTCGCCCTTCTTGCTTATTTTCCAGTTTACGATCATTTCGAAGTCGCCATATTCCTTGTCGGAGAGCAGATTGCTGCCATCACCGTTGAAAACGATCATGCCATCCTGAACTTTCCAGTTGAAATGCATTTTTTTGTTGGCTTCCTGCTGAAGTTTCTCCAGTTCTTTGGGTTTCAGCGTGGCAAGTTTTATGGGATCGGTAACAAACCCTTTCCATCCCGATAAATCAATGCCATTAAACATGGATACAAAGCCCTTTTCCTGAGGCATGGTCTCCAGGTAACGTTTCATATTAGCCTTTGTATACTCGCTTTCGTCGCCGCTGATTATCGTGATCGCTTTTTGAACAATGGCCGAAGGGATCTCTCCGAAAAATCCGGGACGGGAATCCGACTCGGGTAAGGCAATCTGAGCCACTGCAAAGGAAGCAGCATTCTGAAGCGGCGGATCGTCAAGAAATTTTCCAACATACACCAGGGATAAAAAGGTTTTCACCCTTGAAAGTGCATTAATAACTGCTACTTTTTCTTCGGTGTTTTTTGCCAAAGGCATCACCATCTGGAGTTTTAGTAATTTTTGATCATCGGGCCAGTTGGATCTTCTCACGAGATTTACATATCCCGAAAATGCTTCGGAACGGAATTCTTCGCCACCGGTTTTGCAAATTTGCAGTAAATACGGCGCAACGGCAGGATTTTTCCAGTTTACCAAAGCTTTAAAAGTGGTTTGTTTTTGAGTTCCGGTTGCCGATTCGAATAAAGAAGCTACGTCCTTCAGCGATTCCTTACCTCCAAGTGCTGAAAGTACAGGAATGATTTTTTCGGGCTGAGTACCTTTCAATTCTGCAACAAAGGACTGGGAAGCCTTATCGGCATTATCCTCTTCTTTTGAAGCTGCAATAAGCGCCTCCTGAACGTGCATAACTTGAACGGGTTCATTTACATTATAAAGCAGTTTAAGAAGGTCGGGAATGTTTTTTGAAGATGAAACTTTCGAAAGAGCAGCTATGGCTGAGGCTTTTACTGCGACATCTTCATTGTTTGTATACCCATAGATGTTGCTAAAAAATCTTTTACCGCTTTTTGCAGCCACAAGGTTGATAAGACCAACCTTTCCGGAGTTAACAGCGTTGGGCAACTGATTAATTACCACGTCGAGCTTTTTCTCATCCAGCAAAGTTTTTAAAGCACTTTCTGCTTCAACTGTTTCAATTCCTTTGGAAAGACAGGAGAGGAGCTCTCTTTCGGCCAAAGCCGCATCAAGTTTCACAAGCGCCCAAATAGCCATTTTTTGCACTTTCTGACTGTTATCCTGCAAATTGGCCTGAACGAATGGAACGGCAGCTTTATCTTTTCGCTCGCCCAACATATATATAATGTCGGCTTTTACCCCGGGAACTGCTTTTTTGGCAATTTTGATCCAACTTTGAGTATAAGCCGCATCGCCTAAACCTTTAGCAGCGTTTAGGACTGCCATACGGAAACTGCTATCAGCATTTTCTGCATTTTTCAACAGTAACGACATTCCTTCTTTAGGGAAATAGCGGGAATAAATATTCAATGCAGTTGCTTTATTGTGAAGCTGTTCTTTTGTATTATTAGCGGCAATAACTGCTAAACAGGCTTGTTTACAAAGTTTTAGTTCACCTTTTTTGCCAAGTCTATCGCTATACTTCAGAAACGATGCAACTGCTTCGGTGGGTTCATATTTAAAAGATGCTTTTTGTGCAGAAGTATATATAATATTGTATGATTTAACATCGCCGATATTAGCCAAAGCAGCCAGCACAGCTCTCTCGAGTGCCATGTTCTGCGAGCCGGCTAACTTGCTGATAGCATCAACAGAGCCTTTCGATTCAACTTCTCCCAATGCTTTCACCAAAGTTACCTGTATTTTCCCTGAACTTTGGTTCAATGCTTCTGCAAAGGTTTTCTCAACGAGCGGACTTTTGATATTCAAGAATAGCTGTGTTACAGGTTCGGCAAGTCTTTCATCCTTTAAATACTTTTTTAAGGGTTCAACAACACCGTCGTTTGCCCCGTAATTGAGCTGATGAATAAGGTAAGCCTGAATTTCTTTATCAGCAAAGGCTTCGATAGCTTTCAAAAAGTTCTGCTGAACCAGAGTCCATTCATTTTCATGACCTTTTTGACTGCTGTAACGGGCCAGACTAGTGAGGGTAAACCTCACTGCGACATCGTCTCCCTCTCCGGAAGTTTTGAGCATAGAAAGCATTCCGGAAATACCGTCATTCCCTAAACTCAGGGTTTGAGCCAGGCTCTTGTTTAATTGCTCATTGCTTTTAGCTGGCATCTGAGCCAGGATATCAGCAATTTTTGTGTTCAGTGTCCTGATATCCTGTGCATTTGCTGAAATGCTTAACAGAAACAGGACAATCAGTGATAATATATGAATTCTAATTTTCTTCATTGTATTCAGTTTAATTTGTCAATTAAAAGGTCCATGGAGCTCGCATAGGCTGGTTCAGTAACCTGTTGGCAGCTTCGTCGTTGATGAATTTCTGATTTACGGGATCGTATTCAACCGATCGTCCCAGACGCAAAGCTGTAATACCAAGATTTACGATGGTTGCAGAGCGGTGTCCGTTCATTTCATTCAGTGCAAACTTCTGACGCGTGCGAACAGAATCGGAGAATAACCCTATCTGTGGCATTGGATCCCGCATTTCTGAAATCATATCGTTAATGCGTGGAATGTCCGATTTCAAACCTTTGAATATCTTTCCATGCGGACCTTCAATAAAAGCAGCGTCCTTATCGCGGTTTTCACCATCGAGGATGATTTTGCAACCATCGGCATAAGTATATTCAATTCTTCTCCACGAACCCACTGCATCGTAATGTTGCTGGGGAGCGTCAACATCCACCCGGACAGGACTGGTATCATCCTTACCTAATAAGTATTGTACTGGGTCAAGATAATGTTGTCCCATATCGCCTAATCCGCCGCCGTCGTAATCCCAATATCCCCGGAAATTAGCATGAACGCGATGTGGATGATAAGGTTTGTAAGGAGCAGGACCCAACCACATATCGTAATCGAGGTTTTCGGGAACGGGTTGTGGCGTTAAATCGGTTTTGCCGGTCCAGTAAAATTTCCAGTCGTAGCCGGTAATGCCGCTTACCGTAACTTTTAAAGGCCATCCCAGAGCACCGCTCATGAGAAGTTTTTTTAACGGTTTAACATCGGTTCCTAATCCATAGAAATCATCTTTAAAGCGGAACCAGGTATTGAGGCGGAACATACGACCGTGTTTGTTAACTTCTTCCACTACACGGATTCCTTCCCCAATGGTTCTGGTCATGGGCTTTTCGCACCAGATATCTTTACCGGCGCGTGCTGCTTCCACAGCCATTAAACCATGCCAATGAGGGGGAGTGGCAATGTGTACAACATCCACTTCGGGCAGTTGTAATAATTCCCGGAAATCGCGAAAAACTTTAACATTTTTCCCGGTAATCCTAAGAGCTTCTTCGATGTGAAGCTGGTCGGCATCGCAAATGGCAACCACTCTGGTACCTTCATAAGGAATGTGGCCGCGGCCCATGGATCCCACACCAATGATGGCTTTTGTAAGCTGATCGCTGGGTGCAATATAACCTTTACCTCCAAGTACATGACGGGGCAAAATCATGATGCCAGCCATGGTGCTCAGGGAAGTTTTCAGGAACTGACGCCTGTCGGTGTTCTTCATTTTCATAAGCGTATAGAGCTAAATTATTATAATTTAAATAATTAGTAGTATCTATCAATACTGAAAAGATAAAATCAAATTTATTCATTCATTTAAGAAACTAATTAAAAATATTATCTTTTTTTATCTGAACTTACATTTTTAAAATATAACCATTATTGCAGAGGGTCTGAAGAATGTAAGGGGATAAATGCTAATAATGTTTTTTTCTGTAGGTTACTTGGTGTAAAGAGGAGAGGGTATGATTATTATTTTAATTTTTTGTTTGCATCTTTGAAAAAATAAATTTAGAAATAATAATTAAAAATCTTTAATTAGTTTACATTATTAAGTAAAAAGTGTAATATGATTGTTAAATGAAAATATTTTTATATTTTTGTACATTATTTAAAAGTTAGTTTCGTTAATAATATAAAATTTTAAAATATATGTGTGGAATTGTTGGAGTTTTCGATTTAAAGAGCAAAACTGATCAAATCAGACCTAAGGTACTGGAAATGTCGAAGAAATTGCGTCACCGCGGACCGGATTGGTCAGGGATCTATTGCGGCGATAAAGCTATTCTGGCGCACGAACGTTTATCGATTGTGGACCCGCAATCGGGTAAGCAACCTCTTTACAGCAAGGATGGTAATTTAATTCTGGCGGTGAATGGTGAAATTTATAACCATCAGAGCATTCGCGAACAGATGAAAGATTCTTATGAATTTTTAACTCATTCCGACTGTGAAGTTATTCTGGCTTTATACAAGCAAAAAGGAATTGATTTTCTGGAAGATCTTAACGGTATTTTTGCCTTTGCTCTTTACGATCAAATTAACGATTGCTACCTGATTGCCCGCGACCATATCGGTATTATTCCTTTATATATAGGATGGGACCAGTTTGGAAACTTTTTTGTTTCATCTGAATTGAAAGCCCTCGAATGTGTTTGTAACAAAATACAGGAGTTTCTTCCAGGACATTATCTATACAGCAAAGATGGGCAGATTAAAAAATGGTATACCCGTGACTGGACATCTTATGATGCGGTAAAAGATAATGCTGCCGACATTGCTCAACTGCGCAAAGCTCTGGAAGATGCTGTTCAGCGCCAGCTTATGTCCGATGTACCTTACGGAGTCTTACTTTCGGGAGGTTTGGATTCTTCCATTATTTCTGCTGTTGCCAAAAAATTTGCCGAAATGCGTGTTGAATCAGGCAATACAGAAAAAGCCTGGTGGCCTCAATTGCACTCTTTTGCTGTTGGTTTGGTAGGTTCGCCTGATTTGGCTGCTGCGCGTAAAGTAGCAGATCATATCGGAACGGTTCACCACGAAATTCATTTTACAATCCAGGAAGGTCTGGATGCGATCCGCGACGTAATTTATCACCTCGAAACCTACGATGTGACAACCATTCGGGCTTCCACACCCATGTACCTGATGGCTCGTGTAATTAAGTCGATGGGAGTGAAGATGGTACTTTCGGGCGAAGGTGCCGATGAGGTTTTCGGAGGTTATTTATACTTCCACAAAGCTCCCAATGCACAGGCGTTCCACGAGGAAACCATCCGTAAATTAAGCAAACTTCACCTGTACGACTGTCTCCGCGCTAACAAGTCGCTGGCCGCCTGGGGCGTTGAAGGTCGCGTTCCGTTTCTCGATAAAGAATTTCTGGATGTAGCGATGCGTCTGAACCCGGAAGACAAAATGGCTAAAAACGGACGCATGGAAAAATGGATTTTGCGTAAGGCTTTCGAAGATTATCTGCCTGAAAGCGTAGCCTGGAGGCAAAAAGAACAATTCTCAGATGGTGTTGGATATAGCTGGATCGATACTTTAAAAGCCGTTGCCATCGAAAAAGTTACCGATGAACAGCTAGCAAATGCAAAATATCGTTTCCCCATTAACCCGCCCATGTCGAAGGAAGAATATCACTACAGAAGCATTTTTGCCGAGCATTTCCCATCCGATTCGGCAGCATCGTGTGTTCCTTCGGTTCCATCGGTAGCGTGCAGCACTCCTGAAGCTTTGGCTTGGGACGAATCCTTTAAAAACTTAAACGATCCCTCAGGACGATCTGTTAAGAATGTACATGTGCAGGCGTATAAGTAATGAGTCGATAGCATTTAGTCCATAGTCGAAGGCCAAAACAAGTGGCGGATGAATACGGTTCGGTCGCTTTTGTATTTGGCTATGGACTATTGTCTATTGACCATCGACTAAATGGCTGCTCAAAATCGGAAAGAGATTTTGAGCAGCCTCTTTTTTTTCCTAATTTTAGCCTGATAACTTAACTACCATTTTTATGAAATCACAATCACGATTATTTTTTCTGCTGTTATTTTTATTGGCGCCCATAACAGGTTTCTCGCAAAAGTATGAACCAACATGGGAATCAATCGACAAACGCCCCATCCCCTCCTGGTTTACCGATGCTAAATTCGGAATTTTCATTCACTGGGGAGTTTATTCGGTTCCGGCGTGGGCTCCTGCCGATGCTCCAATTGGTGTATATGCGAAATATGCTGAGTGGTACTGGAAACGTATGGCCGAGGGAAATGATGAAGCACACCGGCTCTTTAAAAACTTTCACGACAGTTTGTATGGTAAAACCTTTAAATACCAGGATTTTGCGCCTCAGTTCAAAGCCGAGTTTTTCAATCCCGACCAATGGGCCGATGTTTTTGCCCGGGCCGGAGCAAAATACATTGTGTTGACATCCAAACATCACGAAGGCTTTTGTTTATGGCCAAGTGAACAGAGCTGGAACTGGAACTCGGTGGATATTGGTCCGCATCGTGATCTCGCAGGTGACTTAACCAAAGCTGTGAAAGCAAAAGGTATTCACATGGGTTTTTATTATTCGCTTTACGAATGGTATAACCCACTTTACAAAAACAATGTGGATAAATATGTTGACGATCACATGTTTCCTCAGATGAAAGATCTTGTAACCCGTTACGAACCAGATGTTTTCTGGACAGATGGTGAATGGGATCTTCCAAGCGAAAAGTGGAAAAGCACTCAGTTTTTATCGTGGCTTTATAACGAGTCGCCGGTTAAAAACTCGGTTGTGGTGAACGACCGTTGGGGTAAGGAAACCCGCAGCAAACACGGCGGAATTTATACAACCGAGTACGATCTTGTTCACGATAGTAAAAACACCGGTGAAATAGCTCATCCCTGGGAAGAATGTCGTGGAATTGGTACTTCTTTCGGTTATAACCGTATTGAAGACCTCGACAATTATATGACTTCAAAGGCTTTGATCGACTTGTTAGTTGACAAAGTTTCCGCCGGAGGAAATTTACTGCTTGACATTGGCCCAACAGCCGATGGCCGAATTCCGGTAATTATGCAGCAACGGTTACTCGACATGGGCGACTGGCTCAAAATTAATGGCGATGCCATTTATGGAACCACTTCCTGGAAAAACCGTCCTGCTTCCCCGATAAAAGGAGTTTATTTCACAGTTAAGGGTAATAATCTTTATGTTATTTGCACCCAATGGCCTCAGAAGAAGCTAACAATTCCCGGAGTAAAATCTGCAGGCAAGGTGACACTGTTGGGCTCTGATTTAAAAGTAAAAGCAAGCGCTAACGGAAGTTTAAATATTGAAGCTCCACAGATAAATCCCGGAAACATGCCATGTCAGCATGCCTGGGTGTTCAAGGTGGAGAATTTCAGGTAAATGAGTCGATGGACGATAGTCGATGGTCCATGGCCAAATGCAGGAATACAGGTCGATAGACAATAGTCGATGGTCATGGCCAAATGTAAAATACAGGTCCATTGACTATTGGCTAATTGTCTTTTCTGTATTGGCTATCGTCTATAGAGGCTCTGTTGTATATTATTGTTGATATTAATAGAATCACAATTGCGGCGATGTTAAGAATAAAGCCCTTTTTAACATGTTTTCACGCCGCCAAAAAATAATTCTATTTGATTAACCCAGGGCGCCGCTTCGCTTTGCCCTGGGCTGTATTATCC
>JAEYWD010000057.1 GCA_023429135.1 Bacteroidota bacterium | reverse complement strand
GCATACGATATTTCGAGTTGGGTTCCAATTACCTGGTTAAAGAAGGGGAGACCCAACTCGGCGAAAAAGAAAGCAAAGTTGACTGCAATTAATGATATTAAAGACGATTCGCTTAAATACTGAAATATCAGTTGGACTTTTGAGCTTCCGCAAACTTTTCTTACAGCAATCTCTTTTGCTCTTATTGCTGAGTTAGCAATAGTGAGATTTATGTAATTGATAGAGGTTAGCAGCAGAATAAAAACTGCAATTAACCCGTACATAAACATGGCGTTCAAATAGTCGGTATTATCTTCAGGCATCAGGTGTATTTTCGAGAGCGGATGAAGAAACAGCTTTTGGTTAATAGCTTCTTTCCGGTTTTCGTTTATTGTGTTTGCCAGTTTTTTCTCAGCATTTTGTGCATTGGTTCCTTTTTTCAGCAAACCATAAACCCGGAAGGCGTTAGCACCCCAATTGCTTCGAAAATCGGGCCAGTTTTGAATAATAGGATACGACTGGAATGAGATTAGATAAGTAGGCCGAAAATGTGAATTCTCTGGAAAGTCCTTATAAACTGCCGTAATTTTCAGATTGAATTTCTTTTCGAGCAGAATTGTTTTTCCGACGGCATTTTCCCCCGGGTATAGTTTTTGTGCCAGGTTCTGTGAGAGCACAATGGTAAAAGGTTCTTTCAGGGCATCATTTTTATTTCCGGTAATAAAGTTGAAGGTGAAAACATCGAAAACAGAAGGGTCAACATAATAGCCATCCTCTTCACGGAAGAAAATATTGTCTTTCGACGAAAGGAACTCTCCCCATCCTTCGCGAACCAAGGCAACCTTTTCGAATTCGGGATAGTTTGCTTCCAGATGTCCGGCAAGTGCAGCAGGAACCTGGGTCCAAACGTTTTCGCGACCGGCAAGCATCAGCCTGCTTTGGAGCCTGTAAATGCGATCGTAATTTTTGTGGTGGGTGTCCCAGTTAAATTCGTAATTAATGTACAGGCTTATTAAAATAAAAGCTGTAAATCCTACCGCAAGCCCAAAAACGTTTATCAGCGAATAAACTTTGTGTTTGAGGATATTACGGATGGCTATTTTATAAAAAGTGAAGATCATAATCTTGTTTTTTATTCGTACCGAAGTGCTTCAACCGGGTTTCTTGCAGAGGCTCTGTAAGCCTGCCAGCTCACTGTTATAAGGGCAATTCCGAAAGCTAAAAGCCCTGCATTTATATAAATCCAAACATCTATTTTGATACGGTAAGTGAAAATATTGATAAACCCGGAACTAAGAAACCAACTGATAATTCCGCCAATAATATAAGCTAATACAACCCATTTAAGAAAATCGGTTATTAGCATATTGAGAACATTCGACAGGGTAGCTCCGTTGACCTTTCGTACACCAATTTCTTTGGTTCGCTGCTCGGCAGCATACGATGTTAATCCAAAAAGGCCAAGACATGAAATTACTATCGCCAGGATAGAAAAGAGAAAGGATAGGGTTCCCATCATAAATAAATTATTCTTGTAGGTTTGATTAAAAAAATCAGTTTGGAACATACACTCAAAAGGGTAGTCTGTTTCATGTTTTTTATAAATAGTTTCAATGCTTTTTAAAACAGCAGATTTGTCAGAGCCTTCCATTTTTAAAAAGACCATGTTTGTATTTTTGGGATCAATTTTAATTACCAGCGGGAAAATGGGCATTGATAAATGTCCGATATGGAAATTCTTAACAATACCAATTACTTTTCCCTCCTTTTGCAACATAGAGATTTTTTGATCTGCAGCATTTTCAAACCCCATAATTTTTGCAGCTTCCTCATTAATGATGTAATTTACCGAATCGGTTGTGAAGCTGGATGAAAAGTCGCGTCCATCGCTGAGTTTTATGTCGAATGTCTTCAGGAAATCAAAATCAGTGGTGATGAGTGAAAACCATTTGTCGTCTTCCGGTTTTTTACCTTCCCAACTCAGGTCGGTTGTTGACTGAAGAACATTCAGGGGATTCATGTTGGTATAGGTTACATGATTTACGCCCGGCAGTTTTTCCAGTTCCTGTTTGAATACATTCTGATGATTGGAAATGCCATCATAATAATTAAATGATACAATATTTTCCTTTTCGAGTCCCAAGTCTTTATTTTTAACGTATTGTGTCTGTTTGTAGACCGTCAGCGTAAAAATGATTAAAGCAATGGACATAGTGAACTGAAAAACTACCAGTACTTTTTTAAATCCAGCACCTTTTTTTCCACCAGGGGTATTACTTTTTAAAACTTCAACAGGTTTAAAAGAAGAAATAACAAAAGCTGGATAAATGCCCGACAGGACAGATGTGGTTATCCAAAGTAAGAATATTGTTCCTGAAATTACAGGGTCAAAATAATTCAATGAAAGCGATTTGGAGAAATACTGGTTAAAGTGCGGAAGCAACAGCTCTGTAAGAGTGATGGTTAATAACATTCCCACTGCTGAGATAATCATTGCTTCAGTAATGAACTGTCCAATTAACCTGCTTCTTACTGAGCCGAGTACCTTTTTTATACCCGTTTCGCGCGAACGTTTCGAAGATAAGGCTGTGGAAAGGTTGGCAAAATTGATACAAGCAATTACCAAAATCACACCAGCAGTAACAGCAAGTAGAATAAGGAATTTTAGCATTCCATCGGTTTTTTTGTCCTTGTATTCTATTGGGTACAGGTGAATTCTGGAAAAACTCTGGGTGAACAGTTCTACGTTGCCGTAGGAACGGTTTTTCTGGTATATGTCTTTTGTTTTTTGGTTGATAATAGCTTGTGGGGTATTAGGCTTGGTTTCAATGTAAGTATCCAGCATAAGGTCTCCCCATGAAGTTTTAAGCCAGGGTTGTTGTTTTAAACGAACTTCAAAAGAGATGGCATAATCGAACTGAAAGGTGGAATTCGATTTAATATTTTCCATGATTCCGGCAACAGTGTAGGTCTCATTTCTCCAGCTTTTCAATACAATAGTTTTACCAACAGGATCTTCTCCTTCAAAATATTTTTCGGCTAATCTTTCCGATATTACTATGTTTCCGGGATCCAGGAGGATCCGTTTAGGATCGCCTTTTTTCAATTTGAAAGAAAATATTTCAAAGAAACTGGTATCAACCTGAATCCCCTGTTCAAAAAAGGATTTGTCTTTATACTTAAATAAAGTCTTAGGAGTCCATGGCACTCTTGTTACAGCTACTATTTCTGGTATCTCGCTCAACAGGGCAGGGGCCACCGGCCCTGAAAGTGTGCTGCTGATTTCGCCGTGTCCATCGGCAAATTTTTCGTATCGCATAACCTGGTAAAGGTTATCTTTTTTGACATGAAAATTGTCGAACCGCCATTCGTTGTAAATCCATAAAAAAATGATGAGCGCGCACGACAACCCAAATGCCAGCCCCAGTATGTTAAGAATTGTATAACTCTTGTTTTTTAAAAGATGGCGTAATGCAAACTTTATGTTGACTTTAAACATCGCTTCTTTTTAAATTTAAATATTCAAATTCAGGAACTTGGCTGTTAAACCTCTATTCCTGCATTGGTTGTGGTCCCGATAGCTATCGGGAGTTGTCCGTCGTCTGTCGACCCTGTATTCCTGTATTGGCCATCGACCATCGACTATCGACCTGTATTCACTGTGGTCCTTCGTCCGTCGTCTGTCGACCTTGTATTTCCTGTATTAGCCATCAACCATGCAGGCTCTGTTGTATATTATTGTTTATATTAATAGAATCACAATTGCGGCGATGTTAAGCATAAAGCCCTTTTTAACATGTTTTCACGCCGCCAAAATAATTCTATTTGATTAACCCAGGGCGCCGCTTCGCTTTGCCCTGGGCTGTATTATCTAAGGCCTTCAGCCTTAAAAAACATAAAATAAAATCTACATTTCTGTGCAACATAGCCACCGTGGACTATCGATTACCGACTGGTTTTCCTGTATCAGCTATCGACCATGGACTATCGACTGTATTTCCTGTATTGGCGGTGGTCAGTCGTCCGTGGTCTGTCGACACTGTATTCAACGATTTTCTCTTCTACCCCCTCCTTAAATTTTCCGCCACCACATGTCCGTCGAAAAGCTGAACAATGCGGTGAGCCCGTTCCGCATGGGCGGGAGAGTGGGTTACCATTACAATGGTTGCGCCGTCGTTGTTGAGCTCCGAGAGGAGGTTCATTACTTCTTCACCATTAGCCGAGTCGAGGTTACCGGTCGGCTCATCGGCCATAATCAGTTTTGGGCTGGCAACTACTGCACGGGCTATGGCTACACGTTGCTGCTGTCCACCCGAGAGTTGCTGCGGGAAATGTTTGCTACGGTGACCAATTTTCATGCGTTCCAACACAGTCTCTACCATTTTGCGACGCTGTGCCGACGACACTTTCAGGTAGAGCAACGGTAGTTCCACATTTTCGAAAACGGTAAGCTCGTCAATCAGGTTAAAACTCTGGAAAACAAAACCAATATTGCCCTTACGGAGGTTGGTACGTTGCTTTTCCTTAAATGCCGAGACATCAATTCCATCGAAAAAATACTTGCCACCCGAGGGATTATCAAGTAAGCCGAGAATATTAAGTAAGGTTGACTTGCCGCAACCCGACGGTCCCATAATGGCCAGAAATTCACTTTTCTGGACTTCCAGATTTACTTTGTTCAAGGCAGTAGTTTCAACTTCGTCGGTACGGAAAACTTTTGTCAGTTGTTCGATTTTGATCATAATTTTCATTTTTAATGTTGCTGGAAGTATAATGCCAGAAATTGTGCCATGTGTTTATGTTGTTAAAAATAAGCTTAATAGTATTTTAATTTAGACTGGAGTTGTTGGATTTTCCAACAGTATGTTGGTTATTCCAACAAATGAAAAGGGCTCTTTATGGCTGGAGTAAATTTAAACGATTGAAATGCGGCGATGAGTAAACCCTCTCATTCCCGATATGTTTCGCGCCCGAGATTGTATTGTAATTCTTGCTTCTACAAAAATAGAACGTCTGTAACGTTCTAAGACTATAAATTCTGTCATAAAGAAAAATTCATGCTTTATAGTGGAAATTGACTTTTTCCTGATCAAAATTTCTGATTTCATATTTGTGGTTGCGCCGATCATATTCAAAATTTTCGACTTTTTAGTTGAGGTCTCCCCTCCCGGAATGAAAATATTTGGAAAAGGAATGAAGGTTGACCCCCCGGAATGAAAATATCGGTGATCAGAATAATGGCTGACCCTCCCGGAATGAAAATCATGCACCCTCATGCGGCTTCAGCTTATGTTTAAATGTGTGAAAAGTATAATTCTTTAGTAAAGTTATGTAATGACTTTATGCGTCCAAATGGTGAATTTTGCTATACACAAATACCCGAGAAATGGATGAAAGATTAATGCGAACCGGTATGCGATTCTCTCCAAGAATAAGAACAGTTCTGATAGCACTCGACTATGAACCATCAGCTCAGCTTGTGGCCGAAACTGGTTATACACTGGCTGGCGGAATTGGTGCCGAAGTGGTTTTAATGCATGTGATTGCAGATCATGTATATTATACCATGCCGGAGTATTCGCCG
Source organism: Bacteroidota bacterium (assembly GCA_023429135.1). Lineage (GTDB taxonomy): Bacteria > Bacteroidota > Bacteroidia > Bacteroidales > JAAUTT01 > JAAUTT01. The sequence continues at coordinate 169,482 of JAEYWD010000057.1, read as the reverse complement.
GTAATGGGCTTTACAGGTTTCAGCAGCACCGATATTATGGAGCAGGTAGGAGTGGAAGAACTCAGAATTGCTTCAACCGATTATCTGAATATCACTAAACATCATTTGGGCGACGATTCCATACGAACCCTGGTGGTTGAAGGTGATACCGCCGAAGGTATTCTCAAAGCAGCAAAAAATCTTGACGCCGGATTAATAGTTATGGGTTCGCACAGCAGACGAGGAATAGATAAAGTGTTAATGGGAAATATTGCTGAAGATGTGCTCAAAAAGGCTACCATACCTGTATTGGTTATTCCTACAAAGGAATATGATAAGGAGGATGCCTGATCATGACTCTTAAACGAATATTCGGAGCCATACTTACCATACTTGGAACAGCAGGGCTTATTTATGTTGCTGTTGTATATGTAAATTCGCCCGGTGGCGAAAATAATCTTAAAACATTGCTGGTGTATGGAATTCTGAGCTTTATCTTTTTTATTTCAGGAATATCGCTTATTCGAACAATTTAGACCTTTAATGCAGACTCCTTTTCATGAAAATAGAACCCTGGCCGGATAAAAATACGTTGATGCACCTTCGCTTCCCCTTTTCTTTTTTTCTGTTGCCGGTTTTTATGTTTGCCCTGAGTGCTGCCCGGGAAATCCATTGGGCAAATGTTTTTCTTACTTTTTTTATTCTTCATTTTCTTGTATTTCCTTCAAGCAATGGCTATAATAGTTTAAACGACCACGATACCGGTAGTATCGGAGGTTTGAAAAATCCACCTCCTGTTTCCTCTCAATTGTTTTATACCACCTTGTTTATGGATATAATCGCCGTAACAGCAGGATTATTAATTTCACCTGCCTTTTCTTTGCTGGTGCTGCTTTTTATTTTGGTATCACGGGCTTACAGCTACCGGCCTATCCGGCTTAAAAAGTTCGCATTTCTGAGTTTTATGATCGTTTCTTCTTTTCAGGGAGGTTTGGTGTTTCTGATGTCTACCATTGCAATCCATGACGTTATACCGGAGCTAACGCCTGAGTTAATCCTGGGCATGACGATTTCCACCCTGTTTATCGGAAGTGTTTATCCGCTCACACAGATATACCAGCACCAGTCCGATAAAAACGATGGCATTATTACCATCAGCTATAAACTTGGGTATACCGGAACCTTTATTTTTTCGGCTATATTGTTTTTGGCAGCCACAGTGCTGGTTTTCGAGTTTTATTATAATCTGCGCACACCAAGGTATTTTCAATTGTTTACAATGGTTATGCTTCCGGTGGTAATCTGGTTTGTGTTCTGGTTTATAAAAGTGCTCCGGAGCCAGCAACAGGCTAATTACCGAAATACCATGTTTATGAACATGGTAACGGCAATCTGTATGAATCTTTTTTTCCTGTTTTTAGTTGTGAATCGTTATGGAAAGTGGTACTGAAAACAGGAGCAAAATAATAGCGGTAGGTACTGCTGTACCCAATTATGGATCGCGGCAGGAGACAATTCTTGCGTTTATGCAGCAGGCATATCACGAGCCGGTAGCTTCACGTAAACTGAACATGCTTTTTATGCAGAGCGGCATAAATAAACGTTATTCGGTTGTTCCTGATTTTCTGAATCATGGCAACGAAGTGCTTTTTAAAAGTGAAGAAGAAAAGCCCGATATCGGCAAGCGAACCTTTGAGTTTAAACAACATGCATTTGCCCTTGCTACAAGCGCTATTAAACAGGCATGCAGTAAAGTCGGGAGCCCCGTTGAAAATTTAGGAATTACCCACCTGATTACGGTAACCTGCACCGGGCTCCATGCACCGGGTTTGGATGCGGTGTTGATGGAATCATTGGAGTTGCCTCCTTATATATTTCACACATCGTTGAACTTTTTAGGTTGTAATGCAGCATTTCCGGCGTTTAAAATTGCTGATTCAATTGTAAAAGCCGATAACCAGGCACGTGTGCTGGTTGTATGTGTGGAACTTTGCACACTACATTTTCAACCTAAAAATAATGCCGATAATCTGCTGTCGAATACCATTTTTGGCGATGGGGCCGCGGCTGTCTTAATGGTTTCGGAGCACGCTCCTAAGTTTATAGATTGTAGTGGTTTGATTGTACGGAACTTTTATTCGTCGCTTTTGCTCAATGGCAAGGATCTGATGGGCTGGAATCTTACCCCGCTCAATTTCGAGATGATATTAAATGCCGGTCTACCACGCTTTTTGGGCGATGAGCTGAATTTGCTGAAGTCGAAAATTGCCTCTGCATTTAAGATTCGTTTCAGTGAGGTTAATCACTGGGCAGTTCATCCCGGAGGAAAAAGGGTGCTCGATGAAGTAAAACAGCAGCTTCAGTTTGCCGATGGCGAACTCGATCATTCGTATAATGTGCTTCAGAATTACGGGAATATGTCGTCGCCAACGGTTCTGTTTGTATTGTCGGAGATTTTGAATAACGGAATAAAACATGCCGATTCGGTTTTATGCATGGGGTTTGGACCCGGAATCAGTGTAGATACAGCATTGCTGGAATATGCCGACGTTTAAGGAGCGGGCTCTCCTCACCGAAATGATGGATGATCCTGAGGTTGATAGCATGTTGTTTAAAAAGAACCTCAGAGAGCTGGATATACTTAACTGGTTTTTGGGTGGTCATGCTGTTTCGCTTGAAGGAGTGAAAAACCTTCTTGAGAAAGGAAAGTTATACACCATTGTCGATCTTGGTTGTGGAAGCGGAGATACCCTCAGGCATCTGGCGCAGTGGGGCCGAAGAAAGAGAATAAGAGCCCGGTTTGTGGGTGTCGATGCAAATGAAAATGCTATCGGGTATTTAAAGGAAAAATGTATCGGGTACCCTGAAATTACAGGTGTTGTAAAGGATTATGAAACTTTTCTGAAAACATCGCCGGTGGCCGATATATACCTGTGTTCTTTATTCTGTCATCATCTGGACGATGGGCAGTTAGTGAATCTGTTCAGAGCGCTGAAACAGGCAAAAACAGGGTTTGTGATTAACGACCTTAGACGTTCCGGGCTGGCTTATTATTGTACATGGCTGTTCACAAGACTTTTCAATGGTACCATGCTTTCGAAAAACGACGGTCCCATCTCGGTTCTGAGAGCCTTTACAAAGAGCGAACTTGAACATCTGTTAAAGGAAGCAGGCTGTACCAATGTTATCATAAAAAAGCGATGGCTGTTCCGTTTTTTGGTGGTGGTGAAGAGTTAAGAGGTTGCGCGTTTGCGTGTTACGGGTTACGAGTTGCGGGTTGCAGGTATGGGTTGATTTACCCCCAACCCCCTGAAAGGGGGCTATAACAGCCGATTGCCGATTTAGGACCAAAGTCAACTTGTATTCCTTGTATTTGCTACCGACCATCGTCTATGGACTATCGACTTGTATATTCCTGTATTGGCTGTGGTCAGTGGTCCGTCGTCTGAGGACTTGTATTCCTTGTATTTGCTATCGGCCATCGTCTGTGGACTATCGACTTATAATTATAAAACATGTTCCGTGACTAATAATAAATTCGATACTGATGTTTTAATCAATGGCGCCGGTCCTACCGGCATGATGATGGCATGCCTGCTGGCGATGCATAAAGTTCCTTTGCGAATTATCGATAAAAAAGCCAAACGGGAGAATTTCTCCGGTGCTATGATTATTCACTCCCGAACGATGGAAGCATTTCATCAAATGGGAATTTCGCGCCGATTTTTAAAGGAGGGGGTGATTGTTCGGAGTATAAATCTTCAGTTTAACGGTAAAAAGCACTTGTCGCTTCATGTAGCCGATTTTGGCAAGGGTTGGAGTCTGTTTCCTTACCTGTTGATTATTGAACAGTCGAAAACTGAAAAAATATTGCGCAATTTTCTTTACGAGTTGGGCTATGAAGTTGAAGATAATACCGCCCTGTTAAGCTTTAGGCAGAAGAAAGGAATTGTTACTTCGGTGCTCAGGAGTCCCTCAGGAGCGGGCGAACTTTTAACTACCCGATTTCTGATCGGTGCCGGAGGAAGCACCAGTCTGGTAAGGCGTCAGCTTCGTATTCCTTTTTATGGTCATACTCATAAGGAACTTCTTTTTGTAAGCGATTCTCAGGCTGATTTACCCCCGATGCCGTCCGAATTGTTCTTCTCGTTCTCACGGGATCATACACTTGGATTTTTCCCTTTGCCCGATAACCGCTGGCGAATCGATGGCATTATCCCTGATCTCCTGACGGAGCAACGTATCGATTTCGATTTCGTTCATGACTATCTGGACAGTCGCAACCTGAATCTGAATCTAAAGAATTCAACATGGTTTTCTGCATTTCATTCCCACTCACGCATTGCCCCGGTAGTTAAGCATCACCATTGTTTTCTGGCAGGCGATGCTGCACATATCAGCACACCAGTGGGAGGACAGGGGATGAACCTTGGTTTACAGGATGCTTTCAACCTCGCCTGGAAACTTGCATTCTATCTGAAAGGCTGGGCCGGGATCAAGATATTGGAGACATACCAGGAGGAGAGGATGCCTTTGATTCAAAAAAATATCGGAATTACCGACAAAATATATTCAGGAATCACCAGTAAAAACAAATTTCATAAAATGTTTCGGTTATACGTTTTGCCCTGGATGTTAAGTTTTGTGATTTTTTTGATCAACAAGCTGAAGGGGCTACGCAGATGGGTGTTTTTCCATGTTTCGGGTGTGGGAAATTCTTACCGGAAAAGCTCACTTTCAGCATATTTTCCCGTTTCGCTGTTCGACAGTGCTCCTTTACCTGGCGACCGTCTGCCCTGTATTCAGTATTTTACGGGTGCGCAGATTTATAATTTTCAGGAGAAGATTAGTTATACTTCCTTTAACCTTTTGATATTTGGAGTAAGGGAGTTGCCGGAAAAATTCAAAGATATGGCCGAAAAGTACAGGGAATTAATCAAAATCATTATAATTCCAGCCGATCCGGGAACCGAAGATGTCTACAGACAGATGGTGATGAAACATTATGCCTGTTATCTCGTCAGGCCCGATATGCATATTGTCTGGCGGAGCGATTTCCTGGATATCCGAGGACTGGAACGTTATCTTCAGCGTTATTTAATACCGGTTCATGAACTTCAGGAAGCTTGAACTTGAGGACCAGTCCTGGTTTCCTAAAGCTGTAAAGGATGGAATGACCGATTACCTGAGATTTCTGTTTCAAACATTCGATCTTTATCAACCTGTAGTTACATTGCTTTGGAATGCTTTGCAGAAATGTATGTCCCGGCGGGTTATCGATCTCTGCTCCGGAAGCGGAGGGGCAATTAAAAATATAAGCCTTTCAATTCATGAGAAGTACAAACAAAGGATAGAATTTGTCCTCACCGACATTGTTCCCCGGAACAAAACCTGGCACTATCTTTCCAAACAAAAAACTTATTCTATCACCTATGAACCTGATCCTGTTGATGCCTCAAATGTTCCTGACCACCTGAAAGGGTTCAGAACCATTTTCTCCGGTATCCATCATTTTGATGAGGCTGGGGTACAAAAAATAATACGTAGCACTACCGTGGCGGGAGAGGGCATTGCCATTTTCGATGGTGGCGATAAAAATATCCTGATGGTTTTGCTGATAGTTCTGTTTCACCCGTTGGCCATTGTGTTGTTCACTCCCTTTATTGCACCCTTCCGCTGGTCACGGCTATTCTTCACATACCTTATTCCGCTTATTCCTATCGGAACCGTCTGGGATGGGGTTGTTTCCATTTGTAACCTGTATAAACCCGGTGAATTATTGAAAATTGCCATGAATTCAGGTGCCGGTAATTACTCCTGGAAGTCGGGTAAGATCAGTAACAGGTTTGGTTTGAATATTTCCTATTTGATTGGTATTCCTTTTCTGAATATGGATCAGTTACGATTGGCAGGAGTTCACGGTGAACAACAAATGTGTGAATTTTACAACAATTTCCTTTAGAAGTATAAGCCTTTAATTCTCAAACTGTCGGATCTTTGTAGTTAGCATCAGTTTAAGAGATTTTATGGCCCGTAGAAGAGCAAAAAAAATATTGATTATTACCGGAGTTGCTATTGTTTCCCTGATAGTGATTCTTGTACTTGTAGCTTCACCTTTGGCTAAATATATGGTGGAGAAATATGATGAGAAATTTACCGGGCGACAAATCGAAGTGGGTTGGATTTATCTCAATCCGCTTACAGGTTATATGCATATCAGTAACTTAAAGGTTTTTGAAAAAAATAATGATAACATCTTTTTTTCGGCAGGAGGCATTACCGTAAATGTAACGCTTCGTAAGCTGCTTTCTAAAACTTATGAGATCAGCCATTTTAAGCTCGAAAGTCCTAAAGCACGCATTGTTCAGGATGGCGATAAATTCAATTTCAGCGATATGCTGGAGAAGTTTGCCAGTTCCGATACTGCTCCAAAAGCAGATACAACAGCAGTACGCTTCAGCATTAAAGATTTACGGATGCGCAACGGAGAGTTTCATTACATCGAAAAACAGGCACCCATAAATTACTTTATTAAACAAGTGAACTTCGACAGCGAAGGTAAAACCTGGGATGTGGACACGGTTAGCGGTAAATATTCATTCCTGTCGGGACCTGGGAGTGGCAGCATTAATGGCGATTTCACCTTCAATGTTAAAACACAGGACTACCGGGCAGGAATTGTTGTTGATAAATTCGATTTGAAGATTGTTGAGCAGTATATGCTCGAAATGGCTAATTACGGTAAATTGCGAGCAACTCTCGATGCAAACTTGCAAAGCGCCGGCAATCTCACCGACTCCATGAGTATGTCCAGTAAAGGAAGGCTGGCGATAAGTAATTTTCATTTCGGAAGAAGTCAGGAGGAAGATTATTTTTCCTTTGATAAGCTTGTAATTAAAATTCAGGAAATGAACCTTCAAAAGGGGGTGAGGGTGTTCGATACCATTATGCTTGTAAAACCGGTAATGAAGTACGAGCGTTACGACAAACTCGACAATATCCAGCGGATGTTTGGCGAGAAGGGCGAAAAAATAGATTCGGTGAAGTCTCAGCCCGAAAAGTTTAACCTGGTTCTGGAGCTTGCCGATTATATTAAAATGCTCTCGGAAACTTTTAAAGAAGATTATTTTAAAATTAACCGGTTTGCCATTGTGGAAGCTAATATGCGCTTTAACGATTATTCGTTAACCGAAAAGTTTTCGATGGCTTTCAGTCCTTTTTCCATTACAGCCGATTCTATCGATAAAGACAGAACGAAAATTACCATTAAAGCAACTTCAGATATTCAACCGCACGGCCGGTTCAATGCAACGTTAAGCGTAAATCCCAAAAATACCGGGTATTTCGACTTATACTACAAAATGCAGGATATCCCTGCATCGCTTTTTAATCCTTATCTTATAACCTACACATCGTTTCCGCTCGACAGGGGAACCATTGAGTTACATGGTAGCTGGAATGTTGATAATTCGGTGGTTAACAGTGAGAATCACTTTATTGTAGTCGATCCGCGGGTTTCGAAAAAAATTAGGAAAAGGGATAATAAGTGGGTACCTATGCCACTGATAATGTCGTTTGTAAGAGAACGGGGAAATGTGATCGATTATAAAATTCCGATAAAGGGGAACCTGAAAGATCCTAATTTCAAGGTAGCCGACGTTTTTAACGATTTGCTGAAGAATATTTTTCTGAAACCTCCTTCTTCGCCCTATATTTTTGAGGTTCGGAATACCGAGAACAAGGTTGAAAAATCTTTATCCATCAAATGGGTGATGCGCACAGCAAAGCTTTTACCCAACCAAGAGAAGTTTATCGAGCAAATGGCCGATTTTCTGAATGACAATCCTGAAGCTGTTCTTACTGTCAATCCTATGATTTATACCGAAAAGGAAAAAGAACATATTCTGCTTTATGAAGCCAGAAAAAAATATTTTCTGGAAAAGCACAATATTAGTAAGCTGAATGAAGAGGATTCGCTTGAACTTGAAAAAATGTCGGTAAAAGATTCGGCTTTTATCCGGTATCTGAATGCATATGTTAAAGACTCGTCATTATTTACAATTCAGCAAAAGTGCGCTGTTTATCTGGGTAAAAAGCAAATTCAGGAGGAATATGCCAATTTGATTCAGCAACGCGAAAAAGCTTTTCTGAAGTATTTTAAGGAAAACGGAACCGACAATCAGATAAAAATTCTTTCGACCGATAATACCGTTCCGTTTAACGGGTTTTCGTATTACAAGATCTCTTACAAAGGAGATATCCCCGACGATCTGATAAAGGCATATCAGAAAATGGAAGAATTTAACGAGGAGAATCCGAGGAAACGTTACAAACAGTGGCGCGAGTAGTTACGGAAAAATAAGGTTAAAATCAATATTATGAAGTCGTACATCGAAAAAATTAAAGAAATTCAGGATGAACTTAAATGGGATCCTGACCTGTTCGAATCGGAAGTGCACATCGAAATCAACGATGATATAGTAACTCTCTCGGGAGACATTGAAAGTGAGGAGAAAAAGAAAGCTGCCGAAAAAATTGTCCGTAATGTTGAAGGTATTAAATCAGTAGTTAACAAACTGCAGGTGAGCCGGGACCAACATGAAGAAAAGGCTCCTTTGGAAGTACCAAGCCCAAATTCGGGAGATCCGGATATGACTCTGAAAGTATCGGGTGCCTGACAGTGGAATGTTGAAACTAAATAGTGAAATTTTGTAACAGCATTGCTTTAGATGCATCGTATTTTTGCAATGTAATCACGAATGTGAATTAAGTTAGGTGCAAGAAAATTTCAGTTAATTGAGTTAATAAAGGGCCATAACCGTAAGTTGTGGCTCTTTTTTTTAATAAAAAATAATGTTAATGAAGGAATGAAATAACAGGAATAATGAGCAATAAATTCAGTTCCGATCACATGGCCAACGAAAGGACTTTCCTCGCCTGGATAAGAACCAGCATTGGCATTATGGCTTTTGGTTTTGTGGTGGAGAGGTTCGCGATGTTTGTAAAGCAAATATCAATTTTTTACCATATTTCTGATAATGCATTACAAACCGGGCCCGGCTTTTCTGCCCTTGCAGGGTTTATTCTTATCTTACTGGGAGCCTTTACAACATTACTTGCTTACATTAAATTCCGCATTACCTCTCGTCGTATTGATAGTGAAAGTTACCGTCCGTTATATCTTTTTGATCTTTTTTTAACTGTGGCTGTTTTGCTGGCTGCAATATTTCTTGGCGTATATTTATTCCCGTTTTAATTAATTAATGATGAAGCACATTTTCCTACTCCTGACAGTTGTTTTAGTTGCCTGTAACTCTCAACCTTCAAAGCCGGGAAGCGATTCGGCTAATACCGATTCTGCAACCACCGAAAAAATGGAATCAGTTGATAAATCCCGATTTTGTGATGCGCTGGCGGAAGAAATCCTTAAATCTTCGCCCCGGTATAAAAAACTCACCGAGGGACTTCTGGAGGCTGTTAAAAGAAATGGAGGAACATCGGTAACTGTGGTTATGGAAAAAAGTCCTGATGCGACCGATAAAAAAGCTTATGAATATTCGGCTAATTACGAAATGCAGCTTGCCGAGAACTATCCCGACCGGCAGATTAGCATCGCCCGCTTTGTGTTCGATCCGTCTAAAAAAGAGCTATATGAGTACGATATAATTGCCGATTCTCTTAAATCCATCCCATTCGACCAAGAATTGCTCGACAATGCACAGGAATACTGTAAGTGATAACTTTCTCATCAACCATAGAGGCTCCAAATAGACCGCAACTACCGGCGCTTAACACAAAAATACCTGTATTCAATCCATTGTACCCCAATTTTTTTTGGCCCCCTCTACTTACGACTATTCCCCCTTTGCAGAAAATGCTTTGAATCTCCCCATTCGTCCCATGCCACCTCATCACCCGACATCTGAACTCTTGCTTCCAGGCACTGGCTGCAATCGTCGGCGTTTTCGTCGGTACAGGGCTTGTTTTGGTATAGGAGGTAATTATTGCGATAAATTCCTGGTGTAATATTGGGCATAATTACATTGGCGCCTATCTTTAAAGCTTTTTCACGCCCCATTTTATCAATGGCCTGCAAGGCTGTAGTAGCAGCAATGTTTATATTTTTCATCAATATTCTTAAAACGGCAATCATCTTCAGACTGAGTTCGAACCGTTCTTTCAGGGGTAGCAGTTCATGGCGGAATCCATACAATGGAGTTTCTTCATGTTCAATGTATGGACCCATGCCAATCATATCAATTCCTGTTTCCTTAAAGAAGAGAAGATCGTTTGCCAAATCTTCCGTTGTTTGAAATGGCAATCCAATCATAACTCCAGTTCCGGTTTGATAGCCAATATTTTTCAACGTTTTGAGGCACGAAAGTCTATGCTCAAAACTATGTAGCGAGTCATCCGGATGGAGTTTCTTGTATAGATCGGCATTCGAAGTTTCTATTCGCAGAAGATAGCGTTGTGCGCCGGCGTTGAACCAACGTTTGTAAGTTTCTTCGGATTGTTCGCCAAGTGAAAGCGTAACCCTGATTTTTCCCTTGGTTTGCTCGCTTATTTTCTCTAAAAGGTTTTCAACCCTGTCGACAAAAGCTGTATTTTCGAGCTCTCCGCTCTGAAGAACAACCGATGCAAATTTGCTTTTGAGCGCAAAATCCACCGCTTCCAGAATTTCATTGTCCGAAACATTGTAGCGGTTAACATTTGCATTGCTCTTTCTGATTCCACAGTATAAGCAATCTTTCCGACAAATATTCGAAAACTCAATCAGCCCTCTGAAGTACACTTTCTTTTGAACATACTCTTCTTTAACGGCGGCCGATTTTGCAAAAAGAAGTTGCTTGTCCCCGCCATACGCCGAAAGCAGAGCTGCGATATCCTCAAGTGTTAAATCATCTTTATTCAGGAGCTGTTCAATCATTGCCTAATGGTTTGGTATTTCCGATTTAACAAAGGGAGCAATAGCTCTCTTGTAAATGCCATGTATCCATGCAATTGTCATTCCATAGTTGGAAACAGGAATGCCGGCTTCGATATAAGGTTTGAGTCGATTAAGCAATTGTTTGCGGGTAAACATACATCCTCCGCATTGAACCACAAGGCTGTAAGAATCTATTGGCCGGGAGGGTAAATCGGTTCCCGAAACAATGTCAAACTCCAGCTTTTTTCCTGTATAGTTCAGCAACCACCTGGGTAACTTTACCCTGCCAATATCGTCGCAGGTAACATGATGGGTACACGATTCCATAATCAGAACCCTGTCACCATCTTTCAGCTCCTCAATTCGGGGTGTCCCTTCCATGTATTTGGCAAAATTTCCCTTACTGCGGGCAAGAATTATACTGAAACTTGTAAGTGCGATGTTCGGAGGAATGAGGGCATTGGCTTTGGCAAAAACCTGACTGTCAGTTATGGCCAGCACAGGTCGAGGATTCAATGTTTTAATCAGATTTTCTACTTCCGTTTCTTTGGCAACAACAACAATACAACTGTTGTCGAGAACATCGCGGATTACCTGCACCTGAGGCAGAATCATCCGGCCTTCGGGCGCTTCGGTGTCTACCGGAGTGATAAGCAGAACCAGATCTCCCTGTTGTATAATATCTCCAATTAATGAGCGGCTACGGTAAATGGTTTCAGGTATTATTCGCACAAGGAGCTCAGTGATTTTCTCGTTTTCGGGCTGAAAACTGCTGAAATCTATAACATGGAAATTGCTTAGTTTCTCTTTTAACCCTGACGAAAGAGGAATCTGGTCGGCCTTGTTATGAACTATAAGAAAAGGTATATCGTATTTTTTGAGGAGTGAAATGAGAGATTCTTCCGATTCGCCAAACGTATTTCCGGTAATAACAAGTATTGCAGCATCGAGCGTGGAGAGGGTATGCAGCGTTTTGTCGACACGTTTCTTTCCAAGTTCTCCGGTATCGTCTATGCCTGCCGTATCTACGAGAATTACAGGTCCAATACCGGCTATTTCAGTCGATTTTTTTACCGGGTCGGTAGTTGTTCCGGCAACTTCCGAAACAATGGCAACGTCCTGACCTGTTAATGCATTGATCAAAGAGCTTTTACCATTGTTGCGGCGGCCAAAAATACCGATGTGAGGTTTTGTATCCTTTCCTTTACTCATGTTTGCAAAAAAGTAAAGGTCGTAAAATTCTTTCTAAAAGCCTATTCGAAGCGTAGCGAATCGGCAGGGTTTTTTGTTGCAGCTTTAATGGCTTGGTAACTAACTGTAACCCATGCAATAATTATTGATATGAGTGAGCCTGAAATTATCATCCATGGACTTATCCCTATCCTGTATGCAAATTGCTGCAGCCATTTTTCACCACCGTACCATATTGCCATCGATGCGATAACTGAGGAAATCAGAACCAGGTAGGTGACATCTTTCGATAGGAGGATAACCAGGCGCGTTACCGATGCTCCAAGCACTTTTCTTAATCCTATTTCACGGGTTCTGCGTTCGGCCATGAAAGATACAAGTCCAAACAGCCCAAGTACCGCAATAAAAATTGCCAGGACAGAAAAAAACGACAGCAGTTTTCGTGTCTGGTATTCCGACTTGTAAAGGGTTTGAAATTCCTCTCCGAAATAGAAATCCTGAATGGGAGCATTTGCCGAAAACTTTTTCCATGTTTGTTCAACCTGCTGCAGTGTTATCTGATGGTCGCCCGCGCTTAACCTTACATTTATATAACCATCGTAATATTGCCTGTTCAGGAATAATACCATTGGGTTTACAGGTTTGTGAAGCGATTCAAAATGAAAATCTTTCATTACTCCAACGATGGTGTAGGCTATACGGTCTTTTTCTTCCCCCGGCTGAATCATTCTTTTTCCAATCGGATTGTCATAACCCAGGTACCGGGCTGCCGACTCGTTAATTACTATCGAGATTGAGTCGGAAGGATATTCGTTTGAGAAAAATCTTCCCTGGACCATTTTTATTCCCATGGCTTTGGCATAATCCTGGTCGACCGAATACACTGCAAAAAGCAATGGTTCGTTGGTTTGTGTTCCCTCGGGCAGATAGCCGTTGTGGTTCATTCCACGGCTGGGAATTCCCGCTGAAAGACTTACTTCTTCAATACCAGGAAGGCTTTTCAGTTCTTCCATGAAAACTTTAACGTCTTTTCTTATGGGGTCAGTTCGTTCAATTACCACCACTTTTTCTTTGTCAAAGCCCAGGTTTTTATCCTGCATAAATTTTAACTGCTGAGAAACAATAAATGTCCCAAGAAGAATGAAAATGGATATGGTAAACTGACAAACTACCAGAACCGAACGCAGCGTTGCATTTCCCGATCCTTTGTTTAATTTACCTTTCAATACCTCGGAAGGCACGAAGCCCGAAAGATAAAATGCCGGATAACCACCTGCAACAATACCTGTTAATATGGCAAATGCAATTAAAACAGGACTAATTATAATTATCTGCAGCGTCGAGATGTTCATGGTTTGATTTACCAGATTACTGAAGTGGGGAAGCGCTATTTTTACTAGCGCAAGCGCAATCATAACCGCAAAAATGCTGATAAATACCGACTCGGAAAGGAATTGAACTATAAGAGAGGAGCGTTCACCGCCGAAAACCTTTCGCAGACCAACCTCTTTTGCTCGTCCTGCTGATCTTGCTGTGGAGAGATTTGTAAAATTGATACAGGCATTTAGCAGAATAAAGACTGCAATAATGATGAAAATGTAAACATAAGTCATATTTCCGTTTGGTTCGATCTCAAAATCCATGTTGGAATTAAGATGAATATCGGTCATTTTCTGAAGATGATATGTTAAATGTGAACCAGATTTGATAAGATCTTCGAAACTTATATTCAAATACATGGCTATTTGAGGACCAATGTACTTTTTAACCATTTCTGGAATTTTGTTTTCGAGCACCGATTGGTCGATATCTGGTTTAAGCGTAAGATAAGTGTAAAAGCTGTTGCTAACCCATTGTGTGTTTCGGGCGTATGGGAATGACGACATGGAAGCTATAAAATCGAAATGCATGTGGCTTGTTGAGGGGAATTCCTTTACTACACCAGTAACTTCCAGATACATGCTGTCGCTGTTCATAATTCTCAGGCTTTGGCCAATCGGATCGGATTCTCCAAAATATTTTTTGGCTGTTTTCTGGGTTATTATAACAGTCTTTGGCTGCATCAGTGCTTTTTTATTGCCTGCTACAAACTCAAAGGACAGAACGTCGAAGATGTTGGAATCGGCATAGAAGAAATTATCCTCATAGAATGATTTGTCCTGATACCTGACATTTCTGTTATTTTGCTTAAACAACCGGGCTGCCGATTCAACTTCCGGGTAATCCTGCATCAGGGCTGCGGCCATGGGAGCCGGAGTGCTTGGACCTAAAAATTTGTTCGAACCCATTTTTCCATCGATATAAACCCTGTAAATTCTGTCAGATTTACTGTGGAATTTATCGAAGCTAAGTTCATTCACTACATAGATGCCTATTAAAATGGTACACGCCAACCCGATGGAAAGCCCCATAATGTTGATAAAAGCATACGATTTGTGACGGATAATATTCCGGTAAGCAATTTTCAGGAAGTTTTTAAACATAAATTAGTTATTAGGTTCAAGATTTCATGCTTTATCAATCATAATGCCAGTAGATTTTAAATTTCAGTATGTCAGTGTTTTGTAAAAAATGGATGCTGTTTTAGAATCTTAAAAAATGTACGGAAAAGAAACAGATAGATGTGCGAAACCGGACGGACGAAGTTTCGACTTAATAATTCATTACGTCCCAAACTTTCCGTTTTTTAACCGAAAAATCTTATTTTTATCGTTCAATTCCAATAAAACTAAAAATATGATAGATCAATCAGGAAGACCATACATCGCAAAATCTCAAAACGAAATTTTTCTTGTTCCCAAAATGGCAAACCGTCATGGGTTAATTGCCGGAGCTACAGGTACCGGTAAAACAGTTTCGTTGCAGGTAATGGCCGAAACTTTCAGTTCTATGGGAGTACCGGTTTTTGTAACGGACATAAAAGGAGATTTATCAGGTATTTCCAAACCGGGAACAGATAATCCAAAGATAACCGAGCGTATAAGCCAGCTAGGTATTGAAGGTTATAGTCATCAACAATTTCCTGTTTGTTTCTGGGATATTTATGGAGAACAGGGTCACCCGCTTCGTACTACCATTTCGGAGATGGGGCCACTATTATTAAGCCGTTTGTTGAATCTGAACGATATCCAAAGTGGCGTGCTTAGTCTGGTGTTTAAAATTGCCGATTCCAATGGGTTGCTTCTGCTCGATCTGAAGGATCTTCGTAAAATGGTTGAATTTGTTGGTGAAAACCGCGAAAAGTTTACCAGCGAATTTGGCAATATTTCTCCGGCAAGTATAGGGGCTATTCAGCGCGGATTGGTTACCCTTGAAGAAGAAGGGGCCGACAAGTTTTTTGGCGAACCTGCCCTTAATATTCTGGACTTTATACAAACCGACAGAGGTAAGGGAGTGATAAACGTTCTTACAGCCGATAAGCTTATGATGTCGCCACGCACGTATTCAACCTTCCTGCTTTGGTTGTTGTCGGAACTCTTTGAAGAACTGCCGGAAGCCGGAGATTTGGATAAGCCTAAACTGGTTTTCTTCTTCGATGAAGCTCACCTGCTTTTTAATGAAGCACCCAAAGTGCTTCTGGAGAAAATAGAACAAGTGGTTCGTCTGGTTCGCTCCAAAGGCGTGGGTATATATTTTATTACCCAGAATCCGCTTGATGTGCCTGATACAATTCTCGGTCAGCTTGGTAACAGAATTCAACATGCATTGAGAGCTTTTACTCCCAGGGATCAGAAAGCAGTTAAGGCTGCCGCAGAAACTTTCAGAAGCAACCCCAATCTGAATGTTGAAACTGAAATAACCCAACTTGGAGTTGGTGAAGCTTTGGTTTCGTTCCTCGACGAAAAAGGTATTCCCACAATTGTTGAGCGGTCCAAAATACTTCCTCCACAGGGTCAAATAGGCCCAATTACACCCGATGAAAGGCAAAGGCTTATCAAAAACTCGCTGGTTTACGGTGTTTACGATAAGCTGATTGACCGCGAATCGGCCTTTGAAATATTACAGAAAAAGGTTGAAGCCCAAAAAGCGAACGAAGAAGCCGTTTTGGAACAGAAAAGAATTGAAGAAGAAAATAAAAAAAGTGCTTCTCAAGGCCCTTTAGGAGGTGGTCTGCTAGGCGAACTTACCAAAATTGCCGGAAAGAGCGTAACCCGTCAGATTGGCAATGAGGTTGGCCGCCAGTTGGTTAGAGGTATTATGGGTTCACTGTTTGGTGGCTCGTCAGGACGAAGCAGAAGTCGGAAAGCTGGCGGTTTGTTTGGTTTCTGAGTTTTAAAGAAATATAAAAAGCGATCATCTATTAGATGGTCGCTTTTTATATTCGGGAATAAGAGGAATGCTCCGTTAGAATACTTTATAAGCCAAAAGCATAATAGAACGTGCCTTTCATATTTTCATAAACGCCTTCCATCATTACACCGCCACTTTTTCGTTTTTGCAATATATTTTCGAGGTCGCCTGTTGATCTTACTGGTACATCGTTTACCCTTGTTATAATAAAACCTTCTCTCATTTCTGTCTGGCTACTTATTTTTCCCGGGCGGATACTTGTAACCTGCACTCCGCCTTCAAGACCTAAGCTCTTGGCCTTTTCTTTCTCAATGGTTTTGAATGTAGCTCCAAGTATAGCTTCAAGGTTCTCGTTGGCTCTTTCGCCCAGTTTTGCTGTTGTATTATCATTCTCCCGACCTTTTAAAGTTACTTTAAACTGTTTGATTTCACCTTTTCTGTTTACGGTTACTTTAACATTATCGCCGGGACTGTGTGAGGCAATTATTTCCTGCAATTCCGACGATTGTCTTATGTCATTTCCATCCACAGCTACAATCACGTCGCCACTTCGGATACCGGCTTTTGCTGCAGCGCCATCAGCCAAAGCGCTGTCAACATAAGCGCCCTGGTTAATTTTTAGATTATTGTCCCTTGCAAATTTACCCGTAAGATTATGAAGCACGATACCTAGATATCCTCGCCTTACTTCGCCAAACTTCATCAGGTCCTTTACAACCTTATTCACCATATTGGACGATATTGCAAAGCCATATCCTGAATACGATCCGGTAGGACTTGCAATAGCTGTGTTAATTCCAATTAGACCACCCTGAAGGTTTACAAGCGCACCGCCACTGTTTCCGGGATTTATTGCTGCATCAGTCTGGATAAAGGATTCCACAGCATACCGATCGGATATTATATTCAGTGCTCTTGATTTTGCGCTTATGATACCCGCCGTAACAGTGGAAGTTAATCCGTAAGGATTTCCTACAGCAAGCACCCATTCTCCTATCCGGGCTTCGTTTGAATTGGCAAGTGGAATTGCAGGAAGATTTGACTCTTTAATTCGTATCAATGCTAAATCGGTGGCAGGATCAGTTCCAACAACTTCAGCTTTATAAGTACGGTTGTCGTGTAAAGTAATGTCGAGTTCACTGGAATTTGCCACCACGTGGTTGTTAGTCACTATATAACCATCCTTGTTGATAATCACCCCTGATCCGATTCCCATCTGAGGTTGGGGGCTTCTTTGTCTGCCTCGTCCTTCAGGCATCTGTTCCGGGCCAAAAAAATAACGGAAGAATTCTTCATCAAAATCTCTGAAAGGTGACTGAGGTTGACTACCTTGTGCATAACTCCGTTCCTGGGTCGATTGAATATTGACAACAGCATCCATCACTTTCCTTGAAATTTCTGTAAAATCAAGCGGCACTATATTACCTTTGGTGTCCTTGGTGTATAAAACATTTCGGGCGGTTGACTCGGGAATGTATTCCATTTCTACCGACGATTTTCTTAAACTGGGCGATAAAGCATATATAACAGCTATGGTTACGGCGCTTCCAAGGACCAACGAGATAATAATTACTCCAAACTTCTTCATGATATTAATATTAGGATTTCGACCTAAAGGCAAAAATTGGACAACATAGTAAAATGCAGGTTTATGCTTAATTGGACGAATCAATATCCGAGTTTGGGTATTTTGGTTCTAAATATGTAGAACATATTCATCACAATTATTGGAGTTATTGCTTTATGCAACTTTTTCCCTAAAAAGCCGGTTAGTAATCTGCGTGATGAATGTAAATAACAAAATTAGGGCATGCTTCACTTACTATTCGATTCTTTTTAAAATGTTTTTCATTTGAGCAATTTCCTCTTCCTGTGAGCGGATTATTTGCTCCGAAAGTTTTTTTAGTTCAGGATCATATATGTCGGCCTTTTTACTATTTAAAATTGCCGACGAATGATGTGGTATCATTGCTTTTATGTATTGGCGGTCGGTTATTGGTGTTTGAGTTCGTAATAAAGCAAAGGCCAGAATAAATATACCGAGGCTGCTTAATAATATCAAAAGATTTAATTTTTTATTCATGTACATTTTTTTCATTACAAGCAGCATCAATATGGCCATAGGGGTTATCATTAAAAGAGTCATGTAAAATCTTGTCAGACTGATGTATATATGCGAAAACTGATCAACATTAAGGTACATAACAGAGTACATGGTGATGAATGAGATTGCCAGCGTAATAAAAAACTTTAAATAATTCCCCTTATTCATAGTTTTAGTTTTTTGATTATTAGAATAATAACACGTTTATTCGGGTTTTGTTCCACATACTACTCGTGTAGTTATTTTATTAAATATAGCTGAGTTCTTCCCTGTTATATAAAATGTTGAAATCTGTTTGTTAAACAGAAACATAACCGGGTTCGGTCTGTTCCCTTTTATAAGTAAGTATTACAATATTAACCTTTTAAAATTGAATCTTATGAATCACGAAAACTATCAACAATGTATTGATGCATGCCAGGCATGCGCCATTGAATGCCTGCATTGTGCTGATGCCTGTTTGCAGGAACAGGATGTAAAAATGATGGCACGTTGCATTAAACTCGACCAGGAATGTGCCAGAATTTGTAATCTGGCAGTCGATTTTATGGCAAGCGGAAGTGTATTCGCTGATGAAATATGCAGAATCTGCGCTGACATTTGCAACGAATGTGGAAAAGAATGTCAGAAACACGCTCATATGGAGCATTGCCAGGTTTGTGCTGATGCCTGTTACCATTGTTATGAAGAATGCCGCAAAATGGTTCCTCAGGCTGTATAGTTGCATCGATTGAAGAAGAGGTGTAAAAAGTGCCGAAGAGAGCTCCAGAGCGGTCGTCTCTTTATTTTGGCAGCCTCTTCTTATATCTGAATTAAATAAAAGTGAAAAAAATGACCATGCATCATGAGAGTTTTTTTAGCTATTCTGATCCTTTTTATTTATTTAATGTTAACTGGTTGCAATAGCTGTAACCGAAACAACCGCAGCGAAGAAAGAAAGGAGCGGTTAAGCGAAAACCCTGATTCGTCTTTTATAGTAAACTTTATACTTCAAAATCCACAGTTTGCTCCTTATCAGAAAAAAATAAATGATTTTTACCGTAAGCGAAAATTCCTTTTAGCTTGGAGCGAAAATGGTGAATTTGTGCCGCAGGCCGACATGTTTGTGAACGTAGTTGAGCAGGCTGAGGATTATGGTGTGGATATTGATTCTGCATTGGCATCGTTAAGAGATTCCATGCTGTTTTTAAAAGATGCACCTTATCCCCTGAATAACCGGTTGCTACTTTTGCAGAAAAATATTGATATTACCTTGACTGCCGGGTTCTTTCTTCTGGCTCCAAAGCTACTTCAGGGTATGGTTGACCCGCAAGCTGAAGACAATATTCAATGGCATATAGAACCAAAAAAAATCATGTATTCGCAATTGCTTGATTCGATTCTTTATGGACAAACTTCCTTTAATCCCTTTTTAAATTATAAACACCTTCATCCTCAGGTTAATGAGCTTAAAAAAATATTGGTTAAATACCGGGCAATTGAGCAAAAAGGAGGGTGGGGGTCAATTGAAAATAATGGACAAAATCTTTCGCCCGGCGACAGCGGTAGCCGGGTTCTCCAGTTAGCCCGTCGATTGTTTATAACAAACGATATCGCTTATTTCGATTCTACAAGATCTGTTCTAAATTCTGACCTGACGGAAGGTGTTAAAAAATTTCAGAGACGTCATGGTTTAAGCGCTAGTGGGATTGCCGACAGCCTGACTTTAAGATATCTGAATATTCCGGTTGATGATAAAATCAGGCAAATTCTAGTGAATATGGAGCGCTGGCGATGGGTTCCCGGACCTTTGGCCGGGAATTATATTCTTGTAAACATTCCCGATTTCAGGTTAACCATATATCGAAACAGTAATCCGGTTGAGTCTATGAAGATTATTGTAGGGAAGACGGGATCAAATACCGTAATATTTCAGGGCGATATAAAATATGTGGTTTTAAATCCATACTGGAATATCCCTGAAAGTATTGCTGTTAAAGAAATCCTTCCGCAAATTAAAAAAGATACTGTCTATTTGCGTGAACATCAGATAGAAGTTGGCTTCAAGTGGAACTTCAATGCACTAAATCAGGATACCATTAATTGGGGAAACATTACAAGTGATAATTTTAACTACACTTTGCGGCAAAAGCCGGGAAATAAGAATCCATTGGGTCGGATTAAATTTCTGTTTCCCAATCAATTTTCAATCTATTTGCACGATACTCCTAACTTCCGGCTGTTTAATGAAAATGACAGAGGTTTTAGTCATGGTTGTATAAGAGTTGAAAGACCCATAGACTTGGCCGATTATCTATTGGGTTCTGATGCGTTAAAGAAGCGCAGACAGATTTATAACCTTTTAATTTCGGGAAGAAATGAAAGCATAACGCTCGATACTCCCGTGCCAGTTTACATTCTCTATTTTACCGTTTGGGCCGACCGAAATGGCATTCCTCAATTCAGAAAAGATGTCTATGAGCACGACAGGAAGTTGGCGAAACGATTGTTCCAACCGGATGTATAGATTAACTACCACAATAAAAATTACTATGGAAAATTTTTTCTTTAACAGTTGGCAAAGTCTTATCCGTACTTTTATTTCGGGTGTGATTGCCTATTTTCTTCTAATCGTGTTTCTGAGGATTTCGGGGAAACGGACTTTATCAAAACTTAATGCATTCGATCTTGTAGTTACAGTTGCCTTGGGATCGACCTTGGCAACCATATTGTTAAATAAAAATGTTGCAATTGCAGAAGGGCTTCTTGCCTTACTAATGTTGATATTTTTTCAGTATATCATTACCTGGTCGTCTATACGTTGGAAAACAATAGGAGAAGCAGTGAAATCAACGCCATCAGTCCTTTATTATCAGGGAGAGTTTTACACAGGAGTTATGGAAAGAGAGAGAGTGACAAAAGAAGAAGTTATAGCTGCTGCCCGTCAGAATGGAATCGAAAGTATTGAAAATGTCAGAGTTGTTTTTCTCGAGACTGACGGCAGTTTAAGCGTTATTGGAAGAGAATAATAGGTTGTATTTATATTGTACATACCATGGTAAGAATTAAAGAACTGTGGCAAATAACAAAGGATGCAGGTGCTGGTTTTGCAAAGCATAAAGTGCTTAAATTAAGCGCGTCTCTTAGTTTTTATACCATGTTTTCCATTGGTCCTATGTTATTGGTTATAATTTATATTTCAGGACTATTTTGGGGACAAAAAGCTGCTGAGGGTACTGTTTACAGTCAAATAAGCGGGGTGATTGGGGAACAGCCGGCAGAACAAGTTCAGGAACTTATTAAAAATGCTACTATTACCAATAGCAGTTTTATGGCTGTTATTAGTATACTGATTTTGATATTTGCTGCAACAACTGCTTTTAACGAAATGCACGACTCCATTAATACCATATGGAACTTACGGGTTAAAAAAGGTCACGGTTTCCGGCAAATGCTCAAAAGCAGGCTTATGGCATTCTTTCTGATTAGTGGTATTGGCTTGCTTTTGTTTATATTTCTTTTGGTTAGTGGCTTGTTTGAGGGTTTTATGCATAAAATCAGGGAAATGTTTCCTCAATTTTCAGTTACCTTGTTTTATTTTCTGGACATATTGTTTTTGTTATTTACCGTTGCCCTCCTTTTTGCCATGATTTATAAGATTTTACCCGATGCACACATCAAATGGAAAGATGTTATTGCAGGAGCCATTTTTGCTTCTATACTTTTCATGATAGGGAAATTCGGATTCTCTATCTACATTAAAAATAGCAACCTGGGGAACTCATTTGGTTCGGCTGGCTCATTTGTAATTATGCTGATGTGGATCTATTATTCGGCTACAATGCTTTATTTTGGCGCTGAATTTACAAAGGCATACGCCTTAAAATATGGCGATGAAATCAATCCTAAAGCATATGCCATACCTATCAAAATAATTCAAATTGAAAGCAACGAAAAAAGTGTTCAGCAAAATGAAAAATCAATCGAACAAACCGAAAAGGGAATAATTAGTTCGGATAAAAAATAAAATGAGCTGAGTGCCTGAATAATAATGGATTGGTTTTTGCCTGCATTCTAAAGAGAGATAGAGAAAATGTTAAACTTAAAATGGGGCTTATGAAATCTGTTACTTTAAGTGTTTTGATGGTGTTTTTGATAACAAGCTGTGCCACTTATACTGAATTTCCTGTTTCAAATGTTGCCCCGGCGGCAACAATAAAAGTCAAGGAAAAGAAAGATAAAAATAAGAACACAGTAGTTAGTGTAGTGGCAAATAATCTTGCCAGTGCTGAGCGTCTGGATCCTTCAAAAAAGGTTTATGTTGTTTGGATGACTACCCAGAATAATGGAGTTAAAAACCTGGGGCAGCTTATGAATGAGAATGCGAAAAAATCTTCCCTCGAAGCAACAACGGCTTTTGAACCTGTTGATGTATTTATAACGGCAGAAGATCAGGGGAATATTACTTATCCTTCAAACTTTGAAATTTCAAGAGTTGCCCTTGAGAACTAAAACGAGAGTTCGTTAATTAAGTAATTGGAATATTGAATTTTGTGAACGGAACCTGGGCTACTTCCTGTATCCGGGTTCCGTTTTTTAAGCTATATTGAAACAATAAAGCATTGGACAACAAAAAGAAGCTATCTTACGAACGGAAAAGGCTCCTCACCTATGTCATGAGATATAGCGAATTGCCTTTGTTTATATTGGCTATTATCTGGTTGGCACTCTTACTTGCTGAATTGCTCGATAAATCCAATTCCTTTCTGACAAATACCGGAATTGTTATTTGGGTAATCTTTATTATCGACTTTGTCCTGAAATTTATAATTGCTACATCCAAGCTTCAATTTTTAAAGAAGAATGTCCTAACCCTGATTTCTCTTATAATTCCGGCTTTCAGGATTCTCCGGTTTATAAGAATTTTCAGATTAGTAAGGTTAACTCGAAGCTTGCGGCTTGTTAAATTATTAGGAAGTTTTAATCGAGGTATGCGCTCTTTGGCCAATACCTTGGAGAGACGTGCAGTTATTTATGTAGTAATTTTATCAGGAATTGTGGTATTATTAGGGGCCGCCGGTATGTATGCCTTCGAAAAAGAGGTAAATCAGGGTTTTAAATCTTTTAGCAGCTCTCTGTGGTGGACTGCTATGCTTGTAATGAGCATGGGAACCGAAAATTGGCCTAAAACCAATGAAGGTCGTTTCCTAACCATTCTTATAGCAATTTACGGGCTAGCGGTTTTTGGATATATAACAGCCACAATTGCAACATTTTTTATTGGGAAAGATAAAGAAGATAGCAGTAAGGTTGATAATGTTAAACAAATGGAAGATCTCAGAAAAGAAATCCTATCGTTGAAGGAAGAAATAGTTATGCTTCGAAAAAAGAATCAAACAATAGATGATAATATCTGATTAACAGTTAAGCTTTTCTATTAAATCAAAATGATGGCTTCGCTAGTAATCCGGCGCCATCATTTTGCAATCAGGTAATCAGTTAAACACCCATTAAACTCTAGTGATTTTCCACAACCAGATATTTTGAAGCCGTCCAGAATTTCTCAGGATCTGTAATTTCCAACGTTTTTACATTACTGGAGTCTTTTATATTGTAGGTATCCGATGGATGTACGGTTACGATATTAATTTTTTCCCCCTGAAGAGGTATAATAGTCTCATTTTGAATATCTACTGTTTGGAATTCGTCGCGATTAAATTGAGGGTTAAGCTTTTTTACCCTCCCAAATAAACCAAGAAAGCCACCTTTCTTGACAATTATGTCCCTTTCTTTTAAAGTTTTACTATTGCCCACTACAAAGTGTGCGGTATTCAATTTATTAACCATTTCGTTAATTTTGGTATTCTGATTGGCATTAAAAGTAATCAATTGATTTAATCTTGTTTGTTGCATATCGATCTGATTTTTGAGGTTAGCAATGTTCCTGTTCAGATCAGCAATTTCGTTGTTTTTTCCCGAGATATTATTATTAAGAGAATCTATCCTGGTATTGAATAACGATCTTTCGTTGCGTGTATTGGCAATAATTCTCTGAAGTGATTTGTACTTGTTGTCATTTTTCTCAAGCAGATCCTTCAAGTGTTCAATATTTCTTTTAATCCTTTGTCCGGCATCACCTTCCTGTTTTTCAATGCCAAGGGTGCTTTCCAAATCATCGAACGATGCTACCAACATGTTAATGATAGAGTCGCGTTCGTGTGCTAAATTTGATAATTCCTGATTTTTCTGATTAAGTTGTTCAATTGCTTTCCTTTTGCAGGAAGGAGCTAACAACATGATCGCAATTAAAATAAGTAGAAACTTTTTCATATGCGTTATATTTTGGTTATAAATGATTTTTAGCCAAAACTATTCCATACGAAACTATCAGGGATGGTTATTTCTGTTTATTATCAAAATTATTGTCGAAAACAGACCATATACTTAAAGTTTGAATTAAATGGTTAGGCTGTTCAATGTCAGAACAGAAGCAACTTTGCAGGAGATTAGCTATTTCCCGTCGCTTTTATTACACAAACCGAATCTGAAATGTGGATATAGTTACCCATGTTTTCAGTAATCAGCCATGTTCCGGAATACGACGAAGATGAAGTTCTTACCAGAGAACATGAAATTACGCTTCATAAGTATTTTAATAAACAAGGTTATTGGGTCGATGCACCGGCGTATTCTCAATAACGTTTGTCCAATATGTGAAACGATGTAAAAGCTGCTAATGGTTTACAGCTAATGTTTTCAAATTACAACTTTTAACATCGAAACTCTTGTTAAAAAAAGGCCGAATCTCACGATCAGGCCTTTAATTAAAATTGACTTTTAAACTACTCAATTTTGAAAAGTTCAATTTACCAATTAAAACTTAACCTTTTAATTTCCTGCTAATTGCTTTATCTCCTGATTACGCTGTTTTATCATTTGCTGGGCTAACTTTTTCATTTCTGGCTTTTTCCCAAATTTAACTTCGGTTTTTGCCAGGTCTAATCCATGTTTATGGTGTAATGCCATTAGAGAAGAAAAATCCCTATCGAAGTTTCCACTCATCGGTGTATTCTGACTCATTTCATCTTTCGCTTTTTGCATGTTTGACTTCATTTCCTTTAAGAAATTAGCATCATTATTCGTTGGGCTGTTTTTATTGATAAATTCTTCCAGATCTTTTAATTCATTTTCCTGGTTCTCTTTAATCTTTCGGGCAAAACTTCTCATTGCCGTATCCGAACCATATTTTACCTCTTCATTTGCCATGGCAATTCCATGCCGGTGATGAATTTTCATTACAACTGCAAAATCGTAATCCGGATCTCCGTGCAGTTTAACAGTATCTTTTTGCATCATGGAATGGTGTTTTATTCCCACAAACCCTCCAGTGATTTCATCCATTTCAGCCGAATCACTTTTTTCTTCCATAACAGCCGAGTCGGCAGTGCTGTCTGTTTCTCCTTTGTTGCCTGGTTTGCAGTTGTACACAAACGCAAGAAAAATAATTGTTGCAATTAACATTCTGATTTTCATATTCGTGTTTTTGAAATTAGACACTTATTAAACAATTAAATTGTATTTTGAGAGTATTAAACGGCTCAATTCTCATACCCTAATTTGTTAATTGACAATTTTGACCCAGTTGTCCGCCAGTTCCATCTGAAGATCCGGGATAACATGCTGCGAAAAAGGCTTTATATTAAGAATAGGTATTTTTAAACTGTTGAGTAATTGTTCTGCAAAAAGGCCCGATTTTGCTGTCTTTGCGTCGTCTTCGGGATGCACTGCCACTATAGCCAGGTCGGCTAAAAAGTCAACTGCTACCTGAGCAACTTTCTCTGGGAAATTGGTACAAGGACTAAAAGCCGAGTGATAGGTTACGCGATCGCTGTGTAACTGCAGTTTAAGCCGGTCTACCAGTGTTGCTAATTCTTTTAATTCGCTGGGCTTATTTCGCTCGGATAATCCAAGGATATATAATTCGGAGTTATTTTTTTCAATAATTGGACGAGCATAAAAATATTTCTCGAAGGTACCCGGCTTAAGTTGAACTGGGAAAATAACCCTGCCAAAGGATGTTTTATTCCACTCACTCGGAACGGTTAGGGCCGGACAGTTACAATTCTTTATTATCCTAAAAGCGTCGGAGCCCATAAATATTTCCCTGGAGCCGGAAATTCCATGTGTTCCCATCACTATTAAACTTGTTTTTTGCTGGTAAGCGTATGCGCATATTTTTTCATATGGCAAACCTTCCAGTACTTTTGAAGATACTTTAATGCCTGTATCCTCATGAATTCTGGCAGCAAGCATATCCAGATATTTCCCTATAGTATCGAAATGATAAGCGTCTATACCGTCAAAAGGAAGGAATGCTTTTGACGGCTTAATGTAATCCAGCCTATCCATTACATGCAATATCGTTACTTCGGCGTTTTGTCTTTTAGCTATGGCGATGCCTGTCTTAAAAGCACTTTCAGATAATGTTGAAAAATCTGTAGCTATGATTATTTTAGTTATTTTTGATTTCATATGCGTTATTTTTGAGTTATATATCAGGAGGTCGATTGTGACCTTCATTTGGGTTATGCCTTTTTTAAGTCCTTTGCTATATATTTTGCAGTCCTGAAACGTTCAGGGGATACACCTATAGCTTTTTTGAAGTATCGTCCAAAATATGAATTATCCTTAAAACCCAATTTGAAAGATATTTCCGAAACCGTCAATTCTGTATGAGTCAATAATCGCTTTGCCTCAAGAATTATTCTTTCCTGGATAAAACAACTCACGGTTTGATCGGATATCTCTCTACAAACAGCATTTAGATAGTTAGGTGAAATGTTAAGATATGCAGCAAACTCTTTTGGAGTTTTTAATTCGGTAAAACGATTGTTCAGTAATCGTGTAAAATCGTCCATTATTTTCTTTTTCCTGTCAGCAATAAAAAGATTGTCATTTAAATTCGCCTTTCTTCTGTATAATATTATTAACGCCTTAAGGCATAGACTGATTATTTCTCTGGAATTTTCCGATTTTTTGGTGTACTCTCTTAAAATAACTTCAATTAAGTTATTCCATTCAACTTCATCTTCGTTGTCTATTTTTACATAAGGAGGATATGCTCCCGAAAGGGTTTGATCGCTCTTGATTTTTGGGTTTCCGGTGTATATTTGATTGTACAAACTGTCAGTAAACTGTATCATTAATCCATCTATAATCCCGTTTTTTAACCAGGCGAATTTCTTGTATTTATCTATCAGGAAAATCTTATTTTTAATTGTTATAAGTTCTTCAAAGTCTATTTTTATTATTCCCGAACCAGATTTAACGAATATTAAAGTATACCATTTTACTGCTGAGTCATTTTCGTTTTCGTCAGCAACAATATTGTTAATGTAATTAATTCTTAAGTCCGCTAAGCCAAAAGAGTAATCCGGTAGCGTATATTTTGAGTTCATAGTTTTCTTTGAAATTGAATTGTACCACAAAACTACATCATTTAATGCTACTTGAATGGTATTTTACAGTTGGGAGATGGTACATATCGTGGTTAGGTAAGGGAAACTCAGTTTTAAGTATTAATATTGAAATAGTACGTGAAAAGTCTAATCTTTTAACTGTAATAATGCGGATAATTATTATTTCGAACCGCCTGCCTGTTAAAGTAAATAGAACCAGTGGCGACATAACGTTTACCAAAAGTGAAGGCGGACTTGTTACAGGGCTAAGGTCCCTGAAAACTGACTCTGAAATTATTTGGATTGGCTGGCCTGATGTATGTCCTGAAACTGAAGAAGAAAAAAATATTATTGAAAACAAACTGGTGTCTTCTAACTTTCAGCCGGTGTTTTTATCTCATGAACAGATTGCCGATTTTTATGAAGGCTACAGCAATAGTATTATTTGGCCGTTATGTCACTATTTTTATTATTTTATTCAATACGAACAGCGACTTTGGAGTGTTTATCAAGAGGTAAACAGGCTTTTTTGCCAAGTTGCCTCAAAGGTTATAAGAAGAGGAGATATTGTTTGGGTTCAGGATTATCATTTAATGCTATTGCCTGGCATGTTACGCGTAAAATTTCCTAACCTCGGTATCGGGTATTTTCATCATATTCCTTTTCCATCCTATGAATTGTTTCGTGTTTTGCCGGAACGGGCTGAGATTTTAAAGAATTTATTGGGAGCCGATTTAATTGGTTTTCATACGCACGATTATATGAGACATTTCATTAGTGCGGCATACAGAGTTTTGGATCTGGATTGTCAAATGGATCAGATTTATTATAAAAACAGAAAGATTCACGTAGATACTTTCCCGATGGGGATAAACTATGAGCTTTTTAACACTACATCCAATAGCAAGGTGGTTGAAAAAAAAGTGTCCAGGTTGAAAAAACAATTTGGTTCAAACAAACTTGCTCTTTCAATTGACAGACTCGATTATAGTAAAGGGATTTTACACCGCTTGCATGGATTCGAGAATTTTCTTGAGCAATATCCGGAGTTTAGATTCAAAATTTCGTTGGTAATGATAGTAGTTCCTTCACGAGATAAAGTTGAGAAATATGCGGATCTTAAATCGAAAATAGATGAAACTATTGGAGGAATAAACGGGAAATATTCAACTCCCGAATGGCGACCTGTTTATTATTTCTACAGAAGTTATCAGTTTGAAGATCTTGTTGCATTTTACAACCTTGCCGATATTGCACTGGTTACCCCATTACGAGATGGGATGAATCTTGTGGCAAAAGAATATGTTGCATCAAAACCAAACAAACCTGGAGTGTTGATTCTAAGTGAAATGGCCGGGGCTGCCATAGAACTTAAAGATGCGATTATAATTAATCCGAATGATATCAACCAGATTGCTCAAGCATTAAAGCAAAGCATGGAAATGTCGGAAACTGAAAAAATTAGAAGGATAAGAAGAATGCAACAGGTAATATCAGCGCAAAATGTTAACAAATGGGCGTTGAACTTTATTAACGATCTTATAGATAGTAAAGAAAAAAGGATTATCAACCTTGCCAAAAACTTAGATAAATCGGCCTTCATTGAAATATCTCAAAATTATTCAGAAGCGGAAAACAGGCTTATTGTCCTTGATTATGATGGTACTCTAGTTCCTCTGGTTAAAGATCCTGACTTATCCGTTCCTAGTGATAAACTGTTAAAAGTATTAAACAGGTTGGCAAATAATAAAAAAAACAAAATTGTTATTAATAGTGGCCGCGATCCAGAAACCCTTGATAAATGGTTTGGGAACCTTAATATAGATTTTGCTGCAGAGCATGGCGCATTTTACAAAGAAAGCGGTAAATGGATACAGAATAACTTTGAAAAGCCCCATTTCACTGCAGATTTTTTTGATGTTTTAAACCAAATAACTGGGAAAACACCCGGTTCGCACATTGAATTAAAAAAAACGTCCATTGTTTGGCATTACCGAAATTGCGACGCTTGGTTGGCCGAACTGAGAGAAAAGCAGCTTACCAATGCTCTTATGCCTATATGCGCGCGTTCTGGGCTGCAAATTATGAAAGGCAATAAAATTGTTGAAATAAAAAACCCGCTTACTAATAAAGGAATAGAAGTTCTAAGACTGCTTCAAAAGAATTCCTATAAATTTATACTTGCCATGGGCGATGATGTTACTGATGAGGATATGTTTCACTCTCTTCCAAAAGAAGCGGTTACTATTAAAGTAGGTTCAGTTTCTGATTTGGCGAGGTTCAGCCTTAAATCGCCGTCCGATTCTTTAAACTTTTTGGAAAAACTAAGTTTAATTAATAACTGAGGTTATGGATAATTTGCATGTAAATTCTGATTTATCGATGGTTTTCATAGGTGGTGTTATTTTTGTCGTGGTCTTTATAATACTGCTGTTCATTTCAAAATATTTTTATAAAAGGCTAAAAAGATATGTAAGTAGGACGCCGGGGAAAATTGACGATTTTATCCTTGAACTGTTCAGGCTGCCCCTTCTATGGCTTTTATTTTGGATACTGTTCAAGATTTTTTCCATAGCTGCCTTAAACAGGTTCGTATTTTCAACTTATGTTTCCCAAATCAACAACATATTACTGATTTTTTCGGTGGCTTATATCCTGACAAAACTTGTAAAAGCTGGGGCATACTACCTTCAAAATAAGCTGGATATTACCCAATCCGACAATTTACTTGCAAGGAAAAACCTTACTCAGTTAAAAGTATTTCAAGGTATTATCAATACTTTAATTGTTATTGTTGCAATTTCGATCAGCCTTTTAACTTTTGACAAAGCAAAGGCGATTGGAGTAAGTTTGCTGACTTCGGCTGGAATATTGGGTATTGTAGTTGGTTTTGCTGCCCAAAAGAGCCTTGGACTTATACTTGCCGGTATTCAGATTGCCATAACTCAACCCATACGCCTTGATGATGTTGTTATTGTGGAAGGAGAATGGGGTAGAATCGAAGAAATTACTTTAACCTATGTGGTAGTTAAAATCTGGGATGAGCGGCGAATGGTTCTTCCTGTTACTTATTTCCTGGAGAAACCTTTTCAGAACTGGACTCGTGCAAGCTCTGATATTCTGGGAACTATTTTTTTATATGTGGATTATAGCTTTCCGGTGAATTCAATCAGGGATATTCTGCCTGAAATGCTCGAAGGAAACCCTGATTGGGATAAGCGTGTTTGCAATGTTCAGGTAACAAATTCCTCCGATAAGTACATAGAAATAAGAATTCTGTTAAGTAGTTCCAATTCTTCCCGAAATTGGGATTTACGTACAGTTATCCGCGAGAAGCTTATAGATTTTATTAATGCAAACTATCCTGATAGTTTTGCTAAAATAAGGGTAAAAGGTACCGATGGTTTTATCAAAAATTGAATTCTCTCCCTTTTGTTATCTCTTGCGAATATTATTTTTACAGATCCAATATGTTAAACAAAAGACAAAATATTAAAGCTCTGGTGTGGAAAAATAAGGACTGAAGGCTTAATCAATTCAAATGTCGTGAGTGTATTGTTGTTTAGAATATTCTCTTTTAAACACAATCAAAGATCGGCTTAACAATTCTTAACGACTCTTTTTTAATATTAGTGAACTTTGGTATGATCTTGGTGTTCTCTTGTTATTATAACAAGTGAAGGAGATCGATGAAGGCAAGAATAAATTTTTCGAACAACGTAAATACTGAGTTTTTTGAAACAGCAAGGAAAAAGGTAAACGACTATTTTCAGCAAAATAATATTTCGAAAACAGGGAATTACACAATGGTTATTAAAAGCATTGTGATGATTTTAATTTACATGGTCCCGTACGCAATATTAGTATCAGGAGCAATTACAAATCCGCTTTTAATATGGGGGTTGTGGATATTCATGGGATTCGGAATGGCCGGTATTGGTTTGGCTATTATGCACGATGCAAATCATGGATCGTATTCAAAAAATCCAAAAGTGAACAAATGGATGGGGTACCTCATCAACTTTGTTGGCGGAAGTGTTACAAACTGGAAGATTCAGCATAATGTGCTGCATCATTCCTTTACAAATATTGAAGGGCACGATGAAGATATTACCTCTATTTCTATTCTGCGGTTTACCCCCAGTCAGAAATTGAGGAAAATACACAGATATCAGTACATCTATGCATGGTTCTTTTATAGTTTAATGACTTTTTTTTGGTTTATCTACAAAGATATTCCGCAGCTTATTCGGTATAAAAAAGATGGAAGGCTGGATTCGAAACAGAAAAGCCGGTTCGGGTGGTTACTGCTCGAGCTGATAGCTTCTAAAGTATTATATGCATTGTATATTATTGTAATCCCTATAGTGGTACTCGATATTCCATGGTGGGCCACAATTCTGGCATTTTTTACAATGCAGTTTATATGCGGACTTTTACTTACAACCATTTTTCAGTTAGCTCATATTATGCCAAATACAAAATTTCCTTTACCCGATACCAAAGGAAACGTGAAAGAAAGCTGGGCAATTCATCAACTTATGACTACTACCAATTTCGCTCCACGGAGCCGAATCATGTCCTGGTATGTCGGTGGATTAAATTATCAGATAGAGCACCATCTTTTCCCAAATATTTGCCATATTCATTATAAAAAAATTTCTCCTATTGTGAAAAAAACTGCCCAGGAGTTTGGCATTCCTTACCATTCGGAGCCAAATTTTATGAAGGCAATTAAAAGTCATATTAAAATGCTTAAAATGCTTGGAAGACCTGCGCTTTCCTAGGTGCTAATGTTTACCTTTGAATTTTAAATTGTCAATTATGCAAATTCAAGGAGTAATTTTCGATTTCAACGGCACACTTTTCTGGGATACGGAATTTCACAACCAGGCCTGGGATATTTATCTTAACCGATTAGGAATGGCGGTTAGCGATCAGGAAAAGGATGAACACATTCATGGAAAACCCAACAGGGATATTTTCGAATATTTGTTTCAGCGCAGCTTAACCGCAGAGGAACTCCAAACAGCAGTTGAAGAAAAGGAAAGTATTTACAGGGATATCTGTTTGAAGTCCAACACCGGTCTTGCTCCGGGGGCCATTGGTTTTCTTGAGTTTCTGAAGAATAACAAGGTGCCATTCAATATCGCCACTTCATCCGGTTACAGCAATGTGAAATTCTTTTTTAAGCACTTCCAGTTGGATAAATGGTTCGACATGGGAAAAGTTGTTTACGACGATGGATCTTTCACGGGAAAACCAGCTCCCGATATATTTATCTTCGCTGCACGAAATATTAGCCTTTCAATAACCGATTGTATAATTTTCGAGGACTCCGTAACCGGGCTAAAAGCTGCTGCTAGTGCAAAAGCTCTCAAAGTTTTTTATGTAAAATCCAATGATATCGAGGTAAAGGAAAAAGTTGATCAGGTGATTACCGATTTCAACCAGGTGGACCGACGGATGTTTGGCTGAGATATGTTGTTAAGTTCAGATCTGAAAATTTATCATATTCAAAAATATTAACCCGAATATTAAAAGTATTACCTTTGGCCAAACCTCAGATTTAAATAACGCCAAAACCAAGGTAGTATGAAGAAAATAACTCTTTTATCCTTAATTAGTGCTTTTATGATTTCATCGTGTAATAAAGTACAGCAGTGGCCGGATGCAACGCCTCCAGTAGCAGAAAAAAAGCCTTTTGTAAGAATCATGCATGGCGACACGGTAGTAGATAACTATTATTGGATGATCGATTTCTTTAAGAAAGGTCCCGATAGTACCAAGGTGGTTGAATACCTTACTCAGGAGAATACTTATATCGATACCATGTTGAGTAGTACCAACGAACTCCAGAAGCAGTTATTCGCCGAAATGAAAGCACGCATCAAGGAAAAGGATGAAAGTGTTCCCGTTTTTAAAAATGGGTATTACTACTATTCGCGTAGCGTTGAAGGTGAGCAGTATTTTAAGTATTGCCGCAAAAAGGGAAGTTTGGATGCGGCCGAAGAAATGCTGCTCGATGTTGACGCGATGGCCAAGGGACATGCTTATTATTCGGTATCGGGATTTGCCATAAGCCCCGATAATAAATTGCTAGCGTATGGTGTCGATTCTGTTTCGCGCCGACAGTACACAATTCATGTCAAAAACCTTGAAACCGGTGAAATTTACCCCGATGTTATTAAAGGAACTTCAGGAAGTCCTTGCTGGGCAAATGATAATAAAACGATATTTTACACACTCAATAATCCGGTTACCTTATTGAGCGAGAAAATAAAACGTCACGTGCTGGGTTCCAAAGCTTCGGACGATGTTGTTGTTTACGACGAAAAGGACAGGAGCAATTATATTGGTGTAGGCAGGGCAAAAAACGGGAAGCATATTTATATTTACTCTCAGGCAACACTTTCATCGGAAGTCCGTTATCTGGATGCCAATAAGCCTACTTCGGAATTTAAGGTTTTTCAATCGCGCATGAAAGATGTACTTTATGACATAACTCCATTGGAAGACCGTTTTCTTATCCGTACCAACCTGAATGCACAAAATTTCCGGTTGATGGAATGTCCTTTGGATAAAACCGATACCACTAACTGGAAAGAAGTTATTCCGCATCGCACGGATGTTTTACTGGAAGGTGTTGAGGAGTTTAAAGATTTCATGGTGCTGAGCGAAAGGAAAGATGGTCTTGTGAAATTGCGCATTATCAGCCTGGCCGATAAAAAGGAACATTATCTCGACTTTGGCGAGTTAACATATGCAGCCTATGTTGGAAACAACCCGGAGTATAACAGCCAAACATTGCGTTACCATTACACTTCTCTTACAACACCCAATTCGGTTTACGATTATAATCTTACAACCAAAGAAAAAACGCTGAAGAAACAGCAGGAAGTTGTGGGTGGTTACAATCCCGACGACTATGTTGCCGAACGCCTTTATGCTGTGTCAAAAGATGGCGTAAGAGTACCAATTTCCCTGGTTTATAAAAAAGGTTTCAAGAAAGACGGGAAAGCACCCCTGTTACTTTATGGATACGGTTCATACGGTGCCAGCATGGATGCCACTTTCAGCAGTACCCGCATTAGTTTGCTCAATCGCGGATTTGCTTTTGCTATTGCCCACATCAGGGGCGGTGAGGAGATGGGACGCCAATGGTACCTCGATGGCAAACTCATGAAAAAGATAAACACTTTCACCGATTTTATTGCCTGTGGCCAATTCCTTGTGGATGCAAAATACACCTCTTCCGAGCACCTGTACGCTCACGGCGGCAGTGCGGGCGGATTGCTGATGGGTGCTGTTATGAACATGGCGCCTTCGCTCTGGAACGGTATAATTGCTCAGGTTCCGTTTGTCGATGTTGTTAACACCATGCTCGACGAAAGTATTCCGCTCACCACCAATGAATTCGACGAATGGGGAAATCCCAAAGAAAAAGAAGCTTATTTCTACATGAAAAGCTATTCGCCTTACGAAAATGTTGAAAGTAAGGAATACCCCAATTTGTTGGTTACAACAGGGCTACACGACAGCCAGGTTCAATATTTTGAGCCTGCAAAATGGGTTGCAAAGCTTCGCGAAATGAAAACCGGCGACAATGTTGTGTTAATGAAGACCAACATGGAATTTGGCCATGGCGGTGCCTCCGGCCGGTTTGATTACCTGAAGGACGTTGCTCTGGTTTATGCGTTTATGTTTAAACTGGAAGGAATAGAAAAGTAAATATTTTCTCTGAAAATCTTACAAGCCGTTGTTAAGCACTTTGCAGCCTTGCATAATGCATAACAACGGCTTTTTTTTGTCATGCACGGATGTAAAAGCAAAAACAGATATGTAAGGTGAAATGAATGCGTACAAAGCCATTACTTTGAACTGTAAAATGCTTTTCAGGCAAATACATTCATTTAACATGTTTTGTAATAAGCTTAGCAAGCATGCTGATGCTATAAAATGGATTGTTGTAATCTTTTCAGCATGCAAAACTGTTTACACACAATTTTGGGAGGAATTTTATTCCGACCGACTAATCATCTATTGGTTTTCAGCAAATTTTTTATTGTCTTTTCCGGCTGCCATCCAATTTTGTTCCTTCCGAAGGCTTACACTCTAAATTTTGATAACTCCCATAAGCGCTTCAAAAAACAGGCTGAAGTTTTCGACATGTGGAATATGTCCTAATCCATTTAGTTCAATTAACCGGGCGTTGGGAATTTCTCCTGCTATTTCTTTTCCGAGTTTTGGGTAATTACCCATTTGTGAAGACACTTCCTTTGATACCATTTCCTTACCAAGAGCTGTTCGGTCGAGTTGACCCAGGATTAATGCTGTTGTCACCTTCAAATTCTTAAATTCATACACCACCGGCTGGGTGATAATCATATCGTAGGTCAGGGCCGAGTTCCACGCAAGTAAAGGGTAATCCGGGTGTTTTAGAAAAGCAGTCTGGAGATAAACCAAATCGTCGTAACTGCTTTTCCACTCGTTATGAAAATAATTTGCAAGCATGTATTGTTTTGCGCCTTCAGCAGTTTTTTTTAGTTCTCTTTCGTAGAAAAAACTCAAATCCTTATAGGGAACCCATTTTCGCCAGTCTTCCAGTCCAATGGGGTTTTCAAGTATTAATTGTTCAACTTTATCAGGAAACATCAGTGCAAAACGTGTAGCCAGCATTCCACCCATGGAGTGACCCAGAACAATTACCTTATTAATTTTGAGTTTATCCATAATTGTTCTGGTATTCTCAGCCAATTGCTGAAAAGAATATTGATAGTGTTTCGGTTTAGTTGATTTTCCGAAACCTACTTGGTCGGGAACAAAAACATTATACCCTTTGGCAAGAAGATTTTTGATGGTTTCGCCCCAGTATGCACCATTGAAATTCTTTCCATGGAGAAGCATCACCGTAGCTTTGGAATTGCCGGCAGTCTCGTACATGTAAGCCATTACAAGCTTTTGCTGCTGCGAATGAAGGGTGTCGAACTTAACTTTATATGGATAATTGTAGCCTTCAAGGTTAATGCCCAGCGTATTCTGAGATTTTACACCTGCTGAAGAAAGAATTACAATCAATAGAATTATCAGAAATAGTTTCATTTTTATTGTTTTTCTTATTGAAACAGATTCGGATACAGCATGGTTTAAAAATTGTAAATTTTAATGACGTAAAAATACGTCAATTTAAAAATTTAACGTATTTTTACGTCATATTTTTTCATTCAATAATTCGATATATGGATGCCAATAATTTAAAACTTCTGGTTCGCGAGAAATATGGCGAAATAGCTTCTCAGAGTAAAGAGCAAAATCAAAGCTCCTGCTGTGGAAGTGGCTGCGGGTGTGGCGATACTACTTACACCGTTTTTAGCGACGATTATAGTAATTTGAGCGGATACAATCCCGATGCCGATCTTGGTCTTGGATGTGGTTTACCTACCGAATTTGCTGATATTAAAGCTGGAGACGCAGTACTTGATCTGGGTTCGGGTGCCGGAAACGATTGTTTTGTAGCACGTGCCCTGGTTGGAGAAACAGGAAAAGTTACCGGTCTCGATTTTACCGACGAAATGCTTGAAAAAGCAAATCGGAACAAGCAAAAGCTGGGCTATGGAAATGTTGAATTTGTAAAAGGCGACATCGAGGAAATGCCATTACCTGCAGATACATTCGATGTAGTGATAAGCAATTGTGTTCTTAATCTGGTGCCTGATAAGCAAAAGGCTTTTGCCGGAATTTATAAGGTTTTGAAATCTAACGGACATTTCTGCATTTCGGATGTGGTATTATTGGGCGAGTTACCCGATGCTCTTCGTGAAGAAGTTGTTTTATATGCTGGCTGTGTTTCCGGTGCTATTCAAAAAGATGAATACCTGAAAATAATCAGCGATATTGGGTTTAAGGACATTCAGGTAAGAAAGGAAAAACAGGTTATTCTTCCCGATGATATTCTTCTTAACTATCTTACCAGGGAGCAGCTTAAAAATTATCGTGAAAGTAAAACAGGAATTTTTAGCATAACAGTAACAGCGGCCAAATAGTTTGGTTGGAGAAGAGGTTGTGTGAAAAGCGCCGGACACTGAGCCTGTCGAAGTGTCCGGCGCTTTTCAATGATGTTTTGACAGGTTCAACCTCCGGTTATAACTAATCAGACAGCCTCTTACACCAACTTCTAAATCATTTCTTTTTCAACCTATCTGCTAATGGTTAATTTCATAATCTTCATATTTCCGTTCTTCTGCGATAGTTTTATAAGATATAACCCATTCACCATTTTGGAGGTTTCCAGCTCGAAAATATCAACATCTTTTTGAATCACATCCGAACTTAGAACCTTTCCGTTCAGGGTCACAATCTCAATTCTTGTTTCGTATTCCAGTGGTGCCGGGAAAATGATCCGGGCATGATCAGTTGCAGGATTTGGAGCTATAACGGCTTGTTTTACCTCCGGCGTTCTTTCAATTATTGGCGTTGATGTAACAAAAGTAACCTCATTGGATGCAGCCTGTAAAACCTCCTTGGTCGAACCTGACTGGATAAATGCCACAACCTTAACTTTTTCAGGATTATAAACCTTAACAAAGTTCCAATTAAAAGGTATTTCCAGTTGTTCTCCTTTTGTCCAGTCAGCTTTCAAGGCAGAACCTCCTGCCGATGGCAGGAATTTTTTAACTACATTGTAAAGTGTTATTTTATTCTGTCCCGACTGTATAACAACATCTTCCACCACGGCTGTAAAGAGACCCAGTTGAGGGCTGCTGTAGTTGTCCTGTGCCGTGATTATTACTTTGCCCTGGATATTACCTGCAGCCTTTTCAGTTGCAATGGACATGGTGAATGGGGTGTAATTGAGCGATTGGGTAATTATGTCGCTGTAACCAGGCTTACGTGCATTAAAATCGAAACTCAGGTTCGTGGTCGTGCCTCCATTCAGCAGGCCAAAAGGAACCACTCCCACACCATAATTAAGAACACGGGCTCCTGGATCGGCAGTATTGGCTGCATTGAGTGTGTCAGCTCCTGGGAAAGAAGTGTGATACTGTAAGCTTACAACATCTTTGCTGGATTGATTCAAAACATCATTTAACATTTGAATGCTTGACACAGCATTGCTTGCACCCAGGTTTGTGAAATTTTCAAAAAGAGAGGTTTTGATTCTGTTTCCAACAATAACATCATCGAAGGCAAACATGTTTGCAGCGCTGCTTGCCGGTAAAGGTTTATAGAGCATACGCAGACGCACATTCTTTTTATTTGAGACTTCATCGAGAGCATGATTAGCTTTTATCCAGCCATTGGTGTTCCCGGTCCATCCTGTTTTGGTTCCCGAAGAGAAGGCGCTGATATTTTCGCTGTTGTACCAGTTTATTCCGGATCCTTGTTTTCCTGCTGTTGTCCATGTGTCGGAATTCTCGGTGCGGTATTGCAGGATAACGCCTTCCTCGTTTGCAGCACCCACTGAGTTTAACCACAATTGAATAAATGGTCTGTCAACTCCTGTAAAATCGAAACATGGACTAGTAATTACAAGCGGCCTGTCGTTTTTGGTTTCGCTAAACTGACTAAAAACTGCCATTGTTCCTGAGTGGGCTGTAGTTATGGCTCCAGTGGGTAATTGCCATTTCCAGTTATTTACCGATGTAGTTTCCAGGTTCCAAGGATTATAGGAATTATCAAAACTTTCGCGATAGGTAGAATCCTTTATCATCAAAGGGGCGCTTAGGTAGAGGGTTTTGACAACACTGTCCTTACAACCCACTGTAGTGTTAATACTCAGTTTGACAGTGTGTCTTTCATCCCATTTGAAGTTATTTGTTATTTCGGCTGAATTAAATGTTCGGTTTCTGCCGGTACCATCGGTTATTGTCCAGGTATATGAAACAATGCTGTCAGTACTTGTTGTTGTGTTGTTGATGTGCAATGCTTCAGTTTTGCCGGCACAGGGTCTGTCCCATTCAAAGTCGGCAACTGGCTTGTGCCCCAGTTTCAATATTGAGGTTATTGTGTCGTTGCAATTATTGAGGTTTGTAGTCACCAGTCTTACCTGATAACTTCCAGCAGCCGCGTATTTGTGTGTGGGATCTTTTAAGGCTGATATATTTGTGGTCGATGATTGTTCTCCAAACTGCCAGGCCCAGGCTTTTACAGAATCGGCTCGCAATGTGGTATTTTTAAAAGCAATATCAGCATTTGTCCAGCATGAGGAATTAGCTTCAAACTTTGGACGTGTGGCTGCCAGTATTTTCAAAGGAATGGTATCGGTAATTACGCATCCTTTTTCATTTGTAAAACTGAAGCGAACCTCTGAATTTCCAGGTGCTACCTTTCGAGGATTATAAATGTAACCGCCGCCTTTTAACGTGTCTACTCCTGTACCCTCGAAATTTCCTTTATAATTGGCAGTCAGTGGTATAATGCCAGCACTGTTGCAATAGCTTGGACTGGTTAATCCTGAAACGATTAAGTTGTCGATAAGATTTATGGTAATTGTTTCATATATTAACTGCTGTGTGCCGTTTTGGGTATAAGCATAGCTGATGGTGTAATTACCGGGCAGCAGATTGTTTGTGTTCAAAGTAGCGGTATTGTTTTTGTGGTCAGTCAGCCCTTTTCCTCCGCTTATAGTAAATGTTCCGATACTTCCACCTGCATTCACGCCGGTTATAATGGTAGGTATATCAATGTTACAATATTGATTTTGGTTCCTAAGACCTGCAATGCTGGCATCGGCATCTATTATTGCCACTTTTACTGTATCAGCATCGGAACAACCGGATGATTTGTCGAGATAGGTGTAGACAATGGGGTGTGGAGATCCCTCCAATCCTGCTAAAGAAGGTAAAAATGTGTTATTTTCGACCACCCCTTTACCCGAGAAAATTCCGCCCAATGGACTACCCTGAAGGGCTACTGGAACGCCTCTTAAACTGTAAGCTGAAATAAGACTTGTTATTTTAGCTACGGGAGCGGGTTTCTTTGTAATTATTGCCGTTGATGGTAGGTTTTGAGCTTCGCAACCAAGGTTGTCTTTCAACGAAATCCCCTTAAAGGTACCTGCATTGGTAATTGAAAGCTTGTTTGATAATTGAGAGGAGGTCAGATCGTAATTATTGGTTCCATCAGTATAGATTAGTTTGAAAGGAGGAGTTCCGGTGAATGTAATAGTGAGGTCGGTCGAGGTTCCTTCGCAAAAGGCCGTGGGGCCCGAAAATGTCACTGTTGGCAGCGTATTTGGAATCTTAATGGACGCATTGCTGTAAAACGAGTTTCCCTGAATGGATCCCGTTTTTGCCTGAGGAGTGACTTCAAAAAAAATGTATTTGCCCTCATCCTCGGGTGTAAGTGTATATGTAAGCGTATTTGCCCCGGGGATCTCTGTTTTTTCTGCATCAGGAGCATTAGCCCGGAACCATTGAAAAAAAGTATGGTCCTCTACATCATTTTCAGGATCGGAATAATCATATTTTCCGGTGAGTGTTTTACAAACAGCCATGGTTCCATCTATGGAAATGTTTGATGCAACCGGAAATGCATTGAAGTTAAGAGCTCTTTGCAGATTGTTACTGTTTGCTTCCCCGTCGCTTACTGTAAAAGCCACAATTCTTTCTGAGATCGAAGGGGAATTATTCAGGTTACTGTACCTTATATTTCTCAAAGCTTTCTGATAATTCGAAATGCTTGAAACCCCGGCTAACGTGAGAGTGCCTGTACTTGCGTTCCAACTTGCTGTTATGTTATCGGCACTTGTAAAAAGCAGGATATCTTCATCTGGCTTGTATCCTTCGGTTATCATCACTGTAGCCGCTGAAAGGGTACTGTTATCCAGGTCGGTAACAGTTAAGCTTGTGCTAAGGATTGTCGTTTCACCATCGAAAACTATAACGAGATTTGAATTTTCGATATTTGAAAGAACAGGAGGTTTATTCGTGTAACTGATTATAATATTTCTGTTCAGAATGTTCGATTTAGCCTCGCCATCACTTATTTCAAATGCTATTGTCCTTGTTCCCAATGCAGGTAATGCATTGGTGTTTTCGAATTGTATACTTCTCAAAGCTGCCTGATAATTTGCCGGGGTAGCATCTCCTGTAAGGGTGAGAGCCCCGTTTACAGCATCCCAGGCTCCGGTAATACCGTTTGCATTAGTAAAAGAGAGAACATCTTCGCCATTTTTATAACCTGCTGAAATGGTGATTGTGGCCGATTTAAGATTTGCATTATCCGCATCGGTAATGGTAATGGCACTGGTAATGGCAACTTTTCCGGCACCTTCGTTGTAAGTAATGGGTGAACTCTCTATGGCTGCCAGAACAGGCGCCTGATTGGTCGGGGCGACATTAATCTTTCTTGTTAAAGTGTTTGAATTTGTTTGACCGTCATTCACCACAAACGAAATGGTTCTTTCTCCAGCGGTGGGATTGGTTGTATTGGTGTTTTCGAATTGTATACTTCTCAAAGCTGCCTGATAATTTACCGGGGTAACATCTCCTGTAAGGGTGAGAGTCCCGGTTGCAGCGTCCCAAGCTCCGCTGATGCCATTAGCATTGATGAAAGAAAGTACATCTTCACCGTTTTTATAACCTGCCGAGATGGTGATTGTGGCTCTCTGCAGAGTGGGGTTGTCGCCATCAGTTATAGTTAAGGTGCCGGTTATGGCGACTTTCCCGGCACCCTCATTGTAGTTAAAAACAGTATTCTCTAATGAGGCTAAAACGGGTGGCTGGTTTACCGGAACAACATCTATACTTCTTGTGGGCATGTTTGAATTGATTAAACCATCATTTACAACAAATGATATAGTTCTTGCTCCTGCGGAAGGGTTTATCGT
Source organism: Bacteroidota bacterium (assembly GCA_023429135.1). Classification (GTDB taxonomy): domain Bacteria; phylum Bacteroidota; class Bacteroidia; order Bacteroidales; family JAAUTT01; genus JAAUTT01. The sequence goes on along the minus strand of JAEYWD010000057.1, from coordinate 126,721 downwards.
ATTTTTATTTTGGAATTGAACGTTCCGCAAAGCCTCCTGATACTGAGCCACTGTAGCATTCCCGGTAAGGGTAAGGGTGCCATTTTCACTGTTCCAGTCCGCTGTTATACCATTTGCATTGGTGAAAGAGAGTTCGTCTTCATTTTTATTGTAGCCATTGGAAATTATAACTCTTGCACTCTGCAAATGAGTATTGTTTGGATCTGTTACGGTAATTGCCGTAGTGATCGCTTTTTTCCCATCACCTTCAGTGTATGTTAAAGTTGTCGCCTCCAGTGCTGCCAATACCGGTGGCTGATTTGCAGGGCTAATCTTTACTTTTCTTGATGCAATATTGGAGTTGGCAGTTCCATCGTACACGGTAAATGTTATAGTTCTGGTTCCTGCGGTCGGAGTGGAGGCAGTGTTTTCGTATTTTACATTCCTTAATGCCGTTTGATAACTTGCTAAGGCTGCGTCGCCGGTTATTGTGAGCGTTCCGGTTTCTGCGTTCCAACTGTTTGTTATTCCAGCCGCATCTGTAAACGAGAGTTTGTCTTCTCCACTCTGATATCCGGTTGTTATTTTTATCTCAGCCGATTGAAGGTTTGTATTATCTTCGTCATTAACAACAATATTCGAGGTGATATTTGTTATTCCTGAATATTCTATATCACTGGTTTCAATTCCTGAAAGAACGGGTGCAATATTCTCTGCCTTAATGCTAATTTTTCTGGAAACAATATTTGAATCATCGGTACCGTCGTTAACTATAAATACTACGGTTCTTAACCCTGAAGTTGGTTTGGTCTTTGGGTTTTCAAATCTGATATCCCTTAATGCGGCCTGGTAATTTTCTATTGTAGCATTACCAGAGAGGGTTAACGTTCCCGATGTTTTATCCCACTGCCCTGTTATGCCATTTATAGAGGTGAATGACAATTCATCTTCATCATTCCGGTAGCCTTCTGTAATTTGAATCTTTGCTGATTCCAGGTTTATATCATCTTCATCAGTTACTTCAACAGAATCGGTAACTTTAACCTTCCCATTTCCGGCTTTATATAAAAGTTCAGTCTTTTCTATACCCTCCCGGTTAGGGGATGAACCTGAGAGCAAATTATTTTCCGCAGTAATTTCAATCAGAGAAATTATCACCACTAACGAAACGAGCTTTAGTCGTTTCTTTACCAATTCCTTTGCCATAAGATGTTATTTTGAAATAGAGTAAGCATTAAAGGAAACGTACAAACAAAAGCTTTGTTGTTAAAATAATTATATTGTCAGCATTTTTGTAGCAATACTTCTTTGGTTTAAAAATCTATCTTATTAAATGGTACCTTTGTCCAAAATAAATATTTCCGAATGGTTGCTATAGGTAAATACAATAAACTGAAGGTAGTTAAAAGGGTCGATTTTGGATTGTACCTTGATGGAGAAGAGCATGGCGAAATTCTTTTACCGTTGCGATATGTTCCCGAAAATGCGGAGGTGGAGAGTTTTATTGATGTTTTTATTTATCTGGATTCGGAAGATAGGATAATTGCAACCACAATTAAACCATTTGCTCAGGTAGACGAGGTTGCTTACCTGAAAGTGGTTTCGGTGAACACAATCGGGGCATTTCTGGATTGGGGGCTTATGAAAGATTTACTGGTTCCTTTTCGCGAACAGCAAAAAACAATGGAAGTAGGCAAATATTACCTGGTGTTTGTTTACCTCGATAGCGATTCGAAAAGAATTGTTGCCTCGGCCAAGTTGGATAAGTTTCTGGATAACGTTCCTCCTCCTTATATAGAAGGAGAAGAGGTGGATCTGATTATTGCACATCAGACTGATATTGGGTACAATGCCGTGATTAACCACATGCACTGGGGAATGATTTACAGCAACGAGGTTTTTCACCCATTGGCAAAAGGACTGCGCATCAAAGGATACATAAAAAAAGTCCGTGAGGATGATAAAATCGATCTTTCCATTCAAAAGCCAGGATACCAAAGAATTGAAGGAGTGAGTGCGTTACTCCTGAAAAAACTGGAAGAGAATGGCGGTTTTTTGAGATTAACTGATAAAACAAATCCCGAATATATACATATGAAATTAGGAATCAGTAAGAAGGCTTTTAAGATGGCTGTGGGGGCTCTCTATAAAGCACGCCTTATTAAACTTGAAGAAGATGGCATTCAACTGGTTTCTCAAAATGAGAATTAAATTTCAAAATGATTTTTAGGAAATTGGCTCTGTTAAATTAATATTCTGATAATTAACTTATTGGCTTTTTGGCACGAGTATTGGCTTATAATGTTCATAACCTAAAAAAATATTGTTATGGATCAGAATAATACTTATAGCCCGTCGAACGATAGACCAACCAGAAAATCAGGAAGAACTGGAATGATCTTGTCTATCATCCTCGGTATTCTTGTAATTGTTGCAGTTATCGAAATAATTTCGGTAAATAAAAATTACAAACGGCAGAAAGAAGTGAATACCAATTTAACTTCAGAAAATCAACGGTTAAATACCAATCTTGCTGAGCGCGATTCGCTTACAACCGATTTAATGGCTACTTTCGACCAGATCGAAAACGATTTAAATGTAATCAAGCAAAAAAGAAACATTATTTCAATCCAATCGAACGATCCGGAGTTTCGAAAAGATAAGAGAAAAGCTATTTTGAAGGACATACAGATGATGAATTCTCTTCTTGACGAAAGTAAGACCCGTATTGCCTCTTTAAGTAAGAAGCTCAAAGATTCAGGATTGCAAATAGCTGGTTTGGAAGAAAAGATACAATCGTTGTCGATTATGCTTGAAGCGCGCGATGCTGATATTAACGACCTTAAGAAGTTTCTTGAAGAAAAAGATTTCAGAATGGCTGAGATGAATAAAAATCTCGACAGTATGCAGGTTGTTCAGGTGAAATCGCAGCAAATGATCCAGGATCAGGAAAACGAAATCAATAAGGCTTTCTTCGTCTATGGCACCTATAAAGATCTAAAGGAAAAAGGTCTTGTTGTAAAAGAAGGTGGATTAATCAAGAAAAAATCGCTTCAGGAAAATCTGGATAACAAATATTTTACCCAGATCAACATCAACGAGGTGAAAACCATCCCAATCCATGCTAAAAAGGTTGAATTAATAACCGAGCATCCACAAAATTCATACAGTCTGGTAGAAGAAAACGGCGAAATAGCTTATCTGGAAATTGAAAACCCCAAGGAATTCTGGAAAATCTCCAAATACGCTGTAGTGGAACTTAAATAAGGAGGTAGTTCTACAATATAAAATCAACGTCCCGGTGAAATTATTGCCGGGACGTTTTACTTTTATTCGGCGCTGTCGTCGCCATTCTTCTTAAAAATATCTTCAATTACATCCCGGTATTTATCGGCGATGTATTTTCGTTTAAGTTTGAGGGTAGGAGATAACTCGCCGGTTTGCTGGGTCCACTCTTCGCTTACAAGCCTAAAGCGTTTAATTTGCTCAGTCAACCCCAGCGATTTATTTATAAATGTTACTTCTTTTTGAAAACGCTCAATAACTTCGGGTATCTGAATCAGGTCTTTATTATCCTGAAATTGTATCCGGTGAATGGAACACCAGTTATGTAAAAATGTAAAGTTGGGAGAGATAACTGCGCTGGCGAATTTCTCGTTTTCGCCAACTACCATCACCTGTTCAATAAAGAACGACTCTTTTAATTTGTTTTCAATAACCTGAGGAGCAACATACTTTCCACTCGATAGTTTGAACATTTCTTTTTTGCGGTCGGTAATTTTCAGGTATTTGTTTTCAACCAGAACACCAATATCTCCCGTGTGAAACCATCCTTCGGAGTCGATTACTTCACGGGTTAAATCGGGTTCTTTGTAATAACCCATCATTACATTGGGACCTTTGCACAAAATTTCACCATCTTCGGCAAATTTGAGTTGTACTCCTGGCAAAACCGACCCTACTGTACCATACAATATTTCGTTGGTAACATGGTTGCTAACTGCAATTACGGGCGAAGTTTCTGTAAGTCCGTATCCTTCCAGGATATCGATTCCCGCCGCTCCGAATATTCTGCTGATACGGGGTTGTAAAGCCGCGCCTCCTGAGACCACAATTTTCAGGCTTCCTCCCAATGCAGCTCTCCATTTCTTAAAAACCAGTTTATTGGCAAGTTTTAACTGAAGGTTGTAAAACCATCCGTTTTCATTATTTCTTTTGAAGTTGTTCCCTAAGTTTACTGCCCAGAAAAATATATTCTTTTTTATGAAGGGCAGATCTTTTCCTTTTCCGATAATTCCGCCATAAACTCTTTCGAGCAGCCGGGGTACCGATGTGAAAATGTGAGGCTTTACTTCCTTGATATTATCCATAATTGTTCCCATGTTCTCCGCATAATAAATACAGAGCCCTTTAAATTGAAAGTGGTAATTCATGGAACGTTCGTAGATATGGCTTAATGGCAGAAAACTAAGGGTGCGGCATCCTTGACTCAAAGAGTGATTGTTAACTTGTTGCAGAAAGTTTGAAACCAGGTTGCTGTGCGACAACATCACACCTTTGGGGGTTCCTGTGGTACCAGAGGTGTAAATTAGTGTTGAAAGATCCTGAGGCATTACACAAACCTTAATTGACATTAAAGTGTCATGATGTTTGTCGGCAGTTTCCTTACCAAGTTCAACAATTTCCTGCCAGTGTTTTACACCTTTGATTCGGTTGAAACTGTAAACTCCTTTTACTACATCGAGCTTATCGGTTATGTTCTTAATTTTCTCATATATTACTTTATCCGAAACAAAAACCAGCTTTGGCTCGGCATGATGCAAAATATATGTAAAGTCGTCCGAGCTGATGGTCGTGTATATGGGAACATGTACCACTCCGATTGCCGACATGCCCATATCCAGAAAGTTCCATTCGGGACGGTTGTTGGAGATAACAGCAATTTTATCTCCTTTTGTAAGTCCCATTTCGAGCAGTCCACAACTTATCGCTTTCGAGTTTTCAATGTATTGTGAAATATTGGTATGTACCCATATCCCTTCATTTTTAGCAGCAAGTACATTATGGTTTGCTCCATAGCTGCGGCTAATATGCTCAAGAATGTCAAAAGTTCTTTGCACCATGCTGATAGTAGTAAATGTATAGTATAAAGGAAGTTTTGCGGTTTTTGTTTCTTTTAAACAAAGATTTTTGCTTTCTCAAGAGCTTTTTCCAAACCGTCGGGGTTTTTTCCGCCCGCTGTTGCGAAAAATGGCTGACCTCCTCCACTGCCTTCTATTTCTTTAGCTATTTCTCTGATTATGTTTCCAGCATTCAAACCTGCCTCTTTTACCAATTCTTCCGAAATGGTAACTGCAAGGTGCGCTTTGCCATCGATCCGGGCACCCAAAACCATAAACAGGTTGTTGAATTCGGCTTTTACAATAAACGAAAGATCTTTAAGCATCTGAGCATTACCTATTTCTACCTTAGCTGCTATAAAAGTTGTTTTCCCTTTTTGTTCGGCTTTTGTTATCAACGATTTGGCAATTTCGGCATTCTTTTCGGCAAGTAACGACTCTATCTGTTTCTGAAGTTGAGTGTTCTCTTTCAGGAGGTTTTCAACGCCCGTCATTAAATTCTTCGGATTCTTAAGAGTTTCGTTCAGTTGTTTTAACAACGTAGTTTGCTCCTGAACAAATTCAAGTGCTTTTTCTCCTGTAATAGCCTCAATGCGTCGAATACCAGCGGCTATTGCTCCTTCGCTTACAATTTTGAAGAAGCCGATATTGCCGGTAGCTTTCGTGTGGGTTCCACCGCAAAGTTCTATCGAATCGCCAAATTTAATTACCCGAACAGTATCTCCGTATTTCTCTCCGAATAAAGCCATCGCACCAAGCTTTTTGGCTTCATCGAACGGACAATCGCGTCGTTCTTCCAGATCAAAATTATTTCTTATTTGCTCATTTACAAGTTGTTCAATCCGAGTAATTTCTTCCTGACTCATTTTTTGAAAATGACTGAAGTCGAAACGCAGGTAATCGGGATGAACAAGAGAGCCTTTCTGTTCCACGTGTGTGCCAAGCACTTCTCTCAGAGCTTTGTGCAACAGGTGTGTTGCCGAGTGATTATATTGGGTGCTGAAACGTTTTTTGGTATCTACAACTGCTGTAAAGCTGCTGTTCAGGTTTTCGGGCAACTGATCCGATATATGAATATGTAAATTGTTTTCTTTCCTCGTATCTGCAATAGCAATGCGTTCGTTAATTGTGGCTATATATCCGGTATCGCCAACCTGACCGCCGCTTTCGGCATAAAAAGGAGTCTGGTTAAAAACAAGGTGGAACTGATCTTTTCCTTTGGTTGAAACCTTGCGGAAACGCATTATCTTAATTCCTTCGCTTGTGGTTGTGTCATAGCCCAGAAATTTGCTTTCAGGACCTTCATTCACCTGAACCCAGTCGCCGGCTTCAACATTGGCAGCACTTCTCGATCTGTTTTTCTGATTTTCCATTTCAGCATCAAAACCTGCTTTATCCAGTGTCATATTGTTTTCGCGAAGAATAAGCTCAGTTAAATCGAGCGGGAATCCATAAGTGTCGTAAAGCAGAAATGCATCTTTACCGCTGAGTTCGGTTATTCCCGAAGCTTTACATTTGCTTATGTTTTGATCTATCAGGCGCATTCCTGATTCTAGCGTGCGCAAGAACGAAATTTCTTCTTCCCTTATAACTTTCTGAATTAACTGCTGTTGCGATATAAGCTCAGGGTAAGCTTCGCCCATAGCCTTACCAAGCGAAGTAACTATTTTGAAAAGAAACGGATCTGTAAGTCCTAGAAAAGTATATCCGTAACGAACCGCTCTGCGAAGTAACCGACGAATTACATATCCGGCCTTGTTGTTTGAAGGAATCTGACCGTCGGCAATGGCAAAAGATATAGCCCTGATGTGGTCAGCTAATACCCGGATTGCGATATCCCATTCTTCCTGTTGACCATATTTTTTACCGCAAATATCTTCAATATCGCGGATGATGGATTGGAATAGATCGATATCGTAATTCGAATTCTTATTCTGAATAACACGGCAAAGACGTTCAAAACCCATTCCTGTATCAATATGTTTGGCAGGGAGTGATTCAAGTTCTCCATTGGCTTTACGGTTAAACTGCATAAATACAAGGTTCCATATTTCGATTACCATCGGGTGACTTGCATTTACAAGTTCCTTCCCGGGTTTAAGTTTTTTCTCATTTTCAGGACGGGCATCAATATGAATTTCGGAGCAGGGGCCGCAAGGACCGGTGTCGCCCATTTCCCAGAAGTTGTCCTTTTTAGAGCCAAAAAGTATTCTTTCAGCAAGAATGTGTTTTTTCCATATTTCCAAAGCTTCGCTATCGGCTTCAAGTTTGTCGTCTTTACTTCCTTCAAAAACAGTTACATAAAGATCTTCCTTGTTAATTTTCAGTACTTCTGTTAAGTACTCCCATGCCCAGGCAATGGCATCTTCTTTGAAATAATCGCCGAACGACCAGTTTCCAAGCATTTCGAACATGGTATGATGATAAGTATCGTGTCCTACCTCTTCCAGGTCGTTTTGTTTTCCCGAAACGCGAAGACATTTCTGACTGTTTGCAATACGTGTGTAAGTAGCTGGTTTATTGCCTAAAAATATATCTTTGAACTGGTTCATACCAGCATTTGTAAACATAAGTGTAGGATCGTCCTTCACAACCATGGGTGCCGATGAAACAATTTTATGCTGTTTCCCGTAGAAGAAGTCCACAAAAGAATCACGTATTTCTTTAGAATTCATGTTAACGTTTGTATTATTTTAATAATTAAATTTTTAATATTCACCCACAGAAGTAAAAGATTCGTCAAATGTTTTGCGAAATTAAGAAATTCCATTAGTTTTGCTCACCAATGAAAATCAATTACTTCAATAACACTGCAAGTCATGCCAAGAGTAAAGTATCGCTTCAACCCCGAGTCTCTTAGTTTCGACAAAGTTAGAACAAGTTTCCGGTTCTGGTTACTGAAAGCATTTACGTTTTTCACGGCAAGTATAGTTATTTTCATTATATATCTTTTGATATTCCAGCATTTTTTTGATTCTCCCAAAGAAAAGTCGCTTCGTAGAGAGTTGGATGCCAAGAATTTGCAATTTGAGATAATGCAGAAAAGGCTTAACCAGATTGAGGAAGTTCTGGCCGATGTAGAACGTCGTGATGACAATATCTATAGAACAATTTTTGAGTCCGATCCAATTCCTAAATCTGTCCGTCAGGCAGGTTTTGGTGGTGTTAACCGCTACGAGGAAATTGAAAAAATTAGCAATTCTGATCTGATAATAAACACAGCGCAAAGGCTTGATAAAATTTCCAAACAATTGTATGTGCAGACGAAATCGTTCGACGAAGTAATTGCAAAGGCGTTGGACAGGGAGCAGATGTTATCAGCATTGCCTGCCATTCAGCCCATTTCGAACAAGGACCTGTCGCGCACAGCTTCGGGATATGGCTGGAGAATTCACCCGATTTATAAAATCAGAAAATTTCATGAAGGAATGGACTTTACTGCTCCAACCGGAACTGAAATATATGCAACCGCCGATGGAGTTATCTCCGAAATTGAAACAAACGTACACCGGGGTTATGGAAACATGGCCATGATTGATCATGGGTTTGGATACATAACTTTGTACGCCCACATGGATCGCATTAAAGTTAAATTTGGACAACATGTGAAAAGAGGAGATATTATAGGATATGTTGGTAGCACAGGTTTGTCAACAGCTCCACATTTGCACTACGAAGTAAGAAAAGACGGGAAAGCTGTTAATCCTGTAAACTTCTACTTTAATGATCTTAGTCCAGAGGAATTCGACCAGATTATTGAAATATCTTCGAATAATGGTCAAACCTTTGATTAAATTTAACCTGTTATTTGTAATTAAAAAAAATAGTAACGTTAAGCTTTATGCCTTATAAAGAAAAAAAAGTAGAAAAACTTTATTATTCCATCGGTGAAGTAGCTGAAATGTTTAATGTTAAGCCTTCGCTAATTCGCTTTTGGGAAAAAGAGTTTGATATTATTAAACCCAAGAAGAATAAAAAAGGGAACAGATTTTTTACTAAAGAAGACATTGAAAATTTTCATCTGATTTTTCATTACGTTAAAGAAAGAGGAATGACGCTGAAGGGCGCTCAGATGAAAATTAAAGAAAATAAAAGTGATAGCGTAAATAACTTTGAAGTAGTTAAAAATCTTCAGGAAATTAAAAAACTGCTGCTGGAGTTAAAAGATAGCCTTGAAGGATAATCTTTTCTCATCGTGAATTTCTTCTTAATTTTGTGACAAAAACCGATGCACAAAGTAAGAGAAGTAGTTGAAGTTTTCGAGAAATTCGCTCCCGTTCAATATCAGGAAAGTTATGACAATTCAGGACTGCTGATTGGAAAAGCAGACCATGAGATTTCCGGAGTATTGTTATCATTGGACATTACCGAAGTTGTTGTTGACGAAGCAATCATGCTTGGTGCAAATATTATAGTGTGTCATCATCCCTTAATATTCGGAGGAATTAAATCTATTACCGGCAAAACTTCTGTTGAAAGGGCTATTATAAAATGTATTCAGAATGAGATAGCTGTTTTAACTGCTCATACCAATATCGACAACAATCATAAGGGTGTAAGCTTTAAAATGGCCGAAAAGCTAAAGCTAAACGATATTGCACCATTGGTTACTTATCAGGGTCAGTTGCTGAAGCTGGTCACATTTATTCCCCTGTCGCACGTTGAAGCAGTTCAGAATGCAATTTTCGATGCCGGGGCTGGTTCAATAGGGAATTACAATTCGTGCAGTTTCAATATATCAGGCGAAGGTACATTTAAGGCACAGGAAGGAGCTGATCCATTTGTTGGAGAAATTAATAGACTTCATAAAGAGCAGGAAATACGTTTTGAAACTGTTTTACCAAAGCATCTTGAGGGAGCTGTAGTACAGGCAATGCTAAAGGCTCATCCTTACGAGGAGGTGGCCTACGACCTTTATCCCATCACAAATCCTAATCCACTCACCGGAGCAGGGATTGTTGGTTATCTCTTAAAAGAAACGGACGAAGAGTCTTTTTTAGCAGAAGTTAAGGAAACTTTTGCTTGTCAGGCAATTCGGCATACCCGACTGCTTAATAAAAAAATAAAAAAAGTGGCTCTTTGTGGGGGCAGTGGATATAGTTTCTTAAAACACGCAATTAGAAGTAAAGCAGATATTTATATAACCGCAGATTTTAAATATCACCAGTTTTCGGAGGCCGAAGATAAAATAATTATCGCCGATATCGGGCATTACGAGAGCGAACAATTTATTCTTGAAGTTTTTTATGAGATACTATTAAAAAATTTCTCTAAATTTGCGGTCTATTTTACGAAAGTAAATACCAATCCAATAAACTATTTTTAAATATGGTGTCTGAAAAAAGTAAAGCAACTGAAAGCGAAATATCGATAGAGGATAAACTTAAAGCATTATATTACCTGCAAAAGGTTCATTCGGGAATTGACAAGATTAAAATCTTACGTGGGGAATTGCCTTTGGAAGTTCAGGATCTCGAAGACGAAATAGTTGGTTTGGAAACCCGCATCAAAAACCATCAGGAAGAAATTAAAACGCTGGAAACTGCAGTTGGTAACAAGAAAAACGAAATAGGTAACTCCAACGGGTTAATTAAAAAATATACCGAGCAACAGAATAATGTTCGTAATAACCGCGAATTCGATTCTCTTGCAAAGGAAATTGAGTTCCAGACCTTGGAGATCGAACTTTCGGAAAAACGTATCCGTGAGTTTACAGCTCAGATGAACGAGAAGAAAAATATGATCGATCAGGCTAAAAAGCTTCTCGAAGAAAGAAAGAACGATTTGGCTAATAAAACCAAGGAACTCGAAGAAATTATTGCCGATACTCAAAAAGAAGAAGATTCGCTTAATCGTAAAGCTCACGAATACGAAGTTATTATAGAGCCGCGCCTGTTAAATGCGTATAAAAGAATCCGTGTAAATGCCCGCAATGGTTTGGCTGTGGTTACTGTTCAGCGCGATGCCTGCGGTGGGTGCTTTAACAAAATTCCGCCACAACGCCAGCTCGATATCAAATCGCGCAAGAAAATTATTGTTTGCGAATATTGCGGCCGTATTCTGGTCGACGAAATTGAGGGTTAGTTTTATTCATAATAATAATGCTGAAAAGGGTGCTGATTCTGGCACCCTTTTTATTTTATCTATCTGGAAACAAGGTCTCTAATAGTCTGTTGTAAAACAAACCATTATTTTACAGGAATACCTTGAAGCAATGTTTCTGTATCTTTACGGAATTCAACGGCTTTGGCCCGGCTCGCCGAATCAAGAAAGTTATATTCGGGCAATGGGGTGCTCACAGGTAAGATTTTATATTGTAGCTTATTATCGATATTTCCCTTAAAAACCCACACAGGAGTGTACGATATTTCTTTGAGCTTTATTCTATCAGTTTTTTGCAAAGTAGCATGGAACATAATTCCGCCATCTTTATACCTGTCACGTTGGTTCGATACATAATTGCCGAGCGAGTAAACCACAACATTATAGTTACTGCTGTCGGACGAAGTATAATATTTAATTACCGGCTGTACCACGTGAGGATGTGACCCGATAACCATATCAGCTCCGTTTCGGAGTAAAAATGCTGCAATTTTTCTTTGGCCTGCATTTTCGGTTCTTTCGTATTCGAGACCCCAGTGTATGGTCACAATAGTATAGTCGACATTCGTCTGCTTTGCTTTGGCTATATCCTGCTTTAACTGAATGGTATCAATAAAATTGACAACATTAGGTTTTGATACCGGAATGCCATTGGTGCCATAGGTGCAATTGAGGAAAGCAATTCTGAAGCCTTTTGCCTCGTATACGAGCGGGTATCTTATGGTTCGTGCGTTTTCATCAATAAAAGTTCCTGTATTCGGAATCCTGAAGGAGTCGAGCACAGCGATTGTTCTTTCAAGACCCTCTTTGCCTCGGTCGAGACAATGGTTGTTGGCATTGATAAGGATGTCGAATCCTACATTTTTAAGAGCAGTAGCTAATGAATCGGGTGCTGAGAATTGCGGATATCCTGAATATGGTTTTCCGGCAAGGGTAGTTTCCAGGTTGGCAAGGGCAATATCTGCTTTGGAAATAACAGGACTGACTTCGCTGAAAACAGGATTGAAATCGTATGTTCCGCTGGAGGAATCGTAAGCTGAATTGATCTGAGGCATGTGGCCCATCACATCGCCGGCAAAAAGCAGGGTGATTTCAGTGGTATCAATACGCGGCAGAATAGCGGTATCTGGATTAGTAACCTGCTGAGCAACCGTGCAGTTACTTGCTATAAGATAAAACGAAAACGAAAGATAAAGAATAAGCTTTTTATACATTCCGGAATAATTTGATGATTTATCGTGAATTAAGTATCAGGTCACGAACAGATTTTCATTCCCTGATACTCAATTTTATCTTACTACTTACTACTTACGACTAAATTACCAGCTTCCACCAGCGCCGCCTCCGCCTGAACGGCCTCCTCCAAAGCCACCGAAACCGCCTCCACCTGAGCTGAAGCCTCCAAAAGAGCCCCTTCCGCCAGCCGAATTCAAAAGACTTAACAGGATCCATAATGGAAGTTCTCCTTTCGAACCCAGATTACGGCCACCGCCACGACCACCAAAAGCTGAAATGATTAGTACTATCGCAAATATGATAATGATTGGAACAAGACTGTTGTCTTTTTTCTTTTTCCCACTGGTTTTTTTCATGTACTGGTCGGCAGTATAAGAGCCTTTCGCCACGTTGAACATGATGTTTACAGCGGCTGCAACTGCTTCGGCATTACGCCCGTCTTTAAGGCGGGGAACCATTTCATTGTCTACAATGCGATTGCAAAGAACATCGGGCAATACACCTTCCATACCGTAGCCGGGAGCAATGTAAGCCTGCCCTTTTTCTTCGGCAGTTTTCGGTTTAATAAGTATCAGAACTCCATTGTTATTTTTGGAGCCGCCTATTCCCCATTTATTAAACAGACGGGTTGTATAATCGTTTATTTCGTAGCCATTGAGCGAAGGTACAGTAACCACAGCAATTTCAGTTGAAGTTGTGTCGGTATAATTTACAAGCATACGTTCCAGTTGTCCTTGTTCCTCGGGAGTAAACATGGATGCAAAATCGTTTACCAGTCGGGGAGGGCTCATTGGATCGGGGAAGTCCTGCGCCTGAACAGCTATGCTTAATACAAACAGCAGAAAAAGCTTAATAAGAAATTTCATTGGGTAATTCGTTTTTATCGTTGTTTTGATAAGGGAAAAATGCTTTTAGCTTTTCGCCTGCCATTCGCACTCCTTCGCAAATTCCGTCAACATATTTACCTTCCTTAAAGAGTGGTATCATGGTTTCTTTAATGTCGTTCCAAAAATTTTCGGGAACAACCGAATTGATACCTGCATCGCCCAGAATTGCCAGTTTGTGATCTTTATGAGCGATGTAAAACAGCACGCCATTGCGTAACTCAGTTTTATGCATTTTAAGTTTAGCGAAAATAAAGGCTGCCCTGTCGAGAGGGTCAACCTTACAATGTTCTTCGATATGGACTCTTATCTCGCCCGAAGAACACATTTCGGCATCTTCAATGGCGTTGACAATTGTCTTCTCCTCTTCTTTAGATAGAAATTTTGATGCACTCATAGGTTAAAACTTAACTTCAGGAGCCTTATCAGCACCAGCTTCAGCAGTGAAATTCGGTCTTGGCTGAAATCCAAACATGCCGGCAAAAATATTTTTCGGAAAACTTCTGATGGTGGTGTTGTAATTTTGGACTACCTCGTTGTAGGTGCGGCGTTCGGTGGTAATCCGGTTTTCGGAACCTTCGAGCTGAGCCTGCAGATCGAGGAAATTTTGATTGGCTTTTAAATTGGGATATTGTTCCGACACCACCATTAAACGACTGAGAGCCTGAGTTAATGCTCCCTGTGATTCCTGGAACTGACGCATGGTTTGCTCATTGAGGTTACTGGCATCAATTTTTACCTGTGTTGCTTTGGCACGGGCTTCAATCACCTGTGTAAGCGTCGTTTTTTCGAAATCGGCAGCACCTTTTACAGTCGAAACCAGGTTAGGAATGAGGTCAGCACGGCGCTGGTAAACGTTTTCAACCTGAGCCCACTGAGCTTTTACCTGCTCGTCGAGTGCAACCATTTTATTGTATCCATTCTTTAAGCTAACATAAGTAATAATAACAAAGAGTATAACGACTCCTAAAATAATCCAGCTTTTTTTCATAGGTTTAGAAATTTAAAACAAACAAATTTACTATTTACAGCGAATTAAAACATTTATTTTTATCTTAACACCATTATTTAACCTTTGTTTAATATGAAAAAGAAGAGTATTACAGACAGAATTACTGTAATCAGCCGTGTATTATTTATTTGTGCTATAGTACTTGTTGCTTCATGCGAGGAATTAACCGACAGCCTTTCTCCCCGCGATAATATTATCGATACCTGGAAATGCCAGGAGACTGATGCCAGCAACATTGTAGATAATTTTCTTGTGGAAATTGTTAAAGATGATATAAGTCTATCTGGGGTGAAGATCTATAATTTCAACCACCTAGGTGAAAACTTTGCAGTGAAGGCAAGTGTCTCGGGTACTTCTATGACAATTTCCAGTCAAACTATAAGTGGATTTACTATTAGCGGATCGGGAACCATAACCACCGATTACGAGAAGATAACCCTGAAATATTCAGTGGATGATGGAGGTGGCAAAGAAAATTACAACGCAGTTCTTACAAAGCCTTAACTTTTCCTTTATACTGGTGGCTAAACCTTTTCAATTAAGGCCACAGCGTAGGCTGTAACACCTTCTTCACGTCCCACAAAGCCAAGTTTTTCGGTAGTTGTAGCTTTAATTGAAATATCTTCGGCAGGAATTTGCATGGTTTCGGCCAGAACTTTAACCATTTCTGCAATGTGGGGTCTAATTTTAGGTTTCTGAAGACAAACCGTTGTGTCAATATTTCCTACTTTATAGCCCTTTTGCTTGATGAGTTCCATGGTCCTTCTCAAAAGTATTTTACTGTCGATACCTTTGAATTCTCCAGATGTGTCAGGGAAATGCAAGCCGATATCACCCAGGTTTGCTGCTCCAAGAAGCGCATCGCAAATAGCATGAATAAGCGTATCTGCATCCGAATGCCCTTGTGCGCCTTTGGTGTGAGGAATAACAATACCTCCCAATGTAAAAGTAAGTCCATCCTTAAGCGGGTGAACATCGTAACCAAAACCTATTCTCACAGGATTATTTCTTTAATTTTCTGAATGCGTCGAAATCGAATGAAATTGAGAAGCGCAAGGTGTTTGCCAGCGGATGATGCGCGTATGTTGGGATAAGGTAAGAGAAATCCAGCCCCAGCACGTTTAGTTTTAATCCTACGCCCATAGTGAAAAATTTGCGGTTACCCTTGTATTCATTTTCATGGAAATATCCGCCACGAATGGCAAATTGTTTTCTGTACCAATATTCCAGACCAAAAGAATAAGTGATTTCTCTCAATTCCTCTTCGAAACCACCGGGAGAATCATAAAATGATTGAAACATGCCTTTAACTACCGGAACGTTTGGATCTTTACCGAATCTGATTACTTTTTTATCGTTTACTGTAGAGTCTTTTCCGTTGATATCGGTCCAGTATACCGGGCGGGTAGGAACAAGGAGTTTGTTAATGTCTGCCGCAAGGGTGATAGAGTTGTAAGCATCGAAATCGTAGGTAAATGCTCCACCCAGACGCATGTTTATGGGAATAAAATCTTTATCGAGATCACTAGTATAGGAAATTTTGTTACCCATATTGGATATGTTTAATCCAAAAGCAAGTTTTGAATCTCTATCCCATAATTTCAGTTTGGTATTGTAATAAACAGATACATCGGATGCAAAAGCCTGACCAGCTTTGGTGTCTATGCCACTAACGGAAAGCCCTGTGGAAAGATCAGATCGGATATAACGGAATGCAATTCCACCGCTGAGGTGTTCGCCAAAAATTCTGGAATAAGCCACGTCGATTGCAAATTCGTTGGGTTTTCCGGGACGGATCAATTGTCCGTTGTCGTCGGTAAAGTCAATTTCACCTAACGAAAAATAAAGCAAAGATGCAGCAATAACCTGCTGGCGGTCTATTCTTTTGTAAGCCGAGAGGTACGCGAGATCAATATCTCCAACAAGATTTCTTAGCCATGGAGAATACGAAATGCAGACTCCGCCTTCATTTTCAATAAAAGCATACTTTGCCGGGTTCCAATGCATAGAGTTGATGTCGGGGGAAGTTGCTGCACCAACATCGCCCATACCGCCCGATCTCGAATCTGGAGCAATAGTGAGAAAAGGAACAGCGCTTTCAACCGGGTTGGGCCATTTGCCCAAATCGTATTCCTTACCACCCAATTGACCGGGATTAATTGGCTGTGCAATCGCTTTAACAGTAAAAACAACGAATAGAATGACTGCGGCAAGCCTGTTAGTTATGACCATCTTATTGAAAATTTTTGTACAAATATAGGAATTAGTTCTATTCACTTACTATCATCTTTTTGGACTCCGAAATTATTTCATCTCCATTATAACGGAAAAGGAAACGATATATGTATATGCCTCTTTCGGGTTTTTTAAAAAATGTATTTCTCCCATCCCAAAGTATTGGGCCGGAGGTGAATCCGTCGCTTGATATAATCATTCTTTCACTGTTGATGAGGTTGCCGGTAATACTGTAAATCTGTAACTCCGTATCCAACGATTTTCCTGGTTGGTTATGTTCAAAACTGAAAGTTGTAGTTCCTGAAAAAGGATTAGGATAATTACGCACATTTTTGATCTGAAGGCCTGATGAATCGGTAACTTCAAAAGAAATTTCAGCAATCGACGAATTATTAAATATATCCCAGGCTTTCAGGCTCAAAGTGTGTTTTCCCGGATTCATTTTTGGCAAGCTGTAGGCGATAGATCCTTTTTTATAATTATCAATTTCCGATTCGAAATAAGTGTTGAGTGTAATTGCGCTTGCTGTATTATTATCTAGTATTCCAATAATATTATGTCCAATGCTCGAACCGGAAATGTTAATACCATGATCGTCGCTTAAATCTGCCAATAAAGTTGGGTATTGGTTGGCAAGTCCTCCATTTACAAATGTCTTATCGTTCAGGTATAAATTAATAGCAGGGCCTTCATTGTCGGTATTGGTTTCGGCAGAAATTCCTCCGATTATGAAATTGCTGAAATAGCCTGAAGCATCTGTGTTAGCATCGGTTGCATAATACGACAATCTTCCGAATCCAAAGTTATAGGCTATTTCGCGGGGTACAACAAATGAGAATTCATATTCTCCATTTTTAATGGTAGCTTTTCCTTTATATAGTAAACTTTCCTGGTGTTCATAAATAAAAGGTGTTCCATTATCGTTATTCAGAGTTTTTACAACTTGTTTCTTATCGAATAACGAAGGATAAATAACACCGTTGAAGCCTGATGATAAATTTCCTATATGGTCAGTTACCAAACCTTTAATTGTTATTTCCTTGTATGCCTTTAGGGTGTCTAAACTCCCATTGATATCCTTTGAGTTGATGTGAGTGGTTTTAATATTCATTTTTGGATATGCAAGCTGCAATGCAGGATCTCCAAGCAGTGTGAAACAAAGCTTGTTTATATCGGTTCCGGAGGCATTTTTGGTTCTCTTCAGAATGTCTCCCAAACGCAGGGGATTACCGTTGTTGTCCTTTTCTGCAAAATTCCGATAGAATTCCTGATTCAGGATAAAATTCGGCCCGCTGTAGACAAGACGTGTTGTAGTTAGTAATGCAATTCCTCCTCCATTTTCATTCAATAGTACATCCTCACCGGCAGTGATCCTCTTGTAATCGTCGAAACGACTGAATTCACAGGTAGCGGTTACAAATAATGGGTAAATAATGTTGTTCCAGCTTTTTACTTCAGCCTGACGCAGAATCTGTTCATGAGCAAGTCCGTCTTCTCCGCCGTGGCCAGTGTAATTCATTATCAAAACTCCTTGTTTTAATGTGTTTTCAATTGCCTTGTTTACCTCGGGGTACCGGGGCCCCGCTGAAGTTGTAACCTGAGGATAGGAGTCGGAATATATTTTCTTACTGTTAAAAAACGGATAATTTGTATTTAAGTAGGTTGAAAGCTGGTCGGCTTGAGACATGTGGACATTTCCATCTTCGTCGTCGGCAATAAAACATATGTCGTTACGCCAGTTTCCAGCAGCATTGGCAGAGATGTACCTTTTAATTTTGTTTAAAACAGCCTTAGCTTGTTGAGATGTTGTAACAGGAAATCTTCCAATGCCAATATCCAGCAACCCCATTTCAATACTTTCGTTATCATCGAGCAAACCGAAATAATCATCGGAAACATAAGAACTAACTGGTCGTAAGGAGTTTGATGACTGATACGTTAAGATCAGATTGGTATTAACTTCTTTGGAATCAGGAGTGTTAAAGTTTTTGTAAGAGCCATCACCAAATAGAAGCAGGTATTTAGGCATTTCTTCGGGGCTGGCGGCCTTGTCGTAAAGCATTTTCATAAAATTGCGGTAAGCTGCCGGATCGGGATTACCTGAAGAAAATTCGTTGTAAATCTGATCGGGAGTTACAGTTATTACCGAGAGATGATCGTTGGTCCTGTGAATTTCGGCAAGTTCCTCAGCTTCGGTTAAAAAGGAAGGGTGAGCTATAATAACCATTTGGATGTTCGACAACGAATGCAGATTCTGATTAGCTACGGAATTATCTTCGTCTTTCAGAAAATCAGGTGTGAGTGTTTTCGATGGGTTAAATAAAACATAGTTGCGCAATGTATCTGTTTGTGCCTTAAATGAAATTTGCTGTCCCGACAGGTTATAATTAATGATTTTTACACTATTTAAATTGGATACATCCCACAGCATCAGATCCGATGATGCATTTTCGATTGTGTAAAGAGCTGTTTTCGATTGAAATAGAGCGGTTGTATCCCTGAATAATAATTGATCATTATTGTATTTTAACTTCCTTTTTGCATTAATTCTTAAATAATTGAGCCAACCCATGGCCGAATTATCTCCTTTGTTATCGAAATTCAGGCTAATAACTACGTCTTTACCGGCAATAGCACCGTTTGCTGTAAAAGTTCTTGCATCGGCATAGTTTGAAGTTTCGTCGTTTGTATATACACGTCCCATTATTTGGGACACCAGAGTTTGATTGTTATAGCGGGCAACAAAGCCGGTATTGGTTTCGGAACGGGCCAAAACTTCCGCTTCGATAGTTAAATTGCTGTTTTCAACGGGATCGGGAAAAGTAAAATTGAAATTTTTGCTGCTCTGCATTTCAAATTTCTCACCATACCAGTTTCGTCCCGACCGGATAAGGTTGTAGAGGTTTTCTTCATGCACATTGTAGTCGACAAAAGAATTGACAGAGAAGTCTTCTGTTTTGTCAATTGCTGCAGCAGCGGGTATTTTGGCTCCACTGGTGCCTGAGGTTACAAAATAGAATATTTTGCCGGTGTACTGGTGTTTTGAATGTACAAACCGTTTGTTAGTTGTATTATATTCCCAGGTAACCGGTCCTGTTGCAAAGAAAAGCACAAAATCACCTTCGTTAAAAACCCCGTCAGCTCCTTTGTAAAGGAATACAGGAATTTCAACAAGGTCATCGGTGCCGCTTTCGTTGAACTTTTCAGGAAGCATATTTCCTCCGTTGCCGAATATCCTGATATCGGATGGATTTGTAATGCCCAGACTTTTTATTTCAGCGAAAGTAATTTTATAAACTCCGGTCTGGGTTACTGCAATTTTTTTCCATGCTCCCAAATTTAATACTGATAAAGATTCCCAGCGGTCCGTATAACTTTTTTTAGTTGAAAGGTGTTTTATTTGGGAAAACCCAAATGAAAAACCTTTGAGAAGGATAAGCCTGTTGTTTTTTCGGATTGCAGGAATTACCGATATTTGTGCGAAATTCCTTTTTCCCTCCTGAAGAACATCAGCCGAAAAGGCGAATTCTTCCGGAAAGTCATTCAGGTTTGAGATGTTCTCTGTATTTACAATAGTGTCGTATGTTAAAGAAAGAGCCTCGAGCTGAACTTCCGAACAATTATTATCAACGGGTAACGTTGAAATAAATAAGGGAATTCCTTTCAAATTATACCGGGCGTTTTCGAAATTCAGAAGAATTTTACCTTTTCCTGAATCGGAGGGCAGCCATGAAGGAGAAGGCGAAAACCAGTTTATAGTATATTTTAAAGTATCGGAAGAAAAAGCGAAAGAAATGAAAGAATTAGCTGTTAATAATATGAGAAATGGTATTTTTGAGAAAAATCTCATAGTATTTGAGTGTTGTGTGATTTCGTTAAACTATTAAAACGGATACAATGTTCTTAATATTGTACAAGCATACAAAAAGAGATTTACAATACAAACATGAAAAGATGCGTTATTAAAATATTTTAAGGCCACTTATATCTACAATGTTCATTATTAAGTCTCTTAAAGTTTGCTTAAGGTTGAAGATACTGACTGCCACAGTGTTTTTAGGTGTTTGTTGCTCTATTCAGGCACAAGATCCTTTGTTTTCGCAGTTTATGTTCAGGCAATTGTATCATAATCCTGCCTATTCCGGAACTACGGAGAATGCACGCGTAATGGGAGGGTATCGGAATCAGTGGCCTGGGATGAACAATGCTTTTACAACTTATTATCTTACCTATGATCAGAATATTCCAACTATCAAAAGTGGTTTGGGATTTTCTGTGATGCGCGATGTTATTGGAAATTCCACCTTTAATGTAACAGGATTCGATTTCAATTACAATTATCAGACGGAATTAAGCAGAGACATGAATATTTCATTCGGATTATCAGCCTCGGTATATCAGAAGGCCAGAAGCCTGACAAGCATCTCGCAGTCTCCTTATGATACATGGAACGATCCTGAAATTATTCCAGGCGAATCAAAATGGTATCCCGATTTTGGTTTTGGAGTATACTCCTATTTAAAAGGCAAACACTGGATATCTCTTGCGGTGCATCATCTTAACCGCCCCAATGCTTCATTAAACGGAACACCAATGCGTTTGCCAATGCGTTTTACATTCCAGTATGTCACTCAAATAAAAAAATATGTAGGAAAATTCACCGACAAGGAGATGATTTACAAACCGGGTATAATATATCAGCAACAATCCCGTTATAACTACATTTCAGCGGGTAGTAATTTTGAATATAATCCGTTTATTGGGGGTGTCTGGTTACGCAGCGATAACAATTTTAGCCTGGAATCGCTAATTTTACTGGTTGGCACAAGAGTTTCAAATTTCACGATTGTATATAGTTACGATTTGCGGTTGATTAATTTTTCGAAAAATGTTATAAATAATGGGGCTCATGAGGTAACATTTCAATTGGATTTTAAGTATAATGAACGAAAAAAAATGAGACAAGTAAAATGCCCAAAATTTTGATAATTCGGGAAAAGCTAGTAAATTGAATTCAAATTATTTGTATATTAGAAATAAAAAAACCTCAACAGTTATGAATAGGAAATTAGTGAATTTCACATTATTTGCTGCCTTGGTCGTTCTGGTAAGCTCCTGTATTTTTGGAGGAAAGGGAAAGGGAGTATCTCCAACCACCGGTTGGAACTATAACGATCCCGACAATGGAGGATTCGAAGTTAAACAGGCTATAGAACAGGAAACAGGGCCAGGCCTTGTTTTTGTGGAAGGTGGTTCGTTTACAATGGGTAGGGTAGAACAGGATCTTACTTACGATTGGAATAATGTACCACGCCGGGTAACTGTGGAATCATTTTATATGGACGAAACCGAAATTACCAATGTCGATTACCGGGAATACTTATATTGGCTTTCAAGAATTTTCTCCGATTATCCTGAAGTATACAAAAATGCTTTGCCCGATACCCTCGTTTGGAGAAAAAAACTCGCTTACAACGAGCCATATGTGGAGTACTATTTCCGTCACCCTTCCTATAACGATTATCCCGTTGTTGGCGTTAACTGGTTACAGGCAAACGACTATTGTACTTGGCGTACCGACCGTGTAAACGAAAATATACTCATCCGGGAAGGCATTCTTGATGTGGATCCAAATCAAAAAGGACAGGAAAACTTCAATACCGAAGCTTATCTTGCCGGGCAGTATGAAGGTTTGGTTAAGCAAAATCTTCCAAGTTTGAATCCTGATCAGGAAGAAAGAAAAGTGAAGATGGAAGATGGTTTGATTTTACCAAAATACCGTCTCCCAACCGAAGCTGAATGGGAATATGCCGCTCTTGGTCTTGTTGGAAATTCTTACGATGAAAGAATATTCGAAAGAAGAATATATCCCTGGAATGGACACAATGTTCGTAACGACGATAAAAAATATCGTGGCGATATGAGAGCAAACTTTATCCGCGGACGTGGTGATAACATGGGGGTTGCCGGTGCTCTGAACGATGCTGGTAGTATTACAGTTCCGGTTATGTCGTTCTGGCCAAATGATTATGGACTCTATAATATGGCTGGTAACGTAAACGAATGGTGTTTGGATGTTTATCGTCCTCTTTCTCTCGAAGATTTCAACGAATTCCGTCCTTTCCGTGGTAACCAATTCGAAACTCTCGAAAGAGATGAAGAAGGTAATGTAGCTCAGAAAGATAGTCTTGGCCGCTTGCGCAAGAGACCTATCACCGAAGCTGAAGCCACTGAAAAATGGAGAGATATTAAAAAGTCTGATTATAGAAACTTTAATGACGGCGACTTAGCCTCCAGTACTGATTATACCAATACTGAAGGTGAAAAAACTCCGGGTTCAAACAGAATGTATTCTCAAAAGGCTGGAGATGTAAGCTCTCTTATTAACGACAATGTAAGAGTTTATAAAGGTGGTTCATGGAAGGACAGAGCATACTGGTTAAGTCCTGGTACACGTCGTTTCCTCCAGCAGGATCAATCGCGCGACGACCTTGGTTTTCGCTGTGCTATGATACGTGTTGGGTCTCCAAGAGGAGTTGCAAAGAAGAAATAATATTGAATTCAGATATAATCAAAGGGGCTAATAGCCCCTTTTTTTTGTTACAGTTATGGAAACAGCCAATTTATATAAATTATTCCTTGAAAGTACCGGAGTAACTACCGATACACGTAAAGTGTCGGATGGAAATATCTTTTTTGCTTTGAGTGGCGATAACTTTGATGGCAACACTTTTGCCCAGGATGCCATTAATAAAGGATGTTCGTTTGCAGTTGTCGATAATGCAGATTTTGTAAAGGACAAAAGGTACATACTGGTCGACGATTGTTTAAAGGCTTTACAAAAGCTAGCAAGGTATCATCGCGATCAGTTTAAAATTCCCTTTGTGGGTATAACTGGTTCAAATGGTAAAACAACTACAAAGGAGTTAATCTCTAAAACTCTTGGAGCAAAGTATAAAGTACTCTTTACAGAAGGTAATCTCAATAATCACATCGGTGTTCCACTTACCTTGTTAAGAGTAAATAAGGAAACTGAAATAGCAATTATTGAGATGGGAGCCAATCATCCCGGTGAAATTGGATTCCTTTGTAATATTGCTATGCCAACACATGGCATAATTACAAATATCGGAAAGGCTCATCTCGAAGGTTTTGGTGGTTTTGAAGGCGTTAAAAAAACCAAAAACGAATTGTATTCGCATCTTATAAGTAATAAAGGAGTAGTGTTTGCAAATGGAGGTAACGAGATATTGAGGTCTCTTTTGGATGGTAAACAGGTTACTAAAGTTTTTTATGGCAGCTCCGACGACTCACAATATGTAGGTGAGATAATTAAGGCAGATCCCTTTCTGGAATTTAATGTCGTTAATCAAGGTGTTATTAATACCAAACTTGCTGGCCGATACAATCTTGAAAATGCTCTTGCCGCGGTTTGCATTGGGATGTTTTTTGGTGTTTCTTACGATAAAATAAAGGGTGCCCTGGAAAGTTACGAACCTTCAAACCAAAGAAGTCAGATAAAACACACCGAGAAAAACAGTTTGCTTATGGATTACTATAATGCTAATCCGAGCAGCATGGAGGTTGCGATTGAAAACTTCTCAAAAATGGAGCACAATAAGAAGGCTGTTGTATTGGGCGATATGCTGGAGTTAGGTGAAGAAGCTGGGGTAGAACACAGAAAAGTTATTAACCAGGTACAAGCTTTAAATCCATCTCTTGTTGTTTTTGTAGGGCCTATATTTCAAGGGCTTATAAATAATAAGGTATTTAAATCCTTTGTCACTTCCGAAGAAGCGAGGGTTTGGTTCCAAAATGAAAATTTAGAAGGTTTTTTGTTTTTGTTAAAAGGCTCTAGAGGAATTAAACTCGAAAAAATAGCCGAAATTTTGTAAGCTATATTTCCGAATAACTTTTGATTCTTTCAGGGAATAAAAAGGATTGAACCATGGGTAGAAATTCCTTAGGCATCACAGGTTTGGATAAGTAACCGTCGCAGCCGGCAATTTTACATCTGCGTCTGTCTTCCAGCATTGCACATGCAGTAACAGCTATAACGGGAAGTTCAGGACGTAAGTTTTTAATCATTCTGGTAGCCTCATAGCCATCGAGTTCAGGTAATCTCATGTCCATTAACACCAAATCTATGGATGGATTTTCCATGCAAATTGAAACTGCTTTCAATCCACTGGAACAATTAGTAACTGTTGCTCCGTTAATTTTTAATAATTCGGACAAATATACCGAGCTGGCTTCATCATCTTCAGCAAACAGTATATTTTTATTTGCCCACTGATATTTCATTCTTTTTTAAACTTTCCGGTACAAAATTCTGACTCCAAATTAAACTTTCTTTTCAAATTATCAATATTCTGTGTTTCTATTTTTTATTAAAGATCAATTTTAAAACTTTAATCAATAAAAACTATACCCTAAAAAGAGGATTTTATTTTAAAATACCAACTTTAGCAGCCAGACAAATCAGAGCTGCCCTTTTTTTCGTTTGTGTTTTCCTGGCAATTATTTTACGGTGAGCCTCCACTGTATGAAAGCTAATGCTTAATTTATCAGCAATTTCTTTACTGGTAAGCCCCTTTCCTAAAAAGCCCAGGATTTCACGTTGTCTTTCAGTCAGGGATTCAATTTTCTGATAATGATCCGTCTTTTCGATCTTTTTGGTAAATTCACCCAAAAGATCAGCCAAGTCAGAGGTTTCTTCAAGCATTACAATTTCAACCTGTAGATATTGTTCATCGGGTAATCCGTAGCTTGTTTTCTCAAATATTGCAAGTCCCCAATCGAAGTTTTTGTTTTCATTGTTGGTTCTGAATAATGTTTGCATGTAAAAGCCTTCTTTCTCTCTGGATTTGTTTATAAGGTCCAAAAATCGGTTTCTGTCAATTTGGGCAATGAGTTTGTTTGAGAGTGGCTCAATATCCATGAGGAAAAACTTCTCATGTTTAAATTGGAAGTTGTTCTTTTTTGTATTTACCCAAACTACTTTATTTAATTCCAGGTCGATGGTAAACTTTAGCGAACATTTAAAAGTATGCTTACCTGAAAAGGGTGTAAGGCACTCATGATTGTTACTTTCTGAGATTTTAGCAAAGTATTCCTGCAGGCGAAGATTGGCTTTTTCTAACTCCAGAATCTTATTTTCCAGCTTCTGTACGGTATCTCTTTCAGACAATAAAGCACTTTTGGTCATAACTAACCTGTTTTAGCTATTAATCCTTAAACAGGGGAAAAGTAATCAGCTATTTCAAAGAAAAATCAGGAAATTTGACTAAAATATTTTTTACCCTTTAAAAAGTATTGAATTACAGTGCTTTTATTTATGAAATGAGGCTCGGGCATTGGGTTGGTTACTCTTTTTATCTCGCGTGAAGAGCGGTATTGATTAAAAACGACATGGGCCTTAAAAACAACATAAAAGCCTGAGAAATTGAAGTTGGCCAAAAAATAAAAAGCCGCAATAAGGTCGAGTATAATGCGGGCAATGTAAATTTTATTGAATAAAGGACGGGGAAGGTTTTTGTACAGGATTATCAGATTGTTTCTAAAGTTGAGGAACGATTTGTGAGGGCTGTATTTTGGTAATGTACCTCCGCCTAGATGATATATTACTGATTCGGATGTTACCAAAACTTTATAATTCAAGTGGTGTAAACGCCAGCAAAAATCAATTTCTTCCATATGAGCAAACAAAATATCGTCCAACCCACCGAGCTGGTGAAAGAGTTGTGCCCTGACTGTTAAACAGGCTCCTGAAGCCCAGAATATTTCGTGAACTCCATCGTATTGTCCGTGATCATCTTCCAGAGTATGAAAAACCCTACCGCGACAGAACGGATACCCGTATTTATCTAAAAAACCTCCAGCAGCTCCTGCATATTCAAACTCTTTATGGTTGTAATACGAAAGCATTTTAGGCATTACAGCGCCAACATCCTTTCGGGTATCGAGAATTTTTATGAGAGGTTCATCCCAGCCTGGAGTTACTTCAACATCAGAGTTTAGTAAAATATAGTATTCGGCTTCGACCTGGGCCAAAGAGCGGTTATATCCTCCTGTAAAACCATAATTTTTATCAAGCTTAATAATTTTTGTTTGTGGGTATTCTTTTTCAAGAAACTCGACAGAACCATCGGTTGACGCATTGTCGGCAACAATAATCTCCGAGTTATCTGAAGTGTATTTTATGGCAGTTGGAAGGAATTCTTTCAGAAATCCCAAACCGTTCCAGTTAAGAATTACGACGGCGCATTTAAGCATTGGACGGGGTATTATTTATATCCTCATATTGTCGTTTCCACCTCCGGTGCGACCATAACCAAAACTCAGGTTTCTTTTTTATATCATCTTCAAGTAATCTTACGTGAGCCTCTGTAATTTCATAGGGCTTGGTGCCAGCCGGATTTTCAGTTATAGGAACAATTTCGAGTTGATAATATCCTCTTTTTACTTTTTCTAATCGGAAGAAACAAACAGGTAAATTGAATTTTACAGCAATTTTTTCAATACCTATAAATATTGGAGTGGTTTGGTTAAGGAATTGTGTCCAGTAATGTATATCTTTTAACAACGGCGACTGGTCGGCGATAAAGCAAAAAAATCCTCTTTTCTCAGGTTCGTTCCAACTGTTTAAAAAGCGCAGTGTCTGGGTTGTTGAAACGAGTATGCTGCCTTTCATAGTTCTAAGTTTCAGCATAAAACGATCAAAATTCGGATCGTGCAATGGTTTGTATAAAGAGATAACCGAAAATTCCGGCTTTGACATCATCGAAATCCACTCCCAGTTGTTGTAATGTCCTAACGCTACTAAAATGAGTTTGTTCTTTGAATATAGTTTTTCAAAAATTTCAGGATTTTTTAACGTAATTCTCTTACGACTTTCTGACAAGGGCATGTGCATCATTTTAAGAGTTTCCACAAATAGGTCGCCAAAATGCCGGTAAAATTTCTTTGCAATCGCCTTTATTTCCTTATCGGTTTTCTCTGGAAAGGAATTTCTGAGATTTTGTAATACAATTTTCTTACGGTATTGAACCAAATAGTAATTCAGGTAATAAAAAACGTCGGAAATAACATATAATACTCTTAACGGGAGAATTGCAAACATTAACGAGAATGCATATAGAAGATAGTAACTCAAAGATTTCATCCTTTTTTGATTTTTGAATTTACTAACTCTTGAAATTCTCTGTAGACAGGAGGAGGACAGGCTATTATTTCCCGGCCAAAAAGAAAGTTATTGCCTCCTGCAAAATCGGTTACAACGCCTCCTGCCTGGGTTACCAGAAAAGCTCCTGCGGCTACATCCCACGGATTAAGGCTGTGTTCAAAGAAAATATCGAAGCGTCCACATGCAACATAAGCCAGGTCGACAGCGGCCGATCCTAACCGGCGGATGCCCTGTGATTGCTTTGCAAGCTCTTCGATGAGCAACATATATTGCTTTAATATCGCGAAATCATAGTAAGGAAACCCGGTTGCAACAAGTGAATCTTTAATTGTTGCAGCTTCTGATACTTTAATTACCTGGTCATTAAGGTAAACTTTTCCTCCTTTAAAGCTACTGAAACATTCGTTACGATTAAGTTCGAGAACAATTCCCACAACGGTTTCGTTATTCTGGGTTAGAGCCACACTGATTGAAAAAACAGGCACCTTATGGATAAAGTTAGTTGTGCCGTCGAGCGGATCGATAATCCAGTTGAATTCATCTCCTTTTTTCTGAATGGTTTCTTCTTCGGTTATAAAGCCCGAGTCGGGAATAATTTCACTTAATCCTTTTACGAGTTTCTCCTCAGCGTTTTTATCCACATAAGTTACAAAACTGTTGAGGCTTTTGGTTTCCACATCTTTTAGTGAGAATTTTGATGATTCGGATAGAATAAAATCCCCCACTTCCTTTACAACTGCAATTGCCTTTTCGCAAATATTCTGATAATTCATCTGTTTATTTTTATTTTTAGGTCAGATGGAACATCCGGTGTAATTACTGCAGTTTAAGCCGAACTTGCTAAACATGGATGTTTCCTTCTAGCTTCAAAAAAGTGGACAAAAATAATTCCTCTCGTGAAATTTCCTCTAATATTATCATCAATTAAGAAAATTATTTCTTTGCTATAAGTGATTTGTAATACTTATAAATCTCGAACTGTGAGCGTATTGGAGTTTTTATATCGTTTCGCCTGTAAGCATTTGTATGATTCAGGTCTATAATGCGTGCCTTAACATTATCGTTTAAGGCCATTTCTATAATATGCTTGAGTTCTTTTTGCAGCTCAGGATCATAGATGGGACTTGCTACTTCAACACGCGTATCGAGGTTCCGGGTCATCCAGTCGGCCGACGAAATGTAAAACTTCTCCTGGTTGTTATTGCAGAAAATGAAAATTCGGGCATGCTCAAGGAATTTGTCAACTATACTTATTGCTTCGATATTTTCGCTTAAGCCGGGAATGCCTGGAATAAGCGAGCATATTCCTCGTACAATCAGTTTTATTTTAACTCCATGGCAGTTTGCCTGATAGAGTTTTTTAATCATATCAGGATCTACCAGGTTATTAATTTTCAGAATAATATATGCCTCTTTGCCAGCTTTTGCATTTTTTATTTCGTTGTCAATCAAAGCTACAAGTTTGCGGCGCATAAAATGGGGAGAAACAAGTAAATGGTTGTAATTGTAAAACTTATAAGTGTTTTCAAAATAATCGAACAGCTTCTCCACTTCATTAGCTATGCGTTTGTCCGACGAAATAAGTGCTACATCGGTGTAAACACTTCCGTTACCCTCGTGGAAGTTTCCGGTACTGATGCATCCGATGTTTACTTTCTTATTGTTTATGATGCTGGTAATCAAGGTGAGTTTGCTATGAATCTTCAATCCCGGAATTCCAAATAATACTTTGGCGCCTGCCTCTTCGAGTTTGCGCGACCAGTAAATGTTTGCTTTTTCATCGAAACGTGCCTGTAGCTCTATCACAACCACCACATTTTTACCATTACGGGCCGCATTTATTAAGGCATTAATAACTTTTGAGTTAGCGGCAGCCCGGTAAATTGTCACCTTAATTGAGACAACTTTAGGGTCGATGGCTGCTTCGCGTAATAAATTAATAAAATGAGAGAATTTTTGGTAAGGATAATGAAGCATCAGATCCTTAGTCATTACCCTTCTTAAAATGCTAGGTTCGTTAATTATCTCAGGATGCGAAACGGCTGGAGTAGGTTCGTATTCCAAATGACTTCCGCCAATATTGGGGAAACTCATAAAATCTTTAAAGTTGTGATACCTGGCCCCTGGAATTAAGCTGTCGGATTGATCAAGATCCAGCATATCAGTCAGGTATTTGAGCATCAGTTTAGGCATGGTCTCATCATAAACAAACCTTACCGGCTGCCCTTTTTTTCGTCCCGAAACCCCTTTTGACACTTTTTCAAGAAAGCTCTTGGTTACATCGTTGTCTATATCAAGTTCGGCGTCTCGGGTGAGCTTTATAGTATATGCCTCGTAGTGAGTATAAGGAAAAATCGCAAAAACATCTTTCAGGTTGAACCGAATTACGTCGTCTAGGAGAATAACACATTTTTTCTGTCCGTTGCTTGGGAGTACCAGAAAACGGGGTATGACGGCAGTAGGAATTTCAACCAACGCATATTTAACTTCTTCCCGCACCTTAGGGTTGAAGAGCTTTGTAGCCAGGTAAATGGATTTATCCTTAAGGAAAGGAATATTATTGAGATTACCAAGCATAATGGGGGCAAGGGCCGGTAAAACTTTGTCTTCGAAGTAGTGTTTTACAAATTCTGTCTGGACCTCGTTAAGCTGAGTTTCGTTAATGATATAAATATTTTCTTTCGCTAACTCATTCAATATTGCTTTGAAAATCGATTGTGAGTTTTGCTGAAGCTGCAAAACTCTTTCCTGAATTTGTTGCAGCAGCTTTTTAGGTTTCTCGCCTAAGGTTGCTTTGGAGTCAACCTTGAGATCGACAATACGTTTGATAGTAGCAACCCGCACTTTAAAAAATTCGTCGAGGTTATTAGAGAAAATGCCCAAAAACTTCAACCTTTCAATCAAAGGAGTTGTTTTATCGCCGGCTTCCTGTAAGACCCTTTCGTTAAACGACAGCCAGCTTAGTTCTCTGTTTATAATCTGTTTCTGCATACGTCTGAGTTAATTCTTCACAGTATTCGTTTCAATCGTTCGAATCTCCTATTTTCTTGGGGAAAAACAGGCTATCTCTAACAACCGACACCGGGCCAATATGGTTCCATGTGTCGCATTCAAGTTCCAGCAAAACGGCCCCGGCAGTGGGTAAATTTGAAATTCTTTGCTTTAGAAATCTGTTAGCCAGATCGGTGAATGTAGGGTTATGGCCAACAAGCAATACTTTTGTAATATTCTCCGGGATGTTTTTCAGAAATTGGATTACATCCGAGTCCGATTCGCTATAAAGTTGTTCGTTTATTTCAATTTTCTGGGCCGGTACTTCCAGAACACGTGCAAATATGATGGACGTGTGGATTGCCCTGTTTGCAGGACTTGAATAGATGGTATCAAAGGAAACTTTTTTCTTTTTAAGCGTTTCGGCAACAAGATAAGCATTCCGTATTCCTGACTCTTTTAAAGGACGGTCTATATCATCAACAGCATCATAATCCCAGCTCGACTTAGCGTGCCGGGCAATTACCAGTGTTTTTATACTCATTTGAAGATATCTGATAAATTCGGGAAAGTTACAAATTTACCCGATAATTACAACAAATTACTGGCCAGCTCAGCCAAATAGCTGCGTTCGCCTTTAACAAGGTTTACATGTGCAAAAATATCCTGTCCTCTCATTTTATCGGCCATATACGATAAACCGTTCGATTCGGTATCCAGATAAGGGGAATCTATTTGCTGGATGTCTCCGGTGAACACCATTTTTGTTCCTTCGCCGGCACGTGTAATAATGGTTTTTATTTCATGCGGAGTTAAATTCTGTGCCTCGTCTACAATAAAAAAGACGTTTGAAAGGCTGCGACCACGGATGTAAGCCAGAGGTGTAATCACGAGTTTATCGGCCTTCTGCATCTCTTCAATATGCTTAAACTCCTCGCTGGTGGTTTTGAACTTGTTTTTGATAACAGTTAAATTGTCAAACAAAGGAGTCATGTAAGGTTCAATTTTTTCCTTAACATCACCGGGAAGAAAACCTAAGTCGCGGTTGGCCAGCGGAACAATTGGCCGGGCTAATAATATCTGTGAATACATTTTCGACTGTTGGATAGCTGCTGCCAGAGCCAAAAGTGTTTTTCCGGTTCCGGCTTTTCCTGTTAATGCCACAAGGGGAATATCCGGGCGAAGAAGTGCATCAAGAGAGAATGTTTGTTCTGCATTGCGGGGTTCTATACCGTAGGTACGTTGTTTTTCCACCCGCACAAAAACTTTTTTTACAGGATCGTAGTGGGCCAGAGCGCTCGATTTATCACCTTTCAGAATAAAATACTGATGTCCTTTAGGCTCGGGATTCAATTTAAATTCCTCTACCGGTACACCTTCAATTTTCTCGTACAGACGCGCAATCTGTTCACTGCTTATACTGTCGATGGTGATTATGTTTTTGTTGAGATCGTCTATATTGTGAACCTTGTCGTTTTCGTAGTCCTGTGCCATTATGCCAATGGATTTGGCTTTCATGCGCAGGTTTATATCCTTCGAAATGAGGGCTACCTGAAGGCCTGGATTCTTAGTTTTAACGTATTCAGCTATTGCCAGAATCCGGTGATCAGGGGTGTTTTCTGGGAATGACTCTGAAATTTCTTTTGAAAAGGGTTTACCTGTTTCGATAGTTAACTTGCCTAATCTTTTTCCCAGGGCAACTCCGCCATTAAACAGATGGTCGCCCGAAAGTTTGTCGAGTTCACGCGTGAATTCACGGGCGTTATAGTTTATCTGATCGTTTCCTTTTTTTAATTTATCGAGTTCTTCGAGCACGGTAATGGGAATTACTACATTGTTTTCCTGGAAATTATAAATGCACATGTGATCGTGCAGAAGAACGTTGGTGTCGAGAACAAATATTTTTTTAGTACGGCTCATATTTTCGAGAGATAAGGGTTTTTTAACTGACTAAATATAACAAAATTTGCAGGCAGATTGTGTATTATTTTTTTTAACAGAATTTGAGAATTATGAACGTACTTGATGCAATATTATCACGACGCAGCATTCGGAAATACATTGATAAACCAATAACAACCGAAGAAATAACGGAACTTATTAAATATGCCATGTATGCACCCTCTGCAGTAAATAAGCAACCATGGCATTTTGTAGTAATCAACGACAGAGAAGTTCTTAATGCAATTATGCAGTTTCATCCACACGCCGGAATGCTTGCCAATGCCGCGGCCGCGGTGCTTATTTGCGGCGACGACTCGCTTGCTCACACGCCTGCATACTGGCCTGTAGATTGTTCAGCAGCCACCCAGAACTTTTTATTAGCGGCACATGGCAAAGGGTTAGGAGCTGTTTGGCTGGGTATTTATCCGCGCGAGGAAAGAATTGTGGCCATGACGAAGCTGATGAATCTGCCTGATCAAATACATCCGTTTTCATTAATTTCTGTCGGACACCATGTAGAAGCTCCAAGGATTCCCGACAGATTTAAACCCGATAGAATACATATAAATAAATGGTGAGGATGGATTACAAAGCAACGCTTGACTATATGTACAGCCAGTTGCCAATGTTCCACCGGATTGGGAAAGCGGCTTACAAAGCAAATCTCGACAATGCGATGGCTTTGGATAAACTGTGCGATTTTCCGCATCGAAAATACAAGACAATTCACGTTGCCGGAACAAACGGAAAAGGATCTGTTTCGCACATGCTGGCATCTGTTTTTCAGAATGCCGGTTATAAAACAGGACTATTCACTTCGCCTCACCTCGTCGATTTTCGTGAACGTATCAGGGTGAACGGACAAATGATTACGGAGGAGGCGGTTATTGACTTTGTAGATAAACATAAACAACAGTTTGAGATCCTCAAACCTTCATTTTTCGAAATGACATCGGCTATGGCATTTAATTATTTTGCCGATGCAAATGTGGATATTGCTGTAATTGAAACCGGGCTGGGAGGGAGGCTCGATTCAACAAACATAATCAAGCCCGAACTTTCGATTATTACCAATATAGGATATGATCATACCGATTTACTGGGCGATACGCTTGAAAAAATTGCCCGTGAAAAGGCCGGAATTATCAAATCCGGGGTACCTGTTGTAATTGGAGAATCCCATATTGAAACCCAACAGGTATTTGAAAATAAGGCTCGTGAGAACAACAGTGAGATTAGCTTTGCCGATAAGGTCTATTCCTCGGTTCCGGTTAAAAGTGATGAACCTGGAATTCAGAAGTTGCGGGTTAAAAAGAATAACTCGGAGGTGTTGCATAGTCTCGATTTGCAGGGAATTTATCAACAGAAAAATATTTCTACCGTGCTTGCTGCTGTCGACTTGTTAACCGACCAGGGATATGATCTTACCAGCAGTCTTTCAGAGGGTCTGAGGCAAGTTTCACAAACTACCGGATTGATGGGCCGTTGGCAGGTATTGTCGTCTCAACCCCTTACAATCTGCGATACCGGGCATAATCAGGATGGAATTAGTTGGGTGGTGAAGCAGATTGAGCAGATAAAATTCGAACAGTTACATTTTGTATTCGGAGTTGTGAACGATAAGGATGTTTCCAATATACTGCCTTTATTGCCTAAGGAAGCTGTTTATTACTTTACAAGAGCAAGTATACCACGTGCGCTCGATGAAAAAGAACTGGAGCAAAAAGCTTCTGCAGCAGGTTTAAGAGGGAATTGTTTTTCTTCAGTTGCCGATGCAATAAAAAATGCAAAAAAAAATGCGACGGCTAACGATTTGATTTTTATAGGAGGTAGTACCTTTGTTGTAGCCGATGCATTGGTTTTCGAAAGAAAATTTTAAGATTTTTTTGAATTAATTTTTGCAGAAAAGAAAAACGCTGTTATCTTTGCACCGCTTTTGTAAGAAAACGCTACGGCAATAAAGCTTCAAGAGTAAACAAAAAGGGAGCATAGCTCAGCTGGTTCAGAGCATCTGCCTTACAAGCAGAGGGTCACAGGTTCGAATCCTGTTGCTCCCACAAGGTTTCAGACGGTTTGAATAAAATGCAGTTTGAACATGGTTGGAAAAATGGAACCGTTTCAGAAGAAATTTTGAGACGGTTTTTTATTTTATAATTGGATTTCAAAATTACAAAGATTGGGGATCCGGTAAAACGGGGATCAGTCGGAATTTCTGGGGAGTGATCAAGCATAGATGTTTGCTAGTCTGAAAAGAAAGAAGCTGATATTTCCAACACCCCTAAAGCAGGCTCTAAAAGATTTTATTTTAGCATTGAAAGATTCTGCTGAGGCATTTGTGCTTCTGTTGTCAAAATAATTCAGGATGTTTTTGTAGTGAGCTTCTATGGATCGGGCCACGGCTTTGAAGGATTCGAACCCTGCTTGTTCTACACGATTATATCAGTGAGCTAGTTTTGTAAATGCTACGCCTTTGTCTGTGCATATGTAGTAAATATAAAGCCCAACTTAAAGAATTTAGAGTCGGGCTCAGAATTAAATTTTCGATTATGTTGTTGATGATTATTAAATTTTAACAGCTTATATTATATAATTTCATCCCACAACACCGGCCACTCCTTCAACTTCTTCATTAATAATTTTACCTGCTCTTTGGCTCCTTATGCGATACTTTGCTACTTTATATTTTGATCTGCCAAACTGATGAAAAAGAATTACTGTTAAAAAGGCCAATCCTGCAATGACAATGTATCCCAGTAAGGTTTTATTGGCTGACAGTACGGCGCTTAGCTGAACATCACGGAAGTTTCCGGCACCGGGATTGCTGCTCATCATAACACCATCGAAATAGAATGCCAGGTTATTAACACTCTGCCACTGCAAACGGTATTGGAGCCAGCCAAACAAGGCGCTGAAAAAAGACATGGAAAAAAAGCTGCGGAACACCATGAGGCTGCCTACCGAAATCAGCATATCTTTTTGGGGAACTTTCATCAGCATATAATACCACACTGAGATAAACAGCGAGCACATGGCATATCCGTTCAGCATCTGAGGCAAATACCACCGTTCGATATTTAATTCGGGCACCATCATAAAATAGAGCATTACCACGTAGAGTAAATAGGCAGCAAATCCTGAAAAAATATACATTTTTATTGGAAGGTTGTTTTTAGTCCAGTGATGACTTACAAAACCTGCCACTATCATTCCGGGCATTGTCATTAAGCTCAAAGAGGAATTGGTTACCCAATTGTATCCCAGGATTGCATTGGTATAGATGGACTGTACAGTAGCTGCACCCATAAACAAACCCTGACCGGCAATGAGCAGAACGCCAAAACGTACATCTTTTATGCGGAATAGTTTAAAGGAGAGGTATGGTCTTTTTAGGTAAAACGAGCGGATTACCAGCAGTACAAGCATTAGAATAGAACCAACGGTTGCATACCCAATTGTGGGCGAAATAAACCAGTCCTGTTGTTTTCCGAAAGAAAGAACAAAAGCCATCGTCATCATAGACCCGCCAAAGAGCAATGCGCTCACCCAGTCGATATAAT
This sequence comes from Bacteroidota bacterium, assembly GCA_023429135.1. Classification (GTDB taxonomy): domain Bacteria; phylum Bacteroidota; class Bacteroidia; order Bacteroidales; family JAAUTT01; genus JAAUTT01. The sequence goes on along the minus strand of JAEYWD010000057.1, from coordinate 90,476 downwards.
GAAGAGGCATTTTGCGGGCAAACCGGAGGTTGTGCATAAATATAATACACAGCAAGGCTGTTGTTAGAAGTATGGCTGCACTGTAGAAATGTGCCATTTGCCAACTGCTTATGTAGGATATTTTGGTGGCGAAGAAACTTCCGAGCTGACCGAGGATGATGGCCAGCGGATAGAAAGTGGAATAAAACTGTGCTTTTACTCCTTTAGGGCTTATAATAAACATCACCGGCAAGACTATTTCGAGCATGCCAAACATTTTTATAAACCCAAAGAAGAAGGACGTTGCCACAAATACCTGAGGTGAGTCGGTGGTTCCAATGATCACCGAAAACAAAGCCATCAGCACAAGTGTGGTTATCATGATTTCTTTCGACCTGAAACGCATTTTAACACGCATCACCAGTGGCAGTGCCACACCCATTCCGATTGATGAAGCAAAACTTGCCCAGACAAAATATTCGGAAATGATCCCTGAACTGCTGGCCATTAGCCCCATGTTCCCGTTGTAGATGGGGCCTATAAGCAAATATACCAGCACCAAAACCACAATAAGAAGAAGCATGACAATCTTTGGTACCCAATTGTGAAACAAACCTCTGTTATACATTGATTCTTTGTTTTAAAGTATTATTTTTTCAATACCAGGTTCATGTTCATGCCAGCTCTGAGTTTATCGAGCATATCCTTTTTATTATTTGCAGTAAACTCAATGCGCACTGGAATACGTTGCTGAACTTTTACAAAATTACCAGAGCTGTTATCCACCGGTACATTGGAATATTTAGAACCTGTGGCTGCTGAAATAGCAGTAACTTCTCCTTCAAACTTTACATCATCGCCAATAGCATCTGCTGTCATGCTAAGTTTTTTACCTAACTGAATGTTTGGCATCTGACTTTCGAGGAAATTAGCAGTGACCCACTTTTGATTATTCAAAACAATGGTGCTTATCTGCTGACCCGGTTGAAGCAACTGACCTTCGTTGATCAATCTGCGGCCCATGATACCGTCGTATGGGGCTTTAATAACGGTATATGATAAGTTTATCCGGGCCATTTCCAGGGCAGCTTTGGTTCTCTTGATTTCGGCCTCATTCAGAGCCAACCTGTTTTTAACTTCGGTAACGGAAAGTCCTGCCGAAGTTTTCTGCCCTTGTAAAGTTTCGTGGGAAGATTTGGCAATCTCATATTCAGTTTTAGATTGGTCGAATTGAAATCCGGTGATGGCACCCGTTTTTAGAAGGTTGGTATACCGGTCAAGGTTCTTTTTAGCAGTTTCGAACCGTGCTTTGGCGCCTTCTATATTGGTCTGCGTAACATTAATGTTGTTCGAAACAGTTTTAACCGAAGCCTCTGTTACAATTTTTGAAGCAAGTGCATTTTGATAGGCTGCTTCAGCTTGATTTAGCTGTGTTTGTATTTCACGGTCGTCCAGCACAACCAGTGTATCTCCCTTTTTTACCGACTGATGTTCAATAAATCTGATTTCCTTTATATAAGCCGAAATTCTGGTATTTATCGGGTTGATATACTCTTCCACCTGGGCTGCGTTGGTATAATCCTTATTACCTATATGGAAATAGCTCCGGATTAACCAATAAAAACCTCCTGCAACAGTTACAAATACAAGAATATTAAAGAAAGTAACTTTCATTTTAAGTTTTTCCTTTTCCGTTTTTTGTGCTTTTTTGTTTTCTGAACCAGCTTCACTACCTGAATTCTTTTGATCTTTTGACATAGATGTTTATTTTAAAATATTAATGATCGTTTTGTTTTTTATTTTAGAGTGTACCTGTGCTCTTAATCAGGTTATAGTATTGAAAAAGTTCTGTTATCGTACTATTAATAAACTGTAGTTCAGCTTCAAGGCGTGCATAGGTTGCGTCGGTCATTTCTGCTGTGATGGCGAACTGATTAAGATATTTCGCTTCGACAATGTTGTAATTTTCAATGGCAAGCTCTTTGGCTTCTTCTATTAATCTGGTTTGCTGCAACGATTCCTGGAACTTTGTAAAAGCTGCATACACACCAATTTCGATGTTCTGCTCCGTTAATATATAAGCTTCTTCAGCTACTTTTTCCTGGTATTTGCTTAAACCTACCTTTTGGCGGGTTTTATAAAGATTATCCAAGCAGAAGGAAAAACTTAAGCCAGTTTGCCAGGTATTTGCGTATAAATCCTGAGCAGGTGTTAACGATGTAAGCGGGCGTTGCATGTTATACCCCGCAAACGCCGCAAGTGTAGGATAACGTTCTGCTTTGGAGAGACTGATACTTTTTTTGGCCAGTTCTATGTTTGTATTAGCTGTCGCCAGGCCATAATGTTGTTTATGCGCCAGCTCAAGATATACGGAAACCGTTTCCGGTTTTTTGTTTTCAATAACTTCGGTTGGGATAATTATAGTATTCAGTGGTAATCCCAGTGCATAGCTCATTTGATAGCTCATGATGGCCAAATTGTTTCTTAATGAGAGCAACGCCTGCTCCAGGTTTTTAATCTGAAGTTTAGCGCGTATGAGTTCATTACGGGTTATCATTTGTTGCTCACTCATGCTTTTCAGGTTTTCGAGCCGCATTTTTGCAAGCGTTATGTTTTGCTCGTAAATCTTAATCTGATTGTGTATCTTGTAAATATCCAAATAGTTTGATATAATTAAGAACTTAATAGCTTGTTCATCCCTTTTCAAATCAAGATTTGCCAATTGTATCCGTAATTCGGCAATCTGAATGGATTTGTTGATCATACCACCTTTGAAAAGCAGTTGCGATGCCTGAAAAGCATAGGAATTTCCAAAGTGGGGCATCGGAACATCAGTTAACTTGTCGAGATCAGGAGAATATAAAGTTGCATCGCTCATGTAGTAACCATTTGCAGTTAATGTAGCTGATGGAAGTTGTTGCATTTTCGCAACCCGTAACTGCTGTTCGGAAACCGCAACATTTGCCTCCGATATTTTTAATTGTTGCTGATGCTCCATTGCAAGTGTTAAGGCATCATTTAAACTCAACTCCTTCGGTACTAATTCCTGTGCATTCATCATCTCCGATGCGTTAAACAGTAATATGGCACTTATCAATGTGAAATAGTTTCTAAAATTCATGATTATTATAAATTTAATTTGTGTTACAACGGTTGTATGTTTTACAGTTAGAATTCAAACTAATATGGTAAAAAATTATCTTTTTATGAATTCATTCATTTTTAAAATTGACTTCTTTAAAAGAGCAATTTCTTCAGAATTAAACTCTTTGGAGAGGTTATCAAAAAAAGTTTCCACCAGAGGATTTACTTTTTTCATGTATTCTTTTCCTTTGCTTGTAATGGTAATGATTTTATTTCTTCTGTCGGCTGTATCTTCTGATCGGGTGACCAAGTCTCTTTTAACAAGGTTATCAATTAAGGAAGTGAGACTGGCTTTATTTTTCAAAGTAAGGTCAGCAAGTTGCTGCTGATTCGCATATTTTAAATATGACAAAATGGTTAAAACCCTAACCATCTCAAATGTGATATCCAATTCTAACTTCAAAAGCTGACTTTGCAGGCACTGTTTCACATTCATGGTGACAGTCTGCATATCATATATGATTGTTTTAAATACATCATTCATATCCTGATTTTTTTTGGCAAAGGTAATATAAGTTAGAATTCAAACTAATATTTTCTGAAATAATTATTTTTTCCTGTATTCCATTGGCGAAACACCTACATGCCTTTTAAAATACTTTCCAAAAAATGATTGTGAGGGAAAATGAAGATGACCGCTAATTTCCTGAATGCTAAATTATCTTTTACCCGAACTTGAAATCAGAATGATTTTTTGCAGTTCTTATGGATGAAAAATTAAAAACTAATTGCATTTCACCTGAATATTAGGATTATTATATACGATATCAAGGATTGCTATTACCATTTTTTATCTGTTTTTGTCTGATTTATGCTTTCTTCAAGAATAGGCTTGATTTAAGTTTGACATTCATTTTAATAGGTTAGCTAACATAAAGAAAAACTGTCATGAAAAAATTTATAGTTTTAAATCTTTTGTTTTGCCTGAGTTGCTTTGTAAAGGCTCAAAACAACGAAATCCCTCACTTAGAGAAAAGGGGAGATATTTCGCAACTAATTGTAAAGGGGAAGCCATTTCTCGCCCTGGCTGGTGAACTTCGCAATTCAAGTACGTCCAGTCCCGAATATATGAAAGACATTTGGCCGGCTTTTAAAGGATCGGGTTTGAATACGGTTTTGGCGGTAGTTTCCTGGGATCAGATAGAGCCAGAAGAAGGGAAATTTGATTTTTCTCAAATGGATGCCATGATTAAAGATGCCCGGGAAAACGATTTGAAACTCGTAATTCTTTGGTTTGGCAGTTTTAAAAACGGCGGAAGCGGATATATCCCGGGATGGGTTGGTCAGGATTACAAACGTTTCCCACGAGCTATTACTCGTGATGGCCTTTCTGTCCCCTGCCTCTCGGTTTTTTACGAAACTAACAGGGATGCCGATAAAAAAGCTTATGCAGCTATGATGAGACATTTAAAGGATATCGACGGCAAAGAAAATACCGTTTTATTCATTCAGGTTGAAAATGAAATGGGCCTATTCTTTGAAAGAGATTATAGCACGAAAGCAGAACAGTTATTTCGTTCAGAGGTACCTAAAGAACTTATCAACTATCTTGTAAAAAACAAAAAAAATCTTCTGCCCGAAACGCTTAAACTGTGGACTAATTCAAACTTTGCCACAAAAGGAACCTGGGAAGAAGTTTTTGGAAAAAATGTTACCACAAGCGAGTTTTTTATGGCGTGGTATTATTCCGGATACACAAATGCTATAGCTAAAGCAGGGAAAGACCTTTACCCTATTCCGGCCTTTGTAAATGTAGCCCTTCAGCATGCTGGAGATATTGTTCCGGGCGATTATCCATCTGGTGGTCCCGTGGCTCAGGTTCACGATGTTTGGAGAGCAGGTGCCCCAGATATTGATTTTTATTCACCTGATATTTATGATCCTGAATTCAGCGAAATTCTCGACAGGTATTCCCGTAAACAAGATGCTGTTTTTGTGCCTGAATCCGGGGCATCGGCAGCCAATGCCGTATACCTTATCGGAGAACGCAGAGGTTTTGGATTTTCGCCTTTTGGAATCGACGGTAACATGAAAAATCATCAACAGAGCGATTTTTTCAATTCATACCGAATGATGTCATCATTCCGGGACATCATTACTGAACATCAATCAAAAGGCACCATTCGTGCGGCCTGGTTAAGTGAATTAAATCCTGAAAATACTTCCCAGGAATTTGTATTAGGGAACCACAAGGTTATTGTAAATCTTACCAAGCCTTTCCGTTTTGGCCCGCAGCCGGAAACGCCTGCTCAGGGAGGTGGAATGTTTGGTCCAAGAGGCAGAAAAGGTTACGCAATGGTATTATTAATGAATGATAATGAATATCTTGTAATGGGTTCAAATGCCCAGGTTACCTTTGCTCCTGCAAATGGTGAGGGCATTACCGCCTTTAGCAAAGTTAACGAGGGTTATTTTATTGATAATGTATGGCATCAGCTTCGGTGGTTAAATGGCGATGAAACAAATGTTAGTCAGGATTTGGATCAAATGGCCTTAAAGGGACAATCGGGCTATGGATTACTTTTCCGGGGTGAAAATCCGCAGCTTCAAAGGGTATGGCTTTACGATTTTAAATAATTATCCTTCCTGGTATCTCAAGTATGAAAAAGCTTTTTATTATTTGCTCAATTTTATTACTCACCGGCGTTGCCTTCGCACAAAAAGGAACTGCTTACAGTGACCGTGTATTGGAAAGTAAATTACTGAACCAAACTGCACATTATTCTATTTACCTGCCACCGGGTTATGAAACATCAAAACTGGAGTATCCTGTGTTATATCTCTTGCATGGTGGTGGCGACGATTGGAGGGATTGGCTGCTAAGAGGGCAGGCTGCCACCATAGCCGATAATGCTTTTGCCTCCGGTGAAGCTCCTGAAATGATTATTGTTATGCCCGACGGCATAGACGGCTGGTATAACAATAAATTCGACGGCACACTAAACTATGAAGACTTCTTTTTCCAGGAGTTTATTCCACATATCGAATCAACTTACCGTTGCCGGACTGAAAAACGTTACCGCGCTATTTCGGGTCTTTCTATGGGAGGTCGTGGTTGTCTGTTATATGCATTGAAGCATCCCGATAAATTTCAGGTATGTTATGCGATGAGTATTGGAATGTTCTCCGATAAAAATGCCAGAACCGACCACTGGCACAGAGGTTACAACTGGTTGGGTGAAAATTATTTTGGGCCTTTAAAAAAGGATGGTGATTTACCCGATTTGTGGCATGAAAACGATGTTTATGCCCTCGCCAAAAAATTGCCGGAAAGTCAAAAGAAATCAGTAATTTATGCCATTGAGCTTGGTGACGATGAAATTAACCGGGACCAACTGGAAATGATCCTTACGATGAAGGAAAGTAAAATTCCGGTAGAGGTCCGAGTGATTGACGGAGGCCACAACTGGGCGCTTTGGCGAAAAAGTCTGCCCAAAGCGCTAAAATTCGCCGGAGAATGTTTTCTTCAATCCCGAACAAATTGAGTAAATCTCATTAACTATCAATAACTCTTTTATGACTCTAAACAAACTGCTTAAATTAAGATTTGAGTCTGTATCGATTCCAATCTTTAGACAACTGCCTTTTTTATCAGGCGTTATACTAATATTACTTTGTTTTCAAGCCGAAGCGCAGAACTTCAGGAATAGTCCACCTACACCGAACGATAACTTAATATCGTTTCAGGTAAATGATGATGGCAGCGCCACATTCAGGCTTTATGCTCCCGATGCAAAATTGGTGGAATTAGCCGGAGATATCCGGGCTGAAAAAACAGAAAAAGCCGAAAACGGAATATGGACAATGACAACAGGTCCAAACATTCCCCCGAGTGCCTATCGTTACTTTTTCAAAGTTGACGGCATGAAAGTCAATGATCCAAAAAACTCCATGGTGGCTGATTTCAGACCCATGGTGGAGATTGTTCCCAAGGGAGAAAACCTTTTTTGGCAGAAGAAGAATATTCCGCACGGCCTTATGTCGGTGGTTTATTATGACTCCAATGTTACAAATTCAACCAGGCGCATGTTTGTGTGGACTCCCCCCGGCTATTTTTCCAACAATGCCAGGCTTCCCGTTCTTTATCTGATGCACGGAGGCGGAGATAACGACACGAATTGGCCCGGACAGGGAAAGGCAGGATGGATACTCGATAATCTGTTTTCGGAAGGGAAAATTGTGCCTATGATAGTGGTAATGCCCGATGGAAGCATTCCGGTAGAAACATTTGCCAAAGATCTGGCCACAAATATAATTCCCTATGTGGAGTCGAACTTTCGTGCATACAAAACTGCCGATTACAGGGCCATTGCGGGTTTATCAATGGGAGGGCTGGAAGTTCTGGAAACCATCATTCAAAATCCTGATAAATTTGCCTATGTGAATGTAATGAGCTCTGGCTGGTGGACCAGTCAACCCGAAAACTATGAGAAATACGATCAGCTCATAAAGGCAACAGCCCCTAAACTAAAATCAACATTGAAATATTTCATTTTTACCTGTGGCGGAAGTACAGATGGAGCAACCAGCAATACTCCACCTACACGCAACCTCTTTACAAAATATGGAGTTGAATCGGACTATTCGGAAATGGAAGGTGGGCATACGATGTATGTATGGAGGCACGACCTCTATAGTTTTGCGCAGAAAATTTTCAAAGACAAACAATTAAAGAAATAATCAAAAATTAAATAATACTAAGATGAAAGTAAAAGACTTACTTAAAACTGGAAAAAGCAAAGCAGTAAAGGCAATTCTGCGAACCATCATTTTGTTGATCATTTCTCCTGTAACCATGTTTGCCGCCGATCCTCCAGGTATTCCTGACGGTTGGACAGATGGTTTTGCTTATGTAAACGGAATTCGTGTTCATTATTATCATGCTGTCCCGGCACCCGGAAAGCCTGTAATCGTAATGGTTCATGGTGTTACCGATAATGGTCTATGCTGGACAACCCTAACATGGAAGTTACAGAACAACTACGACATTTACATGCTTGATACCCGTGGCCACGGTTTGTCCGACCTATTCACGCAGGCCGATAACGGTGAAACTTTGGTAAAAGACGTTGTAGGGTTCGTGAAAACCATGAACTTCCAAAAGCCAATTCTGGTAGGGCATTCAATGGGAGCAGCAACAGTTATGCGTGTTGGCGCTGAATATCCGGAACTGGCACAAACAATTATTATGCTCGACCCCTTCCTGGCACGTCCAGGGGGTGACGGACGTGGCATGCCTCGCAATGTCCCTCCAAGTAATCCTCCCAGTGCAAAGAAGCCCGAAAGAACAACTCCTAAAGGTATATCTATCAACATGTTTGGCGATCCTGAGACACTGGTTAAACAAAATAACTATAATTTTGACGAACTGGTTGAGTTAGGTAAAAAGCAGAACCCCAAATGGGATATTGTGGATATCAAATATTGGGCACTATCCAAAAAACAGTATCATGGTCCTTATACGCCGGAGGCAGGGCAAGCCATGACTGGCACAATGGCCATAGGAGATGCTTTGGCAAAGATCACTGTACCTTCCCTTGTTCTAAAGGCCGATGCATCGCCCGAAGCGCGCAAAGCTAACGAAGATGCTGTGAAAGATCTGAAAAAAGTGAAGCTTGTTCATGTAGACGGAGCTGCACATAATCTGCATCACGACGATCTGGAACGCACCGTAAAGGAGATTAATGCATTTCTGTCGACAAAAAATTAATGTTTTCTATACTAATATTTTGAACTTTTAAAATTCAAAAAAATGAAATCGAGAACCTTGCAGATATTGATGTTATTGACATTCACATTCTGTGTTGTTTCGCTCACCGTTCAGGATCTTATTCAGGTTAAAGTGGATGGCGGGATTGTTCAGGGAGCCGCAGAAAACGGCTTAACAGTATTTAAAGGTGTTCCATTTGCGGCACCTCCGGTTGGCGACCTTCGGTGGAAAGCTCCACAACCAGTAATAAAATGGGACGGGATAAAGCAAGCTACAAAGTTTGCCCCATCTCCATTTCAGGGAGGAAATCCGCCCGCAGGTAAAAGTGAAGATTGTCTCTATCTTAATGTGTGGACCCCAGCCAAGTCAGCTAAAGAAAAACTGCCGGTATTGGTTTGGATTTATGGTGGTGGTTTTGCCGGTGGTACAACAGCCGATCCTGTTTGTAACGGTGAAAACCTTGCTAAAAAAGGAGTTGTGGTTGTTGCTGTAGCCTATCGGGTTGGGCAGCTTGGGTTTTTGGCCCATCCGGAATTAAGTGCCGAAAATCCCGATAAAGTCTCAGGAAATTATGGTTTACTTGATCAGATTGCAGGTCTTAAATGGGTAAAAAACAACATTGCAGCTTTTGGGGGCAATCCCGACAAAGTGACAATTTTTGGTGAGTCAGCCGGAGGTATTTCTGTGAGTATGCTGTGTGCTTCTCCATTGGCAAAAGGATTATTTCATGGAGCTATATCGCAAAGCGGTGGTTCGTTTGGTCCAACACGGCCTACCACTTACCCGGGCGAAAATATGAAAACGCTTAAACAAGCTGAAGCTGACGGTGAAGCTTACCTTAAAAAGAATGGTGTATCTTCTGTTGCAGAGCTACGTAAAATTGCGCCGGAAAAACTGCCCATGGGAATGGGAATGGGCGGCGGATGGCCTATTGTTGACGGGTATGTAATTCCCGATGTACAGCATAAGCTCTACGAAAAGGGGAAATACAACGATGTTCCGGTTTTAATTGGATATAATTCAGACGAAGGAGCGAGTTTCTCGCGGGAAAAAACGCCCGATGAATATTTTTCGAATGTTCGGAAACGATATGGGAAGTTTGCGGATACATTAATTGCCGCATATCCTGCAGGTGAAACTACTGTACCCAAAACAGCGCGCGATTTAAGCCGTGATGCTGCCTTTGGATGGCAAACCTGGATATGGGCGCGCTTGCAGTCGCAAACAGGTAAATCAAAAGTTTTTTTATACTATTTCGACCAGCATCCCGATTTTCCAGAAGGTTCTCCAAGATATGGATTTGGCTCACCTCACGGTCAGGATGTCGCCTATGTTTTTATGACGCTTGATGTCATAAAATCGCCCATGCTTACCCAATCGGATCAGGATCTTTCACAAACAATGGGCACCTATTGGACCAATTTTGCAAAATATGGCGACCCTAATGGCAAAGGTGTGCCCCAATGGCCAACTTTTAGTGACAAAAATCCACAGGTAATGTACCTGGGAGCAAAGCCCCAGGTTGGTCCGGTACCAAGCGAAAAATCCATGAAAGTACTCGACGCTTATTTTAAATGGAGGCTTACAGAAGAAGGCAGTGCCTGGGCCAATTAAAATCCCGGCTAATTCAAGCTCGCCGGTTTTGACAGGAATAGCCTAATGGGTTTTTATAAAGGGATGTTTGCAACACCTTAAAGTAAGAAATACGAAGGTGTCTAAAAAAAGGAGGTTGTGTGAAAAGGTCGGGAAGACTTCGACTCAGTCTGACATTTGATTATCAATGGTTTGTCATATTGAGCGGAGTCGAAATATGGCATATAATTGACTTTTCACACAGTCTCTTTAATCATCATCACCACACCTATGCTAAGGCTTTGGCACACCCAGACTCTGCTGAAGGATTGTAATTAAATCAGTTACATTATAGGGTTCCGGAATGATGTATCTGGAGCCATAAATCAATTTTGGAATACCGGCTTTGCCACTATGGATTGTTTGTCCAAAAATCCTTATACTGTTTTGTATATAACTTTCGATCCAAACATCAGTTAAAGTGGCTTCGAATTTTGCCTCGCCAATTAACTCAACGGCTTTATCCCGAACCGATTGGAGGCTTCGTGGCTGCCAGGCATTTCCCGAGTCATATGTAAAAATCCAGTTTTCAAAGGCTGGATATGCTTCTCGCTTGGCTAACCATACGGCCATTCCAATTTTGGCCAATTCACATGAATTCCGGAATGCCTCCACACTTTGAGGTACATAAGGATTACAGCTATTATTTAAGGGTGTTGGACACAGAACAAATGCCAGTTTATTATCATAAATACGAATTGCTTCTTCGAGCATAAAGTGTAATTTCTGACAATGAGAGCATTGATAATCAAAAAGCAATGTAACCTTATAAGGAGCCTCAGGCGACCCGAGAATAGGAACTTTGTGGTAATCTATTTCAGGAATGACAACATCTGATTCGTTGTATTGACTGGCCGAAGACGACACAAGAAAGAATTGAGAGGTAGCCAGGAGACCTGTAAAAATTAAACCGGTGAATACCAGCTTTAAAATGTGTAAAGGCGGATTTATTCGAATGGTCGCCAGTGTAGAAATGTTGCTATTCACTTTGAGATCTTTATTCAAATTATCATTAGAAACATCAATTTTTTCCCGGGTTGCCCGCCAAACAATCAGACTGGATAAGAGCAAACCGGTAGTATGCATGGACATGCAATAGATGCAAAAACTACCGATGAACCATTTCTGCAGAATAGTGAACCAAACGGCACTTCCGGCAATAGAACCAGCAAATACCAATAGTACACTCCAGGCTAACCTCCTGAGAGATAATTCCACTTTTGAATCTAAATAAAATCCGGCAATCAATATAGAAAGATAGACGCCCACAGCTAACCCACTTACAGGCATTATCCCGGCAATCATTGACCACCGGCTGCCGAGAACCTGTCCGCATGGGCTTTGGCCATTACAGCCAACCATTGTTCCCCCTGTAATTGAATGCCAGCTGAGTATAATACTTAAAACTAACGCAATTATGTTTAATCCTGTTAAAGTCAGCAGCCACCATGGCCATGTCCTTTTAAACCGAGTATTTTCCAAAACCATAAATTTTCGTACATATTAAAAAAGAAACCCCGCTGCACAACTGAGTGTTACATCAGGTGCTGCGGAGTTATCAGGAATCCAACGCTATATAAAAACTTTTAATATTGATTGGGCTCTCCTGGTGTGGGTATGTTGCTTGATACATAAGTACCTTTTTCATAAACCTTCGTTAAGGGTTTTGAAAAAGTAATTCCAGAACCTGAAACTTGCTCGTCAATATCATGACTATTTACAAGCGGTGTGGTAGCTGTTATAAAAACGGTTGGCCCATTATTATTGCTATTGTTTGTCATAAAGCGGAACCGTCGGTTTGTAATAGATGCAATCACTACTGTTTCACGGTTTTTATCGCTTCCAACTGTAACTTTCTGGCCAACACTGAAGCCTTCTACACTTTCAACCGGTATAATAGTTTCTCCCGACTTGGCAGCAGTTGTTACCTTAGATCCACCAGGGGAGCCAACAGTGGCTATTATTGCTGTTTCACTGTTTTTGCCTATCCCTACAATCACTTTCTGCCCAATAGCAAAGCCGTTAACACTGTTGACTTTAATATTGTTTGAACCAGACTGTGAGGAAGTTGATAATTGTATGGTTTTATGTACCACAAAATCGCGACAGTTAACATCGTTATCAGTTCCGTCCGGATAACGTCCGGCACTTCTATTAGCAAGAATGGAAGGTGGAAAACCCAGCCTGCTTGTGCCTCCGCTAACACCGGGGGAAGGTACAAAACATCCATATTCTCTTGCTCCCGAAACCGCCTGATAACCTTCTGATGCCCATGGATCAACAAGTTCACCATAGTTAAGACCATCTACCACATTACCAGCAGCATCACGTAATACCATATTACCTGCATAGTACGATAAAGCAGGGCCTCCGAACCATTGGTCAGGTTTCCGCTCACCCTGATATCCGGCAACTACAACCTTTTCGTCAAGAATAGCCTCGTCAATTCCATGATCTGTAACAAGAGGCTGGTGGAGAGTGATGGAATAGCAAAGGGGCAGTACTGGCTCGTTGCTTGAATGATCAAAAGCGGTTGCTGGTTCAAAGCTAATTCCGGTACCCCTTGCACTGAAAGGCATGTTAGAGGCATGGTTAAATTTTAATGGCTTGGCCAGGTCAAGACCTGTACCCGGATCGTCCTTATCTGTTAAGGGGCCACCAAAAGTGTTTCGTGAAGATGCAGTTCCAACACGGGTAATTGTAACCCACTCAACTCCATGGCCCTCGCTGTCTATATCCAGTCTGATTTTATCGCCAACTGAAATGTTCTCGACAGATGATACCTTGATATTTTTATCTCCCTTTTTAGCATCCATGGAAAGCCAGGCTTGTGTTCCAGGTTTGTCTACCTTTGTTACAGTTACAACCTCATATTTTTCGATTGCCTGGGCTACTGTTGGATAAGTTGCACCATATCCAATGGCGATTTTTTGACCAACTTCAATGTTATCAATGCTTTCAACAGGAATATTGGAAGAACCTTTAGGAATAGTAATCACCGGTCCATCAGGAATTGGCTGCCAAATAGTTGTAGGGGACCCTGGAGCAATTGGAAGGCGTCTTCCAAAAGCCGGGCGTGCGGCTGTTTCCTGAGGCTTCGACAAATTCGATATTCCGGTTATCCTGCGAGTTTCAATGCCTGAGCCGGTACCTATTTTAACTTCATCTCCTACAGTTATGCCTTTTGCACTTCTGACATAGATAATCGATTCTCCTTTTTTGGCCGGAACTGCCAACCCTGAAGCAGAAAGACCAAGAAGATAATAATCGTGAGCCCCAAGTTTCGTCCCGGCAGGAACTTTTATAGAAGAAAATATTGGCAATTGTGCCTGGTGATGAGTCAGCGACCAGTTAGAGATATCCACTTCACTTTCACCCGAATTATAAAGTTCTATAAACGAGTTTGTAAGATTATCACCTGAACCGATACGGAATTCGTTAATTTTGATTGGGTTAACATTACGTGTTTTTTCAGCAATTGATTCAGACTGAGTCATACCTGCTGAATTCGTCCATGTAGCTTTTCCAACCAAATCGCCATTGAAAGCTTCTGTGCCTGAGGTAACGGTAAAAATTGCATTCACACTTACTCCCGGAGCAATCGGCCAAGTGAATTCCTTAACCGATTCTTTAGAACCCAATAAAACAGTTTTCCAGCCTTTAGGTGCAGCAATGCTAAGTTTCACGTTACTTACAGGTACACCGGATGTATTTGTAAATGTTACAGTAGTGTTTTGCGACGACATCGGCTTGAATGTTTGAATGCTTGGAGGGGCATCAACCAGCGAAGTAGGTGCAATGCTCAATCTGGCCACATCATATTTCGCTGCAACAATATTAGCCTGAATTTTTTGGTTTGTTTCCTTCGATGGAAAGGTGCCTGGAGCTGTCATTGCGCCTTCATAAAAGGTGCCTTGTGAATAGTTGTTGTTATCGCCTCCGTTGCCTAAAAGTACAGCACCTTGCTTGCGCATCGGGTCGTAACTGTTGCGATCGTTGATGATGCGTGTTCCGTCAAACATAATCTTTAGGTCGCCCTGTTGAGCGTCACCTCCCATTGATCTCCAGTGGTGAGGCTCCCCGTCAGCAGTTGCTGTTACGAAACGCCAGGGTATGCTTGGCAGGTCTGCGCAATATTTATCATTGGGGGAGGGATTAACACAACCTACCAGATTGTTTTCCTGATCGGTCATAATCCATGGTCCGGCATCCTGGCCATAATACCATAGATTGCTGTTGCCATAATAAGTGGTTTCCATTGTACCATCACCATCATCGCGGCTATCGGTCTCAGCATTTCCATAATCGAAACAACAACCATCGTTGTAGTGATGACCGTTTATAACCCAGTACTGACCTTCAGCCTGGTCGTCAACTGCAGTTCCTTTAGCATCGTTCCAACGAAGACCCATGTCCGGGGCTATAAAAATGCCATATACTTTGTGGCCCATAAGGGTAACCGGAGCCATATCGGCAATCGGGAGATTGTCGAAACCTCCCATAGCTGGCCCTATGAAAGCTCCACGGGGAGCCTGAACAAGATGATTGCCTTTACCCGATTGATCGTATAGCGTTGTGATCCAGCAATAAGTGTTGGCACAAAAATCATCCTGAGCAGTAGCATTGGCATATCCACCCGGATCTCCTTCGCTTGGCTGAACTACACCTATATCCAGTGTCTTTCCATCGGACATGCGCATCACCTGGTATAATGGACCATTATATGATGCATACAGAGCACGGGTACTACTATGCGCCGCAACACAAGGACTTTTGCCTGCTGCATAAATATCGCATGGCCCTTCGGGACGGGGCGGCACGGCGCGCCCCATTAATGACATTAAAATCATCATAGTTCCGGGTAATAAAAGTGCCAGTCCTATAAACGTTAAAAGACGGTTTCTTTTCTTCATAAAGTTTTAATTTTCAATTGTTATTTGTTTCGACCTTCGTTTATTAGTCTTTATTGTTTAATTATATCATTATCAATGTACAGTATAAATTTACCTTGGCCCCATTGGTTGCGCTGATGGCAAGGAACTAACAAAATCAAATAATTCCTTATCGTGATTATTTACAGTCTTACATGTATTATCAAAAATCATAGTTGCTCCTTTGGATGGTGTATATGCGTCCCATTTTGGTAAATCAGGACAATTCGGATTACCGGTCTTAATAAAACTGATCCATGCTGAACTGATTTTATCAGCAAGTTTGTAGGCATCTGTGCCACTACCCGTCATTGTCCGGGCAAGGGCAATATTATTAAACATAAACGGGAGCTCCATACCATGACATGCCCCAAGACTTCCGTCATTAACGGGCGACTGCCAGTTAAAGAGGTATAAATAAGCTGGAGCAATTCCTGCTTCACTTCTTATTTTTGCGTGGTTAATTGCGCCACCCCTGAATTGCATATCCAGAGCTAATATGTGTTGAGGCTGAGTGTCTTCAGGATAAGCCTTTTTATATAGCGAAATGAATTTTTGGCCATTTTCAGGGCCATACCTTTTATTAAGGGTCTCTTCAACCTGTTGCATTGTTTGTGGGGTAATAATGTTACGGTTGCCATAAGTAAACTCATTCAGGTTAGTGCCAATGAGCATAGGGATATTTTTAGAAAAATCCGGCGGATTATTGTCTAATGGTTCCTGTACTATATATTTTCCATCCACAGATGGGCCCATCAGCCCTCTCATCCCGGTATAGCCGACTGCCCTTAGTACCGCCATGGCACGTTGATTGGCTGCTACCAGTTCGTCATAAGTAAAATCGTTTATTTTATCCAGCTTGGCAGGAGTTATTCCAAGGGCAGCAATAAATGCTTTTCCAAAATTCTTTGAATCTTCAGAATTACCGGCTTTAAAAACAGAACCACTCTGAACTATTGCCCTATGGAACAGGCCTGCCGCAGAAGGCATCGCCATAAGAGTTGTAACTTTTCCGCCACCGCCTGATTGGCCGTTAATGGTTACGCTGTTGGGATCGCCACCAAAGTTGGTAATATTATCATGGACCCATTGTAATGCAGCAACAATATCCTGCATCCCCAGGTTAACCGATTCGGAGTATTTTCCTCCAAGGCTTCTCAGGTCAAGGAACCCGAGAATATTAAGTCTGTGGTTAATTGAAACAACAACAATATCTCCCTTTTGGGCCATTGAACACCCGTCGAAAAAAGGTAACTGATTGGCTGAACCAGAGGAAAAACCTCCACCGTGAATCCAAACCCATACAGGGCGTTTTTTCCCATCGTTAATGCCTTTTGTCCAAACGTTAAGAACAAAACATTCCTTTTCGTCCATGGGTTCCCGGTTGAATTGAAATCCAAAATTATAATCGCTTTGTCCTTCCCATTTTTGCGCAGTGTTTTGCATGGCTTGCGGGCCAAATACTGTACACTGCTTTATACCTTCCCATTTATCGGGTGCCTGGGGAGGTAAGAACCTTTCAGCTTTTGCATATGGAATGCCTTTGAAGGCATAGATGCCATCGTCGGTATAGCCGCGGACGTTCCCATATTTTGTTGATACAACAGCAATATCGTTACCTGTTTTGATTGGGCCCGGCTTTTGAGCATAGCTGCTGGATAGTGTAGAAACCGCCAATAAAAACAGGAAAAGAGTTGAAAATATTCTCATACTATAAAAATTAAGTTGTGAAATATTATGAAGTTTTTAAAAAAGTATCTATTTGTGGCATAGAGCCTTCTGTTAACTTATAGTTAGTGATGCAATTCACCAGGAATCTCACATCAGAATAACTGTTACCTAATATTTTTCTTAAGCTTTTCAAAACTTAAATGAATAAATTCCCAATGCCTTAGAAAAAAAGATGCGCCTATTAGCTATTGTAATTAGGGTTTCAGATATTTGGCAAAAAACTGCTCCACTGCAGGGTCTGTTATTTCGAGCTTGTCGAGATAAGCTACGCCATGCCCTACTTTATCAACTTTCAGATACTCAATATTAGCTCCGGCAGACTTCATCTTCTGAACAAAATCATCAGTGAGAACAGGTCTCACAACCGGATCGTCGCCACCCTGGATCAGGAGCATCGGAGGGTTGTTTGAAGAGATATACCCTATAGGCCACCAAACAGGATTAGCCATGGGAACATCGCGTCCAAGTTCGGTAGCAGCAGAACCTCCAATTACAACATTAAGTCTGCTCGAGTACTCGTTCCAGCCGCCATCGCCTTCGAGGTTGGCCGATTTTTGACACATAGCAAGCATCAGAGCAAGGTGCCCGCCAGCAGAGTGGCCATAACCGCCAATTCTTCCGGTGTCAACTTTGTATTCTTCAGCATGGGCCCGCAACCAGCGAACGGCGCATTTCACATCTTCAATACAAGCAGGAAAAGGAGCTTCGCCTGTGAGCCGGTAATTAACATTAATAGTTACATAACCCAAATTGGCATATTTAACCATTAAGTTTTGGTATACAGCATCGTTTTTCGAACCCATGCTCCAGCCACCTCCATGAACAATTACAATTGCCGGACGCAGGGCGCTTCCAAAGTTTGCAGGCATTGCCATGTCGAGTGTCCACGATTTACTGTTCCCTTGCCTGTATGGGATATTCTGCGTAACAATTACTGTCTTTTTATCGGAATTGAGGATTTTACCAGCGGAAGTGTTAATTTTTACTCCCGGGTGAGCGCATGAAACAAAGGCTGCCGCAATCAGGCCTACAGAAAAATATTTTAAAATATTCGTTTTCATGAATCTTTACATTTTGAAGTTTTTTGATTTCATTGTCCAACCGGGATATTTTGCCAGGTTGGCCTTTAAGAATACCGACGCATTATCCTTTTTACCTTTAAACTGCCAATCGAGCCAATCGAGAGCCATTTTGGAAAAAGATCCGCCGAACTCCTGTCCGAAAGTGCCCATGTGGCCACCTTCTTCCAGATTTGCAAAAGCGACAGGAATGTTGTCAATCCGGGAGTAGTCCAGCTCTGCATTTTTAAAAGCAACATCCGACGGGCCTCCAACGATATAAATAATTGGGCTGTGAAGCGCTTTTAATGATTCCTTGCTTGCTCCTGCCATAGACATGTCGCCCATTCCCGAATTAAGCATCATGGATGTTTTAATCCGCGGGTCACCGGCTACAACCAGAATCTGCGCTCCACCGCACGATTGACCGGCTGATCCAACTTTGGTAAGGTCTACACGATTATAGAATTCGCTTTGAGCATCTTTGCTCTGGGCGGTTATCCAATCAATTGCATCGGTAAGCATTTTTGGCTCAGTATTTTTGCGTTCGAGCTCATTCAGAGAGTTTATCAAAGCTCCAATGGCAATAACAACGTATCCATGGGATGCAATTTCGGAGAGTACACGTTCGTGTGTAACCGATGTATTAGAGCATCCGCCATTTGCGAACACCACGATGGGAAGCTTTCCTTCTTTTGTAAATGCGGCTTTCATATCGGAAGGGCGATATACTACATAATCGGGTAACGAGGCTTCCGAAGCAGCTATTGCTTTATAAGGCCCACTGCTGCCGTTATCGATTATTTTCGATTTTGTAACCTGCGCAAAGCAAATCGTGCCAATTGCACTGAATAAAAATGCTGTTATAATTTTTTTCATGTGGTGTAGTTTAAGAACGATGATAGTTAAGAGTGGTGTATCTTAATTTAGTTTATACGTTTTTGCAGCGTTAACCCAATGTGGTACACATAATATGTACGAATAGCCTCTGCATCTCTGTCTTTCTCGTCCATTTCGCGCCATAATCTTATTTTATCAGCGTCGAACATTGGAACCACCACGCCAAGTTTCAGTTGATTGGCGTAATAAAGAGGCAATAATTAGTGAGGTACTTCGCTTATGTTTTATTGTTGAATAATTTCAGGCCAGTCATTGGTCCACTTCAGCTTCTCAATACGAAGCTTTGGCATACCGTTTTTATGGGCATCGTATGCATGGAAAATCAGATAGTCATTTCCGTCTGCATTCACTACCGCATTGTGACCAACTCCATGCCAGTTTTCATCTCCTGCGAGGAGAATTGTTCCGCCTCCATGAGCTAAAGGAGCATTCTGCTTATCTACATAAGGTCCCTGAAGTTTTTTGGATCTGCCAATTATCATTTTGTAGGTGCTGTTAACGCCTTTGCAACAGTAGTCGATAGAAGCAAACATATAATAGTATTTACCTTTTTTGAAAATAAAAGGGGCCTCAACTGCATTTCCGCCGGCATCTACGGGGTTATTATCCACAGCCGGAGGGTTTTCTTTCATGTTTGGGTCTTTTTTTCTGCTTACAATAGTGGGTATTTTGCTTATATCTTCGGCAACACTCATTCCATCTTTGCTGAGCTTCACGAGTTTCAGGCCATCCCAGAAGGAGCCGAAAACCAGGTAAGGGGTTCCATCATTATCCTGAATAAAATTAGGATCAATGGCATTCCAGTTGGTTACGCCCGGCACTGACTGAATTACTTTTCCGTGATCCACCCATTTAAAGTCCGGATCGGCGGGGTTTAATGTTTTGTTTGTAGCCAGGCCTATGCATGAGGTGTTCTTTCCAAATGCCGAAACTGAATAGTACAAATAATATTCACCATTATAAAAAGAGATATCGGGAGCCCAGATATGACCTCTGAACGATGGGATAGCCTCCACTGCCCATTTAGGCGCTTCGCTGAAAACGGGTTTTTCGTATTTCCACTCCTTAAGATCAATCGATGATAATACTGATATCCCAAATCCGGTGCAGAAAATATAGTATGTGTTACCCTGTTTCATCATTACAGGATCGTGAACCGAGGTTTCCGCAATTGGGAACACTTTACCTTCTCTGTTTGGCTGTGCAAAAGCACTGAAAACAAGAAAGCTGACAAAAAATAAGGTTGCTATTTTCTTCATAAAAATTAAATTTATTAATTAATTGTGTCAGTAATAAGGCTAGCTAGCTTTTTGTTTTCAGGTTAAGTGATCGGATAGTTGTAAAACCGTTAAGCGTAACCTGAATGATACGCTTAACGGTGTATAATTGGCCGTTTTCATTACCAGGAACACCAAAATTTTATCCTTTGATTTTAGTCCTGTAACACCTCTCAATGAAATCTGAAAATTTGTTATAAGGATTAACCCCGCAGAAGGCGGCCTTAGTAGCAAAAACTTCTAATACCTATTTTTGGTTAATTGGACTTTATCAATGAAACATCATCTACTCTGCAAATGGCATTAGCAATGCCATCTACCAGGAATCCAATTTCTATTTTATTATCCACAACCTTAATCTTCTCTATTTTAATGATCTTCCACGTACTGTTTTCATCCTTTATGCTGGCTATGTAACTTTTACCTCCTGAAGCAGCATAAATGTCCAGCTTTTGAAAACCAGGGGTGTTTTTTATTTTGGCTGTAAGGGTATAGTTTCCGTTTTCGAGTTTCACAAAAGGAGAGGAAATTATTTTCTGGTAAACTTTGCGTGTGAAATTTGTATGGTCACTCATATTCAAACTTCTTTCGCCAATGACCTGTTTTCGGTCTTCCTGTGAGTTAAGGCAGTTAAGTACCGGAGAAATGGAATCGAGTGAAATTTCAGTTCCTTTGACTACAACTGTTTCCCATCCCAGAATCCTGGTTTGTTCTGGCTTAATTTTGCTTGGCATATCTTTCCTGTCGGCCTCGAAACTGGGATTTTTTACATAGTTATTGTCTTTAGCAACAGACCATTCGCCGGTCTCTGTATTCAGATTCCAGGAATTAAGAGAGTTAAAGTATGGGACATAATCGTTAAATGATAAGGGGCACCATTGGTTGTAACCTAAACCGTTTCCGGCAAAATCGGCCCACCGATCACCGCAATAAATTACTGTCTCAGTTTTGCTGCCCTTCACGGTATAGAAAAAACCCGTCTGTGTAATATGTGCATAATCATCTTCACACCCTTTCATTATCAACATTTTATTTTCAGGTATATAGGGACCCAATATATTATCTGAAACCAAATAATACGCATAAGAAGCATCCCATCCATATAGATTGGAAGCTGCCAGGTAATACTTTCCCTTGTACTTAAACATACAGTTACCTTCACGGCCTTCTCCCTGATAAACCTGCTTATAGTCCAACAAGGTTATAGTATCATTTTTAAGTCCAATCTCCGAAACATATATTTTATGTCTACCCTTTCCATAACAGTATATCAAATAGGATTTACCACTGTCTTCATCAGTAAAAACTGTTTGATCACCTGTGTTTGAAGTACCAATCCAGCTCATCATACTTTTGCGGTGATGCCATTTGAAAGGTCCCAAAGGTGAATCGGCAACTGTAAACAGAACCTGATCTCCATGCTGTATTATCAACACATATTTATTTGCATCTTTTACAAATGCTACCCCCATTCGTCCTAACCACATCCATTTGCTACCATTGGAGTTTTTGAATACTTCGTCAGGGGTTAAAACATCTGCTTCAAATGTCCAGTTAACCAAATCGGTTGAATTGTAACACGTTACCGAATGAAAGCTATTTCCCTTTTGAGTAACTGATGGATCATTTCTGTAAGTTTCAGCCTGTTCATAATGAACTCCATACCAATAGTATTTATCTTTCCCTGTTTTGGGATCCAAAAACTTAAATATACCGCCGCCCTGACTGTATATTGGTTCTCTCTTAGTTGTATTCCAAAAAATGTCGTTTTTTATGTTGTGCGATTGAGAAGAAGCATCTTCTGAGAAAGATATTGCGATTAACCATGCCAGAGGAAAAATTCCTAAAGGGAAAATACCGTGCAAAATCTTCATAATTGAAATATTTAAAGTTCTTACAAAAACCAGCTTTGTTTTCAAAATAAATGACTATTTGGCTGTAACATAGATCTTGCCTGTCTTAAGCCCTTTGGAGGCAGCTTCTATTTCGATTTTTCCCGAACTATTCTCTACAGATTGTAAAATCAACATAGCCTTGCCATAAAACAACTTTCTGTAATTGAACACAAAAGGTTCATGCGATTGCGGATTTCCATTGCCAACACCGGCTATTGTTGCCGAACCTTTGATTTCGAAATTTATAAGGTTATCGGCCAACGGACAAAGGTTTCCGTTTTTATCGTAAGCTTCGACCAATATATAACTCAGATCATTTCCGGTTGCAGCAATATTGCTTCGGTCGGGAGTGAGTTTTATTGAATAAGGTTCACCTGCAGTTTTAACCACTTCCTCGCCAATAACCTTGCCTGCCTTATATGCAACAGCTTTCAGCTCGCCAGGCTGGTATACCACATCGCGCCACATTAAACGGTACCTTTCAGTTGAAATCTCCGATTTCGGACTTTTAGATTTTCGGCCTAACGATTTACCGTTCAGGAATAACTCTGCTTCGTCGCCATTGGTATAAACAAAAACCGGAACATTTTTCCCTTCATATCCGGCCCAGTTCCAATGTGGTAAAATATGAACCATGTTTTTCTCCGGTCTCCAGTGGCTTTGGTAAAGAAAGTATCTGTCCTTAAGCATCCCGCATAAATCCACAATTCCAAAATAGGAATTTTTCGAAGTAAAGTAAGGTGTTGGTTCGCCCAGATAGTCGAAGCCAGTCCATACAAATTCACCGGCTATATATTTTCCATTCTCCTGCCACATAAAATCGTCATCGGGAATTTCGGCCCAGTAAGGTGCGTTTAAATCGTAAGAACTTACTTGATTTGATTTGGTAAATTCACTTGCTTTCACAGGAAGGGGTAGCTCATAGAACCCACGGGTACTTACAGTGGAGGCCGATTCGCTTATGATAACAGGCTTTGATGGGTCGAGTTTGTGAGCGGGCTCCCAACGTTGTCCGTAATTCCAGGAATGGATGTCGTAGTAGTCGAAATGACGCCAGTGTGCATTCTGGTCCTGATCGCAAGCCATAGTTACGGGACGTGTAATGTCGTATTTCTTTACAAATCCAACCATAGCTGCCAGCTTTTTTAATCCGTAATCAGCATTCCCCTGGATATCACCCATTTCATTCCCAACACTCCATATGATGACAGAAGGATGATTACGGTCGCGCATGACGAAATTCTTGATAATTCTTTCGCCAAATGCGTAAAAATCAGTTTCTGGCGTAATATCAGCCTTTTTATCGTATTTATCGAAAGCTTCGTTAAAAACCAGGAAACCCATTCTATCGCACAGTTCAATTAATTCGGGTGCGCAAATGTTATGGCTTGTTCTTATAGCATTACAGCCCATTTCCTTCATAATTTCCAACTGGCGCTCCATTGCACGAACGTTAAATGCAGCTCCAAGTGGCCCTTGATCGTGATGAAGGTTTACTCCTTTCAGCTGTAAATGCCTGTCGTTAAGATAAAATCCATTGTCGGCAGTAAATTTAACTGTTCTGAAGCCAAAAGGTGTTTCATTTGAATCCACAACTTTTCCATCAACAATCACATTCGTTCTTAAAGTGTAAAGCACAGGATGATCGACATCCCAGATATCGGGGCTTTTTACGGTAATCCAGTTGTCGAACTCCAAAGTTCCGCCAGGGGCTACTTTTCTTTCGCGCGATCTGGAACTTGCAACCTGAGATCCCTCCGGACTAATTACTGCCGACTCAACGGAAACCAGTTTTTCCTGAGCCTCCATATTTTTAATGTTGGACAGAATGCGCATATCCGCATACGACTTTGTTACAACTGGCGTAGTGATATAGTTTCCCCAGATTTCCCCGTGAACTTTATCAGTGACCATCATCTCCACCTTACGGTAAATGCCTGCCCCCGGATACCAGCGACTGTCGTGGTTACGGGTATCGACATAAACTGCAATGGTATTTTTTTCACCGAATTTTACCAAACCGGTAATATCGAGGTAAAAGGTGCTGTAGCCATAGTCCCATTCTCCAGCCAGCTTCCCGTTGATATATATTTTGGGAAATGCCATCACACCATCGAATTTGATGTAAACGATTTTTCCTTTATCCTCAGCTTTTACATCAAAAACTTTACGGTACCAACCTTCGCCTTTCCATGGCAGTTTGCCGGTACCTCCGTTCTCCTTTTCGTTAAAAGGTCCGGTAATAGCCCAATCGTGCGGTACTGTTACATTCTCCCACGATGAATCGTCGAAATTCAACGACTGGGCATTTTCGGGATTGCCTTTAACAAACTTCCATCCTTTGTTAAAATTTACCCATTGCCCTGAAAATGCATAACCTGTTGCTAAACAAAATATAAGGGCTGTATGCAAAGTTCTTAGAAAAATTTTCATAGATAGTGATGTTAGAATTTTTATAATGAAGGTTGAGTGGGCACATCTTTGACTTCAATTGCAACTGACGAACTTTCCAAACCTTCGGATATTGCTTTTACATTTATCTTACCGGCCTTTTTAGCTTGAATTATTGCGAGGCATAGTCCGTTAAATGCATTACGTTTATTCGATTTAACAAGATTAATGTCGCTCATATTCCCGTTTTCTACGCCAATGATTTTGGCATCGCCCTCAATTACAAATTCAACTGGATTATTGGCTGATGGCACAATGTTCCCATTTTTATCCAGTATTTCAATATTACAGTGGGCTACGTCTTCTACGCTTGTTGTAATGGTAGTTCGATCAGCGGTTAAACGAATTTTTGCAGGCGCTCCGGCTGTTTTAATCTCTTCTGTGACAACGACCTTACCGTCCTTTTTACCCACTGCTTTTATTGTTCCCGGTTCATAAGCAACATCCCAGGAAAAATGGAGATCGGCCGTAGTTGGATTTACCTGAGGCTTATCAAAATGAGCCCAACGTTCTGTCATTCCCTGACGTGGAAATTCAATTCTTTTTTCGCCATATGATTTTCCATTTACAATGAGTTCAACCGCATCGCAATTTGAATAACAGAGTACCGGAATTATCTGACCCTGACGTCCTTCCCAGTTCCAGTGGGGAAAGAGATGAATCATTGGTTCTCCATCGCTTTTCCAGTGGCTTTGGAAAAAGTAATACCCATCTTTCGGAAAACCGCAATTGTCAAGAATCCCAGCAGTTGCTCCCCTGCTCGGATACCTCCAGGTTTCACCATAGTAATCAATTCCGGTCCACATGAAATCACCAATCACATAATCGTACAACGTAGTAAATTTCCACCGTTGCTCAACAGGAATCATCCGGAAATTGTAGTTTGGTGTCACAACATTAGAATCTTTCCCCAGTGAATAGGAACCTCTTTCACCGCCGAGACCGGAGGACTCGGTTGAAACCATTTTCCATTCGGGGTGAGCATGATGGTCAACGCTATACATTAGTTCAGTACGTTTACGCCAGCGATCGACGTAGTTATAACCAACAATATCCATTCCCTGAAGAAATTCAGGTGTTGTAGGACCATCGTCCGCTGCAATATGGTCACAACCTGCAGTAACCGGCCGGGTTGGATCCTCACGATGAAATACATCGACTAATTTTTCCAATACCTTGTATCCGTCTTTAGTAGGTTGCTCACCTATCTCATTACCTACACTCCACATTACTACTGACGGGTGATTTCTATCGCGATGAATAAAATCGACAAGGTCTCTTTCGTACCATTCGTCAAAGAACTTGTTAATACCTTCAGGCACCTTGCCTTTTTGCCATTCATCAAATGCTTCATTCATTACTAAAAATCCCATCTGGTCGCATAAATCGTAAAATTCCGGAGCCATAGGATTATGAGCGGTTCGAATAGCATTGCACCCTCCATCCTTCAAAATCTTTAATCTCCTTGCCCAAACCTGCACGGGGACAGCAACCCCAACAGGTCCTGCATCCTGATGCAGATTCACGCCTTTCATTTTAACGTTTTCACCATTCAATAAAAAGCCTTTTTCAGCATCATAAATAATTTCCCTTATTCCAAGAGGAGTCGATAGCTCATCTACCTGCTTGCCTCTGTCATCCAGAACTACCGTATTCAATTTGTATAAATAAGGAGATTTCAGGCTCCAAAGTTCAGGAGCTGTTACCTTTACCTCCTGCGATACTTCTTTTTCTGAATTCCCTGCAATTTCAAATTGAACTTGCGACCGGGCTACCTCTTTGCCTTCGGCATTTATAATAGTGGCAAGAAGTTTACCTTTATTAATGCCTCTTGCTTTATTTGTTAAAGAGGTACTTACTTTTACCACAGCATTATCTTTTGATATTTCGGGAGTGGTTGCATAAACACCCCATTGTTTTATATGTAAAGCATTTGAAATAACTAAACGAACGTGCCGGTATATTCCGGAACCCGTATACCATCTTGAGTTTCGTTGCAAAGAATTGTCAACTTTAACTGCCAGTATATTCTTCCCTTTGGTCAGATATGGAGTCACATCGTAGCTGAAGCTCACATAACCGCTTGGGCGTTTACCCAGAGAGTGTCCGTTTAACCATACTTCGCTTCTCATGTGTATACCATCAAATTCGATGCGGACTTGCTGACCGGGTTTAATGGCAGGCATATTGAAGGTTTTGCGATACCATCCTATACCTGTAGGGAAAAAGCCACCACTTCCACTTGCTGGTTCGTCTTTATTAACAGCCAGTTCAATACTCCAGTCGTGGGGAACGTCCAGCTTTCTCCAATCTTTATCGTTAAAGTTGGTTTGCCAGGCATTTTCTGCATCGCCCAGGTGAAACCCCCAGTTCTTATCCATCGAATAAGTTCTGCGAGCCGGTTCCTGTGCGTTGACAAAAAGACTTACCAGTAGTAGAAATAAGGTCAGATAACTTTTAATAATTGTCATGGCGTAGTGTTTTAATTTAATTGCAATAATCTAAGTTGCTATAAAATTGATTTATTCCGGGAAATCATTTTGTGTATTCCTTAAAAATCTCAGGATAAATTTTCATAAAATCGGTAGTTTTTCCTTCTCTGTCGAAAAGATTACCCCAACCCGGAGATGTAGCCTCCCAGATAAAGGTACCTAAACCTAATCCGTTGGGTATTCTGTGAACAATATCGTTCACTTCTTTTCTATATTCCTGGTATTCTACAACGCATACCGGTTTTCCGTAACGTTTCGCGAGGTCGTTAAGGTTAAATTCCAATTCCTGTAAAGTGCCGTGATATTTAGGGTAATATGACTGGCCAATTACATCAAACTTAACATCGCGACTGATAATTTTATCATAAAAAGCAACGGATTCTTCATTTTGGCCACCACAGGCGATATGAACCATAATGGCAATATCCGGGTCTACTTCTCTTACAGCAGCACTGGCGCAGCGTAGTAATACACAAAAGCTTTCCATTTCCTTAGTTTTGTCGGTTTTTTCTTTTCCTTCCGGAAGTTTCCCCTGTGGCCAGATCATTCCGTTGTTGATTTCGTTCCCAACCTGAACCATGTCAGGTCTCACTCCTTCATCAATAAAGCGCTTAACAACCTCACTGGTATATTTGTAAACCTGTCCTTCGAGACCTGAGCCACTGTTTTTCTGCCACGATGCAGGAATAAACTGTTTTCCCGGATCGGCCCAGGTATCACTGTAATGAAAATCCAGAAGGAATTTCATTCCTGAGGCTTTTATTCTTTTGGCCATTTCAAGCGTTTTTTCAAGTCCGCAGAACCCATCTTTTGAATAACCTTTCTCGGCAGTGGGATCGACAAATAACCTCAGTCTAATCCAATTGAAATTATTACTCTTAAGTATTCCGAGCACATCTTTTTCAACTCCATTTTCCGAATATTTTTTCCCTCTTGCTTCCTCTTGTGGAACAAATGAAATATCGGCACCAATAATTGGTTTTTCAACTTTAACATTCCGAACGAACGGGGGCTGAACAACAGGCTGAGTTTGTGGATTTGAAAATTGAGTATATATTTCGTTATAAATTGGGAATATTTCCTTGGAAGCCTCGCCACTACGTGAGAAAAGGATGCCAGAAGGCTCCCACGCCATTGTTCCAAAGCCCATATTATTGGGCACTGAACGTACTATGTCGTTTATCAATTTAATATTTTTATTATTGGCGCCATATTCACATACGCAAACAGGTTTGTTATACCGCGCTGCGAGATCGTACAAATTGGCTTTTAAGTCGTTATATGTCTCATGCCATTGCTCATAGTACGATAATCCGATGATATCGAACCCGGCTCCATATTTTTTCATTTTATCGAGAAACTCGCGGCATAAAATATTTTCACCACCTAACGCCAGATGGATCATCAGTTTTGATTTCGGGAGCACCTCACGTGCTGCTTTTTCACCTGATTTGTACAAGCCCATCAAAGCTGCCCAGTTTTCTTCTGTTGCATTGTCGAGCACTCTACCTTCGGGCCAAACCATGCCGTGGCTGATTTCATTTCCAATCTGTATTATTTCGGGAGCAACACTGCTGTCTTTAAAAGTTGTAAGTACCTTTTTGGTATATTCATATAAAGCATTTTCAAGCTCTTTTCCGGTTTTATCTTTCCATGCCGATGGCTTGAACTGTTTATCAGGATCGGCCCATGTATCACTGTAATGAAAATCGAGTGTAAAAGACATTCCGGCATTTTTAATGCGTTTGGCCATTTTTATGGTTTGTTCCAGTCCGCAAAATCCATCTTTGGAATACCCGCCCGCTGCTTCAGGATTTACAAAAAGCCTCAACCGGATATTATTGAAATGATTGTCGGCCATGATCTGGCAAATATCTTTTGTTTTTCCGTCAGTATCGGTATAGGTGTTTCCCCTGCGCGCTTCGTTTTGAGGAATAAATGAAATGTCGGCCCCGATGCAGTAAAGCGCGGCAACTTTTGAGGCTGAATGCGAAGTTAATTTTTTCTGGCAGCCACCAAAGAACAGGAGAATAATCAGAAGTGTAAAACCCGGAATCAGTAGTTGTTTACAAGTAGAAAGTCTGTGTTTCATAAGACAAGATTAAATTAATAACTGATAAATAGATCGTACAAAATTATCCGCAGGGTATTACCGCAAAAGCACATTTTGGACAAAAACAGCTAAAAAATAGCCCGCCTGTGGCTACAGGCAATTTATGAAGTTTATATCAAACTGTGGGTTCCTCATTTGTAAACTGCCCGGGTGTATTACCGAATTCGGTATGAAAACATTTGGCAAAATAAGAGTGGCTTGAAAATCCTACCTTATACATCACCTCTGAAACGGTAAAATTCTTATTCGATAAAAGTATTGCCGCCTTTTTCATCCTGATAGATTTGATATAATCAACGGCCGTTAACCCTGTTAGATGTTTTATTTTCCGATACAACTGTTTCTGCGAAATATTTACTTTGTCACATAAATAACTGACGTTTAAATCAGGATTTGCCATTTGCTCCTCGATAATTTTGGTTACATGAGCAAGAAATAATTCATCTTCCGAATCCTCCTTTTCAACTATCGGAGAGGAAAGTTTTTCTATTCTAATCTTTTTATTGAGTTGTTTTTGAACCTCGAGCAACTGTTTAACGCGCGAATACAGAATATCCGGCTCAAATGGTTTGGCGATAAAGGCATCAATTTTAATATTGATACTTCTTAATTCGGTCTCCTTATCGTCCTTGGCAGTTAGCAGAATAATCGGGATTGTAGAAGTGGCAATATTATCTTTAATTCTCTGGCACATATCCAAACCATCCATCACGGGCATCATAATATCCGAGATGATAACATCGGGCTTAAGATCGTTGCATATCTTTAATCCGGTTTTCCCATTATAAGCAACTACACAGCGGTACTCCGAACTAAAAATCTGATGAATAAAACCAGCCAGTGCCACATTGTCCTCAACAATCAGCAAAAGCGGTTCCTGTTTTGACGCAGCCTTTCCTTTTTCTTCCAACTCCGCCGAATTAATAATATCGTTCATTATTACCGGTATTTCAACAACGAAAGTTGTCCCTTCTGCCGTGTCAGAAAATACATTCACAGTTCCACCATGCAATTCTGTGAAATTTTTTACCAGGTACAACCCGATACCTGTGCCTCCCCTTTCTTTATTAGCAGAAGACTGAAAAAACCGTTGAAAAATGTAAGGCTTGTCTTTTTCCGGTATTCCTGGCCCGGTGTCCGAGACAATTATTTGGAGCTTTTTATCTTTGGGCCGATATTTTAATGTCAAAATGATACTGTCGCCGATGTTAGTATATTTGCAGGCATTGGAAAGCAGATTGTTCAATATGGATTCCATTTTTAACACATCCACATCGATAAATAGTTCATCAAAATCGGAATTGAAAATAAAATCCAATTGTCGTTCTTTCATATTCGACTCATAATCAGTAAATATACTTCGAGCGAATTCAATAAATTCCAGCCGCGAAACTACAAGCCCCATTGGCATCTTACTATCATCTCTGTAGTATTCAATAGCTTGCTGCACAAGGGAATTTAATTTCATCGCATTCTGATGAATCAATTCAAGATCATTTCTTTCCTTATCGTTTTTCTTTTCCTGAATTAGCTTGCTTAAGGGAGCAATAATGAGGCTCAGCGGTGTTTTAAATTCATGGGCAATGTTGGTAAAAAAATCTACCTTCATTTTTGTCTGTTCAAGAGTTTTTTCTTTTTCAATACGAACATACTTTAATTTTTGCTTCTGATGAAAAAAAGTTACGATCCAAAGAATCAAACCGGCAAGTACAAGAAGGTAAATTGCTTTTGCCGGTAAGCTATAATACCAGGGAGGATTTATGATAATTACAAATGATCGTAATATTGTTGCAGGAGCATTTCTCAAATTTTTTTGAGCAATTTCCAGATTATAAGTACCGGGAGTAAGTTTATTCAGGTAGATTTTTTCATCAGCATTCAGAGATATCCAGTTTTCGTCATTTTTATTTAACCTAAATACATAGGATGTCCCTCTGTTT
Source organism: Bacteroidota bacterium (assembly GCA_023429135.1). GTDB lineage: Bacteria > Bacteroidota > Bacteroidia > Bacteroidales > JAAUTT01 > JAAUTT01. The sequence continues at coordinate 59,223 of JAEYWD010000057.1, read as the reverse complement.
TCCCTGGAATATTGTAAATCAGAAAATCCCAATACAATGTTATTTTGGTTAAATGGTAATTCTATCTCATCAGTTTGCCAAATTGCCAATTCGTTATTACTGTTTACATATTTTTTGTTATTTACTAAAATTGAAGAAATTATAATTTTAGGAGTTTCACTTTTTGATGCATAAATTTCCGGAGAACACTCAGCAATTCCATCCACTCCGCCAAGAAGTACCTTGTGAGAGCTCTCGTCGTAATACATACTATAAAACACCCTGTTTGTGACGTTGATATGAAATAATGAGTACTCCTTTTTATCAATTATCCAAAGGCCTTCGTTAGAGGTAACCCAGATCTTATCCTCCACCTGAAATAATGAAAAAACCATTGCATTTTCAGCATCATCAAATTTTACTGTATTTACCTTATTCTGATATGGATTTATACAAACAACTCCGTTTCGGAATCCAACCCAGATATTTCTTTCATTATCAACAAGAATAGTAGTTGGAAATTTTCCTTCAGTATAGTTTAGTATTGGGTATTTTTTTACTTCACCGGTTGAAGGATCTATGATATCGACTCCGTTAGTATGGTTTAAAGCCCAGATTTTTCCGGTTTTATCAAATACAATCCGATCGATGTTGTTGGTTGACAGACCATTTTTTATAGAATAATGTGCTCCTGCAGTACTTGTGTTATTTTCAACAAGTTGCTTTTTAGTTAATTTAAAAATCCCTCCGCCATAACTTGTGACCCACATATTTCGGAAAGCATCTTCTTTGATATCATATGCCCAGTTCGCGTTATGAGAACTATCTTTACTGATAATAAAATGGACGGAGAATTTCTCAGTTTGATAATCATATTTGCAAACTCCATAATCGGTGTTTACCCACAGGTTGTTTTCGTTATCTTCAAAAATGTTCCTGATATGGTTATGTGGAATATAGAAATTACTGTTCCCCATATTATACCAGCGTATTTTTGGATCTACTGCAGTTATCTGGCGTGTACGAATTAAACCATTATCCCCTCCAAGCCAGTAATAGCCCCTGGAATCGCGAAAAATAGTATAAAACTGGTTTCCTTGTTCAAGCCCGCTAAACTGAAAAACAGGTATAAAGTCAAATCTTCGGTGGCGTGGTGCCAATGAAATTCCATAATCGCTTCCCAACCAAATATTATCTGAACCATCCCTGAAAATACTCCATATAATATTATTGGCCAGTGAGTTTGATTTAAGGGCACTATGTACAAAATGGCGTGTATTTTTTCCGTCGTAGATGTATAACCCATTGTCGGTTCCTAAAACCAGATTATTGTCACAATCGAGCACCATTGATTTAACAACAGGAAAACCACTGGTACTTTCAAATGAATTATCCGAAGGGACATATTTTGTAAGTATGTGGCCTTCTCCAATCCAAATACAATTTCTCGCCTTATCCTCTATCATGGAGTTAACCAGTCGCCTTTCATTAGTTAGGCTTTCAATTTTATTAAAGTGATAATCATGAAGAGAAAACCTCCCGAAAAGTCCGAAAGCTCCTACATAAACAAATTCATCATCAGCCAAAAGAGTATTAATCATTTCGGTTTTCCTGCTTCCCGCAGGATTAACAAACATTTCGAAGATTTTTTTTTGGCTGAAATTATACCTGTAAATACCATCATCACATCCAAGCCACAGATCGTTCTCGCTAAGTACCATGGCTCTTATATCCTTTGTAAATTCGATTTCAAATGGCATGTACTTACCATTTTTCAAATTATACATCAGGATTCCATTTTCAGAACCCATCAACAAAAATTCATCTTTATAAAACAATCCACACTTTACTATCCTGTTTTCGCGACTTCCAGGTGTAAAATGCTGAAACGATTCGTAGCCGTCGTAACTGTAAAGGCCTTTATTGGTTCCAACCCATATTAAACCTTGTTTATCCTGAAGAAAAAAACGAACAGAAGTTGCATCAGGGTCTAATATTGAATTATCAAATGTATTATAGTTCATTTCCTGTCCGAAAATGGGATAAGGAAATATGAAACATAAAACAAACAAAATCACTCTTTGCATTTTTTTCCTTATAAAGATCAAAGATAAAGTTCAAGAAAAAAAGCAATAGCACAATTCGGACAAAAACAATAAAAAATTCGCCTACGCATATTATAATTTTTGTTACAACTTAAATTTACAGTTATTCATCGAATTAGTACTTCCCTTGAGTAGCAAGAAATATAGAAGATGTTTTCATCTACATATATTTATTATTAATCGTTAGATGTATTTCTGAATTGGCAAAAATTAAAAGATAAAAATCTTATAATTTCTGTGAATTATTTTCATTTTGTCCTCATGGATTAGTCCGTTTTATATCTATTTCTGTCCTTAATATTCTTTTCTTCTCCCTGCTTCAAATTTACTTTTGACATCAATAAGAACAGAAATTAACTACAAAGTAAGGAAGTGACTTTCTTATTGAAGATCATTAACTATTAACTAAACATTAGGTTTATGAAAAAAAAATTAATTAACCATTTGTGGTTGTTCATTACAGGGTTATTCTTGCTAATTTCAATTACGTCTTATTCCCAAAACCCGGCAACCAAAATTACGGGAAAAGTCTCGGACGCATCAAAAGTTCCGATTACCGGTGCTATTATTATTGAAAAAGGAACTAATAACGGAACCGTTTCGAACTCCGAAGGTCAGTTCGAATTAAATCTCACAAAACAACCGGCAATACTTCTGATTAGTATGGTGGGCTACAAAACCAGAGAAGTGCCTGCTGAAAACAACCTTGATTTGCAGCTTGACGAGGACATACAATCGTTGCAGGAAGTTGTGGTTATTGGGTATGGTACTGTTAAAAAAGAAGATTTAACAGGTTCAGTGTCTTCAATCAAGGCCGAAGATCTAAATCGCGGAGTTGTAACTTCCAGCCAGGACCTTTTAAGAGGTAAAGTGGCGGGGGTGCATGTTATGCCCGACCAAACCATACGTATCCGTGGGGCTGCATCTCTTAATGCATCTAACGATCCGTTAATTGTTGTTGATGGAGTCCCTTTAAATTATAATGGGCTATCCTCAATCAACCCCGACGATATTGAATCTTTTACAGTTTTAAAAGATGCGTCGGCAGCGGCCATTTATGGTTCCAGGGCGGCAGGAGGAGTAATCCTTATTACAACCAAAAAGCCTGATAAGAACCAGAAAGTTAAAGTATCGTACACAGCTTCTTTAAGTTTAAGAAATTACATTGGGGAAACTGATATTTTGTCGCCTGACGAATTCAGATCACTCGTACGTGAGATTTATGCCGACAGCCCAACTAACCTGGCATTAGCTAACAGTCTTATGGACGATGAAAATATTGACTGGATAAGTAAGGTAACCCAAACCGGAATAATACATACCCATAATCTTGCCCTTTCGGGTACAGTTGCAAATGGGCACTTACCATACAGGGCTTCTGTTGGTTATATAGATGAGAGGGGGACTATTAAAGGTAGCTGGAGCAAAAAACCAAGTTTGTTAGTAAACCTGTCGCCTAATTTGTTAAAGAACCATCTCACTTTCAACCTGAACGCTAAAGCATTTTCTACTGTCAATTCAGCAGATAATGCAAGCTATAGAAATGCTACCAATTTTAATCCAACCCTCCCTGTACATTTTTATAATGAGGATGGTTCAATTGATTACACCACCAATAATGGCTACTGGATTAGAGGTAACGGCAGAGGAGCTGATTTAGTTCCGGCGAGTAATGCTGAAAACAATCCGCTTCAGTACAAGAACAGGATCTTCGACAGAAGAGATGATTATGGATATGTTCTCAACGGAGATCTTAACTATAAGGTACATGGCTTTGAAGATCTCTCTTTAAAACTGAGTGTTGGCTTGGATGGTAAGGATTACAGCACCAGGGAAAGAACTGATCCAGGTTACTGGGGATTAATTAACGATGCAATTGCTCCCAAAGTGGGCACATACTATATGGAAAGCAAATTCAGAGAAAATAAGATGCTGGAAACCTATGCGAGTTACAGTCACGACTTTAAAGGCCACCAGGTTAATGCAATTGCAGGATATTCGTGGCAGCATTTTTATTTTATGGACAAAAATGAAAGACGTTTAGCGGGCAACTATGATAATGAAGCCTCAAATATCCACTACGTTAAAGATGATCTTTACGGTAAAGTGTATAAACACGGAGAGGAAAATTACCTTGTTTCATTTTATACTCGTTTAAATTATTCTTTCTTTAGCAGGTATCTTCTCACCTTAACCTTGCGTAACGACGGATCGTCCCGTTTTGCAAAAGAGAATCGTTGGGGATTATTTCCATCGGCAGCTTTGGCATGGAACCTAAAGGAGGAAAAATTCCTAAAAAACTCACCCCTATTTAGCCAGTTAAAACTCCGTACCGGTTGGGGCGTTACCGGCCAACAAAGCGGAATTGCAAACTATTCATATCTTGCAAATTATATTTTATCCACCGACATTGCCTATCGCTATAATATGGGATCCGAAGGTTTATTTTTCAACCTAAAACCTGCCGCTTATGACCCGAATATCAAATGGGAAGAAACAACTACTGTTAATGCAGGTTTGGATTTTGGTGTATTGGATGGCAAACTCAGCGGTAGTGTGGATATATACCAACGCAACACCAAAGATCTTCTAAATGAAGTTAAAATTCCTCTTGGGGCTAACTTTTCCAACTCTTTGCTCACCAATATTGGTAGTATAGAAAACAAGGGAGTAGAAATTGCGCTCGACTATTATCCCATCCGAAATGCGACAACATCTCTTAATATTGGGTTAACAGGTACCTTCGAGAATACCGAATTTACAAAGCTAACCATTGGAGATGATAAAATAAACGATGAATATTTTATTCCTACTGAATCTATAGGTGTTGGTACAGGTGGTTATATCCAACAACAAAGGGTAGGATATTCACCTCGTATCTTTTATCCGTACCAACAGGTTTACGATTCCAACGGACACCCAATACAGAATGCCTTTGTTGACCGGGATGAGAATGGAATTATAGACGATAACGACCGGTATCTTACAGGGAAGAAACCAACGCCGGATTTTTTCTATGGCGTAAATGTAAAATTCAGATATAAAAACTGGGATGCCGGATTTAACGGTCATGGTTCGAAAGGGAACTGGGCATTCAACAACTATGCTCGGGCAAATTCCACTACCGCAAATGACAATCTGAATTATAACCGGTTAAATAACTTTCATAAAGCAGTTTATAAAACTGGTTGGAAATCTACAAACAGCGATGCTCAAAACTATTCCGACTATTGGCTGGAAGATGCTTCTTTCTTCAAAATTGATGATGTAAACTTAGGTTATACATTTGATAACATCTTTAAAAAACAAGGAACATCCTTACGTTTGGCAGCCAGCGTGAACAATGTATTGTTAATTACAGATTATTCGGGAGTTGAGCCTGAACTTGGCTTATCAGGTATCGACGGGCGTTTCGACCCACGAACAAGAACTTACACTCTTCGCGCAATGCTTAATTTCTAATTAATTAACAGAAAAACTATGAAAAAAATAATAATACTTGGTCTGGTACTTGCCCTGGGAACCATTAATATATTTACGTCGTGCACCGACGATTTGGATGCATTACCCTTTAATGAGACTGATTTTACCTCCGAAAAAGCCTATGGTAACGACATTAATAATTATTTAACCGGGCTTGCAAAACTATATCTGTGCTTTAGTAACACAGGAGACCTTAAAGTAGACGATGCAGGGGCATCGGAGCTGATAAGGGCATTGTGGAGCATTCAGGAATGTTCAACCGACGCCTGCAAAAACGACTGGGAAGCAGATGCCTGGACACAGGATGTTAATAAAAATACTTGGTCTACTGCCAATAACGCGGCTACTTATGCCATTTATGCCCGAACTTTACATGGTATAACCTATGCTAATGAATTTCTGAAACAAACAACCGATTCGAAACTTAAAAGCCGGGGCTGCAGCGAAGAGGTAATTGCAAAAGTACACCAACTGCGCGCGGAAGCCCGTTTTATTAGAGCCATGATGTATTGGATTGCCCTGGATACTTTCGGCGATGTTCCCTTTGTAACTGAGGAGTCTCCTTTTGGAGCTATAAGCCCTAAACTTGGCAAAAGATCGGAAGTATTTGATTATGTAGTAAATGAATTGAAGGATCTCGTTTCCGACCAAAGTGCTTTAGGTGTGGCAGGCAGTAATTATCCACGTGCCGATAAAGGTTCGGCCTGGGGATTACTTTCACGCGTTTACCTGAATGCCGAAATATACAAAAGTACTGTTGATGCAAGTGGAAAAGTGACCGCAAAAGGTGATGCAATGTGGAAAGAATGTAAGGAAGCTTGCGAAGAAATATTTAAATTAAACTATGGACTTTGCAGCAATTATTTTGACCTTTTCCGTGGCGACAACGGCGAGAATCCCGATGCTAAGAAAGAGTTATTGTTTTCAATTTATTACGATGCTCAAAACAGCAGGTCATGGGGTGGTACAATTTTCCTTGTACAAGCTTCCTTTCAGGCCGCCGACGATCAAAAAGATGCAAATGGCAACAGCTTGTACATGTTAGGTGTAGCCAATGGCTGGGCTGGAGTCCGGATGCCATTCGAATATGCAAGAGATTATTTTGGCGTTTCAGTTCCTGCAAGCGAAATTGCCAGTGATGGCCGTTATAAAGGGCCATACAATTATACTGATAAGCGTGCAGCCAATTTCTGGATAAAAGGCCATACCGAAAAAATGACTGACTTATCAGAATTTTCGCAGGGATTGAGCTTTTACAAATACAACAATATCCCTCACAACCTTACTCCTGCTGAGTTCAGGGAAACGGCAGCCACTTATGGCTCGGCATCGGCAAAAGCAAGTATCGATTTCCCAATGATACGCCTGGCCGAAATTTATTTAAACTATGCTGAAGCATGTCTTCATTTGGGCCAAACATCGGTAGCAATACCTTACATTAACAATATAAGGACAAGAGCGGGATTACCTTCAGTTTCATCATACGATCAGGATTATCTTGTAAAAGAGCGCGCAGTTGAATTATCCTGGGAAGGGTTTCGCCGCACTGACCTTATCCGCTGGGGACTATTTAATTCGAACTCGTTCATTTGGAAATGGAAAGGCGGAAGCTACGAAGGACAAGGTTTTCCTGAATATAAAAATGTTTTTGATTTTCCAGCCTCCGAGCTTATTTCAAACACGAATTTAACTCATAAACCCGGCTACAATTAATTAATATTAAACATTAAAGCTATGAAATATATAAAATATCTTTTTTTATTGTGTGCAGTTTCTTTTTATTGGTCGTGCGATAATAATGAGCTTGAGAAAACCATGGCATTACCCGATAGCAATATCGTTGTACCATCAGTTCAATCTATGGATACTGTGGTTATAAATAAAACCAGCTACGATGCAAAAGCTACTGTTAAGTTTGAATGGTCTCCGGCAGATTTTGGTTTCAAGTCTGCGACCACCTATAAAATTTACATGTCAGCTGGTTCCGTTTCCGACATGGTTCTGGCTTCCAATATCAGTACACCATCTTTCACCATCGACCATCAGGCTTTATATGATAAACTTGTAGGTAAAAAGAATCTGGCTCTGCCAATCAACAAAGTGTCTACAGTTCAGGTTTACGTAACAGCCACTATTGGAACCAACTTTACCATTGTAAAGTCTGAGCCTAAAAGCATAAAATTTAAGATTGGGAAAGCTGGCGTTGACGGCGATTTGCTAAATATTGCCGGTGATTTCAACGACTGGTCCACAAGCGATGCCGGAATTATCGGGCTCAACAAAATTTATTCCGGATATGTGGATATGAATTGGAAGGATCATACAAATACTGGCTACAAATTTGTTGATTTTGGCCATACCACTTCTGAATTTGGTGAATCATACGGAGGTTCATTAGCTGCACTATCGTTAACAGGTGGTAACCTAAACGCCACCCCTGGAATGAAATTCTTTAAAGTTGACCTTAATACCGGTAAGTCAAGCATCATAAACTTTACAAAAGTAGGGCTAACAGGGCTGAATGGCAAATGGGCTACCCCGGCTCTTGAAATGATTTATGATTACGAAAATAAGTATTATTATGTTGTTACCGAAGCCACAACCGACAACTTCAGAATACTTTGCTATTCTCCTGAGGATACAGGATGGGGATGGAGTTACACAATGGGACCCCGCACTATTCCGGAGTTAAGCATTAAAGCAGGTAGTGACGTTAAGGTTTTCGATAGTAATACCGTTTCTAAACCTCTTATAAAATCCGACCCAAATATGAAACTTGATGTTGCCGGTAAATATAAGTTTATACTTTATTATACAGCTACCGATGCAACCTGGCATTTTAAGGTTGAGCGGCCATAACTATTTGATTTGCTATATACAATTTGGTTAAGTTAGATGTCTTTTGAGATTGGTTATCTTAAAAGCACAAAACACCAGGGATTTCGGTCCCTGGTGTTGTCATCTCAAAATGTATCCTTCAAATATTAAGTCTTTTTTAGCTTTTACGAATAGAGAATAAAATTCTTTTTTTTCATATTTAACAGGAAAGCCATTCTGATGCGAATCACGATGGCTTTTGCATTTAGCAAGGGATATCAAAAGCAGAGTTATCAAGAATTGAGGTTTTAAAACACCTGTAAACAGATCATGAACAACATGTCCGTTTTATTTCTCTTTATGTCCGTTAGGTTCTTTCCTCTTTCAGGTAAAGATTTAATTTTGACTCCGGGATTGTCCTTCTACAAAAATTTACCAAATAGCTAAAAAGAACACTTTTATGAAATCACTATTATTTATTTTTTTAATACTTGCTTTTTCCCTTACAACCAGGGCACAAATATCAGAGACAAAAAAAATAGTCCCAACTCAATCGGAAAAAGACTCCCACGAACGTATATCAAAGCCAGGCATGTATGTTGGTTACAGCAAACCAATTTATTCAGAAAAGTACAATGTAACTTCTCAATACATCACAATGAGAGATGGCGTAAAACTTGCCATTGATATTTGCAGGCCTATAGATTCAATTACCGGCAAAGTAGTAGAAAAGCCTCTTCCTGTTGTGTGGATGCATACTCCATTAACAGAAAACGGTGTAGATGTCTTATTGAAAAGATATTGGTTTACAATGCATCAGATCATGGAAATTGTTGAATTACTTGAAGAAAATGGGTTAAAATGTGAGGAGTGGAGATAGATTTTATAAATCAATTATTGATGTGGCTTATTTGTAATAATTGTTAAGCACTTACATCGTGCAATTCCATAATTTCTATTCATAGTTAAAATTAACTATGTTTGTCAAAATATCCGGAGTTAATGGACACGACCAAACTGAGGGAAGACATCTTAATTTCTATCTCCCAGGGCGATACAATTGCCTACAGGAGGTTTTATGATGCATATTTTCAGCGGGTATGGAATTTTTCCCGATATTATTCCCGATCGAGAGTGTTTTGCGAGGAGATTGTTTCTGAGGTTTTTATGAGCGTATGGCTGAACAGAGAAAAATTACCTGAAATCGAAAACATTGAAGCGTACCTGTTTATAGTTACCCGAAATAAAGCCTTTAACTTTTTCGAAAGGGAGGTCAAACAACCCAGAGCCAGCGAAGATTATACTTTCAATGAGGAACCGGATAAATTAAATCCTGAACAAATTCTGATCAACAAAGAACTTGAAGAAGCAATCCAAAAATCAATTGATCAATTGCCCGATCGGTGCAGAATTATTTTTCAGATGTCGCGAAACGAAAAATTAACTCATCAACGAATCGCCGAGATCCTTTCCATTTCTGAAAATACAGTGCATGCACAAATGGTTACTGCATTAAAGAAATTGCACAATTCCCTTAAAAAGTATCTTTACTCCCTTTTTTAACATCCATATTTTTAGCTATATGTAGTTTTTTTCATTTTTTTTTATCATAGCTATAGCTATGTTTTAGATTTTAGCGGTCTTACATTTTATAAAAGCAAAAGAATGGTTGAAAGTGATCAGAAATTATGGGCTGCAATTTCGTCGGTAATCAATGGAAATGCATCTGCCGAACAGAAAGAACTTGTTAACTTATGGTTAAGTGAAAGCGAAGGAAACAGGAAGTTTTACGAAATTGTAAGTGAAAACGTCGATGATGGCCTGGTTTCATCAGATGAAATCAAGGAAAGAATTTTTTCTAATATTCAATCGCAAGTACTTAGCCCCAAAGCCAATAAGCGGTTTAATTTCTGGATCCCTGCTGCTGCCGCAGTAGCTGCAATTTTGATAACCGTGGCGGTTTTTTCCTGGTTTATAAATCCTAAAACCGAAACTCATGTTACGTTCCTCGAATCGGTAACTCCTTATGGCGTAAAAACTAAAATTGTACTTTCTGATAGCACCGTAGTGTATCTTAATGCAGGTACACATATTAAATACCCATCTCAGTTTAAGGGTAAAACGCGTGAGGTAAGTTTAAGCGGAGAAGCCTATTTCGAGGTTTACAGAGATCAAAAACATCCGTTTATAGTTAAAACTTCTGACGTTTCTATAAAAGTATTGGGGACACACTTTAATGTTAAAACATTTCCTGAAGAAGATTTATTTGAAGCCTCACTCCTGGAAGGATCAATTTCCTTATCGCTGAATAAAAGCAAGAAAGATGAAATGGTTTATCTGAAACCTAATCAAAAAGCTTCATACAAAAAATCAATGGCTCAGATTTCGGTGCAGAAAGTGAATGCCGAGTTGGATGCCTCCTGGAAAGATGGTAAGTTCTATTTCAATAATGAATACCTTCCTTCTATTTTAAGGGCGCTCGAAAGAAATTATAATGTCCCTGTGAAATTGATGACAGAAAAATTAAATAGTGAAGTTTATACCGGGTTGTTCAATAAAAACCGGACTATTTATCAAACACTTGACATAATGAAACTTCACAAAAACTTTATTTACGAAACAAGAAATGATACAATAATGATATACTTTAAAAAGAATTAAACATTCAGCTTTCTTTTTACATCTACTAATCTTTTACACTAAATAACTATGAACAGCTCCTGAAGACTAAAAAGAAAAATCGGAAAATGCTCGAACATTTCCCGATTTCATGGTTGTTTCAGCCAACTAAAGCGATGAAAATTAATTAAACTAAAACATTTCAAAAGTATGAAAAAAATTTCGTATAAGGCTTTTTTTAGCCATTTTCCTAACTACAATAAACTACTGCGGCTTATGAAAATATCGATAATTTTGGCAATAGTAGGAACAATGGGAGTGTTTGCAACTACAACTTACTCCCAGGAAACGAAACTTAGTCTTAAATTAGATAATGTTACTATTAAAGAACTCTTTGAGACAATCGGGAAAAAGAGTGAATTTTCATTCTGGTACAGCAACAAGGAACTGAACGACAAAGATATCGTAACCTTGTCAGTCAAAGATCAGTCTATAAATACGATCCTGGAGCTTGCGCTTAAAAATCAAAACTTATCGTATGAAATTAAGGATAAGGTTGTTGTGATATATAAGCCAAATGAATTAAGGTATCAACAAAGAAAAGTCACCGGAGTTGTAAAGGATGCAAATACAGGTGAGCCATTGCCTGGGGTTAATGTGCTGGTTGAGGGAACCACACTTGGAGTTGTAACCGATATAGATGGTAAGTATTCTCTTGATTTAAATAATCCGGATGCTGTGCTGAATTTTTCTTTTGTGGGCTATCTCACCGAAAAAATATCCACTGAGGGGAAAACTGTAATTGATATTGTGTTAGTACCCGAAATTAAATCGCTCGATGAAGTGGTTGTAGTTGGCTATGGTACAGTTAAAAAGAAAGATTTGACAGGTTCTGTTGGCTCTGTTGAGTCAGCGGTAATCACTTCAACTTCTTCGCCTAATGCTACTAGTGCTTTACAAGGGAGAATTGCCGGTGTGAACATCGAAAGAAATGTTGGCAGACCGGGAGGGGACTTCGATATTAGGGTTCGTGGACTTAGTTCTATCAAAAATTCGAACAGCGGCCCTCTATTTGTTATTGATGGTATTCCCACAAATGAAGGCTTGAACGACCTTAACCCAAATGATATCGAAAAGATCGACATTTTAAAAGATGCTTCCGCTACAGCTATTTACGGATCACGGGGTGCGAATGGTGTTATCATTGTAACAACCAAAAAGGGTAAAGAAGGGAAATTTGCAATTCAATACGACGGATATTATGGTTACCGCGTAGCCAGTAACCTGCCCGACATGATGAATGGCCCGGAATATGTTCAGTGGAGAACGGATTTATTTCAAAAACAGGGTAAAAGTACCGAAAGAACCAATACCGACTTTTTTACAGCCGATGAATGGGGCCGGATTGACCGCGGGGAGTATTTCGACTGGATTGACTTTATTCTGCGGAAAGGGGTGCAGATGAGCAATACAATTACAGCTACCGGAGGAGATGAAAAAGGTTCATTCGCCCTGAGTATCGGACAACTGAAAGAAGAAGGTACCGCGCCAGGTCAGGATTTTAACCGGTACAACATGCGATTGAATGTGAACCGCAAATTTTTGAAGAAATGGGAAGCAGGTGGTAATCTTTATTTTACATACAGCATTCAAAACGAGGGAAGTTATGAAGTCCTTCGATCTGCATACAGGCTTCCGCCAGTAGCATCAGCTTATGACGAGAACGGTCAACCTAAATTCTTTGCATACCGGAACGATTTTGTTACTAATCCAATGTTTGAGGAGGATGGTGAGTTAAGAGAAAACCGCAGGTACAGGGCTTTTGGAAATATATACCTACAGGTGGAACCTGTTAAAGGCCTTACTTTACGCTCCCAGCTTTCTCCTCAAATGGTTTACAGGAGAAGTGGCTTTTATCAGGGAGAATATAGTAAAGGCGCAGCAGGAAAGATAGCGAATACGAATGCTTCTTATCTTACAAATGACAATTTTGGATATGTAATGGATAACATGTTGAACTATGTAAAGAATATGGGAATTCATAATCTTAATTTTAGTTTCGTTCAAAGTATCCAATACGACAGATGGGAAGAAGCAAACCAGTCGGCAAGAAATTTTCCTTACAACAGTGAATGGTACAACATTGATGCAGTTGCTAAAACCGACATAAGTGCAGCACAGACTGATTATAGACAGAGAACACTTACATCTTACCTTGGAAGGCTGCAATATACGTTACACGACAGGTATTTATTTACAGTTTCGGGCCGTTACGATGGATCTTCGCGCCTTGCCGAAGGCAATAAGTGGGCATTTTTTCCATCAGCAGCCTTTGCCTGGAGATTATCCGAAGAAAACTTTATGAAGAATATAAGTGCTATTTCGAACCTGAAATTGCGTCTGAGTTATGGCATAACCGGCAATGATGCAGTGGATATATATGGAACGCAGGCAACAGTTTCGAAGAAATTTTATGATTTTAACGGAACATCGGCAACAGCTTATTATAAAAACCGTTTGGCCAATTACGATCTCACCTGGGAGAAAACTACAGAGATAAACCTCGGGCTTGATTATGGTATTTTTGATAATCGGATCAACGGTTCTGTGGATGTTTATCAGCGCGATGCCAAAGACCTGATAATGGAGCGTCAGTTACCCCAGACAACTGGATGGACATCCGTTTGGGATAATGTAGGATGGGTAAGAAACAAAGGGCTTGAATTTAGCCTCAATACAGTAAACATTGAAACGAAAGATTTTTCGTGGAACACCAGTATAATCTTTGATACGAACAAAAACGAAATCATGGAACTCTATGGTGCTAAAAAGGATGACGTAGGTAACAAATGGTTTATTGGACAACCCATACAGGTTAATTACGATTATGTTTTTGACGGAATCTGGCAAACCTCAGAAGCCACAGAAGCCGCTAAATATGGACAAACACCAGGACAGGTGAAAATAAAAGATCTGGATAAAAATGGTGTTATCGACTCCAAGGATAAAAAGGTCATCGGACAACTGGCACCCAAATGGACAGGTAGCATAACCAATACTTTCAAATATAAAAACTGGGATCTTTCGGCAAATATATATACCCGACAGGGTGCACAATTATACAGTACTTTCATTTCGACTTATATGAGCCTTGAGGGTAATTATAAAAATCTTAATGTCGATTACTGGACTGTTAACAATCCTTCTAACGAATATCCTCAACCCGGAAATAAAGGGAAGTACTTTGATGCATTGCGGTACCAGGATGTTTCTTTTGTCCGTGTTGGAAACATTACCTTGGGATATACATTGCCTAAAAAAGTTCTTGGTAAGTTAAATATGAGTAACCTTAGGGTCTATTTCACTACCAATAACCCGTTCACTTTTACCTCTTATCCTGGATACGATCCCGAGTGGGCCGATCAGAATACATGGGGCGAATCTACGGGTTACACAACTTATTTATTAGGTGTTAAACTTGAACTTTAAAACAAGATACAATGAAGACAATATCTAAATACATATTAATCATATTTTTTTCTTCGTTCATCCTTTCATGTGAGGATTTTTTAACCGAAGAAAACAAGAGTAATATTACAGCAGAGAACTATTTTGGGAACCTTTCCGGTTACGAATCCCTGGTAAGCTCCTGTTATTCTACTTTACGCGATGTTTGGGGAGATGACCCATGGTTGTTTTGCCTTGGGGTGGATATTTATACCCGCGGGGAAAGTGAGATAGTTGGCGGTTCATACGAAAATAGGGATGTTTATAGTCGTGGCCTTAATGAATATGGCGATCTGGACCCTCAAAACTCATTTGTTGCTGATTTTTATTCACGCGTTTACCGTGCCATTCAAACCTGTAACACTGCTATTGCCAGAGCCGATCAGGCTAAAGGCCTGACCGATGCCAGAAAAACTCAGCTCTTGGCAGAAGTAAAGTTTATCCGTGCCTATTACTATTTTCTTTTAGCTGAACAATTTGGCGGGGTTCCTCTTGTTGAAAATGAAATTAACTCTGCCGTAGTGCATTTTGAAAGGGCTACCGAGCAGGCAGTATATGAATTTGTTGTTAAGGAGCTGGAATCATCGGTTGATAAAGTTCCTGCTGCACCCGAACAGTTTGGTCGTGTAACCCAGGGAGCCGTTAAGAATCTTCTTGCCCTTGTGCACCTTACAAGAGGCTATAAACCTTATGCTGCTGCCAACGATTTTGCACTTGCAGCTTCATTGGCCGACGAGGTTATAAATAGCGGCAACTATACTCTCCTTAGTACTTTTAAACAGGTTTTCGATCCAGGTAATGAAAACAATAAGGAAATCATCTTCTCTATTCAGTATGATCCGTCAAGTTTAAGCGTGACAGGTTTGGGTACTCCCGATGGAAACGGGCAAAGTGCTCACTTTGGATGGGAAACCTGGACCAAAATTACAGGTGGTTTTGAACGTGAAAACCCGACATATAACTGGAAAAAACCTCAATTTACGCCAACCCAGTTCTTGTATTCACTTTTTAATACCAATATCGACAGCCGTTACGACATTACTTTCAAGAGTAGTTTCAATGCTACCATTGATAACGCTGCATTAGGTGTTAAAAAGGGCGACTTAAGAGTTTATTTTCCAAAGTGGGATCAGCCGTTTACTGTTCAGGACTCCCTCAACATTATGGCACAAAATCCTAAAGCTTTTATTGTGAATTACAATCGGTGGAAACAGGACATTGAAACCGTTGGTGGCGCAGGAATTTTCCCAATGGTGTGGAAATTTTATGATCCTAAAGCTGCTTTTCATGGCAATACAACCAATTATACCGGAACACGCGATATATTCCTGTACCGGTTGGCTGAAACATACCTGATTGCAGCCGAAGCTTATCATAAACTTGGCGATAACGCTAAAGCGGCCGAAAGGATTACTTCTGTTAGAAAAAGAGCTGCCATTCCGGGTAATGAAGTTGCCATGGAAATCCAGGCCTCAAGTGTTACCATTGATTATATTCTGGATGAAAGGGCACGTGAACTTGTTGGCGAATACAAACGGTGGATGGATCTGAAAAGAACCGGAAAATTGATTGAACGTACGCTCAAGTACAACAATCTGGCAAAGAGAACAAATAAAATGGATGAGCATATCCTTCTGCGTCCTATTCCTCAATCGGTGCGTGATCGTGACGCGGGCGAATTCCCACAGAATCCAGGATACGCACAATAAAGGGCTAATAGCATTATAAGGTTTGATATAGCAGGGTTATCCCGAAAAAAGGATAACCCTGCCATTTGTTTAAAGATGAAAGTATTAGTTAATCCGTTTAGTTTAGAGATGAAAATACTTCTTTTACATTTTACATCTATATTCCTTAAGTTTATTAAATCTTTCCTAAGTAATTTAACTTTATTGTTCCTTTTGTTTTTTGCTTTTGCAAAAGGACAAAATGCAACCAACTTTCAAAATCCTATCCTTCAAGGGTTTAATCCCGACCCTTCCATCTGTAGGGTTAACAACGACTATTATCTGGTAACATCCTCGTTTACCTGTTATCCGGGTATTCCTGTTTATCACAGCAAAGATCTTGTAAACTGGGAACTAATTGGGTATGGAATTAACCGCGCGGGGCAGTTGAACTTCTCCGGTTTGAAAGACAAAAACGGTGTGTGGGCGGTCACAATCCGGTATCATAAAGGCATCTTTTACCTGGTGTCAACATGTTCTGAATGTGGCGGTAATTTTTACATTACTGCGGAAGATCCAGCAGGACCATGGTCCGATCCTGTTTGGCTAAAAGATGCTCCCGGTATTGACGGGTCGCTGTTCTGGGACGAAAACGACAGATGCTATTATACTGGTAATAACTGGGAAATAACCAAATCGTGGCCTGGACAATGTGCCATCTGGGGGCAGGAGCTGGATTTGAAACAAGGAAAGCTTGTAGGTGAACGGAAAATTTTAACCTATGGGCATGCGAATAATGCCGTTGCCACAGAAGCTCCGCATATTTTTAAAATCGGGAATGATTATCTGTTATTGACTGCCGAAGGCGGCACAGATCAATACCATGCAATCACTGTACACCATAGTTCTTCTGTAATGGGGAATTATATTTCCGATAAAATCAATCCGGTGCTTACACACCGGCATCTGGGACAATCATATCCTATACAAGCTGTGGGGCATGGCGATCTGGTGCAAACCCAAAATGGTGAATGGTGGTCTGTTGTCCTTGGCAAAAGGTTAGTCGATGGAGAGGTGCCGCTTGGAAGAGAAACATTTCTTTGTAAAGTGACATTCCAGAATAGAACACCCATTTTTAATCCCGGATATGGAAAGGTTTTAACAGAGCAGGAACGTCCAAATCTTCCATGGTCTCCTGTAAAACCCGAACCTGCTAGAGACGGGTTTGACTCTGCACAGCTATCTTTAAAATGGTATACCATCAGAATTCCAGAAGAAAACTTTTACAATATTACCAACAGCAAGTTAACCCTAGCTATTCGTTCATATACAGCCGATAGTCTGGTAAACTCATCCATGCTTCTTCAGCGAATCAGAAACCATCATTTTTCAGCAACCACAAAACTCACATTTAAAACAGCAAAAGACAACGAACAGGCAGGAATAATCCTTTACCGTACCAGCGAAAGTTATTATCTCCTTGCAAAGGAAAAGTCGCGCATTGTACTGATTAAAAAGTCGGATGGTAAAAAAGAAATAATTGCAGAAGCGGCATATACGCTACCTGATGTGTATCTGAATGTCAAAGCACAGAATCTTAATCTGGAATTTAGCTTTGGTGAATCGCCGGACAAGATGTTTAAAATTGGCGAAAACCCAAGTCTGGTCCCTCTTTGCGAAAACCAGGTAAACAGATTTAATGGTCCGGGTTTAGGCATATATGCTACAGGTAATGGTAAATCAAGTAGATCAAAGGCAATCTTCGATTGGTTTGAAAAATATTCCTTAAATTAAATACTTAATTAAAACAGAGATGAAATGAAACATATTTTGATCCTTTTCCTACTATTTTTTACCGGAATCTGTCATTCCCAACAAAAATACAATGCCATTTACAGTGGCATTGCCTTGTTCGACCAGTTCAATAACGAAGTGAATGCTCACGGCGCCTGTATTATTAAAGAAGGAAACCTCTATTACCTGTTTGGCGAATATAAATCGGATACCGCCAATGTATTTACGGGTTTTAGCTGTTATTCATCGCCCGATCTGGTGAACTGGAAGTTCGAAAAGATAGTTCTTCCGGTCCAACCCGAGGGCCTGCTTGGACCAAACCGCGTAGGAGAACGGGTAAAAGTGATGAAGTGTCCTGCAACTGGTGAATTCGTAATGCTTATGCATGCCGACGACCGGAAATATACCGATCCGCACATTGGCTTTGCAACCTGCAAAACCATAAACGGCGATTATAAGTTCCAGGGAGCTCTGCTTTTTGAAGGAAATCCGATAAAGCGATGGGATATGGGTACTTTTCAGGATACTGACGGGAAAGGATACCTGTTGATTCACCATGGATTCATTTATGAGCTTGCCAGCGATTATAAATCAGCAAAGCGTTTGGTAGCTTCAGAGGTTCCAACTGGAGAATCGCCAACCATTTTTAGGAAGAACGGCATTTATTTCTGGCTCAGTTCGCATCTGACAAGCTGGGAACGAAATGATAATTATTACATGACGGCCACCTCCCTGGAAGGCCCCTGGAAAACAGGTGGTTTGGTTGCTCCAGAAGGAACTTTAACCTGGAATTCCCAATGTTCGTTTGTGCTGCCAATTGCGGGTGCAAAGGATACTCTTTTCATGTATATAGGCGACAGGTGGTCGTTTCCGAAGCAAGGATCTGCAGCTACTTATGTGTGGCAACCTATAACTGTTAAAGGAGATTCAATGTTTATCCCTGAATTACAGCAGGGCTGGAATGCCGACCTTGTCAACGCAAAATGGAGCCCGGTACCTTTAAATGCTTCATCAATAATAAAAAATGCTAAAATTGTAAGTGGCGACTGGAAAGGAGATAAGGGAGCATACATGTCCAAAGAGAAAGGAGCTACAGTTACTATTCCTTTTAAAGGAACAAGAGTGGGTATTAAGGCGCTTTCGAATGCGACCAGTGGTTATGCAAAGGTTAAGATAATAGATAATAATGGCCTTGAGGTGATTAGCACCATTGTGGACTTTTACAGCAAATACGAGTATTCCTCGGTTAAATTTTTAAGTCCGGTAATGAAAAATGCCAATTACAAGTTAAATATCGAAGTTTTGGGAGAACATCCCCAATGGAGCGACAAGCGGAAGAACTATTATGGTAGTACCGATGATTTTGTGATTGTGGAAGATATATTTATGCTGAAATAAAAAAATTATGCTAAAAATTAAACAGAATACCAGGATTGAAAAGCATTTCAGAATACATAAATTAATGTATTTGATGCTGCTGATTTCTTTAATAATTCCCCATTTATTAACTGCCCGGGGAAAGAATACATTTGTTATTTCATCTCCAAAAGAAACTGTTCTTTTAATCATTCCCGATAAAGAGGATTCATTAGTATTTACTGCAGCCGGTTTATTTGCCGATGATGTTTATCGGATAACCGGACGGAGACCTGAACTCAAATCAACCGAAAAAGGAGGTTACAGAATAAAAGCCGGTACGATAGGTGTTAATCCAAGCTTTGATAAAGAATGTAAAAATGCAGGGATCGATATTGAGAAGCTCCGGTCGAAATGGGAGGCATACGTTGTTAAAAGCATAACTGATAAGCAAACCAATACCATTTACATTGTTGGAAGCAATCCTCGTGGAACAGCATTTGGGTTCATGGACCTTAGTCACACCATTGGTGTTTCCCCCTGGTATTGGTGGGCCGATGTTAAACCTGTAAAACGCGAAGTTCTGGAAATTGAAGTGCCAATTTTGATTGAAGACGCTCCCAAGGTGAAGTTCAGAGGTATTTTTCTTAACGATGAGGACTGGGGACTTAAACCCTGGGCTGCCAAGACCTTCGAACCTGAAACAGGCGATATTGGCCCCAAAACTTACGAAAAGATTTTTGAGCTTTTGCTCCGGTTGAAAGCAAACGCCATCTGGCCGGCTATGCATGAGTGTACCCGTGCTTTTTTCACTTATCCCGGTAACATCAAGATGGCCGATAAATATGGAATATGGGTAGGCTCCTCGCATTGCGAGCCTATGTTACGAAATAATGTAGATGAATGGCATCGGTGGAATCCATCAACTGGAGAAAGAGGTAAATGGAATTTCGACGAAAATCCTCAACAGCTCAAAGAATATTGGACACAGCGTGTAAAAGCCACAGCCAATTATGATGGTATTTATACCATTGGCATGCGGGGAATTCACGATGGCGATATGCCAGGCGGTAAGACCAGAGAGGATAAAGTAGAGATCCTGAATCGTGTTTTCGATGCCCAGCGCAATATCCTCAAAGAAGTTACAGGGAAGGATGTTACTGCCATTCCACAGATATTTTGTCCGTACAAAGAGGTGTTGCATATTTACAGAGCTGGTGCCAGGGTCCCCGACGATGCAACCATTATGTGGGCCGACGATAATAATGGATATATCCAGCAGTTATCCAACGAAAAGGAACGTAAACGGTCTGGTGGTGCCGGAGTGTACTATCACATCTCCTACTGGGGCCGTCCGCACGATTATCTATGGTTGGAATCAGTTCCTGTATCACTTATCCACAACGAGATGCACAAAGCTTTTGAAACAAATGCCCGCAATGTATGGATTGTGAATGTAGGCGATATCAAACCCAATGAAATAGGAATGACTTTTTTCCTTGACATGGCTTGGAACCCCGATCGTTATTCCTCTGAAAATGTGAATACATTTTATACCCGGTTTGCCCGGGAACAGTTTGGCCCGGAATATTCTCAGGAAATTGGAGCCATCCTGGAGCAATATTTTCAACTGGGATTTTCGCGGAAACCTGAGCACATGGGTTGGAGCGGAGTATATCCGGATACACCGGTCCGGGACCCGAAGCTTTCCTTATTCGGGAATGGAGACGAGGTGCAGAAACGTATCGAAGCTTACAACAAACTGGAAAAGCAAACCCAGGAACTGGCTGCTAAAATACCGGAGCATTTGAAAGAAGCTTTCTTTCAGTTAGTAGGGTACAAAGTAACCGGAGCTATGAGCATGAATGAAAAGATATTATATGCTTACAAGAGCAGGGTTTATGCTGAACAGGGCAGGGTTGGCGGGAATGCACTGGCAGAGCTGTCATCGGGGGCTTTTGAGCGGATAAAGAGAATAACCGTAGACTATAACAATATGGGTAGTGGGAAATGGAAAAACATGATGGAATATAATCCCCGCCGTTTGACTGTATTTGAAATGCCGAAAACCGGAAGTTATATTCCAACGCAACAAGCCGCAGGTGGAATTATGCCTGAAGGTTTTGATTCATTAAAGGGAACGGAAATATTAAAATTACCAGAGTACAATTCACTCACTAACAGGAGCTATTTCGTTGATGTTTTCAATTCAGGCATACAGCCTTTGAAATGGAGTGTGGAAGCGGGTGATCCCTGCATAAATATTTCAAAAACATCGGGGGTCACCAAAACGGAAGAAAGAGTTTGGGTATCGGTCAACTGGGATCTTGTTCCGGAAAGTAAAACAGTAAAATCTGTTTTAAAATTCCATTTGAATGATACGGTTTATCCAGTTGTGATTGAAGCAAAGAAGTTAAAAGCAGAAAACGGTAAGGTGAACCGTTTTGTTGAAGACAATGGGGTGGTTTCAATCGAAGCCGAACACTATACACGCATCCAAAATGAAAAGGAATTTAGCTGGAAATTAAAGAAAGGACTCGGCCGCCAGGGAGATGCGATGGGTACATACCCTGTTACAGCATTATCAAACGGAGACAAATCTCCAGAGCTCAGCTATGATTTATTAACCACTTCCACTGGAGAGGCAAATATTTACTTTTACTGCCTGCCTTCTCATCCCATCAATCAGGATTATCAACTGCGGTTTTCAGTAAGTGTCGATGATTCTGCTCCGGTAATTGTAAATGCTGCATTGAAGGAAGTCATGGATGAAAATAACCCTGAGTGGAAAGAAAATGTGCTGCGTTCTGTTACTATAAAAGAATTGAAAAGTAGTATCAATACTCCCGGAATGCATACATTGAGAATTAGGGCGATTGATCCAGGAGTAGTTATCGACAAGTTTGAAATTGTGTTTGGGGCAAGGAAAAATTCATATTTCGGAACGCCGGGAACACTTTGGAAAACAAATTGAATAAATTCAAATTAAGGTGATTAATGTACATTAATGCAATGTGATTTACATTAATGCATATTAATTCAACAAATCGTAGAAGAATTTTTTTGATTTAAATAATATCCATTTATAAGAAAATATCATCTTTAATATGTCTCATAAATATATTAAAAATGATATTTTCTTATAAAGGTTGTAATGCGTAATGCTAATAATAAAATATTTGACAAGCGTAATTTTATAACTGATCTTTCAAAAGATTGTAAAGGTTCAATTCTGATACGTAAATGATTGTTCAAAAAACGTAAGGGATACCTTAGATTTCGTAAAGTTTACATGTGTATTTATTTCCTGACTCTGTAATATGATATTAAAATGATTTTAGGATTTTCAAGTTAAGTTTCACCTAACTTGAGACTTAGAACGTGATTTCTCTTTTGAGGTTGTTGGGTTCCATCAAAACTCATAGAGTAGTTATTTTTTCGTTTGCTAAATCAACATCTTCATTGTCGAGTGCATCGAGATAAATTTCTGTAGTAGCCTGCTTATTATGACCTAATCCTTGGGAAATTACTGCAATGCTGATACCTGATTTTTTAGCAATTGTTGCCCATGTGTGTCTTGAACTTTTAGAAGTTAAGTTTTCGGTATTAATACCTGCCTTTTTTCCTATTTTACGTAAATACTTATTGTAAGTTTTTCGGCGGTTGTAAAGATCTAGTCTTTCCAAATCCAAGTTTTCAGTTCGTTCTATGATAGGAAAAAGAAAGTCATTCGGCTGTTTTCCTGATGCATATAACATGTATATATCTTTCATTTGAGGAGTCATTTTTAAAGACAGTGTTTTTGATTTTTTTCGAATTGTTTTTTTTCCTTTCAGATGATAAACTCTAAGAGATATAGGATGACGTCCATCCTTCAGTTTTTTTCCTTTAAATAATTCGAGGTTTACAGTAGCCATATAAAATTTACGGTTTGAAAATGGGTTTCAAGGATGAAACCCTTTTTGTTTTAATGCCAAGTTATCAGCAATCAACACTCTTCTCAAATCCTGAGAAAAGAAAGAAGGATCAGGGATCAAGAATTCCATGATCCGTGAGCCTCAAATTAAAAATTCTGTTCCGTATTTTAGACCAATTTCCTTAATATGGCCAAAGTCTTCTTCGAGTTCAATAAACATGTTTTCAATTCCAGGAGGAGTAAAAATTATGATAAGCTCAGCATCAGTAGCCGAAAGGTTTTTCCAGGTGTGTTTTTCACCTTTTTCAACAATAAGGTTTTCACCTTCTGTCAATTCAAATTCTTTTCCGTTAACATTAAATAGTAGTTTGCCTTTTTTCAGATAAAAGCTTTCATTCTCCTTCGAGTGAAAATGGAGCGGTGGGCCAGGATCTCCGGCCGGAATTGTTGTTTCGCTGAAAAAATACTGGCCGTTTGTATCGTCGCTGGTAGATATAAAGGTTAATCCGAAATAGTTTTTTCTTGTTTTATTGTGCTTCATATCATTGGTTTTCTTTAAATAAAACATAGCAGAAAAAGGAAAGGGTATGAAGATCCGTAATATGGTTCATTGCTAAAATTATCACGCCGATAAACAAAATAAATTTTAAAAAAAGATAAAGAAATCTGAATTTATTGAAACTTTAAATTGCGACTTGTCGTAAAAGGTGTTAATTCAAGTAATAATCAATTTGGATTTGTTGGTTAGTGAAAGGCTCGGTCGTGAGACCCGGCCTTTTTTATTTAGGCCTTTGAGCATTCAGCTCTGTTATTTTAACAATTACATTTACTGCCTTTTCCATCGATCTAATAGGGATAAACTCAAAACGGCTGTGGAAATTATGCCCTCCGCCGAAAATGTTAGGACAGGGGAGCCCCATGTACGAAAGCCGTGATCCGTCCGTTCCTCCGCGTATGGGTATAACCCTGGGTTCGACACCGCATTGTTCCATGGCTTGCTTGGCCAGACTGATAATATGAAATACAGGTTCTATTTTTTCTTTCATATTATGATATTGGTCTGTTATCTCAAGAGTAACTGTATGGGAACCATATTTTTGATTTAAAAAATCGCAGACTCTGGCCAGCAGGTCTTTCTTTTTATGAAAGAGATGTTGACGATGATCCCTTATAATATAATTTAAAGTAGTTTGTTCTACACTACCATTCATTGAGGTAAGATGGAAAAAACCTTCGTAGTTTTCGGTATGTGAAGGTGTTTCGGCTGCGGGCAGCATATTGTTCAGCTCCAAGGCCACGAGCATCGAATTTTTCATTTGATTTTTAGCAGTTCCGGGGTGAACATTCAATCCTTGGACGATTATCCGCGCTTTTGCAGCATTAAAATTTTCGTACTCCAGCTCTCCCAAAGGTCCTCCATCTATAGTATAGGCAAATTCGGCACCAAAAGCTGCAACATCAAATTTATCGGCTCCCCGGCCAATTTCCTCGTCGGGAGTAAAGGCAATACGAACTTTACCATGTTTTATTTCTGGATGTTTTATAAGATAATCCATGGCGGTTATAATTTCAGCAATACCGGCCTTGTCGTCGGCGCCCAGCAGCGTAGTTCCATCGGTAGTGATAAGTGTTTGTCCCAGATAGTGGTTTATTTCCGGGAAATCCCGTGATGATAGAATTATATTCTGTTCTTTATTCAATACAATATCGCCACCATTGTACGAAAGTACTTGGGGTTTAACATGCTCTGCCATAAAATCGGGCGACGTATCCATGTGAGCAATAAATCCGATTGTGGGAACCTTATTCGAGATGTTGGGCGGCAAGGTTGCCATTACATAACCATTTTCGTCCATTGCGACATCCTGAAGGCCAATTTCTTTCAGTTCATTTACAAGCATACCGGCTAAAACCTTCTGTTGGGGAGTTGAAGGACAGGTTGCCGAATTTTCATCCGACTGGGTGTTGATTTTTACATAGCGGATAAATCGTTCGATAAGTTGCTCCATTGTATGAATTTATCTGATTATTGATGTTCGATAAAAATAACAAAACCACGCGTAAGTTAGTTTCAATTTATTTCGATAATTCACTAATATCTTTCATAGTCATTATTTCGCAACTTTTACAGCCGGGATAAGTTCTAACCCCAATGAAATAATCAGCCATAAAATAGAAGGTTCCGACTTTTCTAAAGGTATCGGGAGGCTAAACAATCATTCTTCAGTTGTAGTTTATTATTATCCCAGATACCTCGACGAAATATACTATCATAGATATCCGGATATCGATACAGTAAGATTGGTTGTAATGAATAATTCACGTAGCTTTTCAATCGTTTTTCCTCGAATTGAAAAGGGTAATTGCAAAACACTTTATATTAGTAAAACATTTGAGTTGCTTGACAAATAGGACGACAAACACCAGCAGGTAATGTTTGTTATGACTTTAATTCTTGGTGATTTCTTTGTGAGTTGGCGATTGGGAACCCGCCTAAGATCCTTACACGTTATTTTATCTTAATATTAATCAGGTCCTTTCCGGAAGATTTATATCTCCCCAAAAGCACTATTCCTTCTACACTTTTGGTGTTGCCAATTTCTTCCAGCGGATTTTTACTCAAAATTACAAGATTAGCTATTTTACCTTCTTCAATTGTTCCGATTTGATCTTCGAGGTTTAAGAATTTTGCAGGATTAATTGTTGCCGTTTGCAAAGCTTGCAGGGGTGAAAAGCCAGCTTCGTTTACAAATATTTCCAATTCTTCGTGAATACTAAACCCCGGATACACAAAAAAATTGGGAGAATCAGTTCCGGCCAAAAATTTAATGCCGTTTTGCTTATATTTTTTGCTTTCGGTTATTACCCTTTCATACCATAACTTGTCCGAGTTCCAGTTCTGTATCTGTTTATCCGTTAAAGGTTTCTTCTTGTTCTCCATCCATCGCGTTATGAAGTTTTGCGGCATAAAAGCCATTCGTTTATCATTCGTATAGGTAGGGTCATAATCTCTCATAAAACCTTTGTGTACGGTGTAGGTCGGACAAATCCAAACATTGTCGTTTTTCAAAAGGGTAACAACTTCATCCGATTTGCTTGGATCAAATGTTTTATTTCCATAATCCAGGCGTTCGTAAAATTGATCTCCGACAAAGCGGCCTTCACGACTTTCTTCAATTTGGTCCAGGCCTTTTTGATCGCTATAAAACTCAAGTATATTATAAAAGTGTTCAAAGCTTTTATGTCCCGCTTTTACAGCTTCGTCCAAAGGAACCCGGTTTGGTAAATGGCCTGCCAGAGGGAGATTTATTTTTTTTGCTTCATCGGCAATAGCCAGATAAACGTCTTTTTTTAAGTTAAAATATACTTTAATGAATTCGGCGCCTTTTGCTTTTTGATTTCGAACAAATTCTCGGCCCTGTTCGGGAGTCTCTGCAACATCAGAGGTGCCCCAGGTGGGAGGTTTTCCGTCGATTATTGCCCCGGAACTTACTATCATGGGGCCTTCTATGGAACCATCCTTGATTTCGGCTTTAATTTTTTTTATTTCATCGAGGTTTCCAAACATTTCCCTGATTCCTGTAACCCCATTGGCTAGTTGTAAAGGGAAGAAATCTTTATAATTAGCCCAGGTATGCGTATGCATGTCCCAAAGTCCGGGAATTAAGAATTTACCTGTTCCATCTATAGTTTGTAGCACCTCGTATTTAGCTGTTTTTCTATTTTTAATGATTTTACAAATCTTATCGCTGCAAATTACCACATCCATCGACTGGTTAATTTTCCCTGTTTTAACATCGATCACATGTATATTTTTTATCAACAGGTCGCCTTTTGTTTTTTCATTTACAAAAATGGATGTGCTTAATAATACGGAAAAAATTATAGCAATGGTTCTCATTGGTAAATAATTATATTGTTCAGAAACTGAGGAAAGCATATAACTGAAGGTGTTTTTCAAGAGCGTTAAGTTACGCCTACATGTGAGTCTTTCTTTATCTGTAAAACTCGCCAAAGTGCCAGAGGATTCCTGAGGGATCATGCAGAAAACATTCTTTCCCCCAATCGAGGTGACGAATTGGCGTTAGCTTTACTCCCAGGTATTTGAGCGGCAGATTTAAAGTAAGAAGCTCGTTCCAATAACGCTCAGCATTGTCTACTTCAAGAAAAATCATGGTGTTGTCTATCCAATCCTGCACATAGGCATTCTGAAGATAGAAACCCAAACCTTCGGTTTTGAAATAGGACATGTTATCAGAAATAGCGCTTTCCTCAAAACCGAGGTCTCTGTAGAAGCTTCTCGAAACCTCGTAATCTTTCGCCCCAATAAATGGTCGGATGGATTTTGCCTTGTGTTCCATAATTCTGAGTTTCTTATAGGAACACATCCCGAAAGCTATTGTTCTACTACCAGACTTTCATGAGTCGGTTGTGGACAATTCCAATGCTTTGAACCCTTATTTTTTTCTCAGGCTTCCCTTGTAGGTTGCCGTAAATGGCCTGTCGACCATATCGCTGCCATTAAACGAAATTTCGTAAACATTGCCACTGACTTTTACAGTAACTTTTTTGGGATGCAATGTTTCATAATCTGTATAAGGATATGTTGTCTGGTGATTAATTATAAAAAAGTGAGTGCAGTTTGTTGTTGATTATTGAACAGAAAATACTCAATAATTGTTTCAATATAGGACTAACCTTCTTAAAGAAAAACCTTAAGCGGGGATATTGAAGTATTAATTATCGAGAGGAATTTTCATGATAAATTCAATTGTTAAAAACAGTGTATTTGGGATAGATAAATTAGCCAGTGCTGTACAGGAATTATCTCTTTCAAAGGATATCGAATCCGTTATCCAGATTGTTCGATCCATTGCCCGTGAGTTAACCGGAGCTGATGGAGCTACTTTTGTATTAAAGGAGAACAATACATGTTACTACGTTGATGAGGACGCAATTGGTCCTCTTTGGAAAGGCTCACGTTTTCCTATGGAGAGCTGTATTAGCGGTTGGGTAATGAAAAACAGGAAACCAGCAGTTATTGAGGATATATATCAGGATAACCGTATTCCTCACGATGCATACAGACCTACATTTGTGAAAAGTCTTGCCATGGTTCCTATACGCACCCTTGATCCTATAGGGGCAATTGGAAATTACTGGGCGCAATACCATCTTCCTACCGAAGAGGAAGTGAGCTTATTGCAGGCTTTGGCTGATATAACCTCAGTTTCTATTGAGAATATAAACATAAGAAACAGATTGCAGGAAAAGTTAAGCGAAAGAGAATTGATGCTCTCTCAGCTTGAAAAGCAAAAAGATCAACTTGAAGAATTCACGCAGATAGTGTCTCATAACCTGAGAGCACCTCTGGCCAACCTTACTCTCTTAAGCGATATGGTAGAGTCGAGTGAGGATATTGATAAAAAACTCAGGTTACTTAAAAAACAGAATCAGATTGTAACCTCGTTGCATAATACTTTTGAACAGTTGGTAGTTGCAGGGCAGGTTAAGACCGATTTTAAAACCGAGAAGGAATATATAGATATTGAGAATGGCTTCCTAAGCATTTTGAGAATGTTACAAGGCGAAATTCTTGAATCAAATATTTCCGTGTCCTACGATTTTTCTTCGGCGAAATCGGTTTATTATCCCAGAAAATATTTTGACAGCATATTTCTCAATTTATTGAGTAATGCCATACGGTACCGTGCAACCGACCGTGTACCTGAAATTATAATAAGAAGCAGGAAAAACGAAGACTGGACTTTTATTGAAGTGGAAGATAATGGTTTGGGGATAGACTTAAATCAACATGGCAGGAATATATTTAAACTTCACAAAACTTTTCACGGACATCCTAAGGCTAATGGCTATGGATTGTTTATAACGCGAACCCAGGTGGAAGCCATGGGAGGTTCTATAAGTGTTGAGAGCACTGTTGGAAAAGGAAGTAAGTTTATTGTTCAATTAACCCGCGACAAATAGTGTATGAAAAAAATTGATTCCGTTTGTCTTGTCGATGATGATGAAATCTTTCAGTTTCTTGCTCATGAGGTTATTCAATCGACCGATTTGGTAGGAAAAGTTAAAACCTTTTCAAACGGATCCGAAGCCATCAATTTTATCGAATCAGTGAAAGATAGTCCCGACGAGCTGCCCGAAGTTATATTACTCGATCTCTTTATGCCGGTTTTGGATGGTTGGGGCTTTCTCGAAAAATATCTACAGTTAAAGCCGCACCTGAAAAAAAAGATCAACATTTATATTGTAACCTCTTCAATTGATCCTCTGGATGTACAGAAGGCAAATTCCATCTCCGACGTATCGGGGTATGTAATCAAACCCTTAACCCGCGATAAATTTATCAATACTATAAGTTTGATGTAAAACAAGTCGGAGCCTAAGCTCAAATTCCTCGAAGTCTTACCATTTTGAGAGTCAACTCCTAGAATGGGGTAATTCTTTTTACGGCAGGCTTGTATTAAGCGTTGTAGGCGAACATTTGAGCTCCTCGATGAGCTTGCCTGGGAATTTGTTGGGGAACATCACCGTCGGCAGGATCTTATCCGCTTTGGAGTATTTACAAAAAAATCGTGGTATGCCCATAAGCCAAATGGCGATTACAGGGTTGTTTTTCCGATCCCTCACGATCAAAGATCGAGCAACTCCAAACTGAAACAGAACTCGGGTTATACCGATTAATATTCAACAGACCGGAATCTGTCTGCATTATTGAACGACAGGTTCCGGCTGACTATTTTTGTTAAAGTGTAATTATTACGTTTGTTTTTTAATAAATTTGTATAAATCAGTTTTCCATTATTCGTAATCTTTTATTCATATATACTCAACTACTTTACAATGAAAAAATTATCTTTTCTCATCCTCTTTTTTCAGATAACGTTTCTGGGTTTTTCGCAATATCCGGGTCAGTTTCCCGGGAAGTCGAAAGTGAAACTCAGTGTAGAACCTAAAGCTTTAGCTTTTGAACTTACTGATGTAAAATTGCTTAATAGCCCTTTTAGAAATGCAATGGATCGCGATTTGGGTTATTTGCTATCAATCGAACCCGACCGGTTATTGCACCGTTTTCATGCAAATGCCGGTTTGCCAACCAAAGCCGCTGTTTACGGTGGTTGGGAGAGCGAAGGCCTTTCCGGCCATACACTGGGGCACTATCTTTCGGCAATTTCGATGGCTTACGCTGCCACAGGTAACGAGGAATTCAAAAAACGTACTGATTATATTACAGATGAACTCGAAAGATGTCAACAGGCGCGTAAAACCGGGTATGTAGGAGCTATTCCTAACGAAGATACAATATTCAACAAAGTTGCCCGGGGTGAGATAAAGTCGGGCGGGTTCGACCTCAATGGCGGCTGGTCACCTTGGTACACAGTGCATAAGGTAATGGCCGGACTTGTGGATGCATATTTATATGCCAACAACGATAAAGCTTTAAAAGTAGTTTGCGGCATGGCCGACTGGACCGAAAATATCCTTAAGAATCTTACTGAAGAGCAACGGCTCAAAATGCTGAACTGTGAATATGGCGGTATGAACGAAACGTTAGTTAATATTTATGCATTAACTGGAAATAAGAAGTATCTTGATTTATCGTTTAAGTTTCACGACGAATTTGTGATGGGGAAACTGGCGCAGAAAATCGATCCCATGCCTGGAAAACATTCCAATACAAATGTCCCAAAAGCTATAGGAACAATCCGTCGTTATCAGTTTAACCGATCAAAGAGCGATAGCACTATCGGCGCTTTTTTCTGGGAAACCATGGTACACCATCATAGCTATGTAATTGGGGGTAACAGCAGTTACGAGTATTGCGGCGAAGCTGATAAGCTGAACGACCGTTTGAGCGACAACACCTGCGAAACCTGCAACACCTACAACATGCTGAAACTTACCAAACATTTGTTCTGCCTGAACCCGGGCCACGAGTTTGCCGATTATTACGAACGTGCGTTGTACAATCATATCCTGGCATCGCAGAACCCGACCAACGGCATGATGTGCTATTTTGTGCCGCTCCGCATGGGAACCCAAAAACAATTCAGCGATTCGTTCAATACTTTTACCTGTTGTGTTGGGAGCGGGATGGAAAATCATGTGAAATATTCCGAAAGTATCTATTTCCAGAGTAAGGATGGAGGTTTATACGTGAACCTCTTTATTCCTTCGGAGTTAAATTGGAAAAGTAAAGGCGTTGTAATCAGGCAAGAAAATAATTTTCCCGAAAAGAATGTGACCAGTTTTGTTATTTCAACTAAAAGCGCCGCTAAATTTCCGCTTTATATCCGCAATCCATGGTGGGCAAATAACAAAGCTCAAGTTAAAATTAACGGGAAAGAAATTAAACCCCGGATTAATGCTGATGGTTACTGGGTGATAACGCAAAACTGGAAGAATAACGATAACATCGAAATTACTTTCCCTATGAGCATTTACACCGAAAGTATGCCCGATAATACAAACCGTATTGCCTTTCTCTATGGTCCTGTTGTTCTGGCAGCCCAGTTAGGCAAAGAAACTCCCGACCCTGTTTTCGGAACTCCCGTATTGCTAACCGACAACCGTAATGTTAACTCCTGGGTTAAGCCGGAGGAAAAGGAGTCATTAGCCTTCCGCACAAATGGCGTTGGTAAACCTGCCGATCTTTATTTCAAACCGTTCTACAAAACCTACGACCAGTATTATAGTGTTTATTTTGACTATTTTACATTATCCGACTGGGACTCGCGTAAGGCTGAATACGAAGCAGAGAAAAAACGCCAGCAGGAAATTGAGGAGAAAACTATTGATTACTTCAGGATAGGAGAGATGCAGCCCGAGCGTGATCATAATCTGGTAGCCACCGAGAAATCCTATGTCGACCAGGCATTAGGCCGCACTGGTCGTGAGGCTAGAGCCGACAATTACTTTGCTTTCGACATGAAAGTGCAGGATGGTGTTCCTAACAGTTTGCTTCTTACATACATTGGCGACGATAAAAACCGGAAGTTCGATATTCTTGCCGACGGGGTTAAAATAGCCACCGTAGAGTGGAATGGCGGAAAAACCGGGAAATTTTACGATGAGCTGTATCCCATTCCGGCTGAAGTAATTAAAGGAAAAATAAAGATAACAGTTCGCATTGAAGCTAATCATGGACGCACTGCCGGAAGAGTTTTCGGATGCAGGATTGTAAAAGGTAATTAGCCATGAATAGAAAGAATTTTATCAGAAAATCGTGTTTAGCCGGAGCTTGCCTTTGTGGATTCGGTCCACTTTCTATGAATTCCTCCGGGAATTTGAAAAATGAAGAGAATCCGGGTATTGAGAAAGAATGGCTGGCCGTTTTGCTGACAGCATTTGACAAAGAGGTAGATGAAGCAAAAAAGCGGAAAATTATAAAACAAGCAAGTATAGTTCATTATAATCAGCTTAAAATGAATGAAGTTCTGGCTCCTTTCAAAGGCAATATGGATAAATTTATCAGTTTCCTTGAAAAAGACTGGAACTGGAAAGTGGAGTACGATAAGTCAAAAAACACCATTATTGCCGATGAAAATAAAAACTATTGTGTTTGTCCGCTTATCAGCCGGCAAAATCCTTTAAAGCTGCCTGCTTTGTGCTATTGCTCCGAAGGTATTGCCGAGAAAATGTTTTCGGAAGTAGCTTGTAAAAAGGTGGAAGCCTGGGTTATTTCTTCCATACAGAGAGGCGACGACCGGTGCCGCTATAAGGTAGTTATCAGCTAACATTAATAAATAGAATATGTCAATTCTTAAATATAAAAAGAGTGTTTTAACATACGGTTGTATTGCATTAATAAGTGTCATTTCTATGGGTTTTCCCTGCTTAAAAGCCCAAATGCCGGCAGCACCCGACCTGGGTCCTTCAACACTGGGCCTCGAAAAAGGAACCTTGACGTTCAAAACCTCACAGTTTCAACTCGAAATATTAAACTCTTCCCAAACGGTGGCCGGACTGAAAACCAATGATACCGAACCGTTCGATTATACTCCCGGCGACCGGCTGAAACAACGCGATAAAAACGGGTTTTATCACCTGGGGGATATAACCCTTGGAATCCGGCAGGAGGGTAGCGAATGGAGCTATTATTCCACATCCCAAAAAAGGTCGGAGGTGGTTGCTGTTAAATCCGACAAGGCCAATGTGCTTGCTGTTGCCGATTTAGGGAAAACACTACCCGAGGGTATGCCCATCCGGATTCTCCGTTTCTGGGAAAAGGATGGCGATAATATCGTGATGCGGTTCGAAATCCGGAATAGTTCTGATAAAGCTGTCGAAATTGGAGCATTGGGAATTCCCATGGTTTTCAATAATAATTTTAACGATAAGTCGCTTGAGCAGGCTCATAACGAAAGTGTCTTTTTCGATCCTTATATTGGCAAGGATGCTGGCTATCTGCAGGTAGTGCGTTTGCATGGGAATGGCAAAGTAATGCTGGTTGTTCCTTATGGGAACACGCCATTTGAAGCTTATCGTCCCTTAACCGACGAGCCTGTGCGTAGTGGCTATACTTTCGAAGGACTCCACGAATGGATGGTACACAGTAAATCGTATGCCGAAACAACCTGGAAGGGTGCCGAACAATGGAATTCTCCTACATCAGCTACTTTACAACCAGGCGAAAGCAGGAGTTATGGCGTCAAATTTTTGCTGGCTCCGTCAGTGCGGGATATAGAAAAAACGCTGGCCGCAGCCAATCGTCCTGTTGCTGTTGGTTTGCCCGGTTATGTTCTTCCAATGGATGTGGATGGCAAGCTTTTCCTTCAGTACAAAGGAGCTGTTAGAAATATTGCTGTAGAACCACAGGGTGCCATAGAATTAAAAGAAATGCCTGCAACAAAACAGGGTTGGAAAAATTATGCACTAAAGGGGAAAATCTGGGGACGTGCCCGAGTAACCGTGGATTACGCTGATGGTTTAAGTCAAACTATTAATTATAAGGTTATCTATCCCGAAAAAGAAGTGGTTGCCGCCTATGGAAAATTCCTTACAACCGAACAATGGTACGATAATAAGAATGATACCTTTGGCCGGGCTCCCTCAGTAATCTCTTATGATTATGAAGCCAAACAAAAGATAACACAGAACTCTTTTGTATGGATTGCCGGATTAAGCGACGAAGCCGGTGCCGGAAGCTGGCTGGGAGCTATTATGAAACAGGTGGTGATTCCTGAGAAGGAAGAAGTTGCCAAATTGGAAGATTTTGTAAATCAGACCATATGGGCTGGTATTCAGTATAGTGATGGTCCCGAAAAGTACGGGGTGCGTAAAAGTTTGTTTTATTACGAACCCGATTCAATGCCCAAAGGCACCTACGATGATAATGTAAAGTGGGGAAAATATGGCGGATTTCCATCTTGGTCGCGCAAAGAAGCTAAATCGGTAGGACGGTCTTATAACTATCCTCATGTGGCAGCGGCTCACTGGGCAATGTACAGGTTAGCCCGGTATCATAAAGGTTTGATTTCACAACAAAATTGGAAGTGGTACCTCGAAAATGCATATCAAACTGCCATGGCCATGGTGGAACTGGCGCCATATTATGCCAAGCATGGCCAAATGGAAGGCACAATATTTACTTTGATTTTAAGAGATCTCAAGTCGGAGGGACTCACCCAAATGGCCTCCGAAATGGAAGCATTGATGAAAACCCGCATGCAACATTGGACTACACTTTCCTATCCGTTTGAAAGCGAGATGCCTTGGGACTCTACTGGTCAGGAAGAGGTTTATATGTGGGCCAAATACTTCGGTATTGATGATAAAGCAATGGTTACCCTGAATGCAATTCTGGCGTACATGCCTACTGTTCCGCATTGGGCTTACAATGGCAATGCCCGCCGGTTTTGGGATTTCCAGTTTGCAGGAAAAACCAAAGGTTTTGAAAGGATGATCCATCATTATGGTTCGGCTTTGAATGCAATTCCTGTTTTAAACCAATACAGAGAGCAGCCTTCCGATTTCTATCTTCTTCGTGTGGGCTATGGAGGGTTGCTAGGATCTATATCCAATATTAATCAGGAGGGCTTTGCCCCCTGTGCTTTTCATTCTTTCCCCTGGCTTTTGAGAAACGATGCTTATTCGGGCGATTATGGCTGCGGATTTTTGGGTTATGCGCTGAATACGGCAACTTTTATAACTCACCACGATGAATTTGGGTGGGTTGCTTTTGGCGGTAACTGTTCGCGGAAAGGAGACCTTGTAACTACCAACCTTACCAATGCCGCACGGTCGAAAGTGTTTATCGCGCCTGCAGGTCTGTGGCTTACGTTGGATGCGGGGAAGTTCAGATCTGTAACTTATAATACAAAGAATGGTGAAGTAAAGGTTGAACTTGAAAAAGCAGATTCCTTTACCCCGCTGGCTTATCTGCATGTGATAACCACCGCCAAAACAGTAGCCTTTCAACCTGTCGGGATCCAGCGAAACGCGAAAGGTGTTTATGTAATTCCTTTAAAAAGTGATGTGGTTGAGGTGGCGATTAAACAATAGAATGAAAGGATGATTATTAAGAGGCTGTGTGAAAAGTCTACTACAAGTCATATTTCGACTCCGCTCAATATGACAAATAGCTGATCGTCAGCCGTCAGACTGAGCGTAGTCGAAGTCTTTCCGACCTTTTCACACAACCTCTTATATTTTCCTGTTGTTACATCGTTTTTATCCTTATTACCGAAACCGAATAAGCTGGCATTTCATAGGTAAACCCACTGCTCACTTTCAGCTCTGATACCTGTGGTTTTACATTTCTATCCTCGGGTAAACCTGATAGAACTGTTTTTGTGGCCTTGGAGTCAGCCTTGATTTGGTCGCCCAGATTGAATTTAGCATTTACTGATGATGGCAGGAGATTTACAAGTTTTATAATCAGATCTCCTGTTTTCCTATCCTTAACGATTGAAGTAGCTATTCTTTTTTCTATAGCTGAGCTTGGATTTTCGATTGAAATATCGCTTGGGATATAGGTTTCGCCAGAATTCTGACCAAAAAACTGTTGCACATAATAGTTGGGGGTTGGCTTAATTTCTTCGTTGTTGAAGAAAATAAGGTCGGTTCCCCATTGAATGTTTTTTTCCTTTGCAAGGAGCGGAGCATACGATGCCATGGTTACAATATCGCCATTACGTTCAAGAGCAGTCATATAAGCGGCTTCGGCCAGAGCATTGTAAAAAGTATTTCCCCAGGAAGCGTATTCCCCAAGGTAAACTTGAGCGCCTGTGCGTGGGTAAGCATCGTAAAAATTTTGATTATTGATAAACCATCCGGGTTGCTGGTAATAATGTTCGTCGATAACGGGAACCTGAAGTTTGTCGGCTATTTTCCAGCCTTCCACATAGTCCGTTCCTTCACAGAACGGTCCTGCAGTTCCAACTATTGTTATTTCCGGATGTTTCTCTTTTACGGCATTGTAGATCATTGTAAACCGTTCTTCGAATGTGTCGCTTATCAGGTCTTCGTTCCCTATACCGATGTATTTCAAGTTGAAAGGTGCCGGATGTCCTGCTTCGGCGCGTATTTTGCCCCATTTTGTTGAGGCATCCCCATTGGCATATTCAATTAAATCCAATACTTCCTGAACATAATCGTGCATTTCGCACATGGGTATACCTTTCTGGCCGCCATTGGCAGAGTTCTGACAGCATACGGCTGCAGGTAACACTGGCAGCGGCAGGGCGCCAATATCTTCGCAGAACTGAAAATATTCAAAGTAACCTAATCCGGCACTCTGGCGGTAGCCCCAGATGTTTTTCTGTTCCTTCCGCTCTTCCACGGGACCAACAGTATTTCTCCACCTGTACATGTTTTCCAGTCCGTTGCCATGTGCCACACAGCCTCCAGGAAAACGGACAAATTTAGGATGAAGATCGGCAATGGTTTGTGCCAGGTCGGTACTTAAACCATTAGGTCTGTTTTTGAATGTTTTCTGCGGAAATAACGAAACCATATCCATCGCATATTTTCCTTTTTTATTGAAAATTACCTCCAATTGGGCGTTGTTGACTGATTTTGTCGCCGTCAGGGTTGTTTTTACCTTATTCCAGTTTTGTGAGGAAACTTCGGTTTCAGAAGCCGCGATAACTTCTCCGTTATTGGTAAGCCGCACTGTAAGTGTGCTCTTTTTACCTGAAAGTGTTCGTGCAAACGTGCTGAAATCGTATTTCTCACCTGCTTTCACCACAATTCCATCAAAACCTTCATTTGCGATACCAAAGCCTTTTCCAGCTTCTTCAATGTTAATTACAGTATAATGCGGATTGTTTTTGTGTATTGGCGACACAGTATCCACCACGTAACTTCCCCTTGCTTTATCGAGGTTCACACTTTTCCAGCTTTTGCTGCTGTTCCATGTACTATCCCGTCCGCCAACATCTGTCGGCTGGTACTCAAACGAACGGTTCTGGATCAGTTCGGCATACAATCCACCATCGGCGGCGTAGTTGATATCTTCGAAAAATATCCCTATCAGGTTTTCGCTGATTTTTTTTGTACGACTGAAGTCGGCATTAATTGAAACATTCACCGGTGTTGGCGGCAGAAGCTGCACATAAGTAGGTTTGTTCCGGTTTGAGGTAAGCCAGCCTTCACGGTTCATTTCCAGTTCAACTACCTGGATGGAGGTGCGCCGCTGTTCATAAGTGTCTTTCTTTTTGTTCTCACCAACTCTTCCCGGATGGGTGAAATAATACATGTAAGCCCGGTTGTTACTTACAACCACATTTGCATGCAGCGCGTTGGGGATGTCGTCCAATCCTGTTCCTTCGCCATCGGGCAGGAGCGGGTTACCAGGCTGACGCTCCCAGGTGTTTCCATCGGCAGAGCGGTAAACGGTTTGGCCGTTCCAGGTATCAATTACGAGCCAGTAATAGTTTTTCCAGGAAAATGCTATTGGGCCTTCTCCGCTTATTTTCAGCACTTCCTTAGGTTCCGACCAGGTATAAAGGTCTTTACTTTCGATCATGCTGATGTTGGAATGCGGCTTGCTTGCTTTGTAATACAAACGCCAGGTTCCATCGGGCATTTTCAGGATATCGGCGTCGAGCACATGCGTACCTAGTTGCGATAACCTACTTTCGTATTTCCAGTCGCGCAGGTCGGTGCTGGTGAGATGTGCTATAAAACCGGGAATTCCCCATTTAACATCAATGCCGGGTTGTATGCTCAGGTACATATGCCACTTGCCATCGTCGCCCCAAGTGATATCCGGCGCCCAGAAAGTTGCATCTTTTCCGCCGCATTCGTCAGGGAGGTTGTTAAAATTAGCGGTACCTGCATATTTCCAGTTGGCGCCATCGGCTGATTCGGCAATTCCTACCGGAGTGCCGAAAACCCAGCTCACGCCTGGAAGTTCTGTCATGGTAACGCGGCGGTTGGTATAGAACATCCACCATTTCGATACTTTTGAGTTCCAGATAACAATGGGGTCGGCGGCTCCATCGTAAACGGTATCGCGAAAAACAGGCTTGGGAGCCAGAACTCCTTCTTTTGATTGCAGTTCCCGGTTTTTCCTTTCCGCATCTTTTTGTGTGTATACCAGATTATCAATAAAATCCATCGGTACTTTTATTACTGAGCCGTGTTTTGTAGCGGGCGGAAAGCTTATTTCTCCGGTCACATCTTCCCAATTAATAAAATCGCGCGTTCTTTTTGCTTCGTACTTGTGCTCACGATAAGCATCCATGTAAACTATAAAACTGCTGTCGGGTAAAAGATTAATTGCCGGTCCTTCTACCCAATCTCTGGTAAATGGCTTATCGGTCACTCGCTTATAAGGACCTTCGGCCTGATCGCTAACAGCAACAAGCAGGTTTTTCTTCGGTGTAGGAAGCTCTCTCTCGTCTTTATAAATCATTACATATTTGTTCCCTACTTTCCTGATGGTAGCGTCGATCACATTATGCCCAGGGTCAAAGAATATCCTTGCCGGGGCAAAGGTTTTGAAATCACTGGTGGTGGTGTAATAAATGCGGTTGTCGTATTTATAACCGGGTTCCACCTTCCATTCTCCATTTTCCTTGATGGTGCTCGACCAGAAGATGACGTATTGCTGTTTGGTTTCGTCGTAAATCATTTCCGGAGCCCAGCAATTCTTGGCTTCAAAGCCCGCCATAACGGGAATGTACGATTGTCTCGACCAGTGAATAAGGTCTTTGCTTGAGGCATATCCGATAATGTCGGCGTTCCAGTTTATCGTCCACAGGCAGTGGTAAAGACCATCAGGTCCCTGCATGATAAATGGGTCGCGCATCTTTTTTTCAACACCCCAGGGGCCATAATCGTTTTTCAAAAAGCTATGTTCCGGGCCAATGCCTGTCCATCTAAGACCATCGCCACTCCAGGAGAGATGCAAACCGTTGGTGTTATTTGCCTTGTCGGTAAAATAGGCAAAGAGGTATCCTTCCAAAGGTTTGTATTGAAAATTGTTGAATTTAACAGAAATTTTTCCTGCAGCCATCAAACCTAGGCGCAATGCATAAAATCCGCCAAGGTTATTGTGATGCATTCCCGAAACATTCAAACCTGCATAAAGCGTTTCCCAGGTTTTATTGTCGTGGCTGACCAAAATATCGCACAAATTGTGAGCGTTTTTGATTTTTAGAAAGAAATGATTGCCAAAAGTGTTTGGCTTGGTGATTTGTTTTCCGGTATTTTCATAAATAGTAAACTGTTTGCCATTGGAACTTACACCGGCAAAAGCTTTTTCGTTGTAAAAAAGAAGCAAACCTCCGGTGCTGCCATTTGAAAGTGTTACCTCCACCTGTGTTTCGTAGCTTTTATCGGTCGCCGTTGTGAGGAGAAGCTGAGCATCTTTTGGACCAGAGCCTTTACCAGAAAGATAGAGGCTGTTGTTTTTCAGAGATACCCTTGTGGCATCAAATTTATTCCAGGTAGTCCATTGTAAACCCAGGTTCTTGCCACTAAAATTATCGGAGAGTTCAATTCCATGGTTTATGGACACTGCCGAATTAACAACAGGTGTAGCTCTTTTTACAGAACGGTACCAGCCATCTTCCAGCCATTGAACGGGTTCAATTAGCGTTTGCCGCCCCAATGTATGATAACCGTTTTCGTAGGCATGGTAAATAACCCACCAGTTACCGTTTACGTCGTCAATCAGTGTGCCGTGGCCTTTCGACCACCAATATTCGTCGGCACTATAAGTATGTACAATAGGATTGTACGGAGAGTTTTCCCAGGGGCCAAAAATACTCTTCGACCGGGCCGATACAATCATATGACTGGTTTCCGGACCTGCCGTTCCTCCTTCGGCAACCGTCAAGTAAAAATACTCACCTTTTTTAACGAGCTTGGGCGATTCGAGCCACATCCCTTCAGTTTTCCAATGTTTGGGGAATTCCCAACCGTTGTATATTTTCTTAACCGGGCGGGTGACAGAGAGACCGTCGTCGGACAAAGGAACCATATTTCCATCGGACAGGAAGAGGTAACGTTTGCCATCTTCTCCAACCATATGGCCGGGATCGATGTTCGCAACTTTCAGGTCGATGGGTTTACTCCATGGTCCCTTTATGCTGTTGGCCCAAATTACCCAATTGGTACCAGATGCGGGAAAATAGATGTAGTATTTGTCCTTATATTTTACCATGTCGGGAGCATAGGCCGAACCGACTATTTCGGTCATAGCTCTGCAAACGGGTTGCCAGTTTACGAGGTCTTTGGAATGCCAGATAAGAAATCCCGGAGAATATACAAAAGGAGAATGAGTCATGTAATAATCTTCCCCATCACGTATGATGGACGGATCTGGATAATCGCCACGAAGAATAACTTTAGGGTATTCCTGGGCATTTAACAGTAATACAAGGCTAAAGGCAAAAATTACTGTAGTTAGAAAGTGTTTTGTCTTCATTGTCATTTTATTTATAAGTGTAAAAATAACAATTAAATGAAATAAATCAATCTTTTCATTATCAGATTTGGTTAGAAACTTCGCATTCAGATCCTACCTGTTTAAAAGCTTCATTTTAAATTTTTAACGTATATATGTTGTGCAGAAAAAATTGTAACTTTAATGATGACCTGCTATTTTCTAAATTTTGACAGCGATGAAGGAGAAACCTAAGGTTGAAGAGTTGGAGGAGTTAGTTGAACAGTTGAAGCTGCAAAATAGCACCCTTAAGGCACAGCTTAATAAAAGTAAAGCCGATCTTCATGTTCTGCAAAAGGAGCATGAGATATTACAGGGGAACTATCAGAAAGATATTGCCGAACGTTGGAAGGCTGAAGAAAAGCTTAAAAATGAAAAAGAGTTTAACCAGAAAGTGTTGGAATGCCTTCCCGGTATTTTTTATTTGTATACCTACCCTCAGTTACGGCTTATCTACTGGAATAAAAATCATGAAAAGCTGCTTGGTTTTACAGCCAACGAAATCAGAAACCGTCATATTATGGAATGGCATGTGCCTGGAGTGGAGCCAATTGTTCAGCAGGCTGTAGATCTGGTTATGGAAAAAGGCGAAAATGTGCTGGAATCGCCATTACTAAATAAAAAAGGAGAATATATACCTTTTCTGATGACCGGAATTAGTTTTGATACTCCTGAGCAGCGTTATTTAATGGGTTTTGGCATTGATATTACAGATAGGAAAAAAATAGAGCAAGCCCAGAAGGAATCAGAATCGTTATTTCGATTACTGGCCGAGAATTCAACCGATATTATTGCTAGTCACAACGAAAATGGGGAATTTCTTTATGTTTCGCCATCATGCAAAACCCTGCTAGGATACGACCCTAAAGAACTTATAGGTCGTTCGGCTTTCGAATTCATTCATCCCGAGGACAAAGCTAAGATCGAAGAATCGTGGCAGAATGTTATCGCAAATCCATCAATAACAACATTTACATTTCGCATTTTAAGCAAAGGTGGTATTTATATCTGGTTCGAAACCGTTCTAAAGTCAATATTTGATGATACTTCAGGGAAACTGAAAGAAATTCATGCTTCCAGCCGTGATATTACCCAACGAAAACTCAACGAAGATAAACTTAAGGAAAGTGAGACCAAGTTAACTACTTTGTTCAATGCAATGACTGAAATGGTTGTAATTCATGAAGTAATTTTCGATGATAATGGCAAACCCAAAGATTATAGGATAGTAGATTGTAATAAAGCCTATACTGCAATTACCGGAATTAAAAAGGAGGATGCTTTAGGGATGCTCGGATCTGAAGTTTACCAGATGGCTGTTCCTCCATATCTCGATGAGTTCTCAAAGGTTGCATTAAGTGGTGAAGCGTTTGAGTATGCAACTTATTATGCTCCAATGGATAAGCATTTCATTATTTCAGTTGTATCTCCCGGGCCAAATAAATTTGCCACCATTACAACGGATATAACTGCTGTTCACGAAATTCAGGCAATTATTCAGGAAAAGAACAAGGAACTTGAAAACTATCTTTATGTAGCATCGCACGATCTTCGTTCCCCTTTGGTAAATATCCAGGGATTCAGTCAGCGTTTTCAGAAGCATGTCGATGCAATTACCAGCGGTATTGCAGATTGCAATTTCGAATCTGAAAAAAAACAAATGATTCAAAACATTACTTCTGAAGAGATTCCCCGTACGTTGAATTTCATTTTATCGA
Source organism: Bacteroidota bacterium (assembly GCA_023429135.1). Classification (GTDB taxonomy): domain Bacteria; phylum Bacteroidota; class Bacteroidia; order Bacteroidales; family JAAUTT01; genus JAAUTT01. The sequence goes on along the minus strand of JAEYWD010000057.1, from coordinate 16,342 downwards.
ATGTGGCAAAAATGGATTCACTGATTAACGGACTTCTTCAAATTTCAAGAACAGGCCGTATTAAAATGAACATCGTTAAAGTCAATATGGATCTGCTTTTCAAAACAATACTTGAAAATATTGGCTTTCAACTTTCCGAAATTGGGGCAACAGCAAATATCGAAGCGCTGCCCGATTGTTACGGAGATAGTGCACAACTTAACCAGTTGTTTTCAAATATCATAATAAATGCAATCAAGTATCGGGACAGTGGACGACCATTAAAGATTTGTATATCAGGTAAGGCCAGATACAATAAGGTAATTTACAAAGTTCAGGATACCGGAATGGGCATTTCTGTTCGTCATCAAAACAGGATATGGGATGTATTTTACCGGGTTGGCTCTTCAACTGAGGTTACTGGCGAAGGTTTGGGCCTTAGTATCGCTAAACGTATTGCCGATAAGCATAAAGGGAAAATATGGGTAGAATCGGAAGAAGGAGTTGGAAGTAATTTTTTTGTTGAACTTTTGAATACTGAGTTTTCAGAATAATTCAATTCTAATTATATGGAAGGATATAAAGAGCTTATAATCCTGATTGCCGAAGACGACGATGGACATGCCGAATTAATCAAATTGGGTCTCCGCGATTCGGGTATTTGTAACAAAATTATCAGGTTTGCAAATGGAGAAGAAGCATGGCAGTTTTTTGAAGGCACGAGTAAAACCGAAAACCGGGATAAAAGCAAGAGTTACTTATTGCTGCTGGATATTAATATGCCTAAAATGGATGGAGTTGAGGTACTCCGAAGATTAAAGGCTAATGGAGAGTATAAGGACATTCCGATAATAATGCTCACAACCACCGACGATCCCAGGGAGGTGGAAATGTGCTATAAAATTGGGTGTAATATATATATAACTAAACCCGTCGATTTTGTTAAGTTTTCGGAAACGTTGCGGAATCTGGGACTATTTATTCAGGTAGTGAAAATTTAATTTTTCATCCTAACACCTCATGTTATTAAGTATATAAATGGATATTAATTCTAAAATAATACTGATAATTGAAGATGATGCTGGTTTGTCAGATCTTCTTGCTGAAAAAATAAGAGATTGTGGCTTTAAACCGGTATGTGTTTTTTCCGCTTCCGAAGCTTTCGTCTGGCTTAGAAAGTATGAGCCTTTTCTTATGATATTGGATTACGGATTACCTGATTTAACCGGGATAGAGTTTGTGACCCGCTGGTTCGAAGAAAACAATTCTTTACCTCCCTTCATTGTATCCACCGGTCGTGGAGATGAACGTATTGCTGTAGAGATGATGAAACTCGGAGCACGGGATTATATAATTAAGGATTCCAATTTTTTGGACATGATCCCTATCCGCGTGACAGGAACTGTTCAGGTAATTGAGAATGAGCACCGGCTTCGTATTGCTGAACAAACGGTTAAGGCCAACGAAGAAAAGCAAAGGGCTATGATTGCCAATATTTACGACGTGATTGCTATTGTTGATGTTCATGGCATTAACCGCTATAAAAGCCCTAATATTGAACGTATTTTTGGATGGAAGCCCGAAGAGCTTATCGGAGAAAGTACTATGAACAATGTCCATCCTGATGATTTGGATTATGTTTCCCGTATTTATTATAATTTAATATCGAATGCGGCGGAGGTCAGTACCTTTGAATTCAGATATAAATGCAAGGATGGTAGTTATAAATGGATCGAATTGACAGCATCCAATCAAATTCAAAATAAGGTCATTAATGGTGTATTGTTGAATTATCACGATATAACCCGAAGAAAAGAGACTGAGTTGGAGTTGATACTTGCCAAGGAAAAGGCTGAGGAAAGTGATCGGCTAAAAACAGCTTTTCTTCAAAATATGAGTCACGAGATACGCACTCCCATGAACGCAATTGTTGGTTTCTCAGGTTTGTTAAAAGATGAGATCGACAACAAAGAAAATGTAGAGCGTTTTTGTGAAATAATAAACCAACGCTGTAACGATCTGTTGGTGATTATAGACGATATACTCGATATTTCGAAAATTGAAGCCGGTCAATTAACTATTACTTACGATCATTGTAATCTCGGAAATTTGTTTTGCGAACTCAGGGATTTTTATAACGAACAAAAGGTCAGACTAAATAAGGGCGATTTGGGATTTGTGTTTAAAACCGGGAATATTGGATCTTTTGTTACTGATATTTTCAAATTAAAACAAATACTTACAAATCTTATTGGCAATGCCATAAAATTCACTTCCAAAGGAAAGATTGAGGTAGGATGCCGGTTAAATGAGAAGAATCTTCTTGAGTTTTATGTTTCCGATACCGGAATTGGTATCCCTAAAGAAAAGCATGCATTTATTTTTGAGCGTTTTGCTCAACTTAAATCGAACAATGGGCCTTTTTATGGTGGTAATGGTCTTGGGTTGCCCATTGTAAAAGGGTTAACAGGATTATTAGGGGGAGATGTTTGGATTGAGTCGGAACCAGGGAAAGGCAGTACATTTTTTTTTACCATCGAATACAGGTTGCCGGGCGTTGTTCCATCCGAAAAGTCCACCAAAGACGAACCTGTTTTATCCGACTTTCTTTTTAGTAATAAAACAGTGCTCATAGTTGAAGATGATCAATATAACCTCGACTTAATTTTAGAGATGCTTTCGGATACTGGATTGGAATTGTTTTATGTTTCCAATGGCAACGATGCAATAAAGTTAGCTCTTGAACGAAATCCCGACGTTATTCTTATGGATATTGGATTACCTGATATTTCAGGGTACGAAGTCACCCGACAAATTCTTCTCCGGAATCAAAATATGAAAATAATCGCTCAAACCGCCTACGCCTCAGGAGAAGACAGAATTAAAGCATTAAATGCCGGTTGTGTTGAGCATATTGCCAAACCCCTGCGTTTAGATAAACTATTGTCCGTTATTGGTAAATATCTAACTGTTTAGGATCAGAAAGTCTGATTTCGAGAAAGTATTTTGCCTGACAACATCATTTAAAAGTCATAAATTTCTTTAATAAACACTAAAAAGATGGAATATTTTTGGAAATTTTTCGTAAATTTCAGATGAATATGCAACAATTTATTGGGGTTTTTTAAATTCTTTCAATTCATTCGACCGATGTTGTTCAAATAAGTTGCTCAAATATTAGGGTTAATCATTTAGAAAGGAGGCTTTACATGAAAACCAACGAAGCTCGTTTTGACTTAGGTTTTTCAAGCGAAGAAATACCCAAATCTCCGCATATATGTTTGATTTACGAGAGTGAGGAACAAAGAAGAAAAATTGTATCCGAATACCTGATTGCAGGTATTAAACAAAAGCAAATGGTGCGTTATTTTTCTGATTCTACACCATCAGGTGAGATTATAAAATGGCTTGAAGAAGCAGGTGTTGATGTAGAGAGATTAGAAAAAGAGGGCGCATTTTTGATTAAAGATGCTGAAATGGCTTATTGTCCGCACGGACATTTCAATCCCCCTGAGGTCATAGAAAGTTTGAAGGAGCGTTACGTAATAGCAGAGAAATCCGGATTCACCGGATCAAGGGTTAGCGGAGAGATGTCCTGGGCTTTGAGAAATATTCCCGGATCGGAACGTATTCTGGAATATGAGACGTTAATTAATTCTATCAATGTGACTTTCCCGCATATAGGTATGTGCCAGTACGATGCCCGAAAATTTGATGGAGCAACTTTATTTAAGGTTCTTCAGATCCATCCTTTTATCATAGCCCAGGGGCAGGTGGTGCAAAACCCTTATTATCAGTGAGAACCTTAAGGTGAGATAAGGTTAAGTCCGGTAGTTTTGTTTATTCAATATCAATTAGCGATGGATTTTAAGACCAGGTCGGGACGGATTGATGCAGGCATTTTAAGTCAGCTTATGGCATCTCAGAATATTATTTTTCTATTGCCTGATCGGAAAAGTATTGCTGATTTTTATGCAAAATCATTATCCTATATTCCTGGAAATGATTACTGTAAGATTTGTTTAGGCAATATATCTTCTCAGGAAGGATTTGAAGAAATACAATGTGCCAAATGTAATGCATATTGTGGTAATGATGAAATTGTTGTGATTCCCAAGCATAGTGCATGCCGATTCGAATCGGAAGCTGATTATTTTGTCTTTCCGCTACAGACTATGGATTATCGTTTTGGTTTTTTTGTTTTTAAAATATCTGAAATCGAAGAATTTAATCAATACAAGCCATTTGTTTGTAATCTTGGGAACTTTATATCACTTTCTCTTGAGAACAGAATTCAGCGGAACGCTTTACTCGAAACCAGGGATTGTCTTGAAAAGAAAGTTAAAGAGCGTGTTAAGGAATATGAGTTACTTAATATAAATCTTCTAAAAGAAGTTGAGGAAAGAAGGAAAACTGAAAGAGCACTTGAGGATCAGTATTTAACCATACATGGAATTATTAACAGTACAGATTCACTTATTTTTTCGGTAGATAAAAGCTATTGTTACACAAGTTTCAATAAGGCTCATGCAGAGATTATGCGTTTAATTTATAATGTTGAAATACAGCACGGAAAAAGTATTTTAAGTTATATGTCTGTTCCAGAGGATAGAGAAAAAGCAAAGGAGAATCTCGACAGGACTTTAGCTGGTGAACATTTTACAGATGACGCATATTCGGGCGAAATAGATCTTTCCAGACCTTATTTTCAAGTATCGCATAATCCTATCCGGTCTGATGATGGGGAAGTGATTGGAGCCTCAGTATTTGCAAGTGATATTACAGAACGTGTGGTTAACGATGCTATTAATGCCGCACGACTTCATCTTATCCATTATTCCATGGATCATTCTTTGGACGAACTTTTGGAAGAAACGCTAAATGTGACTGAGCGACTTACAAATAGTCTTATTGGTTTCTATCATTTTGTTGAAATGGATCAGGAAACTATTTGGTTACAGAACTGGTCCACACAAACTAAAAGAGACTTCTGCAGGGCAGAAGGCAAGGGAATACACTATCCTATCGAAAGTGGGGGAGTTTGGACAGACTGTGTTAAAGTTAAAAAGCCAGTAATTCATAATGATTTACCAAATTTACCTCATCTAAAAGGAATGCCGGAGGGGCATGCGGTGGTTTACCGGGAATTAGTTGTCCCGGTTTTGAGAGGAGACAAAATAACTGCTATACTTGGGGTTGGTAATAAACCTTCCGATTATAACGAAAAGGATATTCAAACAATTTCACTTATCGCTGACCTGGCATGGGAAATTGCTGAGCGAAAGCGGGCAGAAGAAGCCGTTTTTGAGGGCCAAAAGGTGTTTCGAACCCTTGTTGAAAATTCACCCGATATTATTGCCCGTTACAATCGTGAATGTAAGCGTACTTATATTAATCCTGTATATTTGAGAGAATCACAAATTCCCAAAGAAAAATTATTGTCAACGTCTCCAGTGGAGGTTTCACCATTACCTGATGAAAGTGCACAAAAGCTTCAATCTCTTATAAAGGAGGTTTTTACAACGGGTTTAGCCCGCGATGAGGATGTGGTTTGGCCTAAAAATGATAATATTGATCATTGGTACAATATATATGCCTCTCCAGAATTGGATAAAGAGGGTAATATTTCGAGCGTGATGACCATTTCGCGCGATATAACCCAACGTAAAATGGCCGAAGAGGAGGTGCGTAAGCTTAATATGGAACTGGAGCAGCGCGTTGCCACAAGAACAGCTCAGCTCGAAGCAGTAAACAAAGAGCTTGAAGCTTTTGCTTATTCAGTTTCACATGATCTTCGTGCTCCTCTGCGTCATATTGATGGGTTTGTAGAGTTGCTTTCTGATTACGCGGCCAATTCTCTTGACGAAACTGCACTCTCTTATCTTAATGATATTACAGAATCTTCAGAGCGAATGGGGGATTTAATAGATGATCTGCTGGACTTTTCACGAATGGGGCGCCAGGAGATGATTCATCAGCTTGTTAATCTCGAGTCGCTTATTTCTGATGTGAGGACAGAAATGGCTCCTGACATATCCAAAAGAAAAATAGAATGGATAATTCATAAATTGCCCGTCTTATATGGCGATTCATCTTTGCTGCGCATTGTATTTGTCAATCTTATATCAAATTCATTAAAGTTTACACGGACCAAAGAACTTGCTAAAATAGAGATTGGTTCAACTTTTCATGAGTGTGATGTGGTGATTTTTGTAAAGGATAATGGTGTGGGGTTTGATATGAACTACTCAAAAAACCTTTTTGGAGTTTTTCAACGGTTGCACCCGATTCGTGAATTTGAAGGCACCGGAATTGGTTTGGCAAATGTTCGCCGTATTATTGAGCGTCATGGAGGTAAGGTCTGGGCTGAAGGAGTTGTTGGTGAAGGAGCCACATTCTATTTTTCGTTGCCATATGAGAAAGAATCAATGATTTAATATAATTTTTATGCCCAGGATTATCAATATTCTCCACCTGGAAGACGATCCGAAGGATGCTAAGTTGGTTAAAAGCAAACTGGAGTCTGATGATTGGGTCTGTAAAATTCAACTGGTTCAATCAAAAGCGGATTTTGAAAATGCGCTGCAAACTTGTGATTATGATATTATTCTGGCAGATTATAATGTCCCTGGTTATCATGGGATTGATGCCCTGAGATTCACATTGGCAAATCAACCTGATATTCCCTTCATCTTTGTTTCAGGTGTTATTGGCGAAGATGCAGCTATTGAGGGTTTAACACAAGGGGCTACCGATTATGTTTTGAAGCAGAAAATGTCCCGTTTGGTTCAGGCTGTTAAGCGGGCGTTAAACGAATCTGAGATAAAAAAAAGCAATAAACGAGCTGAAAGGGCATTAAAAGAAAAAACTGAAGAACTCGACCGATATTTTTCAAGTGCATTGGATCTCTTATGTATTGCCGACACCGAAGGCTATTTTATTCGCCTGAATCCTCAGTGGGAACCAACCTTAGGTTATCTTATTTCTGAGCTTGAGGGTAGAAAGTTTCTTGACTTTGTTCATCCCGACGATCTTGAAAATACACTTAAGGCAATCTCCATGCTTAATCAGCAAAAAGAGGTATTGAACTTTATAAACCGATACCGGTGTAAAAATGGTGATTATAAATGGATTGAGTGGCGTTCTTTGCCTGAAGGAAATCGGATTTATGCTGTTGCCCGTGATATTACCGACAGAAAAGAAACAGAATTGAAGCTAAAGGAGTCGGAAGAAAGACTGCGGCTTACCCTCGAAGCAACTCAGATTGGCATTTGGGATTGGGATGTGAAAAACGATAAGTGGCTGGCATCTCCTATTTACTATACTATGCTTGGTTATGAGCCTAAATTGACTCCGGTAACCCGCGACGAATGGTTAGGACAGGTACATACGGAAGATCGCAGGTTCGTAAACAGGAAGTTTCAGGATGTTCTTAGTCCTGACTTTAATGCGTATGAATATGAAGCACGTTTGCTGCATGCCGACGGCAATTACAGGTGGCAAAGCGTGAAAGGATTTGTTATTGGTAGAGACAGCAAAGGAGATATTTCGCGCATGCTTGGTATTCGGATTGACATAGATGAAAAGAAAAAAGCTGAGGAAAAACTCAGAAGATTAAACCGCGAACTCAGAGCTATTAGTAATTGTAATCAGGCTTTACTAAGAGCTGAAAATGAAATGACTTTACTAAACGAGATATGCAGGATTATTTGTGAAGAGGCCGGTTATAAAATGGCCTGGGTAGGCTTTGCGGTACATGATGACACAAAAAACATTGTACCGGTTAGTTGGGCAGGAGTCGAAGCCGAGTATATTGAGGATTTAAATCTCAACTGGACTGATACCGGAAAAGGTACCGGGCCGGTTGGAACAGCAATACGGACCGGACAAACTACTTGCATTCAGAATATTAGCGTAGATCCTTCAACATCCCCATGGCGCGACAAAGCACTTAAACATAGCCTAAATTCATGTATTGCATTACCACTTCTTAATGAAAAAATGCAAGCTTTTGGAGCCCTTGCTATTTATTCTTCCGAGGCCGGAATATTTGATGCAGACGAAAAAAGGTTACTGGAAGAGCTTGCCGGTGATCTCGCCTTTGGGTTAATTACCTTGCGGATGAAAGATGAAAGGGAGCGGGCTGAAAAGGATTTACGTAAATTATCAAGAGCTGTTGAGCAAAGTCCTGTTTCTATTGTAATTACTGATGTGGAAGGGAATATTGAGTATGTTAATTCACGATTTACACATGTTACAGGTTTCTCTAAGGAAGAAGTCTTAGGACAGAATCCGAGGATCTTAAAATCGGGTTATATGATGCCCCAGATCTATGAAGATTTGTGGAATACCATAAGCTCAGGGAAAGTATGGAATGGGGAATTTCATAACAAGAGGAAAAATGGAGAATTATATTGGGAGCTGGCATCTATATCGCCTATAATTGACAGATCGGGGAAAATAACCAATTTTCTTGCTGTTAAAGAGGATATTACCCAAATCAAAAGAACTGAGAAGGAATTGATTGAAGCAAAGGAAAAAGCCGAAGAAAGCGATAAACTTAAAACGTCGTTTTTGTGTAATATGTCTCACGAAATAAGAACCCCAATGAATGCTATTATCGGGTTCTCTGACTTTTTGTTTGACCCCTCTATACCTATTGAAAAGAGACAATATTTTTCTGAGATAATTAAAAGCCGCTCTTACGATTTACTACGAATAATAGATGATATTCTGGATACTTCTAAACTCGAGGTTGGACAGATGAGTATTGTTGAACAACCTGTTAACATATGCAAATTATTGCTTGAGCTGCTTGAATATTATAAATTGAGAATAAATAATTCTAAAAAGGCAGGAGCTGTTGAAGTGATATTGGACGTAGATGTCAATCTTAAAGGTGTTTATGTTTTTTCGGATGAACACCGCTTAAAACAGGTACTTAATAATTTGCTTGAAAACGCTTTTAAATTTACCCATAAGGGAAGTATTAAATTTGGTTGTAAATTTCAGGACGACATGGACCTGCTGTTTTATGTGAGCGATACTGGTATCGGTATTCCTGAAGATAAGCAATCTATCATCTTTGATCCGTTCCGGCAAGCCGAAGATCTTATGTCGGAAAGGGAATATGGAGGAACAGGCCTTGGTCTTTCCATTGTTAAGGGCATTGTAACTCTTTTGAATGGAAAAATATGGTTTACATCAAAATTGCATAAAGGGTCCACCTTCTATTTTACTTTACCGTTCATAGAATCTCCTGTAAAGGAATCGGCTGTAAGCCATACTCCATTTAATTATAAATGGGAAAATAAAACGGTACTTATTGTAGAAGACGATCTGGCCAATTCAGAACATATTAATTGGATTCTCTCCGGGAAAGGGCTTAGAATTTTATTTGCTTTTAATGGTGAGGAAGCTTTGAATATTGTAGAAGCTAACCCCGGTATTAATTTAATTTTGATGGACATAAGATTACCAGATGTAAATGGGTTAACGCTAACACGTCTTATTCGACAAAAGATTTTTAATTTACCAATAATTGCACAAACGGCATTTATTTCAGTTGATGATCTGAAGGAATGTATCGGAGCAGGTTGTAATAACTACATTTCTAAGCCAATTAATAAAAGTAAACTACTTGCCCTTGTAGATCATTATTTAAAGGAAAGTTGACAATAAAAAATGCATAAAGGGTGAATTGAAACCTTTTATGCATTTTCGTAGCTGTAGGATTTATTTACCTTTTTAAGGGGCGACTGTTACTTCCTTAATCCCGGTGTGAGTCGGAGTTACAGGTTTTATACTTCCATCGGCATTGAACTCCATTTTATCAATACAAACTTCGCGATTGTAACCAGCGGCATCGCCCATTTTAATACCATTTGGATAATTAAAGCGGTGGTAAACAATGTACCATTCGTCCTTTCCCGGAATTTGAATAACTGAGTTGTGGCCGGTTCCGTAAATTCCCTTTTCGGCGTCCTTCTCCAGGATCAGGTTGTTTGCAGGTACGGAAATTGGTCCCATTGGCGATGTGGATGTTCCATAACGAACGCGGTAGTTCGGGCTGCGGGTGTCGTCTTCCGACCAGAGGAAGTAGTAAGTTCCATTACGGAAAAGGACAGTAGTTCCTTCGCGGAAAGTTTTATCGGGGGTAATCACTTTTATGGTATTTTCCTTAATGGTAAGCATGTCGACGTTCAATTCGGCAACTGCCATATAACCATTTCCCCAGTACAAGTAATTCTTTTTGCTTTTTGGATCGTAAAATACATCTGGATCTATTTCCTGTCCACCTTTTATGCCCTGAGGTTTTTTATCGATCACCGGTTTGCCCGAATCTACAAATGGTCCTGCCGGATCGTCGGCAACTGCCACACCAATTTTTTGAGCTGCCGTAAAATAATAATAATACTTGAACTTGCCTTTGACTTTGGTTTCGATAATGCATGGAGCCCAGGCATTTCTTTTTGCCCAGGTAACATCTTTAACCAGATCGAGAATCACACCTTCATCTTTCCAGTCTTTCAGGTTGTCGGACGAAAAGGCTTTGAAATATGTACCGCTCCATCCTGTAAAGCCATCACTGGTAGGGTAGAGGTAGAACTTTTTGGTTTTTTGCGAATAGATAATGTCGGGATCGGCATAAAAGCCTTCCAGAACAGGATTGTTGTTTACCTCAGGAAACCCTTCGGGGCGCCCCCATTTCTGAAACAGATTGTTCAGCTCACTACGAGTAATTGGCATCACTGTGCCATGACGCGGATGAAAATTCATCGAAATCTGATTGTCGATTACCGAAAAACTTTCGAGGGTTTTACTTTCGGTGAACTGGTATTTGCCTTTCATATAAACATCGTACATCAGGATGTAGGTGTCGCTGTTTATAAGCTTGAAAATACACGAACCTTCCACGGCTTCTTTGGTAGGCTGCATATAACCATCCAATTCACTCCATTTTCCTGATGTAAGTTCGGACGTTGTTGCCTGGCGAATTCCATTGCCGTCGCCTTCGGTTTTGTAGAAAAGATGGTAAGTGCTGTCCTTAAGGATGATGTCGCCATCGATACACGATTTACCGTTTGAAGGGAAAAACAATTGTTTGGGTTCGGCCTCCAGATCGGTAAAATCAGCATTTGCATAAGCGTAGTAAATTTTGTCGGGACCGTTGCCGTGCTTCATCGACCAGTAAAGCATGTATTTTCCGGCTTTTACATCGTAAATGGTTTGAGGAGCCCATACTCTTTTCAGGTCTTCGTTTCCGGGAAACCGTTTTTGAATGTTAATTACCGTCGATTTCCAGTTTACAAGATCCGTGGATTTCATCATAACCAGGGCCCTGTTTGAGTCCCAACCTTTGGAGGAGGTCATATCGGTGACAACCATATAAAAAGTTCTGCCATCGTGACCTCTGAGGATATGTGGGTCGCGTACGCCGCCGGTGGAGCTTATTATTTTCGAATCGAGAACAGGTTTGTTATTATTCAGTGCCAGGTAATTGTATCCATCCTGACTGACAGCAAAGCATATAGCTTCTTCTTCCACCTTATTTCCGGTGAAGTAGGCAAAGAGGTAGGCTATTTTATCCTTTTCGTTCGGAGACGAATACTGCTGTGCTCCTGTTGTTTGCATTACAAGTACAAGCAACAGAAGTGCGGCCATTTTGTTAATCCATAAACGTTTCTTCATTCCTTCAACTTTAATGGTTTTCAATTATTTATTTTCATATTCATTTCTTTTCAACCACAAGTTTATTTCCAACATAAACTCTGTAGTCTTTAATTTTGCCGGCAGCATTTGGCCTGCCCTGACGGGAAGTATACCGGAAACCTGAAATTTTAACATTTGCACCCAGGTCGATTACTAGCTTATGCGGATGCTGTTTGGATTCCAGTCCGTTAATTGTCGAGATCCAGTAATCCACAGCCTGACCGTTAATGGCATTCAGCGCCGATCCATCTTCCGATGCTGTTTCTTCACTGTCGGCAAAAGCTATTGTCCAAATGGTTTGAGGAATCGGCTTCCCGTTTTCATCGAGAATTTCGAGTTCCGAGATAGCTGCTTGGTCGCTTTCGCCATAGGCATTAACACTTTCGATACAAAACTGGCGACCTTCGAAGGTTTTTTCGAACTTCACTTCCTGGATCCTTGGTTCTGTAGCAAATGTTCCCGTAAAAACAGCTTCTGAGCTATTTTTGGTGAATTCCCCTTTACTTTTCTTCGGAATAAAATCGAGTTCGGGATGCAACTGACCCAGAATTGGCTGTTTCAACCCTGCAAGTTTTGCCTCGCGTGGTCCGATAACATCGAGTACTATCACCTTGTTAACTCCTTTTTTTAGCCAGGGGCCAGGAATATACATGGTTTGAGTAGGACCAATATTCCAGAAACGACCCAGACAGTGTCCGTTAACCCAGGCAACGCCTTTTCCCCATGTACTTACATCAAGAAACACATCGCCGGTTGAGGTAAGGGTGAATTCGCTTTGCCAGAATGCCGGAGCTGTAGTTTTTCCTTTCTGCCATTTCAGACCTGAGAGTTGCTCTTTCGAGAAATCGATGTTGTAGATATTCCAGTTCTTCAATTCCTCAGTCTTACTTCCTGTAGTGATGGAAACAGGGCTATGAAGGCCTTTGCGGTCATGAACTTCAACACCAAAGTTAATGCGCCCCATGGGAACTATCAGAATGTCGAGGGTCTCACTTTTTGTTCGTTTGGGAATCGATACGGAGAAAGTGCGGTTACGGCGATCCATGATGCCCACCTGCTTTCCACCCACAAATACCCAGGCAAAATCACGAACTTCTTTGGCTTCCAGCTTGCAAGCCTCGCCTGCCGAAAGGGTGGTGCGGTAAACAATGTACCCCTGACCCTGGTCATAGGCTTCCATATTTTTGGGTGTTATATCTTTTTTAGGTTGTGGAAGGTTGCTAAGTACCGGGGCAAATTCCTGGAGGCGGAATTCCGGTATTTCAATTACCGGATTTGAAGCAGGTGCTTCGGGAATTGATTCTCCGGGCAAGAGATATTTCGACATCAAAGCTTTTGTCTTTTCGAATTTATCGCCCACCCATCCCGCTTCGCTGATAGGAGCATCGTAATCATAGCTCGATACGTCGGGCTTAAAGGGTCGGTCGCAGCCTGCCCACAAGCCGAAGGTGGTACCGCCATGAGCCATGTAGATGCTGAAAGATGCATTATTTTTCAGCATATATTCCAGGTCGGAAAGGTAGGTTTCGGTATTGCCGGTGTGGTGAGGAAGTCCCCAGGTGTCGAACCAGCCGGGATAGAATTCGCCGCACATAAGCGGTCCGGTAGGTTGTATTTCGCGTAATGCTTTAAATCCCGACTCGGGATTGCTGCCAAAATTTACAACATTGAAAAGATCGGGGCGCAAACCTCTTTTAAGAGCAAAAGGAGGATTACACGCAAAAAGAGGCACGTCGAAACCGCCATCGATCAGCGCCTGGCGCATCAAACCCATGTATTCGGCATCATCTGCAAAATAACCGTATTCGTTTTCAACCTGTACCATTAAAATGGGACCACCTTTGGTTATTTGTTGCGGACCGAGTACGCGTCCAACCTCTTTCATCCATTTCTGAGTTGCCGATATAAAAATCTGATCTTTTGTACGAAGCTTAATGTCGGGATTTTTGAGCAACCACCATGGTAAACCACCCATTTCCCATTCGGCACATGCATAGGGCCCCGGGCGAAGTATCACCCATAAACCTTCTTTTTGAGCCATCTGGCAGAATTTTACAACATCGCGGTCGCCTGTCCACTGGTATTTTCCTTGTTCAAACTCATGATAATTCCAGAACAGGTAGGCACAAACAGTGTTTAATCCCATGGCTTTGCACATTTTCAGCCGATGCTCCCAATATTCTTCGGGAATTCGGGCAAAGTGTAATTCGCCACAACGTATCTGGAAACGCTGATTATCCAGCAGAAAGTCGCTTTCGCCAATTGCAAATGTATGCTTTGGAGGGTTCTGAGCCTGACCGAAAGCCAAACCAATTAAAAGAAAACTGATAATGGTCAATAATGATAATTTGGTGCGCATGTCTGATGTGTTTAGGTTTTAAAAATAACCAGTCGAAACTGTATTTGTGTCTAAAGTTGTTTAGTGATTGCTTAATACTTAATAGTTGTATAAAGTGCACATTGAATTACATTCATTAATGAGCATTTTATTTAAGTGTAATATTTACAAATATAGTACTAAAAAAACCTCTCCCAATATAAAATCGGGAAAGGTCTAACTAACTACTACCTATTTTTTGAAAAAAGACAATTCTTGAATGGTATTCTTGTAGAAGTCATAGATCTAAAGTAGCCATACAATCGAATTATCTTTAGAAATAACAATGCTCAGGTGAACATAAACGAGGATTTGGAACTGCGCACAGTGTTCAAATGTTCGTTCATGACCTCAATTAATTGACACAGAAAGTCAGGAGGAGGGTGAAAAGAGTTTAAGGAAAATCTTCTTTAAGGTAGAAATTTGAATTAAGTCTCGAACAATTTAATAATGAATCTAACTTGGATTATTCGTAAATCCTTAATAACCTCACCCCTGCCTGCAGCAGGCAGGCAGGGCCCCCATAGCCGTCAACCTAAGAATATAAAACTCCGGAGGAGTTGAATGTGGATAGCCCCGGCTCGCGGAGCCGGGGTTGGATAGGCAAGATTTTTACCGATGCGCGAATCCTTCCCGAAAGAGGGATAATGATACCCGCATCGGAATATAGTTCAGTTAAGAAGAGTACTGGAGAGCGGCGAAAATAAGGTTACACTCCGATATAGATCTTAGCGCGCCGCAAAATCGACATTATTCCTTTACCCCGGATTTCATCCGGGGCTATTCAAATTAGTCCCATACTGGGACTTGAATACAAAAAATCCCTTAGGTTGACGGCTATGGGCCCGGCCCCTCTCGTGAAAGAGAGGGGAGAAAGATCGCACCACATTATTTTCCGAGCGTTTCAAAGTCGCTCCGATGAGACCGGCTTCGCTAAGTTTAAAGTGAGGTGCTATAATGTTTATGAATTAAGCAGGTAAAGCAAACCAGGTAAAAAAATCTATTCATTTCACTATTGTCCGGTTAAAAAATTATTAAGAATAAATTGAGCAGATTTACCTTCGGTGAGATCGCTATGCTAAGTTCTCATTGCATTCGAAATGACAATTAAGTAGTTAGAGTTGGGGAGGAGGCTTAGCGGATGGCTTCGCCGCCCGCTAAGCCTCCTCCATTTTAATCCCATAAAAGCCTTGTCATTTCGACCATCGGGAGAAATCTAATTTTTTTACCGGACATCAATCTACTCATTTAGTAAAATATACAGAATAACATTTATTAATTAAACCCTAAAAAAGGCAGGGCAATAAGGAATGAACCATTTAATTTCTTTATTGTTAGGTTCAAACAAGAAATTAATTCACGATATTTACCCATAAGAAGACAAGCAAAACTAAATTCAAACATAACACACATGAAGAAAATTACATTTTATCTGGTTGCCCTGATAACAATTGCAGGAATTATTTCGTGTCAGAAGAAAGCTGCAGAAACTGCAAATGTTGAATATTATCGCGGCTTATTGTTTAGTGAAACTCCATTCGATATAGAAAGGGGATCGCATAAACTCACCGTTGAAGAAGCTAAAACCATTAACAGTTATAAATTTACTTATGACAGTATAAACAGATTGGTTTCAGTTGAATATGTAAGAAATGATGTGCTTTTACCATATTCATCGATGAGAGGCGCTGCTAAGATCGTTTATGAATACAAGGACAATAAACAAATAAGGCATTCGTATGATGCAAAAAATCAAATTATTACTGAAGGAGATGTTTATACTTCAGAATATACATTGGACGAAAAAGGCATGCGTACAGGTCTTAAGTTTTTAGATAAGGACGGCAACCCAGTCGAAAACAGAAATAAAATAAACTATTTTACCTGGAGCAAGCTTCCTGATGGAAAGCTCAAAGAAAACAGATATAACCTTAAGGGAGAAGAAATGGTTATGAATCAATTCTGTCCTTTCTATGAATTACGTTTTACCTACGACGATAAGGGTTTTGTTAAACTCATGGAAAATTATCAGGCCGACACTTTATATAATTGTACTGCCGAAAATTGCGGCGAAGTTGGGGTCTCCTATTTTGCTTTTCAATCGACTGATAAAGGTGATTTGACTAGTTTCTCGGTACACAATACAGTTGGCCGTTTATCTAATTTATATTGGGGTTGGGCAAAAAGAATCAATAAGGTCGACGAGAATGGTTATGTGGTAGAAACAGCAATATTCGACCAGGATGACGAATACCTGAGTGGTAAAAACGTGCC
>JAEYWD010000054.1 GCA_023429135.1 Bacteroidota bacterium | reverse complement strand
AGCGGGATGCAATCCAAAGCTATCATCGCTTTATGAAACAACAGTTGTTTGATAAAGTAGATATCGATCAAAACAATTGTCATATACCCGATGGTACCACTGCCAAAGAAGATGTAAAACAACATTGTGCAGCATACGAACAAAAAATTGCAGAGGCAGGTGGTATCGATCTGCAAATACTCGGCATTGGAGTGAACGGTCATATTGGTTTTAATGAACCAGGTTCGAGTGTGTTTACCAAAACACGGTTAACCACACTTACTAACTCTACACGCCTGGCCAACAGTTATGAGTTTGCCAATATCAGTGCAGTGCCACGTTTGGCAATCACCATGGGAATTGGTACCATTCTCAAAGCCAAGAAAATTATATTGATGGCATGGGGCCCTACAAAAGCTCCTGTTAATCAACAATCGGTTGAAGGTGATGATACCGAACATGTGCCGGCATCGTTATTACAGAACCACGATGATGTGATGTTTGTGATCGATGAAATGGCTGCGGCTGAGCTTACCCGTTATAAAAGTCCGTGGTTAACCGGTGAGTGTGAATGGACCGATAAGATGATCAAAAAAGCAGTGGTGAATTTATCATTGAAGTTGGGCAAACCGGTATTGAGTTTAACCAATACCGATTACAATGAATTTGGTTTAGGAGATCTGCTGGTAGAGAAAGGCGATGCGTATGAGATCAACCTGCAGGTATATTATATGTTGCGTGACAGTATCACCGGATGGCCCGGTGGTAAACCCAATGCTGTGATCCCCAATCATCCCGAACGCAGCAATCCTTATCCTAAAAAAGTGATTTTGTTTTCGCCACATCCCGATGATGATATTATTTCCATGGGCGGCACCTTCCAGCGCTTGCACGACCAGGGACATGAAGTGCATGTGGCGTATCAAACAAGCGGCAACATTGCCGTAACCGATGAGTTTGTAACACGCTTTATGGATTTTGCAGTTGGGTTTGAAGATATGGTGGGATCGGATGCATCCAAATCAAGAAGCATTCTGGCAGAAGCAAGAGGTTATCTGGAAAATAAAAAATCGAACCAGGTTGATACTGCTGAGATACGTGCGATCAAAGGATTGATCAGAAGATGCGAAGCTGCTGCCACCTGTCGTTATGTTGGATTGAAAGAAGGGCAATGGCATTTTCAGAATCTGCCGTTTTATGAAACAGGCACTATTGAAAAAAATCCAATGGGTGAAGAAGACATCAGGCTCACGATGGAACTGCTGCGAAAGATTCAACCACAGCAAGTGTATTGTGCCGGTGATTTTGCTGATCCGCATGGCACACACTTGGTTTGCTTTAATGTAGTACTCGAATCACTGAAGCGCATTAAAGCAGCAGGTGATACATGGATCAACGATTGCTGGTTGTGGTTGTACAAAGGCGCATGGCAGGAGTGGAATATCGAAGAAATTGAAATGGCGATCCCAATGAGTCCGGAACAGGTGATGAAGAAACGCTTTGGTATTTTTATTCATCAATCACAAAAAGATATGGTGCCGTTCCAGGGCAGCGACAGCCGTGAGTTTTGGCAACGAGCCGAAGAACGCAACGCCGCTACAGCCAATCTATATGGTAAACTTGGTTTAACACAATATGCTGCGATGGAAGCGTTTGTAAGATGGCAGTATTGATTAACAAAAGAGGTAATCGACGATTAACAAATTTACAGTTACGACAAACGAATGCTACGTAAAAGAACAGTAGAAGAAATTAATACTTGTACCATACTTGCTGATTTTCTTTGGAAAATGCAAATAATAAAAAAGGCGATTCTTTAAAGATTCGCCTTTTTACATCGTGTCTAGGACTAGCCAGAGTACGAACAACAATTTTCAAGATTTACAAAACATACTAGAGTTTTCTAATCTTAAGTTATAACCCAGTCATTTCGAAAAATGGTAGCAGGAGCAGTTTGTGAAATCTTTCCAAAATATCATATTGCAAAGCTTTTGGAACGAGTTTGTAGTTGACTTTCAAAATTACAGATTCTGATTTTAGCGAAAACTTATACTTAAGATGTATTGATACCATTATGCCAAGTAAAGATGATATTGTTTGATGTTTACTTTAGATGTGAATCCTGAGTATTAGATGTCGATCAAAATGAATGTAATATCAATTTTGATACTAGTTGGTTCGTTACTGATTGATACTAGTATGCCTGCCTTTTCAGCGTTCGCCTCTGTTTCTTCTTCACCAACTTTTTATTTATCATATTGGAGTTTTTTAAGGCTGCCCTTCAAGCAGGATTTTGCTTTGATTGAGTGATTCATAGTGAAGGTTCTCGGGGTACGATAATAGAGAAGCCATTTTAACGGCGGGTATGCTTTCGGGGATATCCATTAACCTTTTGATTCTGTTCCCATAATTACAGTGGGAATAATTCCTTTTTTAACTTATTTGATTTTAGCCTATTCAGAAATGAATAGCAATCTTATCAAAACCCTGCATTTTGTGATAGTTAGCGAATGGCTATAATAGATTGCAAAAACAACAGCAAGATTTGCAAAGTCTGCTATATAGCCCAGCTCTATTTTTGAATGACGTAGGTGGAAACGACTATATAGTAGATAGTAACGTAGAACCGACTTCCTTACTGTACACTGTTAATGTTATCGATAAATGTTTCTCTCTGTTCTAAAACCAAATCATTAACGTGAATAGAATTTTCATATCAGGTAAATATAATTAAATGATTAAAATTTTGAATTCTTTATGATAATACAGCTTAAGAACGTAAATAAAACTTACAACGGGTGGGGAGGTAACGTGCAGGCACTTGTAAATGCAAATGTTTCCATCAGAAAAGGAGAAAGCACAGTCATCGTTGGTAAATCTGGTAGCGGGAAATCTACTTTGTTAAATATTATTTCAGGAATAGACAGTTGCGAATCAGGCGAGGTATGGATCAATAATTCTCCGTTACACTCGCTCAGTGAAAATCAATTAGCAAATTGGCGTGGTAAAAATGTCGGTATCGTTTTTCAGAACTTCCAGCTCATGCCGACTCTTTCAGCATTGGACAATGTGACGTTTCCAATGGATCTGGTTGGTACTATCTCCAAAAACGAGCGATACAAACGAGCGGAGAAACTGCTTGCAGATGTAGGGCTGGCTGACAAAATAAAGAAATTCCCTAATCAGCTTTCGGGTGGGGAAATCCAACGTGTTGCTATAGCTAGAGCACTGGCAAATGATCCGCCTGTTATTCTGGCTGATGAACCCACTGGCAATCTCGACAGTCAGACTGGTGATCGGATTTACCAGCTTTTTCAATCTTTAATTGAGCTGGGTAAAACTCTTGTAATTGTAACACATGAAAACATTACTAACAGAAATTTTGCCAAAGTAATTGAAATAAAGGATGGTAAAATTATTAATCACTCGAACGAAATATGAAAGCAATTATAATTAATCTGCTGAAAAGCTTTCTGTTGGCCAAAGGAAAAATGGTTTTATGTTTAGTCGCTTCTATGTTATCTGCCTGGGGTATCAGTACGATAATCTATAGTAAAGCAATGACGGATCGTGATTTTCAGCAGAATTTTTCGGCCAGCAATCCGGCAGATATGATTATTGCTGTTGATGATCCATCTTCAACAACAATCAAAAAACTTGTTGCCAGCGAATATGTGTCTGCAATCGAAAGGAGAGAGACTTTTACCGGTCGCATAAAAAATAAAAACGGGAACTGGATGTCGCTGTTGATTTTTGCTTGCAAAGACATATCACGACCTGCTATCAGCAAGTTTTCGATTCAACAACCCAATTCTGCCAATTCTTTGTTTATCGAAGCAAACGGACTGGGTTTTCTGGATACAGGTAAAATGTTATCAATACAATTGCCCGGTATGGGCAGTAGTCAACTTGCTTTTGGAGGCAAGGCTTTTGACCCTGGATTACCCCCATCGCAAATGGAGCAGATGGTGTATGCATATACAAATCTATCGACCCTGAACACTATTGCAAAGAACAATGTAAATACACATTTTCTTATAAAGCTGAAAAAGAACTATAGTAATACAGCAGAAGTCCGTCAGGTCAGCCATCGGTTGAAAAATTTACTAGCTCAGAATGGCAACACTGTTACCTCTGTTGTTATTCCTCCACCGGGAGAGCATCCTCACCAGAATATCGTAAATGGAGTTGCATTTTTACAAAATAGTTTAGGAGTTACACTTTCTTTACTTGGGGTTGTTTTACTCTCTCTTATTCTTCTCACTTGGCTTTATCCGCAAATTGTCAATGTGGGAATCATGAAAACTGTCGGAGCTTCTTCACGAATGGTGCTTGCAGGCTATCTGATCGTTTTACTATTAATCATTGGCATCGGCTTGTTACCAGGCTTGCCCTTAGGTTATATTACGGCTAGAGCATACAGCCGTTTTGTTGACTTTCTGCAGAATTTCGAACCCGTTGAGACTCTGTTACCGGTGCCAATTCACCTGAGAGCAATCATGGTTATAGCAATTCTGCCAATAATCACTTCTGCAATTCCTCTGGTTAGGGTGGCAAACACCAGTGTTTATAAAGCGTTAAATAAGATTTTTTATACCTCTTATACGGCTGCTTTTACATTTACAAACCGCTTTTTTACCAATACGAAATTTAAATACAGTGTTAATAATTTATTCAGAAGCAGCCAGCGTACGGGATTGCTTTTGCTGATGGTAATTGCAGGTATAGCTTTGTTTAGTGCAGGATTTAATTTACGGTACTCATTAAAAGAGGATTTCAGGAATTATATCAAGTATTCGGAGTATGAGATCACTGTTCTCTTCAATAATGAACATCCAAAAAAACTTCCCGGAATGCATGATTTGCGGTTTGTTGAAAACGCAGAGTATTTATTTAATGCAGGTGTTCAGTATAAATCTGAAAAAAGCAGTTATTTTCAAAATGCAATATTGAGTTCTTTATCACCGGGATATAAGTTGAGTGATGAATTAGTAGTAAAAGGAACGCTCCATAATGCGAAAAGTAATTATCTGTACATCAGTCAGATGTATGCAGAGGATTTCAGTGATACACCGATCGGAAAAGTTATAGAATTAGAATTCGAAGACGGACTTACCGAAAAATTTATTTTTGGCGGAATAATCAAGAATTTTACCGCCCCGGTTTTTTATCGCTTCAGTAACAAAGAAAATGATAAGTTTAATGAGCTGGCTGTAAAAGTCAAAAAAGGGTTTGAAATTGAAACAGCAACCCGGTTGATTGAAGATGAGTTCGCCAAAAGAAATATTGAAATAAAACAGATTCTCAATACACATGTAAAACTGGAAAAGCTTGAAAATCATTTAATGCCTACTTATCTGATTATA
This sequence comes from Bacteroidota bacterium, assembly GCA_023429135.1. Taxonomy (GTDB): domain Bacteria; phylum Bacteroidota; class Bacteroidia; order Bacteroidales; family JAAUTT01; genus JAAUTT01. The sequence continues at coordinate 4,469 of JAEYWD010000054.1, read as the reverse complement.
CAGGTGATGGGGATTATTACTTTGGTCATTGCATTGGCGGGCCTGTTGATCGTATTAAATTTGTCTCTTCAGGAAAGAGCACAGGAAATGGGAATCATGAAAGCGTTGGGGAGTTCTGCCGGGGATATTGAAAGCATGTACCAAAACGAATACCGGGTGATAACTGCAATAGCTTTAATTAAAGGAATTCTATCAGGCTGGCTGTTAAATGCTGCTATTTGTAATTTATTTGGAGTCATGGTCATTCAGGTTCCTATAAAACCGATAGTGGATATGAATATGTTGATGTTGTTAATAATTTTACTGGCAGTCGTACAGACTCTGCTTATCAGGTTTTTCATCAGAATAAAAATCAAACGAACATCGGCAGGTATGATTCGTAATTTATAAGACAATGGACAAAAGGATTGAAATAATAGATGATTTCATCAAGCGTAATTATCGACAAAAGTTGTCGCTCGATATGTTGGCGGAAAAGGCAAAACTTTCGCCCTATTACTTTCAGCGGTTATTCAAAAAAGAGATGAATGAGTCGCCTTCTGCATATTTGAACCGTGTGCGTTTAGAAAAAGCTGCACATATGTTGAAGGCAGGGTTCAATGATAGCATTTCCGACATTGCTGATGAATGTGGCTTTTCTTCTGCAGCAGTTTTCAACCGGTCGTTCAGACAGTTTTATAATATGTCACCACTGTCATTTTTAAAATCCCCTGAAAAACAGTTATCTCACAATCTGAAAACAATTGATACGGAGAATTTCCAAGTTGAAGTTATTTATTTACCTGATATCTATATTTATGGAATTGCAACTTCAATTAATAATAATAAGATGGCAGAAGTGATTGAAGATGCGGATCGTTTCTGCAAAAAAAATAATATCGATGTAACAGGAAGGATCATAGGTGTGTTAACGCATTATACATTACATCATCCAACTGCAAATGGAAATTATTATCTGGGTACAAGTGTTCTTTCGCCAACTGCTGTGAAATACAGCGATCGGTTATTTTTGCTTTCGAAAGGAAAATATGCCTGTTTTCAAACCACTGAATCAGTGAGAGAAGTAAGAGACATATTTATGCGCTTCAAGAATGGTTGGCTGGAAGGCAGCCGGTATACTTTAACGGAATTAATCGCCTTCGAAGAGTTTCTGCCTGGGGTTAAAAATACTGATTATCCAAATTTTCAACGCAAGGTTTATATTCCTGTGCAACTAAAGTGATTTTTATTCACGCTGCTAAAAAGGGTTTTAATGAAATTGTTTAATATATATTATTAGTATGCTGATCCAGCCATATTCCTCGTCTTGGGTTGAGAATTTTATACAGTTAAAATCCAAGCTTGATGCAGGATTGAAGGGACTTGCCTACCGCATTGAACATGTTGGAAGTACTGCTGTGCCAAATTTAGATGCAAAACCGATTATTGATATTGATATCATTTATTATAATGATGTTGATTTTGGTTCAATAAAACAAAAATTGGAAAGAATCGGCTACTATCATAATGGCAATCAGGGAATCCAAGACCGGGATGTATTTAAACGAAATGGAAACACTTTTTGTAACATATTAGATACTATCAGCCATCATTTGTATGTGTGTCCTTCACATAGCAAAGCATTGGAAAGGCATATTTTTTCACGTGATTATTTTCGAAAAAATGAATGGGCCAGAATAAAGTATCAAGAAATGAAATATGAACTGGCTATGAAAGCAAAACAAAATAAGAAAATATATGCCACATTAAAAGAAATACATGTGAATGAGTTTATTGATGCCATTATCGAAAGAGAGAAAAAGAATCAGTAGGTCTATTCTGATGCTTTGGTTATCGTAAAGAAATCGGCTTTTCAGATTTATATACAATTAAATTAGACAACTATGTAAAATGAGCTGATCCACCTGTTTATTCTTTGTTTATAATATGTTTTCGGGATATCTAAAAGATAAGCATTAAAAATGTGCAACTGTGTTACTATAAAAATACATTGATTCGGAATTTTCAAAACGCACCTGAAATAACATTCCTATTTAGAAACCTTGGCTTTTTCTGGGTCCTCTTTCTATATAAATAGATCTGGAATCTTTGTTCGGGAAATGTAGAAATTTGGTTGAGTTTTGTCGTCTTTTCTGTTGCTTTATTGTATGGTATTTTAATCTGCCAGCTTTCCCATTACCCCAAAATACTCTCCATTTTCAGTCAAGTCTCGTTTTTAACTTAGGTGAAGTGTTTCTTTCATTCTTCTGATTTTCTTTGCTGCATAATTCAACTAAAAAAGAAGATATGAAAAAAAGAATGTTAGTTTTTAGTATTATTCTGGTTATACTAGGCAGTACTCAAGCTAAAGCGCAGTACAGCAAGCAGGATAGTAATTATAAAAAGTATTTTATCGGAAGTACATTTTTTATGCTCGGCAATTTTAGTGCAAAAAATAAACCGGATTTTGCTCAGATTAATTTTGGATACCGCATCACTGGAAAAGATGTTGTTTCGTTAGAATTGAAAACATGGAAATATGCATGGTCACTGGGCATACCTTACGGGAATTCATTTGAGAACGACAGTGAAAAGTTTCCCGGCTATATCAGGGAGTATGGTTTTGCTCTTGCATATCAGCGTTATGTTTGGAAGGGACTGTATGGTGGTGTACATGTGATGAATGCCTGGCAATCGTTTGTAAATGAAGATGGGCAAAAAATTGACAAAGGCTTTCAAATTTTTAACACATACCGGGCCGGATATCATGTTAAACTCTTTAAAGACAGGTTCTTTATTCAGCCATCTATCGCTGTAACTCACCGTCCTTATCATACCAAAATGCCTCCTACTTTTCATGAATTGGATAAAAAATGGTCAAAGTTTTTTGTAGGAGAGCCTGGCTTGCATTTCGGTTTCAATTTCTAATATGAGTTCATACAGATCTTGTAGTTTTTATATTTTTATTTTTTTATTTTTTTCCTCTGCTGACATTAAAATTATATAGCCTGAAAATTTATCGTTGATTAAAAACGCTGTGATAAAAGATAGCAGCATTAAATTATTCACTTTGGACAAGAGATAATCAATTCCTGTATAAATCTAAAAAGTAGCAAAAAAGTAAAGAAAGGTAAATGAAAGAATCTATGAAGGCAGTTGTCTGTACGAAATACGGACCTCCAGAGGTATTAATCATTCAGGATGTTCCAAAACCTCTACCAAAGAACGATGAAATTCTTGTAAAGATTATTGCTACTTCAGTAAGTTCAGGCGATGTCAGAGTAAGAGGGCTTGCAGTGAAAGGTATTATGCGAATTGTGATGCGTATCGTTTTGGGGTTTTTTAAACCACGAAAGCCTGTATTGGGAACCGCATACGCAGGTATTGTAGTGAAAACCGGTCGTGTTGTATCACAATTTAAGGAAGGTGACAGGGTGTTTGGTATGTCAGGTTTCAAATTTGGTGCCTATGCAGAATACATTTGTGTAAAACAAAATAGCAATGTAATCTCCATGCCTGCAAATGCATCATTTGAAGAAGCCGCTGCATTGATTTTCGGCGGCCAGACTGCCGACTACTTTCTAACGAAAATGAAAATCAGGAAAATTGACAATCCGAAAGTGTTGATAATCGGGGCTACAGGTTCGGTAGGTATTGGTGCAATTCAGATTGCTAAATATTATAACGCAGAAATCACTGCCGTTTGCAGTTCAAGGGGGAATGATCTTGTTAATAAGCTCGGTGTTTTTGACGTAATTCACTATGACAAAGAAGAATTTACGTTAATGGATAAGAAGTTTGATTTAATTCTCGATGCTGTCGGGCATACTTGCAAAATACAGTGCCGGCATCTCTTAAAAGAAAAAGGGGTTTACAAGAATGTAAATGGAACTGACTATGCTTCAGAGACAAAAGAGCAATTAGATTTTCTAAAAGACTTGTTCGAAAATGGACAATTACAGGCTGTTATTGACAGGGTTTTTCCGTTAGATAAGATTGTAGACGCACACAGGTATGTAGAAACTGGTAGAAAGAAAGGCGATGTGATATTAAAGGTTTGTGAATCATAGAAATAGTTGCTTCAGAATTTTTACAAACGAATTAAAAAATTGTATAAGTCTGAAAAGGATTTGGTGTTTAGTGTGCAAAGGCAACACAGGGTTTATGATAGCAGGTAGTTTCTACTACCTGCTTTTTTTTGTAATGGAATTTACTAAATTTCTTTTCAGGAAGCAGTATGTACGCTATGCTGATGATTTTAGTATCTACACTAAAAGCAAAAGCACTGCATGAAAGACAGGCAATACAATTTTTCTTTTCTTAAAGAACAAACTGAAGTTGTCCATCAACCGTGACAAAAGTGGCATACGCAAACCCGTCCAGTTTGAAATACTGGGACACAGATATGTTCCCACGTATGAGAAAGGAACGAAGGGTAAATACCAATTGGTGGTAAGCGATAAGAGTTGGAAACATCTGAAACAAACGCT
>JAEYWD010000002.1 GCA_023429135.1 Bacteroidota bacterium | reverse complement strand
AACCAACCCCTCCCCAAACCTAAATAATTGAATGTCATTTCGAACGAAGTGAGAAATCTAAATAATTCATTCATGGTGAATATTTACCGGACAACAATAAAAAAAAATCAGAGATGCGAACAATTATGCTGAATAATGTTGTAAATAAGCTGACATTTGAGTTTAACTGTAATTCGGAGCTGGTTGCTAAAGCCATGAGTAACGAAATTACACACTTTTGGACTTATCAGTTCAGCGAAATATTATCCAAAGTAATAGCCGGGAATTTAGACAATAACAAACTCTGGAAAATTGAAAGGCTCGAAATTGACCTAGGTGATATCCGTTTCGAAGAAATTGGATCAAACGAAATAATTGAGAGATTTAGAAAGCTGCTTACCGAAAATATGGAGGAGCGCCGAAAAAATATAACCAGAACGGCTAAAACAATTATTCCGGTTGAGGATGTTCATATCCGTATAGTAAAAGCTTTGATGCAAACAGGCGATCTTCCCTGGTGGATGGACAAAAATGAACCTTTTAATGCCGATAAAACCATACGGGTTGCCTTGGAAAACAACTCCAGGGAACTACAGTATTTTCTGAGAAGTCAACTGAATAATGCTGATGTAATTCGCAGAATTAAAATGGTTTGTTCTCCCGAAACCTGGTCTGTTTTAGAGAAACTGGTTCCTGAACTTGGAAGCAAGGAGTTAAATATAATTGGCTTACAAGAGAAAATACATTGGGAAAAGCTTACTGAGTCCAGATTCAATGAGATGAATTCTGCCCTTACTAAACCTTTTAGAAATTCAGGCTTTAAACTATTACTGATAAAAGACTTAATTGCAAATTACCGCAATAATCTGCTGCATGAAATCACGTTATTAAATGTTTTTGCCGAAGAAGAATTACACGAACTTGAATTCCATCTTTCCAGGGAATTTCTCCATGAAAAAGCTGAAAAATTGCTTGAGAAGCTGAACATTTCTCAATTGACATCTCTGAAAAATCCTGAATTCCGGAAAAAGAGTAAATCTTCAACTCTTAATACAGCTTCAAAACAGCAATTACCCCGTCCCTCAAAAGATATTAAGAAAACTGCTGTTGAGCTGATTATAAATCATCCCGGTTTTCTGCAAAATAACATTTTCGGGCTGCTTGTCAATCCGCCCGAATTATCTGGTTCAGCAAATATTGAAGTTTCTGATAAACAGTTGTATTTCCTGGCTTTCCTGCAGCGTATTCAAAAAGCACATAGTCATCTTCTTAAAATTATAAAGAAGTTAGATCAGAAACAATCAGCACATTTCAGGGATGTAGTTACACACCGGATTTTCCCTTCCAAAGCCTCGAAAAAAACAATGGGACAGATACTTCATAAGTTCACTGTAAATGAACTTCACCTCATCACAAAACTGCTCCATCTCAGCAAAAGTGACCTTGAAACTATTAGTGAAATAAATCAAGTTCCCGGACACAAAAAAACAATTGTCGAAAATGCCGGATTGTGCATACTTGCTCCCTTTCTCCCTTCTTTTTTCAATCATCTAGGTTACACTGAAAATGGCAGCTTTAAATCGAAGGCTAAAGCAAACAGGGCTGTTTACCTGCTTCAATATCTGGTTAACGGGAAACAGCAGAATTATGAGTATATACTTCAGTTTAACAAGTTGCTTTGCGGAATTGATATTCAGGAGCCAATTACTGGTTACAAGCGCCTAACACAAAATGAAAGGAATGAAGCATTTGATCTGATTTCGTCTGCAATAAACCACTGGAAAGCGCTTAAATCTACAAGTGTTAAAGGTTTTCAATCTTCGTTTTTTCAACGTAAAGGCATTCTCACCGAAATTGACGACCATTGGACACTCCAGGTGGAAAAAACTTCGTACGATCTTTTGCTGGACAGCCTTCCCTGGTCCTTTACGCTAATAAAATTCCCATGGATGAAAAAAATGATTCAGGTAGAATGGTAGATGCAATGGACATATTGAAAGAAAATACCGATGTCATCAGGCAGGAGTTAAACTGGTTCGATGAGGTGTTAAACGTGAGGCTAAAACTGTATTTCGGTCACGATTGCAATGTTGCCTCTGTATGGGACATAGCGCCGCCCGATTACACTGGTAAACAGGCTTACTATGCCGAATTTCTTAAGCATTACCAATGTACAGCAGCGGAAAGATTAGTTCTGATGCTGGCACTTGCTCCACATTCCCGGCCACAGATGCTCGATGTGTTTACAATTAAAAACGCTACTTACGATAAAGGATTTACCGAATTTGGCGGATTGAAAGGAACTACCCATGGCGGATTTCTTCCAACGGGCGAAACAGCAGTTTTTCTTCTTGCCGGAGACGATCTTTATTCGCGTGTGGCTGTGAGCGACTTATTCAGCAACAAGCATTATTTTTCGTACCACCAGATACTACAATTGAACGATCCCGCTCCTGCTGAACCTTTTTTGAGTGGTTCCCTTTGTTTGTCGCACGATTATATCAATTTATTTTTAACGGGTCAGAACCGGAACATCCGGTTTACCAAGGATTTTCCTGCAAAAATTATCCAGACCGAAGTAGAATGGGACGAACTGGTTTTACCCGAAGACACCCTGGCGCAGGTTGAAGAAATAGGCACCTGGATTGAACATCACGATACTTTAATGTTCAAGTGGGGTTTCTCAAAAAAACTTAAGCCGGGCTACAAGAGCTTGTTCTACGGTCCGCCCGGAACTGGTAAAACTCTGGTTGCCTGCTTAATTGGCAAAAGGTGCAATATGGATGTTTACCGTATCGACCTGAGTACTATTGTTTCAAAATACATTGGCGAAACAGAAAAAAATCTTGAGAGGATCTTCCAGATGGCCGAAAACCGAAATTGGATTCTCTTTTTTGATGAGGCGGATGCTCTTTTCGGAAAACGCACCGGCGTTTCAAATTCGCACGACCGTTATGCAAACCAGGAAACAGCCTATTTGCTTCAACGGATTGAAGATTTCAGAGGTGTTATTATTCTTGCGAGTAATCTCAAAAACAATATTGACGAAGCTTTTGCAAGAAGATTCCAGTCGATTATTTATTTCCCCGTTCCTCAGGCAGAAGAACGCTTAAAATTATGGAATCAATCGTTTTCACCGGCTACTGTTCTGGAGGAAGGTTTTGACACCAGGCATTTCGCCCGCAAATATGAACTTACAGGAGGCATGATTCTGAATGTGATACGTTACTGTTCGTTAATGGCTCTCAAACGTAATGAAAATGTAATCAGAAAAACAGATGCTGAAAACGGAGTTCAGAAAGAAATGATGAAAGAAGGCAGATTAATGTAGCACTGAATCATTAACTGTTTTGTTTATATTTTACCAGGCTACTATTCAGTAATTTAATATTGTAGTTTAGATAATGGAAGCCATCCTGCAAACGGGCAAACAACATTCACCAGTAGCTTCATCGCATACTGTTGGGAAAAATGTGTCTGGTTTGTCAGTTTCGCATCCGCTAATTCAAACAAAATTAAAAGTAAACAAACCTGGCGATCGCTTCGAACAGGAAGCTGATTCAGTTTCCGATAAAGTGATGCGAATGGAGGCAAGTTCAAAACCTCATTTTTTCAATTCACAAAGCAATTCAGGTATTGCAAAAAAAGCAGATTCATCCAACGTTTATGCTGTTCATCCGGTTATTAACCGTTCAGCCGACCTCTCTCTTTTTAGTCCATCACAAATTCATCGAAAAAATAAGCCTGAAGATGAAAAGAAAATACAACTGAAAAAAGATGTTTCTCATGATAAGGCTTATGATGTAAGCGACCACACTTTATCCCATATAGAACCAGCACTTAAAGAAACAAAAGGGAGCGGACAACCACTTCCGGCCGGCACTAACAGCTTTATGAGCAATTCAATGGGAGCTGACTTCAGCCCCGTTCGGGTACATACCGATACCAAAGCCACTGCTATGAGCAAAGCTTTAAATGCTCATGCGTTTACCCATGGAAACGACATTTACTTCAACTCAGGCATGTACAATCCTGAAAGTTCAACTGGTAAAAAATTGATAGCTCACGAATTGACGCATGTGGTTCAACAAGGCGCAGTGAACAGAATTCAACGCAGTACACAGCAGAGTATTTCTATAAATTCGGGAGAAAACACTGCAGCTATTCAACGGCGTTCGGTTATGGCAATCATGGCCGCTGATCCTGCTTTTCAGGGAGTAGTTAAAAAAGTAAAACAAACTGGGAAGAAGGCCAAAGTTCATGAACCAACAGCCAAAAAGGTAAAGGAAGCTCAATCGGCTGCTAAGCCGCCCCCTAACGAAAAGATAAGCAAGGCAAAAGACAAAAAGGTTGCTGAAATGGATCAGCAGGAGCCGGGCAATTTCGATGAGAATAAATTTAAGGCATCACTTCGGGCAAAAATTGCTGCTTTGCAATTGAATACGCTTAAGGAAGCTGAAAACTTCAAGGCCAATAATGGAGCTGCTGCAGTTAAAGGAGATGCAGCATCGCAGGTAAGTAACGAGAAAAAGAAAGCCGCAGGCAGCATCGAGGGTAAAGTGAAAGAAGCTCCTGCACCCGGGAGTGTTCAGGGTAAGGAAGTTGGAGCACCACCCAAAGCAGCGCCTAACATTGGGGCTCCTCCTGTCAATGGAGCTCAGGCTTCGCCTAAACCGGTACCTCCCGGGGACGTTTCGTTACAAAAGGGCAGCCAGGATCTGGACAAGCAAATGGCCGATGCGAAAGTAACTGAGAAGCAACTGGCCAAATCGAACGAACCTAAATTTACGGGTGCGCTTGCAAGCAAAAAAACTGCACAGAAAGATGCTGTTGACCGGCCCCAGCAGTTCCGTAAAGACGAGAAAGGTATTTTAACGAATGCTCAGCTTGTTGCAACGGGATTGAGCAAAACTAAATTAGCTTCTCTGGTTGGATCAAGAAAACAGAAAATGGGCGGTGTACTTTTGAAACAAAAAGAAGCCCAGGCAAAAGATGAAGCCGACAGAGCCAAAGTTGCAGCCGACATTGAAGCTAAGTTCGCAGCCACAAAAACCGAAGTTGAAGCCATTCTTTCCAAGCTGGATACCGATGTTACGGCAATGTTCGACCAGGGTATCAACGACGCTACCAAAGGCTTTGAGGATTACGTTGATCATGAAGTTTACCGGTATAAAGTCGACCGGTACCTTAACAGATTCGGAGGTTCTTTGCTTTGGGCAAAAGATCTGCTGCTGGGCTTGCCCGACGAGGTAAACGAAATTTACAAACGCGGAAAGGATCGTTATGTTAAAGCCATGGACATTGTTATCAACAAAGTGGCTAAACTGGTTGCAGCGCAGTTGAACGCAGCAAAAAAGAGAATTGCCAAAGGCAAGCAGGAAATTAAAACTTATGTGGAAGGTCTTCCCAAAAACCTGCAGAAAATCGGCGCCAATGCTGCCAAAAACATCCAGTCGAAGTTTAGCGAACTCGAACAAAGCATTAACGACAAGCAGAACGACCTGGTAGATTCGCTCGCTGCGAAGTACAAAGCAGGTCTGGAAAATATCGACAAGAAAATTGCAGAAATGAAAGAAGCCAACAAAGGTCTGGTTTCAAAAGCAATTGGTGCAATTAAAGATGTAATCAACGCAATCATCGAATTCAAAAATCTCTTGCTGAATATTCTTGCCAAGGCCGCTGCCGCAATAGAACTTATCATCGACGACCCGATAGGTTTCCTAAAAAACCTGGTAGCAGGAGTAAAGCAAGGAATTCAGGCATTTATGTCAAGAATTGGAGAGCATCTGAAAGCAGGTTTAATGGGTTGGCTTTTTGGTACGCTGGCTTCAGCAGGAATTGAAATACCTAAAACATTCGACTTGCGGGGTATTATCACCTTGATATTGTCGGTACTTGGACTCACGTATGCCAATATCAGGGCCCGCGCGGTGAACATTGTAGGCGAAAGAGTTGTAGCTGGCCTGGAAAAAGCTGCCGAAATATTTATTATCATTAAAAATGAAGGCATTGGAGGATTATGGAAATACATCAAAGACAAAGTTGAAACGCTGAAGGAAACGGTGCTCACTTCCATAAAGGAATTTGTAATCCAGAAAATTGTTGTTGCAGGCATAACCTGGCTAATCAGCTTGCTAAATCCAGCTTCTGCATTTATAAAGGCATGTAAAATGATTTACGATGTAATTATGTTCTTTATAACCAGAGGAAAACAAATTATGGATTTGGTGAATGCGGTGATCGATTCTGTAACTGCTATTGCCAAAGGCGCCATAGGTGTTGCTGCTACAGCCGTTGAAAACGCTCTTGCAAAAGCATTGCCGGTAGCCATAAGTTTTCTGGCCAGCCTCCTTGGTTTGGATGGCATCAGCGAAAAAATAAAGGCCATTATTGCCAAAATTCAGGCACCTGTAAATGCTGTTATCGATTGGGTTATAAAGCAGGCCGTAGCGCTGATAAAAGGTATCGCAGGGCTTTTTAGTGGTAAGGATAAAGAAAAAGATAAGGATAAAAAAGAAGATGATGAAATCAGCAAGGATGTAAAAGGTAAAGTAAAAAAGGAACTTAATGGAAAGCAGGTGGCAAACAGTGATGAAGAAAAAACGTTGATTGCTACTGTTTATGACAAATATGCCCCATTGGGTTTGCATACAATTTCATTTATTCCTAGTAAAGAAAATGCTGGTGAGATAGATGTTATTGTAAGTGCCAGTTTAGCAGAAAAAGTTGCGAAATTAAACATGTCAAGACCCAGTGAAATTGCACAACTCAGGTCAATTGCCGGCAGCATGAGCATGTATGCAAAAAAAACTACCATTTTTGTTTTTTATGATACCGATAAAAAACAATTCGCCAAAATTACTCAGAAGCCGCCTCAACCGGGGCATGCAGAGAAGTTCTTAAAGACGAGATTTCCAGAATTATTAGATCTTATAAAAACTAATCGCAAAAAATTAAAAACACCCGCTGATCAACCTGTACCAATCCACCTCGATATTAATCGAACTCCATGCGATGAATGTGCTGATTATGCATCTCATATTCATCAAATGGTGGCTATGGCAAACCAGTCTTCCCAGGAAAGTCGCGTAACTATAAGTATGAGCGCTTCATCCATATCGTCAGTATCTCACCCAACCACTGAAAAAGGAATTGAAAACCTGATGAAACAAGGAATCGAAATTACCGGATCAAATGTCTGGACTGAGATTAAAAACCAAATGGTGACCAGTGGTATACAGGAATTCGAATACAAAAACAGGCGGTACGATATGAGCCTTATAAATGAATTTATTGCTAATGAAAAGGAAGTTCAGGAATTGGTTAACAAAGTAGCTGAAAAACTTAATAAAAATAAACCAACTCCTGAAAATAAGGGAAAGTGATTAATACAACGAGCGTTATGGAACCCGAAAAATCAAAACCACCAATAACAAGAACCTCTCCTATTTCAACTGGAAACGGGAAAAGCGAGAGTGTGGACGACGATAAAGCATCACTGGTTAAAGCAACTAATCTTCCATCGTTTATGCAAAGAAAAACTGTGGCCACCGACGAGGAGGAAAAAGAAAAATTGCTTCTGAAACAAAAAGCGCTTCAGATGCAAAAAGCATCCTCATTTCTCTTTCAGGAATCGGAAAAGAAAAAATAAAGAACATTATAAATCACAGCTATTATGAAAAAATGGGTTTGTCAGAAAAATAAAGCACATGTTTTCGATGATTATGATCCGGATCCCGAACATCCTTATTACTGCACATTGGATGAGGATCCGCTCACAGGAATTCTCAAACTGGAGGAGGTTGATGTAAAAGATCCCCCCAAAGAAACCAAACCCGAACCAATGCCCATAATAGTTGAACCTACCGAAGATGAATTGGAACAGGAAGTTGGTCTTTGCGTGATCATGATGGATGCTTCCGATTCGATGACGGATATTGCCTTTGATGGAATTCCGTTAACCCGGTTAACACTTGTGGCAAACAGTGCTGCCAGCGGTATATTTGACCTGGAGCGCCTTCAGAATAATTCGAATGCTTTTGTAGCATGTTTCAAGTTCGACGACAGGGTGGAACTAATGTTTGTCGACACGGTGGCTAACGTTATAAAGCGCCACAGAAATATTACAGCATTCTCACAGTATTTGTACAACGAACTGATTGAGATGCAGCAAACTCCACATGGTACCGATATCAATAAAGCGTTACAGCAGGCTTATATGTTTGTAAATCAGTTTCTGAACAAACAACTTCCTGGCTTCCCTGTAAAGAATTATACTCCTATGGTACAGCGTATTTTCAAATATGATTCGGTCGATTCTGTTTCTGTTCCTAATGTACGGGTACTCATGTATACCGATGGACGGCAATATGTTGTAAAAGGCAGTATGGTTCTCAATCCCAATCCGTTTAAAAAAAATGTGTTAAGTGGCTTGAATCACGATATCTTAATTGCAGCATTCTTTGGCTCCGAAAACGATCCGGGCTGTAAAGAGTTGCGTAATATTGTAAGTAACTGCCCTATACACAATATTCCTCAGTTCTTTTTATTTGACGATCCTGCCCATATCGGTAATCTGAAATATCTCTTCCGGATGGCATCGGGCGCCTCTGGTTTTTGTCCGCGTTGTCTCGAAAAACAATTGAAGCGATGAAGCCGGTAAAGAGATCGATACTGAACCTGTTGCTTTTTGGCGCTGTATTTTCCAATATTTCAGCTCAAAACTCGTATACAGACAGCCTGAGAATATTATTCCGGGAGATTGTTACTGTTTCAAACGACAATATTTCCTCCTGCAAAAAATTTGGCGAATACAAATCCACAATATCCCAAATCAGCCTGGACAACCCTGAAGATGCTGTTTCAGCTATAATTTTTGCCGACAGTCTTTTTCTTAAAGCGAATAAAAACAACAGTTGCGCACTTGTTAAACCCGTAAGCCATTTACAGGCAATTCTTCACAAATTGAAGAATGAGACTTTGGAAGATACCTTATCGTTAACTCAGGCACTCTTATTTTATAAAAGCAAATTCTCGGGACTTGTAAATGTTAAGCTGAACTTTAACCCGAATTTAAATCCATCAGTGTCAGTTCAGGGTTTCGACCTGTTTATTCTTCCTCTTCAGCCCGATAGCTCAGCAGCCGAAGTTTACCTTCTTCCTGAGAAAAAGTATTATCTTACTGTTTCACTTTCGGGCTATAACTCTTTTACAACTCAAATTCTTACAACAAAAGACACTGTAATTTCAGTTAATCTTAACGAAATAAAAGTAACCAATGAGCAACCGGCTCAAAAGTCACTAAACAATAAGCGCAGCATAAGTCTTTGGTGGATTCCTATTGCTTTAATACTTATTATCTTCATTGCGTTGGCATGGCGAACATTCAAAAATAAAAAGCCAGAAATTTCAAGTCCAAAGGAGAACTCCTTTTATGATGAAATTTCAGTAAAAGACCTAAACGAAAAACTTCAGAACCAGGAAGTTCTTATTAATAAATACCGAAGTGAAATAGAGGTATTGAATTTAAATCAGCCCCATCATCATGAAAAAAGAACTTCCGGATATTTTATATCGGAAATGATGATGACCGCAGGTCCGCGAAAAAAGATGAATGTGGATAAAGATCTGGGTGAAGATGTTTGTGGTTTTGTTATGAATGATACTGAAGCTCTGGTATGGCTCATGGATGGCTCCTCCGATTTCTTCGATCCTCTTTTAAACCCGGATAATAAAAGAGAATATTTTTCCAGTCGACTGCTGGCCCAATCTTTGGGTAGAAAATTGAGGTTATTGTTTACTTCCGGGAAAGCAGCATCCCTGGATACAGGTTTTGAAAATATTATAAAAGAAGTTAAAGAAGAATGGCTATTCACCATTAACTCGCTGCCCGAATCAGAGAAAAACATTCTGCGAAAGAACCTTAAAGACGGAATAGAGCCCGACTGTGCTTCAACAGTTTTAATAGCCCATTTAACAATTGGGGGAGACCTGAAAGTTTACCGTACAGGAGACTCAAAGTTATTAAGCTACACTGTAAATGGTGAACACATGAATGTTGACATATCGCTTGCATCCAAAAACGATAAAATAGGCCCGGTATCTTTTCTGCTGTGTCTTAATCAAAACAACATAGATATCAATGTTCGTCAATCGAAACCCGAAATTACCAAAAGAACCAACATCCATTCGGTAATTGGTTACTCGGATGGAATTGGAAAAGCAACGGAAAAGGCACTTATTAAAGAATACCCTATGAACATTGAAAAAGCAAGAAATGAAATTATTACACAACTTCAGGGTACAGGTGACGATAAATCAATATTTATTCTGGAAATAAAAGAAGATAAGTGATTATGAGTATTACAACAGGAATTTCGAAAGGTCCCGTTATTCACGAGTTTAAAGCCAGCAACTACGCAGTGCCGAAAGGTGGTTCTTTTGTTCTGAGTTGGTCGGTAGAAGCTGATAAAGCGGACCTATACCGGAACGGATCTTTCTGTCAAACACTTGGCAACTCTCAACAAAGTTTGGAGAGAACTGAATTTTACGATAGCGATAAAGATGTTACCTATGAAATTGTCGCAGTTAAAAACGGAGTTCAGGCAAGGAGTAAAGCATTAGTTATAAAGTGCGTAGCTTCCGCATCGTCCACTGCCGATATTTCAAAATACCTTCTTCAAAGTGTACCATGGGCTAAATTTACAGGTATTGCAGGGATTATAATTTGCTCCGTTATCATTATTTTAAGTTTGATTACAAGTTTATCATCACCCGAGAGCTATCCTGTTTTGCTGACAATCATTCCTTGTCTGGCGCTCCTTTTCCCAATAATATTTCTGTTGCGGTTTGCCGGAAAATTAAAACCTGCTCTGGCTTTTAACGATAATGCTCATTTAATGGAATCGTTTAAAAACCTGAAATCGTTTTTCAAATCGACGGCGATCTTAATCATCATTTACCTCACAATTCTTCTTATAGCGCTCATTATCATTCTTATAAACCAGTAATATACATACTATGTTAGTGTTAATAAACGGAAAAGAAGTTGAATACCAGAGCGATTATCCTGAAGGCTGGAAATTTTCGGCCGGTGATCCGTTTAAGTTTCCTGTTCAGATAGGCGATCAGGTTTGCTTTGTTAAACGGTTCGAACAAAAGAACCCAAAGAATATTTCGGGTTGGGAATTGCTGCTAAAGTTGAAAGGAGAAAAGGAACTCTATCTTTCAAACATTTACGACATAAAACAAGTCGAAGAAAAAGGGAAAGATATTTATTACATTTTTTATGAATATCTGGAAGGGAATACCCTGGACAAGCATGTTCGCACCGGAGAAATAAATCTTTCAGTTCTTAGCAGCAGTTTATTCAATGCCATTCGTTCCCTTCAGAAGTACGATTTTTGGTTTGCCGATTTTTGTGAAAAAAATATCTTCTGCAGAAAAGATGGAACTTTTGTACTGGTGGATGTGGACAGTACCCAGCGGTTAACTGATATGCCCGATAACGAAATGTATGGTAACAAGGATTATTGGATTCTGGTTTTTAAATTCTATAAGGAAATCTTAAACAAGACCTCCATTCGGCTGGCCGATATAAATGGTATATCATTTAATTTTTTGCAGATTGTATTTCTCATTCTCCGGTTAAAATTATTTTATCTGGGTAAACGGAAGGATTATAATTCCACCGAACTCTACAATCCGCTTCCAGCGAGGCTTAACGACATAATACCCCAAATTAGGGAAATATTCCTGAAAGTGTTTGAGAAGGGAACACAACCCATAACGGAAAGCGATGTAAAACAACTTGAGAACCTTGTAAACGAAAAAATAATCAACGTCGAAAACTTAAAGGAAACACCATCTCCGGTTTTAAATTTACCTGTGATAAAAGAATTTACATCGAGTGCTGCCGAAGTAGAACGTGGAGGGGAATTCACTCTAAGGTGGCAGGTGGAAAATGCCAATAAACTAGAATTATATAAAAACGGGGCCATGTTCCGGTCGCTGGATTTAAGTCAACCAGGCATAAAATTGGTTGGTTTTGCCGATGGTACAAGGCAACAATCTTCGTATCAACTACTTGCCTTCAAGGACTTATCGGTGGCAAAATCGGAAGTTATAACCATAAGTCTGAAGGATATTAATAGTCAAAGTAATAAATCCAAAAAGAAGAAATGGCCTATTCTGGCAGGAGTTATTGTAATCCTTTTAATTCTTATCTATTTTCTATTCACAAGAGATAACCGATTATCACTTTACCTAAAAGAGAATTTTTTATGGCAGGGTATAGATTCAACTATTGTAATATATGGACAAAACTTACCCACTGAAGATAAGCTGGAAATTCTGGTGAACGACAGTCGTGCAACAATTATAAATAGCACTGCCGACAGCTTACTGGTTCTGCTTCCTAAGGAAAAAATTACTACCGGTAACGATTCGGTTTTTGTATTTGTAATATACAAGAATAAACATAGCATGGCGGGAATTTTTGTTTTTTATCCACCCGTTACTATCAAACAATCCTATATTAGAAGTAACTCTAATCTTACGTTATATGGTCATAACTTAGATTCAGAAGCTATCAGAGTGTTTATGGATAATAAGGAGATCTCAATCGTAGGTAAATCCAGGGACAGCATTATTGTGAATGTTGGAATTATTGATAATCTTTTCAGGGGAAAAGTGGTGAATATCATTGTAAAAGAAAATGAAAAAATTATATTCTCAAGAAACATAAGAGTATGGTTTAGAGGTAGGTTTGATCACTTTGATTTTAATCCGGAATTGATATCTCCTGTAAGATAATTTCAACATTTATAAACATATTATTCTATGCATATGAAATATCCTCTTGTATTTAAGGCTCCCGAAGATTACGGACATTATCCGGAAGTTTAAATTATTTAAAGCCAGTTTTTTCAAAAAATCTGTCATAGGTAAAGGCGGTCCAAAAAATTGAGGTACAATGGGTCGACGACAGGCATTTTTGTGTTAATCGCCGTTAGGTGCGGTCTATTTGTAGCCCGGGGTGAAGCGAAGCAGAACCCCGGGCAAGATTCAGGCAACTTTTAAAGAATGAGTTTCACGGGAATAGGGGTTATACTATTCATACTTAAGTGAATCAACCGGATTTCTTACAGCCGCCTTGTACGATTGCCAGCTTACCGTGATGGCTGCTACTGTAAGTGCTGTTAATCCGGCGAATGCAAAAACCCACCAACTGATATTAGTTTTATAAGCAAAGCTTTCGAGCCATTTACGCATTGCAAAGAAGGCAACAGGACAGGCGATCAGGAATGCAATGCCCAGCCATACACCATAGTTTTTACTTAATATTCCGATGATATTTCCTATGGAAGCGCCATTTACTTTTCGTATCGCTATTTCTTTCGACTTTTGCTCGCTTGTATAGAATGCCAGGCCAAAAATACCTAGACAGCCAATGAATATTGTAATAATAGCGAAGATGTTAAAAAGCTGAGAGGTAAGTTGTTCGTTCCTGTAATAGGAATTGAGCCTGTCCTCGATAAAGGTATATTCATAAAAGTTATCGGGGTAAATGGATAACCATGTTTCCTGTGTATATTGAAGCACACTTTTCATTTGTGTATATGCATTCCTTTTGTCGTACCTGTCGAGTGCCAGTTTAATTCCTGCCTGGTGAACATTACTATTTCCTACCAGCGCTGTAGGTCGTACCTTGTTTCGTAAAGATTCATAATAGTAATCCTTTAATACGCCAACAATAGTTACTTTATTGTTAGGATCAGCATACAGGTTCACCTCAGCTCCCACAGCATCCTGGAGGCTTTTAAACTCAAGGTCTTTAATTAGCTGCTCATTTACGAGTAGAGTTTTTCCCGAGTCGATATCGCTGATATTGCGCCCTGCCAGTAAATTCAACTGGTAGGTATCAATGTACGAAGTATCGATGTTCACGATTTGTGTCACGATCCGTTTTTCCTGCTGATTTTCGTATCGTGTAATATCGGTCCAGCTTCTCGATTGAGCCGGGTCGTTGGAGCTTAAGCTTATATGTTTAACATAGGGATTCTTCAACATGCTGGTTCTAAACCGTTCCATAAGCATTTTGTCATTTTGGGGAATGCCAACCACAAAAACGGCTTCCTTATTATATCCCAGATCGATATTGTTAAGAAATTTAAGTTGCTTGAATACTACAGTGGTAGCAATAATCATGATAAGCGAAATAGTAAACTGCAACACCACCATAGCTCGGGTAAAATTAAGTTTTCCGGAATGGGAAATGACAAAGCGGTTTTTAAGGATGTCGATAGGATTAAAACGTGAGACTACCAAGGCGGGATAGCATCCGCTTATAAAGCTTATGAAGAGCAGGAGGAAGATTAAAAATACGATTGTAAATCCGTCGAATGTAATGGAGTAATCTGCCGGAATATTTAAAAATGCAGGAGATAAGGCGAGTATCAGCTTACTGCAAAGTATACCTATATTCATGGCAATTAAGGATATAATAAAGGACTCTCCTAGAAATTGTGCAACAATTAATCTGCGGTTGCTTCCAAATACTTTGCGGATACCAACTTCGCGAGTGCGCAGTCCCGATCGGGCAAGAGCAAGATTTGCGTAATTAATGCCTGCGATAACTATGATAAATAAACCAACACAAATCAGCGCGAAAATAATCTCTTTACTAACGACACGATTGCTGTAATTGCCAAAGCGGCTGTCGGAATGTAATTCTTTTAAAGGTTGAAGTTTAAATAACCGGTTTTCCGATTGTTCCTTACTTGCATGTTGGGAATAGATTTTTTTGATTTTACTTTCAACAACCTCCTTTTGATCCGGGTTTTGCAATACAACGTAGCATTGATTGTTTCCCAGCCCGTTCCAGTCTTCGGTGAAGCCTTCGTTTAATTTGTTAATGGTTGAATACGATATTAATAATTTAAGTGGCAGGTCGGTATTTGCAGGAAAATCTGTTATAATGCCCGTAACTTTAAATTCCAGTTTTTCAAGGTTGATGCTTTTACCTATGGGATTCTGGCCTGCAAAATACTTGTTTGCTTCTTTTTGGGTTAATACAATAGAAAACGGTTCGGTAAGCGATACTGTGGGCGAACCTTCAACCCATCTGAAGTTAGAGCCTTTAAAGTCGAATATGTTAAAAAATGAGGGTTCAACCAATGCTGTATTCCCTTCAACTTTAAAAGATTTGACACCTTTGGCTGTCTTACTGTCGGGAACATTAATAGTGATAAAGCCAATGTTCATAACCGGAGAAACGTGTACAGCCTCCGGAATTTCCCTTTTAATTTCTCCAGGCAGGGCTCCAAACACACCATCGCGGTATTCCCACTCACCGGCAGCCAGTTTTAACCCCAATCCTTTGGTGTGACGCACAACCCGGAAGGTATTTTCACTGTGTGAGTGAAACCTGTCAAAGCTCAGCTCGTATTTCACTTTGAAATAGATAATAAGGCAACAGGTTATTCCCAGCGAAAAACCAAGGATGTTGATGATTGATGTAGTGCGGCTCTTTACCAGATTGCGGATAGCGAGTGTAATGAAATTTTTAAGCATGGGCTTTATTGTTTTGTCAATGTTTTATCCTTATTGGCTTAACTTCTTATTTCTTCCTGTGCACTATCTCATTCACACCCTCGCACATTCTTTTTAATTTCTTGTAGCTTTCCATTGTATTTTCCTTTTTAGAGAATTTCATTTTCAGATTTCCAGGCGATAACTTAATGTAGAATGTCGATTTATCGTCCAAAGACATTTTCGAATCCAACTTAGTTTTTGCAAAAGAGATGTTATTGCTTTTGCCAAGTATATTATCCATATACCTGACAATTTCAGGGTGTTTATCTTTATTGAATTCTGCTGAGTATTCATACGTATCATCCGATTCTTTTGTGGTAGCCTTTAAATTATCATTCTGTGAAAATAATGTAGTGCATACAAGTAATAATGTTGTAATTGAACAAATTAATCTTTTCATTATATAGTTTTTACAGGTGTTTTTATGTTTTTATATCCCAATTGAAACAGTTGTTTTTACATCGGTTTGCATATCCAGGTCTTCTGTTCTTATCATATTATCAAATTACTCTTGAGAAAGTTTTTGTGAAGAACGCTTCTTCTTTCTGATCCTAAGAAAGACAAAAACAGATATGGAGAGTACCGCTGATACACCCAGCAGTATCATTACTGCCTTCCTTTTAAAAGAGCTTAAATTCTCATAGGGAATCCTGTTCAGATTATTGGGTTTTAAATAAATAAATCCGTTATGGTTATCCAAAATCACATTGAAATGGCACAACAACCTGTTTCCTAATATATTCGGAAGGTCTGTGTGCATTTTGTCGGGACTGTATGCCGGAGTTATGATATCGGTGAATATTTTCTCCCCGATCTTTAATTGGGGAACTACTTTAACATGTTTGTTTCCCAGCAGAAAAACCGTTTTCAATTGATTCCAGATATAGTTTTTTCTGAAGAAACTATCACGCAGCACCATGTTGCCGTCTCTTCCGGTATCGAAAAGAAACCAGTCGGTATATACCTTCCCGCCTTCTATAATGCTGGCCCTGATAAAAGGGCGGTGCTGCACATAAATCACCTCATGCTTGCTGTAGTCGTTGGTAACAGGGGGAAGAGAGTCGTGTAATACCATTATTTTCCTGTCGTAATCTATTTCTGCAATTTTATCTTCGAACAGGAAATTTCCAATAATAGCGTCTTCGTAATTATCCATGTTTTTTGTTCGTACCATGGATACTTTCTCCCATTGAAGGCCGCCTATCTGTATCGTGGTTGATTTGCTCACAAGGGCTTCGTTTGAGCCCTGCGAGTTCACCAGAATGGTATTAGCATCGAATTGGATTTTAGCTTTTGAAACCGACCGGTGATTAACTGCGCTCATCCCTGCGCCTAAATCGAACTGAAAAAGCGCCCCTTCATATTGGTTTAGTTTGCCCTTAAAGTAGATTCTGCTTTGGTGCATGGTAAAATGCAAAGTATCTGGTCCGGCATCTTTAGCGATCCTGGTATAGGTTGTGTTTCCCCGTAAGTTGGCTAAAATGCGGGTATGACAACTATCTTTTTCGTTCAGAAGAATTATAAAATCATAGACATTTCCAGGTTTTATGTGGAAAGTAATGGAATCGACATCCGTGATAAATGTAACGTGATGGGGCTTGAGGGGCAGATCAGCATAATATGTATCCAGGCCGACGGAAGGATCGAGGTGCCAGAGGTTTTTCCTGAAATGGATCCCGTCCCTTATACTTATAACCTTCGACTTGGCTTTTACCACAGGAACATTTTCTTCGGCCTGTATGCATATAAATCCAGTTGAAAGAAGTGCCGCAAGTACTATTTTAAGATGTTTACCCAATACCATTTTTTATTTTCTTTTGTTAAATTCTTTTCTATTTAGTGAAGATGCCAATTAACCTTTCTTTCTTCGCGATCTCTACTTTTCAAGCGCTATGCCATAAAGTTTAACAGTCAAATAGTCAAGTTATTTAAAATTAGAAGTGCGTTAAATTAAAGCAATACTGTTCCAAAATCATACAATTGGTGTTGTAGTTTGGTACAATTCAAGAACTTTGTTTTAAAATGTAATAAAAATGCCAGGAAAGGGAAAACTCTTAATTGTTGACGATAACCTGAGCGTACTTCAGTCGCTGGAACTTTTTCTGAAGAATAAATTCGAACTTGTTACCACGCTCAGGAATCCCAATCAGATTACATCGGTTATGGAGCAGGACGACTTCGATATCGTGCTGCTCGACATGAACTTTACTGCCGGAATTAATTCGGGGAACGAGGGATTATTCTGGCTAAGGGAAATTGCAAAATCAAACCCCATGGTGGTTGTTATTCTCATTACCGCATATGCCGATATTGAACTTGCCGTAACCGCCATAAAGGACGGAGCCACCGACTTTATTGTAAAGCCCTGGGATAATCAAAAGCTGCTGGCAACACTTCAGACAGGGCTGAAGTTAAGGGAATCGCGCAAAGAGCTAAGCATCCTAAAAAACAAGCAACTGCTGATAAAAAAAGATATCGACAAACAATACAGAATGTGCCAGGGTAAGTCGGGAATTATGCAAAGTATTTACGATACCATTGGCAAAGTGGCAAAAACGGACGCCAGTGTTCTCATAACCGGCGAAAACGGAACCGGTAAAGAACTTATCGCCCGCGAAATCCACAACTTATCCAAACGGAAGCACGAGGTCTTTGTATCTGTCGACCTGGGAAGTATAACCGAAACATTATTCGAAAGCGAGATGTTTGGCCATTCAAGAGGAGCTTTTACAGATGCCAAAGAAAGCCGCACGGGACGATTTGAAAACGCATCTGGCGGCACGCTTTTCCTCGACGAAATTGGCAACCTTCCGGTTTCGTTGCAGGCAAAATTATTAAGCGCTCTCGAAACCCGCAGAATAACACCGGTTGGATCCAACAAAATTGTTCCTGTAGATCTGCGGATCATTAGCGCAACAAATAAAGATCTTTCTGAAATGGTTCATAGCGGGCAGTTTCGCGAAGATTTACTTTACCGTATCAACACGGTACAGATTGAATTGCCCCCACTAAGGGCCAGGCAGGAAGACATTATTTTGCTGGCAGAGTACTTTCTCAACGATTTTGCTGCTAAATACGAAAAGCCTTCTATCAAATTTAGCCGGTCAACAGAGGATGCTCTGCTCCAGTATCATTGGCCCGGTAATATCAGGGAACTGAAGCACACCATTGAGAAAGCAGTTATTCTTTGCGACTCCGATATAATCCAACCCGAGGATCTGGCTCTGAGCAAAAGTAAATACAACACTTCCGACATAAGCTTTAACATAAGTTTTGAAGAAGCCGAACGTAAAATCATCCTTACTTCCCTCACCAAACACAAGTGGAACATAAGCGAGGTCTCCAGGGAACTGAATATTGGACGTCAAACTCTTTACCGCAAAATACAGAAGTATGATTTACAATAGGCTTTACATTAACGTTATTCTGCGAACGGTTTTTATAACCCTTACTGCTGTGGGCATTGCTATGTCGGTTACGGTTATACGTGAGTGGCTGCTGTTCGGGAACCTTGTGTTTTTGCTGATACTTCAGGTTTTTTTGTTTATCCGGTCAATGAACAGAGTCAACAACGATCTGGAAGTATTTTTTACGTCGCTCGAGAATAACGATTCTTCATTCTCCTTTAAAACCATAAATTATAATCCATCTTACAAAAAGCTTCTCGACAGGATGAACCTGCTCACCCATCGCTATAACAACCTTCGGCTGGAAAACGAAAGGCAGCTTCATTATTTCAGGGCTGTAGTTGAAAATATTGGACTGGGATTAATTGTTTGCGACAAAAATGGGAAAATTGGGTTGCTGAACGATGCCGGAAAACGGATTTTAAACATGGGTGTTATTCGCTCCATGCAAGAGCTGGATGTTTATTATGAATCCCTGTCAAAAAGTGTAATGAATCTTGAAGCCGGCCAGCAGAAACTATTCCGGCTTGTTATTCAGGGCGAATTAAGGCCCATTGCTTTTAAAGTGAACGTCTACCTTATTTTCGACAATATAGCACGAGTTGTCTCGTTTCAGGACATAAAGCACGAACTGGATGCACAGGAACTCGAATCGTGGCAGAAGCTTATCCGGGTGCTCACCCACGAAATTATGAACTCAACCGGTCCGATCATATCATCTATCGACAGCATCAGGGAGTTTCTGACGGATGAAAAAACACAGCAACCCAAAGACCGGGAAGCGATAACCAATGAAACCATTAGTGATGTGCTCAACGGTATAGCAATTATTAAAGACCGAAGCATGGGACTCTCGGAATTTGTGAAAAATTTCAGAAGCATTACCATTACTCCGCAGCTTAGAGCCCGGAAATTTAAGGTGCAGGAACTTTTCAGGAACATAGAGTTTTTGATGGGCGACGAAATGAAAAAGGCCGAAATTAATGTAACGATGGATATTTTTCCCAAAGCCCTTGAAATTATAGCCGACCCCAAACTTATGGAACAAGTAATTCTTAACCTGGTTTATAACGCTATGGATGCTGTAAGGAATGTTCCAAAGAAAATTATCCGGTTGATTGCACACCAGAATTTGAATAATCAAACAGTTATACAGGTAATCGACAACGGTCAAGGTATTCCAGGCGAGCTTCTGGATAAAATATTTGTTCCTTTTTTTACAACAAAGGAGAATGGTTCGGGGATTGGGCTGAGTATTTCGCGCCAGATTGTACAAATGCACGGAGGCATGCTAATTGTAAAGTCCGACTTGCAAAGCGGAACCTGCTTCGAAATCTGCCTTTAAAAAATTCAGCTTGGAACACAAAGGCGCAAAGACACTAAAATTATTTAAAATGACTTTTTTCTAAATATTGGGTAATTGATCTTCAAAACTTATTTGAATAAGGTAATAAGTTTATTTTCAATCAATAATGTCTATCTACTGAAGAGGGCCGGAGTTAACTTTATCACAAAACCATTCTTTTAAGCTATACATCTGCTATTTAAGTGTCAATTCTATTTTATTGAAGATTTATAATGATTGAAAAGGTTTCTTCTGAATTTTAGCTAACTTTATTTGTAATTGCATATTAATCAATTATGGGCGATGAGCATAAATCAAGAGAAGAACTCATTATTGAGTTAAAGAAATTACAACAAAAGTACGATTTCCTGTTAGAAACATACAAAACTGATATTGCCGAACACCAACAGATTGAGGAAAAGCTTCGCTATAACGAACAGCGGTTACTGTTAACCTTGAATGTTACTCAAATTGGCATTTGGGATTGGGATTTGGAAAATGACATATGGTATGCTTCTCCCATTTATTATACCATGCTTGGCTATGAACCGGAAACAGGCCCTTCGGACCGGACAGTCTGGCTCCGCAGAATCCATCCGGAGGACAGGGAAATGGTAAGAGATAAAATAAGCGATGTGCTTATCCATAAAGGAGATAATTACACCTATGAAGCCCGGATGTTACATGCCGATGGTAGTTACAGGTGGCATCAGGTAATTGGTTGCGCGGTTGCAAAAGATGACTATGGACAGGTAACGCGTTTGGTTGGTATCCGAAAAGACATAACCGACTACAAAATATCAGAAGAAAGCCTTAAAACAAGCCAAGGTCGCTTACGTACTCTTTTAGATACAATCCCGGATTTAATTTGGCTAAAAAATTCTGAAGGCGTGTATTTACAATGCAACCAACGTTTCGAAAATCTATTCGGAGTTCCCGAAAATGAAATAGTAGGCAAGACAGATTATGATTTTGTAAGCAAAGAGTTGGCCGACTTTTTTCGACAAAAGGATTTTGAAGCAAAAGTTGCCGGAAATCCTTCGGTGAATGAAGAAGAAGTAACTTTTGCAGACGGACATAAAGAAATACTTGAAACTATAAAAACCCCGGTATACGAAAACGACGGAAAATTTATAGGGATCCTTGGAATTGGTAGAAACATTACCCAACGCAAGCAAGACAAAGAACGAATACTTAAACTAAACCGTATCTATGCTGTTTTAAGCAATATCAATCAAGTGATTGTCCGGACCCGCGACAGCCAACAATTACAGGTTGAAGCCTGCCGGATTGCCGTTGAAGATGGCAAATTCAAAATGGCATGGATTGGTTTGGTAAATTTTAAAACCAATTATGTGGATGTTGTTGCTTCAAATGGAGCTTTAGGAGATTACCTTGAAAAAATTAATATCAATTTAAACGACGAAATCCAGAGTAAAGGTCCTGCAGGTACAACTGTAAAAACAGGCCAGTATAAAATATCAAATAATATCGCAACAGACGATAATATGCTACCCTGGCGGGATAATGCCCTGAAGAATGGTTACAGATCAGTTGCTTCTTTTCCATTAAAAGTTTTCGATAGCATAGTCGGTGTATTTCTTATATACGCTGATGAAACCGATTTTTTCGATGAAGATGACATAAAACTTTTGGACGAAATGGCAAAGGATATTTCTTTTGCCCTGGAATATATTGAAACTGAAACAAAACACAAACTGGCGCAGGAAAAGAGCCTGGCATATCTTCGTTTTTTAGAAGAAATGGACCAGGTAAACCGTGCTATATTAGGAACAAACGATATTGAAAAGATGTTAAGGGATGTTCTTAATGTTGTACTTTCAATTTTTGATTGCGACCGGGTTTGGCTGTTTTATCCATGCGACCCGGAGGCGACATCGTTTCGGGTACCCATGGAAGTTACGAAGCCTGAATATCCTGGTGCAGGAATATTGAATACTGATATACCAATGTCTCCGGACATGGCTGAAGATTTACGGGAAGCTCTTAATGCAAAAGAACCGGTAATTTATATTGCAGGAACGGAAAAACCAATCAATGAAATTACTGCCAAGCAATTTTGCGTTCAGTCTCAAATTTTTTACCCCCTTTATCCTAAGGTAGGTAAGCCTTGGGTATTTGGTATGCACCAGTGCTCTTATCCACGAACCTGGACCCCGGATGAGAAAAGGTTGTTTCAGGAAATCAGCAGGAGATTGAGTGATGCATTAACAAGTTTATTAATGTTTCGGGATCTATGCAAGAGTGAATTAGAAAACAGGGCGATTGTTAATGCTGTACCAGACCTCTTGTTTCGAGTCCATAAAACGGGTATTATTAACGACTTTCGCAAACCCGAGAACATGGAGCTGCACGTTCCTCCTGATCATTTTATGGGGAGATCCATCGTTGACGTTTTCCCTAAAAGCGTTTCCAAATTAGCTGCTGAAGCTATCGAAAATGCTCTTAAAATAAATAAAGTAGCTTTTTTTGAGTACAACCTTGTAATGAACAACCAATACCGGTACTTTGAAGGACGGGTAATTGCACTTTCGGACAGCGAAGTTCTGGTTGTTGTGCGCGATATTTCTGAGCGTAAACAGGCCGAACTTTTACTCAACAAAAAAAATGACGAATATTTGGCTTTAAACAAAGAGCTAATGAAGAAAAACAATGAATACTATGCACTTAATGAGGAATATGCCGCGATAAATAAAAAGTTATGCCAAACCAATGAGGATCTTTTAATTGCTAAAGAACGGGCCGAAGAAAGCGACAAGCTTAAAACAGCATTTTTGCATAACATGAGCCACGAAATCCGCACTCCAATGAATGCTATTATGGGTTTCTCCGAACTATTGGTCAATAATTACAACAACAAACCAAAACTTGAAAAATTTTCTGAAATCATACGGCAGCGTTGTAATGATTTGCTCAACTTAATTAATGATATACTCGACATTGCCAAAATTGAATCAGGCCAATTACCTGTTACTATGGAGGAATGTAACCTGCATGATTTATTTACAGAACTTACATCTTTTTTCAACGAATATCAGATACGCATGGGGAAGCAACATATTAAGTTTAGCTTGCAAGCCCATAACATTCCATCAGGATGTGTAATAGTAACTGACATAGTAAAGTTGAAACAAATATTCATCAACCTTATCGGCAATGCTTTCAAATTTACGGATAAGGGCATTATTGAAGGCGGTTGTAAAATCAATGACAAGGGTGAACTTGTTTTTTACGTATCGGACACTGGTATTGGCATACCACCCGACAAGCAAAAATTGGTTTTTGAACGTTTTGCCCAGTTAAACCAAAAAACAAACCAAACGATCGGAGGTACCGGCCTTGGGTTGTCAATAGTTAAAGGATTGGTAAGTTTGTTAGGAGGCGAACTCTGGTTCGAATCAGAACCCAATAAAGGTAGTACATTTTCTTTTACAATTTCTTATCAAACAACTGAGCAATTGCGGCAGGAGCCTACACATGCTGAAGAACCCGAAAAATACGATTTCTCTGGCAAAACCATACTGGTAGTTGAAGATGATATTTATAATGCAGAATATATCAAAGAAATACTTGCTGATACAGGTATAAATATTTTATCTGTCAAATATGGCATGGAAGCGGTTCAATTGTCTTTAAACCGGCAAATAGATATAGTGTTAATGGATATTGGCCTTCCGGATATAAGTGGATATGAAGCTATCATCCAGATAAAGCGACATAAGCCGGATTTGAGAATTATTGTCCAAACTGCTTATGCTGCTTCTGAGGATAAGAAGAAAGCTATGGATTCGGGGTGTGTTGGTTATATTAGCAAACCTCTAAAAAATAGCTTATTATTATCAATTATAAACAAACATCTGTATTAAATACCTGGTTACTTTGCTAATTGGAGAATTTGCCCAGTTCGCCTGATTGCTATAGGGAGTGGTCTGAGGACTGCAGACAAAACTATTCCTTTTTATTCTTTATGTGCTAATTCAAATTCCTTTTTATCCGGTATGATTACAAACCACTTCTTTCTATCACATTCCCGTATGATTTTAAGCATATTAAATCGCTGAACTTTATTTTATTTTAGCGTTAATACATCTACTAAAGCTTATTCCGTAATGTTATGAGTAAATTGGCTGTAATTGCGCTGGGGGGAAATGCCCTTTTGAGAGATAACCAAAGTGGTACTATCGACGAACAGGAACAAAATACCCTCGAAACTCTCGAGAATCTTGTGTTTCTTTTAAAGGAAGGCTATAATATTGTCATAACCCATGGAAACGGTCCTCAGGTGGGGAACATCCTGATGCAGAACGATGCCGGCGAGTCGGTTTACAATATTCCGCAGATGCCGTTGGACGTGTGCGTTGCCCTCTCGCAGGGAAGCATCGGCTACATGATTGAACGCATGATGCACATGGTATTGCACAAGCATAATCTTCCGCATGAAGTGGTCACGCTGGTTACAATGGCCGTTGTCAATATTGAAGATGAGGCATTTAAAAATCCATCCAAACGGGTAGGTAAAATATATAACGAAGAGCAGAAAAACGAACTTACCGAAAAGAAAGGCTGGATTTTCAAGGAAGAGCAAAAGTCGCAAGGAGGCTGGCGCAGAGTGGTTCCATCTCCAAAGCCTATTGCCATTATGAACGAAAAGGTTGTTGAAACTATGGCCCGGCAGGGAACCATTGTAATAGCTTCAGGAGGTGGAGGGATTCCGGTGTATATCGACGAGGTAGGAAATGTTCGTCCTGCCGAAGCCGTGATAGATAAGGATCTTGCTTCAGCTTTACTTGCCTCGCATATCAAAGCCGATGAGTTCTATATATTAACCGATGTTCCGTACATCTACCTCAATTACAAAAAGCCCGACCAGCAGATACTTGAGTTTCTCGACCGGAACGATGCCCGGAAATATCTCGATGCCGGCGTGTTCGGCGAAGGAAGTATGGCTCCTAAAATAAGAGCGGCTATTCAGTTTGTTGAAAATGGCGGACAGAAAAGTGTGATTACTGAGGCCACCAAACTCGAAGATAAAAAATACGGCTCCAAAATAACCATGGAGTACGAGGACGAAAGAAGATAAAACTCCACTCAGCAGCTTAACAAAGCGAGTTCGACCTTTTCTGGGGAAAGGACTTATTTTCATTTTCTCTAACCTTGATAGAAAAACCTTACAAGCTAATTTTGGATCACTCGGAATATACGGGGGATAAAGGTCTCCGCGATGCAGCTAAAGAGGATTTTATACCTGAATATCTACAAAAAGGTCCGCGGCTCTGCAGTTTAGCAGCCGTGTAGCTGTGGACTATTGTTTTCCCCGTACTTTTCTAAACTGGTCCTCTATTTTAACTTTATGATCTGATGTTTGGCAAAGTTGTTTTATTCAATCTCACATTAAATTAAAACTGTCTTTCAGGTCGAGCATTACCACCATAGCTGCCATGGTGGCGCACCCTAGCTGCAGTTCTCTGAAACTGATTTTTTCAAATGTGTCGTTGGCCGAGTGGTGGAATTCAAAATACCGTTGAGGTTCCGGTATCAGGTGCATCAAAGGGACATTCATTTCGCTTAAAAACCGGATATCAACACCTCCGCCTCCATTGCGGAATTGTTTTACTCCATAGGGTTCGAGCAGAGGTCTTATTTGAAGGAATTGAGCAAATTGTTGCTCGCTTGCCGAACATCCAAAACCTATAGGCATAGCTCCTCCACTGTCCGATTCAATAGCGGCATAAATCTTCTCGTTACGTTCTTTAACCCATTGCGCATATTTTCTTCCTCCAACCTGGTGCATTTCTTCGTCCATGAATAAAACGACGCGGATGGTTCGTTTTGTTTTAATTCCCAGGGATTTGATGATCCGTAAAGTTTCCATGCTATGCATACAACCAGCGCCATCATCGTGAGCGCCCTCGCCTATATCCCAGCTATCGAGGTGACCTCCCACGGTTATCACTTCTTCAGGTTTTTCAGCACCTTTAATTTCAGCAATTACGTTAAACGACTTTTCATCGGGAGGAAAGGTGCACCATGTCTTAATCGCGACTTCGAGATTCGGATCTTCAGTTAACTGCTTGCTTAAATTTTCTGCTTCTATGGTACTTATGGAGATAGCCGGTATTTTTGGAATTGAATCCACATAACGCATAATTCCCGTGTGCGGATGTTCACTCAAACTGTTGGAGAGAGAGCGCACCAGGGTAGCCTTTGCCCCATAGTATGCAGCTCTTTCGGCTCCGGAGAATCGCTGGCTTCCGGCCTTGCCATATTGCCGGCCCGGACTCATATCCATCGGGTCCATAGCTAAGTTGAAAAATACGATTTTACCCTGTATTTTCTCGTGACCAATTTTTGCTAATTCTTCTATTCCTTGCACTTCTATTACCTGAGCCCTGATACCTTTATCGCCGGTTCCTATTGATCCTCCCAAAGCTAGTCCTGTTATATTTCTTCGTTTTCCGCTGGCAATAATTTCAACAACCTCTTTTTTCCCACGCAACCATCTTTTAGCTGTTACTTCCTGAAGATAAACAGTGTCGGCAATGGGCAACAGCTTTTGATACATCAGATGCACTGCTTTCAATGAGCCCTCTGAACCTGCGAGGCGGTGTGGCGCTTCTTTACAAAGCTGTTTCAGAACATTATACGACCATGTGTTGGTTAATGCTTCACGGTAAATTCGCGAAATAAGCACCGAGTCCGGTTCCTGCGAAAACACCACACAGGACGATAGTCCGAATATCAGGAGAAAACAAAGAGATCTAAAAGCTTTCATAGGTTAAGTTTGAAAGCTTCAAATCTAATGATTTTAGATAATTTTTGAGTTTAATATTGTATCTGTTTCAGTCGATAAATTCAATTTTCAACCATAAAGCTGGTCATAGAAATAGCACCCATGGTTACATTTTCGCAAAAGAAACTGATATTGGAGTGAGGATTTATCATCCCCAGGATATACAACATTGGCAGATAATGCTCTGGTGTTGGTATTGAAAGACTTGCCTGAGGTAAATTCTGGTAGTTTATCAGAGTATCAAAATCGCGACTGGTAATTTTTTGCTTCACAAGCTCGTCGAATTCCTCAGCCCAGGGATAAGCTTCATCGGCCCATTTGATCTTACCAAGGTTATGTACAATATTTCCCGAGCCAAGCACCAAAACATTCTGAGTGCGGAGATATTTCAACTGTTCGCCGAGTTCAAAGTGTTCCTTGGGTGTAAGATTGTTCGATATACTTAATTGAATTACCGGAATTTCTGCATCGGGAAACATTTGTTTTAGGATGGACCAAGTTCCATGATCGATTCCCCATCTTAGATCGGGTTTAATTTTGCTATGGGTATGGTGGCAAATCTCCTGCGCAAGCACAGGGTTTCCCGGAGAGGGATATTGTACCTGGCTCAGTTCATCGGGGAAACCATAGAAGTCGTGAATGGTCCTTGGCTCGTCCATGGCAGTAATCATGGGTTCCTGGGTGGTCCAATGAGCCGAGATGCATACAATACTTTTGGGTTGCTGAAGTTTGGCGCCCAGTTGTTCCCATTCCAGACTGAATTCGTTTGTTTCCAATGCATTCATTGGGTTGCCGTGGCCTATAAAAAGAGCTGGATAGAGCGCCATATTGTTTGTTTAAGAGTTTTATAAATTTAACCTTTTTCAGACACGTAGCCAAATACCCGTTTTTTTTCAACGGTTAACAATAAATCTTACTGTCTTAGAAGGTTGTTGCGCATCGGAAATTTTCAAATAATAGATACCCGAAGGAAGATCGGATACTGTGATGCCAGCGTTTGAAATTCCTCGTTCCATCATTTCTTCCTTAATCGTTTTGCCTGTTGAGGTGATGATTGAGATAAGGCATCGGTTTTCGAGTTCAACTCCAAAGTCAATCCAGATGTAATCGGATGCCGGATTAGGATATATTTTCAGGACACCTTTGCTTAAATCTTCGGTTGAGGTGAGCGCTGAATTTACTGCCATTTCGGTTTGATAGATTTCTTTGGTGGTATTATGCTGAATAAAGGCAACTACTTTGGTTTTTGATTTATTATAAACGTTGGCAATATCCCACGCGAACGGTATCTCCAGAGTCTGGTCCTTTATCCAGGTTGAGGCCAGTGGTGACCCTCCAGCCGAAGGATACATGTATTTTAATACATTTCTTAGAGTGATCTTCTTTCCGTTAATAACAGTATTAATATCCTCTACAAAGGCAATATGTAAAGTGCTTTCGAGGTTTGTAAGGTTACGCAACGCTGTTAACTTCACATTCCCGGTTACTGTGTTATTCAATATGCCCGATGTAATTTTCAGATTGAACCTTGGATCATCAAAAGAGCGGTTGATGATGTCGGTCGAAGTCATTTTCCGGGTCGAAAAATCGTACGAATAACTCTGAATATTTCCGCCATCCACGATGCTTACAGGAACTTTTCCAATTCCGTAGTAAAGGGTGCGTGCGGCGGGATTAGCTTTATTATCGTCGTTAAGCGAATCGGATCCGGGGAACGAGGTGTGATATTGAATGGGGATGGCCACAGATCCCGACTTATTTAAAATACTATCGAGAACAAAATTGCTTTGGTTCGAAAAGGCATCCGACAGGTTGGTGAAATACTCTACAAGTACTTTTTTAGCCCGCTGGCCGATATAAAAATCGTCGAAAGCAAAGCCGTCGCCTGCTGCATCCACTGTACTTGCATAAACAATCCGGAAACGAACATTGGTTTTATTACTTAAATCGAGACTATGCCTTACCTGTTTCCAGCCTGCCGAATTGCCCGACCATCCGGTCGTACTGCCACCAGGTTTGGATGTAATATTACCGGCATTATACCAGTTTAACCCTGAATTGAGTCCGCCTATGGTGGTCCAGCTTTGAGATCCATCCTGCAAATATTGTAACACTGCTCCTTCTTTTGCGTCCTGAGCCGAGTAGTTAACCCACATTTCGGCAAACGGGGTTTCAATGCCTGTAAAATCAAAGCAGTTACTGGTCGCAATCAATTGCTGGTTTTGTCTCTTTTCGGGAAAATAAGTATAAAAAGCGTTTGAACCCGAATGCGGCGAACTTATAGTTGTTCCTGGCGGATCTCCTCTGTACCAATTATTTTTATAGGTATTTTCAATAGTCCAGCCGGGATTGGATTCAAAGTCATCCGTCGGCATTCCATTTTGTAGCCGGACGATAGGTTTTGTGGCAAAAACCTTGGTAATGCTATCGGAACAACCCAGTTCCGTGGTAACCTTCAGCTTAATATCAAATTTTCCGGCAGCCGCAAAAGCATGGGTTAATTCATTGCCCGATGCCTCTTTAATTATTGTACCCGAATTACTGAGCCGCCAGGCATATTTCGAAATTTTAGTACTGCTCACACTTTTGTCCTGAAATGCAACATTCATGTTGGGTGTGTAACATTCATTATTCCAGGTTAAATCGGCAGCAGGTTTTTCGCCCAGTGCGATGGTTTTAAAGGTGGTGTCGCGGCAACCTTCGGTATTCTCTCCGGCAAGCCATACCTGGTAGTTTCCCGGAGCAGAGTATTTATGTTTTGGTATTTCTTTAGCCGATGTATTTTGATTGGAAGCAGCTTCGCCAAAATTCCAGCTCCAGTTCTTTATATTGGCCTTTGGATTACTATTGTTTCTGAAAATTGTTGAATCGGTTGTATAACATGTGTTATCAACTGAGAAATCGAGGTTTGGCAATGGTTTGGACGATATAACAAGCGTCGATGGTAGATTGGTTACCGGACAATTCAGCACATCAGTAAGTTTTGTTCCTTTATAAGTTCCGCCGCTATTGATAGCAAGCTGATAGCTATATTGCGATGTTGTAACGTTCGAAGTTTTAATTCCGTTAGTGTATTCCAGGTTAAAGGGCGGATTTCCTGTAAAGGTGAGGGTTATGAAAGTATTTGTACCTTCGCATATTGATGAAACGCCCGTGAAAGTAACCGTTGGCAGATCTCCCTGGATCAGGCTTGTGGAATTGCTCATTACCGCTGCTCCCGATGTGTTACCTGAAACCGCTTTTGGAGTTACTTCAAAATAGATGTATTTGCCCTTATCATCGGTAGTTACGGTATAGCTGTTTGAAGTTGCGTTAGGTATGGGTTCGGGAGTACCTCCTTCTCCGGCTCTTAACCATCGGAAGCTGCTGGCGCCTTCGGCATCCGATTCGCTATCAGAATAATCGTATAAACCTGTTAAAACTCCGCAGTATACAGGATTACCCCGTATTCTTACGCCCGTGGCTAATGGCGGATTATTAATCTGTTCTGTTTTTTGTATCGGGCCATACCAGGAGCTAGTATAAGTCGACCCAGCTACACCGTTAACATCTTTGGGGGTAATCTCCACTCTTAAGTATTTATTCTCCAGGATTATCTGCAACTCCAACGATGCACCTCCGCCGGAAACCGGGGTAGATCCCGAACCTGTCGGGCTATCGGCCATAAACCACTTGAAGGTAGTGCCCGATTCGCCGTAATTATTTGGATCGTACACATAATTTGCATAGGCTGTATTTCCGGTTTTGAGTGTCCCGGAAATTGTAACGGTACCTTTAATAATCGGCACACTGTTCCTTACCGGCCCTTTCCAGTCACTGTAAGCAACAGTTTTACGGCCCCAGAAATTAAAACTGGTAACTTCCACCCGGATGAACTTTCCGGCATCCTCGGGTAGTAATTTGTAAGTTTGAGTTTTGCCAACTTCCTTAACGCCTTGTATGCCGTTTTGATCGTCGGCCGTTTCCCAAACGTAAGTATTTCGGATAAATATTCCCGAGGAATAAACAGCGGTTAGCGTTTCTCCGGTTCTTAAAATACCTTGTATTTCAGGTTGATTTTCCTGTGCCGACAAGGTTGTAATATGTTCAATAATAATCAATAACGTTAATAATCTTTTCATGGGTTAGCTTAAATTACTTATATATTCAGGCATAAGGTTATATAATAACGAAGTGTAGCCTTCTGTAATAAAACACGTCAGCCGGGTTTCTGGATGGTATGTTGATAAAAAACATTAGACCCGCCGGTCAATTCTTATAATTGCAAACATTTGTAACTTTGCCTGAATACTAAAAACATGAAAGCTGCTTCTCTGAGCGAATTAAAAAACGAACTGAAATCTCTTACACCACCACGGTTGCTTGAGTTATGTATTCATTTAGCCAAGTATAAGAAGGAAAACAAAGAGTTGCTTACTTATCTTTTGTTCGAAGCCCACGACGAGAGTTCCTATATATGCGGTGTGAAAGAAATGATAGATGAATTATTTGATGGAGTAAACCGGTATAATCTGTATCAGGCAAAGAAAACCCTTCGAAAAATACTGAGGGAGACCAATAAACACATCAAATATTCCGGGAACAAGCAAACTGAGGTTGAACTGCTGATTTATTACTGCAAAAAATTCAGATCGTGCGGAGTCAGATACCGGTCGAGCACAACACTTGCCAATCTTTATGACCGCCAACTCTTAAAAATTGCAAAAAGCATCAGTCAGCTTCACGAAGATCTGCAATACGACTTTAAAGAAGAGCTAAAACCTTTGATAGATTAATTTTTTATTCCCGTTAATAACTGTTTAATTTGCGCTAGTATTAATATAAACCGTTTAAAATTATGAAAAATGTAATGCTGCTTGTATTATTGTTCCTTGCCGGAAGCATCAGTGCACAGGATAATACACTAACTAAAAAAGAAAAGAGAAAAGGTTGGAAACTTGTATTCGATGGTACTACCACAAATGGGTGGAGAGGCTATAACAAACAGGCGTTTCCCGAAAAAGGCTGGAATATTGATCAGGGAAGTCTTCACTGCATGCCCAAAGGAGGCGGTGGCGATATTATCCTGGTGGAAAAACTCACCAATTTTGAATTGTCGCTCGACTGGAAAATTGGTGAAGGTGGAAACAGCGGCATTTTTATCTTTGGTCGTGAAGTGGAAGGTAAACCAATTTATTTTTCAGCTCCCGAAATTCAGGTACTCGACAATGAACGCCACCCCGATGCTAAAAACGGCAAAAACGGAAACCGCAAAGCCGGTTCTCTTTACGATATGATACCAGCCACTCCCCAGAATGCGAAACCTGCCGGCGAATGGAATAATATTAGAATTGTTGCTAAAGACGCTCACATAGTGGTTTTCCAGAACAACGTAAAAGTGGTGGAATTTACAATGGGTACCGAAGAATGGAAAAAAATGTGCGAAGACAGTAAGTTCAAAAACTGGCCCGATTTCGTAAACAACACTGGCAAAGAAGGTTACTTTGGCCTACAGGATCATGGCGACGATGTTTGGTACAAGAATATCAAATTAAAAGTATTGAAATAGATAATGAGAATAAGAGAAGTTAGAAGATGAGAAGGTGTGAATTCTCTCACCTTCTAGCTTCTAACTTCTAACTTCCTTAATAATTCTCTTCCAGCAATTCAAAATAAGAAATCGGGTGCTGACAAGCAGGGCAGTTATCCAAAGCTTTCTCACCTTCGTGAACATAACCGCAGTTGGAGCAGACCCATTTTACTCTTTCGCTCTTGCGGAAAACAGTGCCTTCTTCCACGTTTTTTAATAATTTCAGATACCTTTTTTCGTGTTCTGCTTCCACCTTAGCAATAGCTTTAAATGCAGTTGCTATCTGTGGAAAACCTTCTTCCATGGCTATTTTTGCAAATTCAGGATAGAGCAGTGTCCATTCTTCATTTTCGCCCATGGCTGCAGCTTTCAGATTCTCGGCTGTTGTTCCAATTTTACCGGCAGGATAGGAGGCTGTAATTTCGGTATCGCCACCTTCGAGAAACGAGAAAAATCTTTTAGCATGCTGTTTTTCCTGATCGGCAGTTTTTTGGAAAATAGCGGCTATCTGATTGTAGCCTTCCTCTTTTGCGACTTTCGAAAAGAATTCGTAGCGGTTCCGGGCCTGTGATTCACCTGCAAATGCTTTAAGCAGGTTTTGTTCTGTTTTGGTTCCTTTAATACTTTTTTCCATTTATTGATAAGTTTATTGGTATGTTTTAATTTATCTATAAAGATAAATAGGAAAGCCGAAGCTCCAAGTATTTTCAATCAGCTTAATTGCATTGCCTCGGATTTTTTTGATAATTTAGTTTCTCAAATTCCAAAAAATGCTCCCAAAAATCCACTAAAGCCTTGTCATTTCGACCGAAGGGAGAAATCTTTTATTATTAACCGGACACCAATGTAAAAGAAAGCTAAGAGCACGTTATAGCTACTCGAACACCAGGTTATAGCCAGCTTCGCTGTAAATTATCAGTTTCCCGTTATCGATTTTATATTTTATGGCCTTTACCAAACCATTCGATGCAATTTCCTCCCAGTTTATGTTGTTGCAGTAAATTTCGGTGGTGATCATGGAAGAAACTGTTAGCTTATCATTTTCCAGGGCGTAAGTCCCGCCTCCTTTGTTGCATACTCCATCAAAAACAAGTTGTTTGTTTTCCGAAAATTCTATGGTTATCTTCTCTTTAATATCGGGGTAATAGGTAATAAAGTTCGAACCAGTATTCTCAATAAATTTTAAGGTCCAGACATTTTGGTTCAGGTCCGAAATTAAAGCTTTACTCTCCTTATCTTTCTTGCATCCGGGAAGAATTAATAAAGTAAGAAGAAGCCATATAAATGCTGGTAATTTATAAATGTTTGCTTTCATTGTCCGTCAATTTAGATTAATAGAAATCAACCAGTTGTATAAAGCACTAAAAGAAAAAAGTGTCTCATATTTTCTTTTTTCTTGATAGATACAATTTTCAGACAATGGTTGCTTGCAGGTTTTATAAAAATTGAGTTCGAACCTCATTTTTTCTTTATTTATATTATTCTTTGCACCAGAAACTTTATCCTGACATATCTTTGTAAAAATTTCTTATGACCCGTTACAAACATCTCTTTTTCGATCTCGACCATACGCTCTGGGATTACACTTCCAATTCCAACCAGGCTCTGGTTGAAATGTTTTCGGCACTTCAACTGGAACCTACTTTTAAATCGTGCGATAATTTAATACGTTCTTTCCGTAAACATAACGAATGGGTGTGGAACGAATACAAAAACGACCGCATGACAAAACATGTGTTGCGTACACGCCGGTTCGAGCTATGCCTGGAAGATTGCGGGGTAACAAATCCTGAGTTTGCCGCGGAGCTGAACGATGTTTTTCTTTCGGTAATGCCGGGTAAAACTGCTTTGATTGATGGCGCCTGGGAGCTGATGGAATATCTGGAAGCCCGCAACTATAAAATGTACATTGTTACCAACGGGTTTACAACCGTTCAGACCGAAAAGCTTGCTTCCAGCGGACTGAATAAGTTTATTACCAAAATGTTCTCATCGGAGCAGATTGGCTATAACAAGCCCAAGCCCCAGATTTTTGAATGGGCGCTTAAATCGGCCAACGCCCGAAAGACCGAAAGCCTTATGATTGGCGACGAACTGGTTGCCGATGTGAGTGGAGCCCGTAAATTCGGCATCGATCAGGTTTATTACAATCCTGCGTGTATTGCTCATAACGATGAAGTTACCTACGAAATACGTTCGTTGCTTGAGCTAAAAGAAATTCTGTAATTCTCAAATAAAAATCCTTATTTTTGTTGGCTTAAGAAAAAATAGTTACGGGTTATGGGTTTCGGGTTATGAGTGAATATTCATAATTATACCTGCCATTCATAATCAAACTTAATAGCTAAAATTTTATAAATGAATATTTCATATAACTGGTTGAAGCAATACCTGGATATAAATCTGCCAAAAGAGGAAGTGTCGTCAATTCTTACTTCCATAGGACTTGAAGTTGAATCTGTCGAAACCTACGAAACGATTAAGGGTGGTTTGGAAGGATTTGTTGTGGGCGAAGTAAAAACCTGCGCCAAACATCCCAATGCCGATAAGTTAAGTGTAACAACCGTGGATGTCGGTGGGTCGGAATTGCTTCCCATTGTTTGCGGAGCGCCTAATGTTGCTGCAGGTCAGAGAGTAATAGTTGCCACAGTGGGCACAACCATTTATAAAGGAGATGAAAGCTTTAAAATAGCCAAAGCCAAAATTCGTGGCGAAGTATCGGAAGGCATGATATGCGCCGAAGACGAGATAGGAATCGGCTCATCGCACGATGGTATTTTGGTACTCCCGGGCGATGTAAAAATTGGGACTCCGGCAAAAGACTATTTTAAAATTGAAAGCGATGTTGTGTTTGCTATAGGCTTAACGCCCAACCGTATCGATGCAGCCTCTCATTACGGTGTTGCCCGCGATTTGGCTGCTTACCTCGGGTTAACGCAAAAAGTAAACCTGCAGAGACCTTCCATCGATAATTTTAAAATCGATAACAATAACCGCATTATCGATGTGGTTATCGAAAACGAAGAAGCTTGTCCGCGTTACTCAGGGCTTACAATTACCGGAATTACGGTAAAACCTTCGCCCGATTGGTTACAGCAACGCCTTAAAGCCATCGGTCTCAATCCCATCAACAATGTTGTGGATGTTACCAATTATGTGCTTCACGAGTTGGGACAGCCCTTGCATGCTTTCGATGCCGACAAAATTACCGGCGGACAGGTGGTGATTAAAACACTTCCCGAAGGAAGTAAATTCAAGACTCTCGATAACCAGGAACGCACACTCTCGGGTGAAGATCTTATGATCTGCAACACAGTTGAGGGTATGTGTATTGGTGGTGTTTTCGGAGGTATTGAGTCGGGTATCAGCGATGCGTCTACCAATGTTTTTCTCGAAAGTGCCCACTTTAATCCGGTATATATCCGCAAAACATCGAAACGTCATTTATTATATACCGATGCTTCTTTCCGGTTCGAGCGTGGTTCCGATCCGAATATAACCGTGTATGCGCTGAAACGTGCAGCTATGCTGATTAAAGAAGTGGCTGGGGGGACGATTTCATCTCCCGTAATGGATGTTTATCCTAAGCCTGTAGCAAATACCGAACTCGACTTCGATCTGCAGAAAGCTTATGATCTCATTGGCAAAACCATTGATGTGCCGGTGATAAAAAACATTCTTCAGGCGCTGGAAATTCAGGTTCTTTCCGAATCTCCATCAAGTCTGAGACTTTCAGTACCACCCTTCAAGGTCGATGTGAAACGTCCTGCCGATGTTGTGGAGGAAATTCTGCGAATTTACGGTTATAACAACGTTGAAATTTCGGAAACCGTTCATTCTACCTTATCATACATTCAGAAGCCCAACCGCGATGCTGTGGTGAACAAGATCTCCGATTCGCTCTCGGCAGTTGGTTTCAACGAAATCATGTCGAACTCGTTAAACAGCAGTAATTACTACACTGGACTGGAGTCGTACAAGGCCGAAAATCTTGTGATGATTCTGAATCCCCTGAGCCAGGAATTGAATTGCATGCGTCAAACACTTTTATTCAGTGGGTTGGAAGCCATACGTCACAATACCAACCGCCGGAACCCAAATCTCAAATTGTACGAGTTTGGCAACTGCTATATCAAGGAAGAAGCTAAAAACCAGGTTTTACAGGGTTTTACTGAAAATCTTCACTTGAGCATCTTTTTAACAGGCTTCAAAACTGAGGAGAGCTGGACTGCAAAACAGGAAACAGCTTCTTTCTACACACTGAAGGCTTATGCTGAATATGTGATGGAACGGGTTGGCCTGCAACCGGCTAAATGTGTGGTTAGTGATATTCGCAATGATATTTTTAGCGACGGATTAAAATATTTGCTTAACAATACCGATTTTGTTCAGTTTGGCGTTGTTAACAGGAAACTGGCACAGCAGTTCGACTTGAAAAACCCGGTTTATTTTGCCGAATTCAACTGGGATTATGTAATGAAGCTTATAAAGAACAATAAGGTTACTTTTGAAGAGTTGCCCCGTTTCCCGGAAGTTCGGCGCGATTTGTCGCTCGTAATCAATAAAGATATTCGTTTTGACAAGATACGTGCGGTGGCGCAAAAAACTGAAAAGAAACTGCTGAAGGAAATCAATCTTTTTGATGTTTACGAAGGCGATAAGATTGACAGCAGCAAGAAAGCCTATGCGATAAGCTTTATTTTACGCGATGCTGAAAAAACACTTACCGATCAGGAAGTGGATGGCATTATGCAGAAGTTGTTGAAAGCTTTCGAAACGGAAGTAGGAGCCCAAATAAGGCAATAAGAGCCGATGCGCCCTACACTAGTAGCTATTGTTGGTCCTACAGCAGTTGGGAAGACCGAAACAGGGGTTCAGCTTGCCGAACATTTTGGTTCCGAAATTATTTCGGCCGACTCCCGGCAGATGTTTGGGGAGCTGAAGGTGGGTACTGCTTTACCTTCAACCGGTCAGCTTAACAGGGTAAAGCATTATTTCATAGGAAATCTTTCGTTAAACGATTATTATAATGTAAGCATGTTCGAACAGGATGTGCTTACTTTGCTTAAAGAGCTTTTCCCTAAAAAACCTGTGGTATTTATGGTGGGAGGCTCAACTTTATATATCGATTCCGTTTTTCATGGTATCGACGATCTGCCCACCGTAGACCAGGATTTGCGGCAGGAACTTCAAAAGCAATATCACCAGCAGGGCATTGAGTTCCTCCGGATGAAATTAAAAATGCTCGATCCCGAATATTACCAGCGTGTCGATCTGAAAAATCCCAACCGGTTGTTAAAAGCCATTGAAATTAGCTTAATGACCGGCAAACCCTATTCTTCCCTTTTAACAGCAACCAGCCGCGAGAGAGACTTCAGAATTATCAAAATAGGATTAAATAAGGAGCGGGAAGAACTTTTCAGCCAGATAAACCTGAGGGTAGATCAGATGTTTGAACAAGGCCTGGTGGAAGAAGCGCAATCGCTTTATTCTTACCGAAATTTGAATTCACTGAAC
Organism: Bacteroidota bacterium; assembly: GCA_023429135.1. GTDB lineage: Bacteria > Bacteroidota > Bacteroidia > Bacteroidales > JAAUTT01 > JAAUTT01. Next base: position 37,076 of record JAEYWD010000002.1, on the reverse strand, counting down.
ACGGTTGGATATAAAGAGATCTTTCAGCATTTCGACGGGAATATAAGCCTGGAAGAAGCAAAAGAGCTTATAAAGAGAAATACCCGCAATTATGCCAAACGGCAGTTAACCTGGTTTAAGCGGTACAAAGATATGGTATGGTTTTCTCCATCTCAAACGGGTGAAATTACTGAATTTCTTAAAGCGATACTACATGAGTAATCTGGTTGCCGATCCGCAGGACTGGAGGTACATTATCCGGGTATATGCCATCATTATCAATGATAGAGATGAGGTATTGCTGAGCGATGAATTTTACAATAACACTTTTATGACTAAATTCCCTGGAGGAGGCCTTGAGTTTGGCGAAGGTACAGTTGAATGTCTCAAGCGCGAAGCCATTGAGGAGTTTGGTCAGGACATTGAGATTATCCATCACTTTTATACAACCGATTTCTTTCAGGCGTCACTTTTTCACGATAAGTCTCAATTGATAAGCATATATTACTGTGCAAGGTTTATCGAACCCATTAAGTTTCCTATTGCCACCGAACCCTTTAATTTTACAACCAACGAAAACGGCAGTATTTCTTTCCGCTGGAAAAGAGTTGCCGACCTTATGGAGAATGATGTTTCTTTTCCTATTGATAAATATGTAGTGAATTTAATCAAATGTCATCTGAAAGAAAATAAAAGGAAATAAAGGTCTGATTTTGTTTCTTTTCATTATACTGTATATCAATATGTTTGTTTTTTTTATTTTTCTATACTATTTACTTTGCCAAAAGTTAATTCCCGTAATCTTTGTAATATATTAGTAAATAAACACTTTGGTAACGACGTTTTACTCTGTACTAAATGGCAGTTTATCTTTGCTTTATGGTATTTAATCCAAAATAACGTACTCTTGGTCATATCTAATCTACCATTAGTCAAAGCTTTATATTTATCCTAAAAAGCACACAGTTTTTTTATGGAGATGACCTTGGTTTATCCCAGTTTTCTAAGGACTACCTTTAATTGTCAGATAAAGTATTTTTATCTCCAAAATCAATGCTTTCGTCAGTATTTTACTGTGTTGGTGTAACCTTGTATGTACATCTCCGTAACAGTATTCAAAAAGTGTAAAAATGACAAAAACTAAAGTAATTGTTCCAATCATCATCGCGATGATGAGTCTTTCGGTAAAGGCTCAGCAGTTACCTCTTTTTAGTCAGTATATGTTCAACGGGTTTCTTGTAAATCCTTCTGTAGCAGGGCTGGATGGTTACACTGCGGTCACCCTCACTGCTCGCGAGCAATGGTTAGGAATGAAAGATGCCCCCCAGACGCATATCGTAGCATTTCAGTCGCGTATTTTAAAGAAAAGCCATATTTCAAGAAATAAGTCAGTTTGGAGAAGGTTTATGAGTCGGACCCGGAGTGGAAGGATTGGAGTAGGAGGTTACCTTTATAACGACAGGAATGGTTTGATCGACCGTACCGGCGCGCAATTTACTTATGCTTACCATATTAAAATGCGCTCCGATCAGTTATCATTCGGACTTTCGGCGAATATTTACCAGTATTCGATTAACCGCAGCAGGCTCGAACTTGAAAATCCCAACGACGCACTTGTAAATAACAGTGATCTGAAGATGTACATTCCCGATTTCAGTTTCGGAGCATATTACACAACACGTGAATATTATGTTGGTTTTGCAACCGCCCAGTTACTACAGTCGTCGCTTCAGCTTTCGAACGATAATTCAAGTCAATTCCGGTCCTATCGTCAATATTCTCTGACTGCAGGATACAATTTCGATATTAACAAACGAATGTCGGTTGTACCATCCATGTATCTGAAAGTAACGAATCAACTGGTACCTCAGGTGGATGTGTCGGCCAAAATGTATTTCAACGATTCCTATTATGCAGGTTTATCGATGCGTACCGGGGGCGCAATTATTCTGTTAGGTGGTGTAACCATTGAAAAGGTGACTGTTGGAGTTGCCTACGACTATAATCTTAACGGGCTACGTAAGCACAACTACGGATCGTTTGAGATGATGGCAGCAATGAAGTTCGGAGATAATGCAAGGAGATATAAGTGGATAAACAGATATTAAAAATAATCAGTAACTTTAATAATAAACCAAAAACTAGTCAAAAATGAAAAGTCTTACAAAACTAAGAATGACTCTGACGCTGGCTCTAGTGGTTGTAAGCATCGCCACAGTGTTAGCACAAAATTCAGTTACAACTCCAGTTGGAGAACTTTATCTTAACCTGCGCAATGTCTCCAGTCCTGGTACTGATGTTGCAACTGAAGATCCTGATCTTGTTACCACCGGAACCAAGGTTCCTTATTTGGTAATTCCTGATGCAACGCTTAACCCCGGCTGGTCTGCTGGTGGCAATGCTACTAATACCACCGGGATTAGCTCTGACTGGACCTGGACGGTACCTGCCGCTATCGGGACATTAAATGCGGCTCCTTCCATTACGGGTCACTATGTTAATCTGGATGTTACCGGTACCGCTGGAGCAACTGGTATTGTTAACGTGAAGGAACAGGGAAGTGGCGCATGTCCCGATCCAACCGGATCTGACATTAATATTCGTGTTATTGCACAGCCAAATGCTTCTGCTTTAGCAGTAACAGATGGTACCGCTCCTCTTACTTCTATTTGTATCGATGGTACAAATGGCTCACTTAATGTTGCATTACCAACTTTTAATGTCACTTCGACGATAGATGCCGCTATACCAGGGGCAAAGGGAGTTAGGGTAAAGGCCAGTCTCTCTTTTACAAGCTTTACAACAGGTACAACAACCACAATTGTACCGGCAGGAAGTATTTTGAATGTTGATGCCAGCGGCAATATTTCGAATGCCGATATTACAACAGCATCCGGAGGTACTTTTTCCGACCTGGATAGCTGGGGAACTTACACATTAACTGTAAACCAAATTTCAGATAAAATTTCACGCAAAGATTTAAATGCAGCGGGCGGATTCTTTAATGTTAACGGAGGCACGGCTTTAACAGCCACTTATTCTGTTCTTAAGACTGCTAAGACAGGTAGTATCTATCATCTGCCAAATAATTAGGATGATTCAATCTATACGAAAATTAAAAAGTACAATTTAAATTAACAAATATGAAAAGTTTAATAAAATTAAGAATGTTAGCAACAATAATCATATTATTAGTTGCAGTTGTGGGGATGAATGCTCAGGTTGCCTTAACTTCATCTGGAACAGCTTCTGCTGTTAAAACCGATGCTGGAGAAAGTCCTGAATATGTAACTATCAATAGCGTAATGCCATACCAAGTTCCTTCTACTGATTGGGGAAATCTGTCATCTCAGATTTTTTCAGCCTACGGTTGGACAGTAACTGCAGGTGGCGAACTTTACAAAAGAAATGGCAACGCCTTGGTTGATGTTACAGGAAATGCAGGATTCTATACCGATAATCAGATAAACATCAGGTGGACCGCTTTAGGCGACCAAACTGTTTCGGTGACTGAAAAAAGTATAATAACAGCAACTAATGCAGCCGGATGTTCTGGAGCAGCAGAAACCCTACCTGTAAAGGTTCTTCCATGGCCTACAGTAGCCTGGGGTACTATTACAAATCCAAGTGGTTGTAATGTTGCCAGCGTAAGTCTTCCTTTGACTCTAAAAGGTTCACAATCCATAACAGTATATTACGATGTATACTATACCTCATTAACTGCTGCTGAGACCAAGGTGAATGGAGCGACTCCGCTTGAACAAGTATTCACCAATTCAGGATACGATGTAGCTGTAACCACACCAAATCTTAGCTATACACTTGCCAATGGAGCTGGTGCTTACAGGATACAGATTGTGAATATTCGGGATAAAGTAACTGAAAAATCGTTTGGTGGTTTGGGACAAACAGACGCAGCCAGAAATGCTGTTGCATCAGCAATGCCTGCTGATTATACATTCTACTCTTACCCAACTCCTACAACTCAACCAATTCAGCACATCACAAACTTATAGTCTGAGTTGAATTGTTAGCAATAATATTAAACATCTCTCCTTCGGGAGAGATGTTTAATCTAAAACTCTCAAGTGCTCTCGGAAGTGTCTCCATGTAGCACCAATTAAGGAACAGGTGCTGGAGGCAGCAAAGAGGGTAAATAAAATACAAAGAAATTTTAACATCAGAAGTTTTAAATTGGACGTCGTTTTCCAGATTTTGAAAGTAAAGATGAAGGCTAAATTCAAACATATTTCACTAATATTCACTTTTCTAACCTTGGTTGCCGCCATGAGTTCAGGGCAGAATCTGCCTTCAGCTTGTGGCGGGAGCCGCGTTAGATATGGCGTTAGTGGTACTCCTTTATCAACTTTCAACTGGGAAGTTACAGGCGGAACAATTATCCAGAATTATAACGACTCCATCGATGTTGAATGGGGTTTAAGCACTGGTATTAAAACCATCCGGGTTACCGAGTATACAAAAAATAATTGTATTGCAGCTCCTGTACTGGCAAATGTTATGGTAACAGCAGCAAATGTCGATATTGGAAACATAGCTGAAATTTGTGAGGGCGATTCGTTCACCTTTGTTCCTAATACTATTTTTGCATTGTATAAATGGAGTACCGGTGAAACCACTCAAAAAATTGTTACAGGTACCGCCGGAACATACTGGCTCGACATTACCGATTCCAACGGCTGTAAAGGCCGCGACAGCGCCACTTTGGTTGTGAATCCTAAGCTTGTGGTAAGCCTGGGTAACGATACCTCACTTTGTCCTGAACAAACACTCGTACTAGATGCCGGTTTCGATGGTGCCAAATATAACTGGAGTACCGGCGATATTGGTCAATCCATTCAGATTGGTGCAGGTAATAAAGCCTTTTGGGTGGATGTTACTTCCGATAAAGGTTGTGTAACCCGCGACAGTATTCAGATTGCATTATGTACTGACCTCAAAATTCCTAATGCTTTTACACCAAACGGCGACAACGATAACGATACCTGGAGAATAACCTGGCTCGAATACTATCCGAATGCCAGCATTGATATTTACGACCGTTGGGGCCGACTGGTATTCAAGAGCAATATTTTCCCTGTAAACGGATGGGATGGCAAATCGGGCGGTCGCCCATTACCAATGGATGCATATCATTACATCCTCGATCTTAAAAACGGATCAGATCCAATTGTGGGTAACGTAACTATTATTAGGTAGACCTAAGGAGGTCGATAGTCGATGGTCCATAGTCGATAGCCAATACAGATGATACAAGTCGATAGTCTATAGTCTCTGGTCGATAGCCAATACAGGGTGATACAAATACAAGTTGAATACAAGTCGATAGTCGATGGTACAAAGTCCGATGGGCAGTACATTGTGACACAGCTAAATTTCTCTATCGGCTGTTATAGCCCCCTTTCAGGGGGTTGGGGGTAAACAAACTCGCAACTCGTAACCCGCAACCCAATTACACCTCTTTCCTGCTCAAAGGCATGGTCATGCAGCGTGTGCCACCACCACCGCGGGGTAATTCCGAACCTTCAATGGTTACAACACATTTATTATGATTTTTCGGGTGATTGTGGTTCTCTAAAACATCAACAGCTTTTATAATTTCGTAGCCATGATTGTTAAGCTCCTCCATGGTGTAGAGGTTTCTTTCGTAACCCAATACTTTGCCAGGAGCAAAAGCAAAAAAGTTCGCCCCACTGTGCCATTGTTCGCGGTCCTGGTAAACAGAATCTTTTCTTCCGCCGCAATATAAGGGTTCCAGGTCCATTCCAAGGTTTTTTAAAGCCGAAACAAGATTTTCTACATATCTGATTTTCTTCACCTCGCCATTATCAATGTGGATATGAACTGTGCTGTAGCTCGAAGGGGCCATAATCAGCGGTTCGTAAACCATGCATTCATTCTGGCTTAGCAGCGTAAAAACCATGTCGAGGTGAATAAACGACTCAGGCTTTGATGGCAGTTCCTGAACCAAAATATGCTGCGTAGTTTTCTTTTCCTTGAACTTATCTATTAGAAAGTCGATTCCTTTAGAGTTGGTGCGAATTCCCATTCCCGCCAGCAGAATATCGTGACGGGCTACAATTAAATCACCACCCTCAATAGTGGCACTCTTTTTATAATAGTCGGTCCGTATCGGATTTCGGGTCTGAGTGTCGAAAAAAGGATGCATGTCGAAAATTAGCTCCATAATAAGCGATTCCCTTTCCCGAACCTTGTTCGCCATACGCGAGATAATTACGTTATTGCAGATAGCTATTGCTGAGTCGCGCGTATAAAAGAAATTGTGAAGCGGAGGCAAAATATAAGGTTCTTTAGAAAGAAAGGCTGTGAGTGTATTTTTTTGCATGGGCACGCCTTCAATCACAAGTCTTGTGAACTGTTCGGGCGAGAAAGAATTTAATATATCTCTCAGATCAGGATGAGGATCGATGTCAATAATTTTATCCGTAAGCAGTGAGCGGTTTTCATCGTTTTGAACAATTTCTGCCAGAAGTTTACTAACCTGGTAGGTGTTTGTTACTTTTTTAAGGACTCCATAGAACTGACTATATTCCCTTAAAGCCACATTAAGGTTCAGAATGTCGCTATACAGTGCTCTCTGGGCAGTTTCGGGTGTCATGTTTTCAACTTCCGGACCTGGCGAATGCAGTATTACAGCATCGAGTTCCCCAATTTCGGAGTTAACGTTTATTTTAACTGATGATGGTTGCATATTACAGGTTACGATGTGAATGGTCGCAGAAAGGCATTGTTTTCGATTTTCCGCAGCGGCAAAGTTTTATTTCAGCGGGAGTCTCTATGATGTTGCCTTCCGAATCTTTCAAAATAAAATTTCCCTTCACTCTGAGCGATGCTCCAGGCTTAAAAGTAAACTCTGCATTTGGTTTTTTAGGTGTTTCTTCCACGTGTATTTTTTTATAGTCGGGTTTTAATCGCCAAACTGTATTTATCTAATTATTCGGTACTCAATACTAATTCTTATCCCTGAAACCCTATTTTGCGGTGCGTACCATCACAGAAGGGCATATTATTCGACGCTCCACACCGGCAGAAAGAGGTGATGGAGTAAGTTTTGTATTCTTTACCTTCACTATCGCGAAGTTGAATTTTTCCAGTCACTACAATAGGACCGTCTTTCATAATCTGGATAATCACAGGTTTTTCTTCAACCTTGGGAGCATCTTTGATTCCTTCGGTTGCTTCGGTTTCAAGATCCTTGTTATAACGGTATGTTAAAGCGTCGGTGGGGCAACGGTTTACAATGTCGATAATTTTATCGGTTGTGGAGCCGCTCATATCCACCCAGGGACGTTTACGGGGATTAAATACTTCGTTCAGTTGAGTGTAACAAATGGTAGCATGAATACATTTCTTTGGCTGCCAGAATACTGTAATTTCTCCGTTGCTATACTGCCTGTTGTTTTCGTCCATAAGGCTAATCAATTTTAATTGCAAAAATAAACTAAATTAAGGATGTAAGCATACAGATTTATTATCAGAACTGCTGTTGTGGAATATGTTATTATTAGTCGATGGTCGATGGTTCATAGTCGATAGCCAACACAGTAGACAGACGACGGAGAATATAAGAATGCAGGTCGATGGTCGATAGTCTCCCGATAGCTATTGGGAGACTATCGACAATACAGGAATATAGGGCAACATAACCCGGACAGCTTCTTTTTGTATTGGCTGAAGTCTGACGACTGTGGACATCTTCAAACTAAAAAACCATATCAGCATGTACGGATATGGTTTTTAATACATTTCGTCCATTTTACAATATAAAATGGGGCGAAATTCATTCCTTTTTAACATCTTTAATTAATTTTGACCTCAGCTTAATTCGGTTTTGGATCAGGATCAGGAGGATTAGGATCAGGATCAGGATCTGTAGGTGGCGGATCCGGAACATTTTGCAACTTAGTTAATTTTTCTTTCATAATTGTTAGAGATTGATTTATCGAAAGGTAGCATTTTTTTTGATAGCGAGGATGATGGGTATAAAGTTTTATAACATGCTATGAGACAAGGATTGATAGTTTTCTTTATCCTGGTTTTAAGTGTTTGCAGAGTTATTGGGACCGAAGCAGATAATCAGAAAATTGCTGATGCTATAAATTTGTACGACAAGGGAAAGTTCGATGCTGCACTCGCACAATTCAGAGGAAGTGTTTCGTTCCGGAACGAGCCTGATGAGATTATTGTCTGGTTGAACATTGCGATAATTGAATATGAGAAAAACGATAAAGCCAGGGCCAATGAAGCATTAAGGAGGGCTGGGACGCTGGCTAAAAATCAATCCCACAAACGATATGTTCATACTGTCGAATCCATATTTAAAGAAAAGAGAACTGATGTTGATTTTGCATTGATGAATGATTTTAAAGTCGCCACCAAACCATTGACCCGGTTCTTTTTATGGCAGGTACTCTGTTACAAACTTATGAATGCGGACGATATTAATCTGGTTGAGAGTGAAAATGCCGCCAAAATCTTAATGTCCGGCATTAAACCTAATACTATACGATGGGCTAAGTTATCAGGGTTAGAAGCTGTTTTTCAGTATAAGCGGAACCAATATAACGAAATGACTTATTCTCTCTTAACAGCCAACAATTTATTGGAAAAATTAAATCAGGGCGAAAGCCGTATATTTTACAGAAACGTTTGGCGTATTTTTTACTATGTGCACCCTGAGCAGTCCAAACCATTCAGAAAGCAGCTTCTTGATTATGAGGAGCGCTTTTCAAAAACAACATATAAAGAGATTGAAGCAGCCCTGTATTTTTTTAAGTCGCGATATTCTTCTTTCATTCTGGATTATGCACAAGACTTATTTTACATGAAGAAGGCTTATCAGCTTTTTCCTGAGAATCCTGATTTTATACTTCGATTGGCTTATTCTTATCGGAAAATTGATGATTACAGAGCGGCCCTGATTTATTTTAAAAAACTTAAACCATACGATGATTTTAAACTTGAAGGTTATTTTGGAGTCTCATATTGTAACAAAATGTTAGGAGATACTATTGCTTTCAGGAAATACTGCCTGGACTTTATTCAGGATAAGCAGTTCGAAAAAATAAGTTTGAATTTATATTTTAGATTTATTCAATTTTTAAAGGGACAATCTCAATATGATTTATTTTCAAAGATGAATCCCTCAGTTTTAAAAAGATTAAGTGAAACTTTCCAAAAAAATATAAATGTAAGTGATATATACTCTTATTGGGCCTATTATTGGTGGGTTAAAGGAGATCATGAGAAGGCACTGGAGCATTACCATAAATCAATTATTGCTTTATTACCTCATGAATATAACGAGGATGTTAATGCTGACTTAAATTTTAAAGATGCCATTTCTTTACCTAAATTAATTGGAGGCCTTTATGGAAAGGCCGAAGCTTTTTTCGCTTTGGCCAGAAAAGACCATGATGATAGAAAAAAGATTTTATATTACAGGCAAGGACTTAAAAACCTGCATTTAGCTATAGAACAATTGTATAATCATAAGACACAACTTCCTGGTGAAGAGCAGATGCTTGTTTTTACAAGCCTCCGGAGTAATTACTTTCCCCGGATTATAGAAGTATGCCTGAGATTGCACGAACTTACAGGCGATAGCTACTATCAGCAGCTCGTATACAAATATGCCGAACAGGGAAGGGCCACGGTTATGTTAAGTATGCTCCGGAGTAAATACGGCCAGAGGGTTGGTATGATTCCTGAAAAGTATAAATTACTTGAAGATTCATTAAATACGCGGATTTCCGTATTAACACAGAAATTAAAAGCAGGAGATGGAGATAATTATAATCTGAATACGCAACTTGATATATTGGCTGCAAAAAGAACGGATCTGGAACAGCTATATAAAAAGCATTACCCCAATTATTACAATCTTAAGTACTCAATGGAAGTTGTGAACCCAACAGCTTTTCAGAAGACTCTTAAAAACGATGAGTGCATTATTGAATATCAGTTGAACCGTAATTTGCTGATTGCTTTTTACTTCGATAACCGAAATTTGAAGATTGTAGTCGATAGCTTGAAAAATGTTGACCTTGCAAAACTTGCTGTACGGTTTTATTCACGACTGAATAATTTCAACAGTTTAAACTATACACCCGACAGTATTCGCAGATTTGCCCATGACAGCTACGAGCTTTACAAAATTCTGTTAAAGCCCTTTGAAAGTTATCTGAAAGGGAAGAAATTAACAATTATTGCAGATAATAGTCTCCGGAAAATACCCTTTGAAGCTTTGATTGTCAAAATGCCCCATCAAATTGGCAGTTATAAGGATTTGCCGTACCTCTTAAAAACAACACCGGTTTACTATGCACCATCCATCACCTTTTTGAACGAGCTGCGGCTCCGGCCCATATTCCAAAACCGGGCCCGCTTGCTTGCCATAGCACCTGTTTATTCGAATCTGAAGCTTAACGACACAATTTCACGTACTTTATTAGCAGTAAGATCCGATACTTCCATTTTTGGAAGTTTACCAAATGCGAAAAAAGAAATAGAATTTGCAAATTCTATTGCTGGAGGAATGTTATTGATTGAAAAGAGGGCTACAGAAACACGTTTTAAAAGATTGTCAGGTAAATATGACATCATTCATCTCGCCACGCATGGTATCCTGAATAGAGATTCCTCTTTACAGTCGAAATTGCTGTTTGCAGAGTCACATCCCCGGGATGATGGTTTTTTGCACAATTATGAGATTTATAATTTAAACCAGCAATCGCAGCTTGTAATTTTAAGCGCCTGTAATACCGGTGCTGGTAAAAATTACGGAGGCGAGGAGGTTATAAGTACAGGCAGGGCTTTTCTTTCATCGGGAAGTCGCTCGGTTATAATGACCTTGTGGCCTGTAAACGACCATGCTTCTTACGAACTGATTAAAGGGTTTTATGAGGGTTTAAATGAGAAAAGGCAAATTTGTGAAGCATTACGACAATCGAAACTCCAATATATTGAAAAAGCTGATAAAATGCACAGTCACCCATTCTTTTGGACTGGTTACGTAATATATGGCGATGCATCCATCAACCTTCCTATCGGTAACGACCGGCTTTTTTATTTTACTTTGCTTGGCTTGCTGATCTTTGTTCCAGTAATATGGTGGTTATTTCAAAAAATCAGGAACAATTGTCGAAGGTCCTCTGCTGATAGTTAAGCACCACGCCACCGCTAAGAGGCTTGAATGTTCTGAATTAAATTATTTAAACAAAGAGGTCATTGCTAAATTGTCCGTGGCCCGTCGACCTGTATTCTGTATTGGCTATCGTCTATCAACTAATGTCTATCGACTTTTTTCAATTTTCCAAGCAATTCCGACGCCTTTCCAATATAAAACGACCGCGTTTCGACAAGGTTGTTAAGCAGGGGCCTGGCTAAATCGGGGTTATTAGTTTTTATGTAGCATAACGATAGGTACCAGGCCGCATGCTCTTCAAAAATGGGATCGTGGTGATTAAGTATAATATTAAAGTGTTCTGAAGCTTTTTTGAAGTTATCAGTTTCGGAATAGCATATACCTAAAAATAATCGGGCAGCATTATTGGAAGGATCGGAGTTTAGAATCTTAGTGAATTCGACAATGGCTTCCTGGTATTTATTATCATTATAGAGCTTAATAGCGTTAATGAATAGGTCGTCACTCTTTTCGCCCGAACGGGTTGCAAAGTCGGCTGGTAATTTTTGATAATAGGCAGCATAAAGGCTGTCGGGAGAAAAGGATGATCTCTCTTTAATTACAAGAAAATAAGTAGCCGCCGAAATTAAAAGGATAACTGTAGCCGCAATCTGCATCCACAATTTCAGATTAAGTTTGGATGTTGCCTGTTTTTTGGCCAGGAATTCAGCTTCGACCTCTTTTATAGTTGTTTCGAAGTTCGAAATTTGTTTATCTCCGGTCAGGGCATCAAAATCTTTGATTAATTCAAATTTTCCGTTTAACTCAGGGTTATTTCTTAGTTTATCAACGAGTTGCTGTTTCTCAGCTTCGTTGAGCTCACCATCGAGGAATTGAACCAGTTGTTCCAGATCTTTCATTTTTCAGTTCTTTATATAGGGGATCGGCAGAAATCTTGTTTATTAACATTACTTTGCAGCGATAACGTTTTGTTTTTGTAAATTCCAGCGAATTGTAAGCCATTATACGGGTAATTTCCTTAAGATTTACACCTTTAATAATGAGCTGTATCATTCGTCGGCAATCCTCGGGCAATTCCGACAGGTATTTTAAATAAAGTTTCCTCCGTTCAACCTGAAGGTATTCTTCATCAGGATATTCTTCGGAAATAGAATTTAGTTCATCATCAATCTTTTTAAAACGTCCGGAACTTGAAGCCAGAACTCTTTTCCAGAGATTACGTGCAATGGCTTGCAGAAAGGTATGGATCGAACTTGTAAGTTCAAATTCATCTTTTCTGATTTTCATAAATAATACCATCAGCGCATCATGAAAAATATCCTGAGCGTCATTTTCGGTACCGCCTTCAGAGATTATTTTTCTTTTTAATGAATCAAAATTGTATTCGTAAAGAAAAGAAAGAACCTTTTTATCGCTCTGTAATATTTTCTCAACTATCTCCTTGTCTGTATAAATATTACTTTTCATCTATTAATCTTAATAAGGCTAAAAAGTTATCAGGATAAAAATGTGTTCTAAAACATATCGTAATGCAAATAAACAAAAAAACCTACTCTTATGATCTATTAAGAGTAGGTTTTTTGATCAATTGTTTGAATTAATTGCGATAGCTTTCGACAGGTTCGCAGGTGCATACCAGATTACGGTCGCCAAAAGCGTCGTCGATACGACTTACTGTGGGCCAGAATTTATTGCTGCGGATCCAGTGCAGCGGGTAAGCTGCAAGTTCGCGAGGATAAGGTCGATTCCATGCATCAGAAATTACTACTTCCTGCGTGTGTGGCGCATTTTTTAAAACATTATTTGTTTTATCAGCTTCACCATTTACCACTTGTTGAATTTCAGAGTGGATAGAAATCATAGCTTCAGCAAAATGATTCAATTCCTCCAGCGATTCGCTTTCGGTAGGCTCTACCATGAGTGTTCCGTGAACAGGGAACGAGAGGGTAGGAGCGTGGAAGCCATAATCCATCAGTCGTTTTGCAATATCAGCCTCTGTAACATCAGAGATAGCTTTAATAGGACGACAGTCGAATATCATTTCGTGAGCCACATAATTGGTTTCGCCGCGGTACAAAACAGGGAAATAATTGTTCAGGCGGGCTGCCAGGTAATTTGCGTTGAGAATTGCTATTTTAGTTGCCATGGTCAAACCTTCAGCTCCAAGCATGGCGCAATAAGCATGCGAAATCACCAGCACACTGGCACTGCCGAAAGGAGCAGCCGAAACTGCGTGTATGCCTTTTTCGCCTCCGGTTTTTATTACCGGGTGTGAAGGCATAAATGGAGCCAGTTTTTTATTTACGGCAACCGGTCCAACACCAGGGCCACCACCACCATGAGGTATCGCAAAGGTTTTATGCAGATTCAAATGACAAACATCAGCTCCAATGGTAGCAGGATTAGTCAATCCAACCTGTGCGTTCATGTTAGCGCCATCCATATAAACCAAACCTCCGTTTTCGTGAATTATATCGGCCATTTCTTTAATCTGGCTCTCGAATACACCATGGGTCGACGGGTAAGTCACCATGAAGCCGGCAAGGGTGTCTTTATATTGTTCAGCCAGCGATTTTAAGCAATCGAGCTTGATGTTGCCATTGTTATCGCAATCCACAACTTTGATGTCCATTCCGGACATGGCTGCACTTGCCGGGTTTGTACCGTGTGCCGACGATGGGATCAACACCAGGTTGCGCTGTGTTTGGTTATTTTGAATATGATACTGACGCATCATTAATAAACCGGCATATTCGCCTGCCGCACCTGAGTTTGGCTGGAACGATACTGCTTCAAAACCGGTTACTACTTTCAGATAATCTTCCAGCTCGGTTACAAGCTGGTAATATCCTTCGGCTTGATTTGCAGGAACAAACGGATGAATGTTACCAAGCTCGGGCCAGCTCAAAGGTAGCATCTCCGTTGCTGCATTGAGTTTCATGGTACACGAACCAAGCGAAATCATGGAATGAGTGAGCGAAATATCTTTACGCTCCAGCATTTTGATGTAACGCATCATTTCGGTTTCGCTGCGGTGCTTGTTAAATATTTCCTGAGTTAAGAAGCACGATGTGCGGCGATGGTCAGCTACAATTTCAGCTTCAGGTAATGCAGCAACGGGTTTAAACACTTTCCCGGCAGCTTCGGCAAAAATGGTGATAATATCCTGCACATCGTTAAGGCTGGTAGTTTCGTCGAGACTGATACCAATTGTACCATCAGCATTGTACAGGAAGTTGATTTCTCTGGCCAGTGCAAGTTCCTTTACCTTTTGAGTCGAGCCTTTTACAAGAAGGGTATCGAAAAAGTTTTTGTTGAGCTGCTCATAACCTAAAGCAACCAGTTCTTTTGCTATAAAAGAAGTGTATGAATGGATACGGCGGGCAATATTTTTAAGTCCGTCGGCTCCATGATAAACCGCATACATGCCAGCCATGGTTGCGAGCAATGCCTGGGCTGTACAGATGTTTGAAGTGGCTCTTTCGCGTTTGATATGTTGTTCCCGGGTCTGTAACGCCATACGCAAAGCTCTTTTACCCTGGGCATCAACTGAAATTCCAATGATACGGCCGGGCATATTACGCTTAAATTCGTCGCGGGTGGCAAAATATCCGGCATGCGGACCGCCAAATCCCATGGGAATACCGAAACGTTGTGTGGTTCCTACTACCACATCGGCACCCCATTCTCCCGGAGGGGTTAATAAAATGAGGCTGAGCAGATCGGCAGCAACGGCAACTTTAATCTGTTTGGCATGACAATCTTGAGTTAACTTTTTGAAATCGGTAACTTCACCTTTCGAATCGGGATATTGCACCAGTACGCCAAAAGTACTTTCGGGTAAAGTGGAATTTAATATATCGGCAATCACCAGTTCAATCCCAAGTGGAGCCGAACGGGTTTTCAGTACATCAAGTGTTTGTGGGAAAACGTTTACATCGGCCACAAATTTCAATGCATTACCTTTTACCTGTTCACGTGAGCGGCTGTTAAACAGCATTATCATAGCTTCGGCTGCGGCAGTGGCTTCGTCGAGTAAGGAAGCATTAGCCAGAGGCATTGCAGTTAATTCGGTAACCATGGTTTGGAAGTTGAGTAATGCTTCAAGTCTTCCTTGAGAAATTTCAGCCTGATATGGTGTATAAGATGTGTACCAGCTTGGATTCTCCAGAATATTGCGTTTAATTACCGAAGGGAAAATTGTATTGTAATAACCCTGTCCGATATAAGTTCTGAAGATTTTGTTCTTACCGGCAATTTCACTTATTTTTTTCAGATATTCATGTTCAGTCATTGCCTGGGGGAGCTTGAGCGGCTCTCGTAAGCGGATGCTTTCAGGAACAACTTTATCGATCAATTCGTCGAGAGAGTTTACCCCAATGGTTTTAACCATTTCGGAGATATCGTTTTTGCGAGGCCCTATGTGCCTGTATAAGAAATCACTGGTTTGCATAAAGTATTTCTGTTTTCTTAAAAAATGTTTGCAAAGGTTTTGAAAACCTTGAGTTTATTATATGATAAAATTCAGCTCTCTGTTATGTTTGATAAACTACCTAAACGGAGAAGATGCTTATTGATTATGATTCTGCGGTTTTTGTTAAAATAATTATATTCCAAGTTGTGAAAGAAAAGGATTGGTCATTATTTCTTCTCCTATTGTAGTGGCTGGGCCATGGCCGGGATAAACAACTGTCGAGCGGTCGAGAACCAGCAATTTCTTGTAAATGCTGTTGATGAGCTGATCGTAATCGCCTCCTGTAAGATCGGTACGGCCAATACTTCCTCTGAAAAGAACATCGCCTACCACCACAAATTTTCCTTCTTCGCTGTAAAACGCAATATGTCCTTGCGAGTGGCCCGGAACTTCCAGAACTTTCAGTGTGGAGTTACCAACCCTGACTTCATCACCTTCTTTAAGATAACTTGTGGGATAAGGAGGCTGTTCCAGCACAAAACCGAATACCTTACCATGCTGAACAGCTTCGCCAATAATTTTGTCCTCGCTTTTGTGAGCTTCAAATGGGATATTATACTTTTCCATGAGTCGCGAAATACCCAGCACATGGTCAACATGGCAGTGAGTATTGATAAGTTTAACAGGCTTCAGGTTATTTTTCGCGAGGTAATTTACAAGCAAGTCGAACTCCTGAGCAGTGTAGCAACCGGCATCTACAATGATGCATTCGTTGGTTTCGTCGGAGAGTAAATACGTGTTTTCCTGAAAGGGATTGAAAACTAGAGTTTTGATTTGTATCATATTAGAAATTTTTTCCTTTGAGCATGGGAACAAAAACAAAAGCTCCATGTTCGGTTTTTTTATAAGAATCTTCACCGGTTTTTTCTACCAGTAACATACGTTGGCCATTAGATTCGCCAACAGGTATTACCAGCCGTCCGCCGGGTTTTAGTTGTTGAAGAAGTTTTTCGGGAACTTCGGGAGCGGCGGCAGTAACAATAATTTTGTCGAAGGGAGCAAATGCCGGCTGACCTTCGTAGCCGTCGCCAAAAAAAATGTGAGGTTTATAGCCAAGTTTGGAAAGCATTTTCTGTGCCGAAACAAACAATTCGCGCTGACGCTCAATGGTATAAACGTAAGCGTCCATTTCAAGCAAAACTGCCGATTGATAACCTGATCCAGTACCTATTTCGAGTACTTTGTCGTGCTTTTTCACCTGCAACAGTTGGGTTTGGAATGCAACCGTATAAGGTTGAGATATGGTTTGCCCAGCGCCAATCGGGAAAGCCTGATCACGATATGCAAAAGTTATAAAGCTGCTTTCCATAAAAAGATGACGGGGTACCTTAGCCATTGCTGTCAGCACATCTTCATCCGTTATTCCTTTTTGCGCCAGTTCCTGAATGAGTTTAAGTCTCAATCCTTTATGCCTGTATGTATCGTTTATGCCCATAACTCAATCAAGATGTTTTCCGCTGCAAATTTATACTTTATGAACAATACCAGTTAATAAGTATTTCAACAATTTACCAACAGTTGAAATAAAATAAAGTATGTTTGTAAGGCTTAAATACTTGTTTATGATCAAAACAGGAATTCTGGGAACATCGGAAACTACTAACTTCTATGCCCACATTTTATCAAAGCTCGAAGGGGTTGAGCTTACCGGCTGTTATTCTCCCGATTATAATAAAACCAAAACTTTTGCAGCCCAGTTTAATCTGGTATCATATCCTTCTGTTGAGGCATTGTTTAATTATACTGAAGCGCTTGTTATAACTGATTTCTCTCCCGATTTCCTTTCTACCACCGAAAAAGCAATCAAAAATTTTAAGCATATCCTTATTACCAATCCTTTTTTGGCTGGTTTGGATGAAATTCAGCATCTTCGTAAACTCTCTGAAGAGTCGGGCGTGCTGATGCAAATTGCAGGAGGTTTTAGGTTTTATGAAATATTAAACCAGTTCGAAGGTAGAAATTGCTTTTTGGCTGATCTGAAACATGCTTTTGGAAGTTGCAATAATATGTGGTGTGGTGCAAAATTCATGGAGCATTTGCTAAATGACATTTCTTTGCAATTACTTATTTTAAAGGGTATACCAAAAAGAATAAACATCAACTCGTGGGAAGTTAATGGAAATGAAAGGGGAGTGGTTTCGGTCAGAATGGAACTCGATAACGGTGCAGTTGGCAACCTCCTTGTAAATCAATTTGAAGAACAGAATGTTTTGCAGGCCAACATGTTTACCATCGAAGGAGAATCTGTGTTTCAGGTCGATCTTACCAAAAGTATGAGTGGAGCTAATTATGATGATATTATCGTTCATGAATTACACCATTTCGGACAAAGTATAAAAAACAGCTATTCGTCTACAGTGCATAACGATATTATGTTCCAGGCACTTGAGCTGGCTCATCGTATTAAATCAAAATCAATTCAGAATTTTGCCGTAAATTTCCCGAATTAACATGGGATTTTAGAAAACGATGGCAAAACAAGACTTTCGCAAATCTATCATCATTGCCGATTTATTTGCTTCAGGAATGACCTGGAGCATATTCTTTATTTACAGAAAAGTATACATTGAAACGGTTAAATTTGGGGTTGATGTTCCTTTTCATGCAGATGTAAAGTTTTTTGCCGGACTTTTACTTGTTCCCTTATTTTGGTTCCTAATTTATTATTCTGCCGGAACCTATACAGATGTCAGAAGAAAACAGCCTGGCAAGTTCATGTTTAATCTGTTTACATCTACATTATCTGGTGTTTTTGCAATTTTCTTTATATTAATTCTCGACGATACTGTAATCACTTACCGCGATTACTATCAATCCTTCTGGTTTTTGCTTGGTGTCCAGTTCTTTTTGGTATTTTCAGGGCGATTTGTTGTCCTTTATTTTAAAAACCAAAGATTTAATAACGGCAAGGATAGTTTTAAAGTACTGATTCTTGGAGAAAGTGAAGCAATTGCTGCTTTCCGCGCAAAAAATCACAATTGGCTCCATAAAAATCACTTTGAAGTTGTGGGGAATATCCTGGAAGATATGGACAGTTCCCGAAGCCTGGAAAGAACAATTGAATTGTTAAAAGTGGAAGAGGTATTTGTACTGACAGACGCGTCGGCGAAGGAAAAACTTGAGACAATACTGTTAAATCTTTACAGGCATGATGTTTACATCAGGATTCAGCCCGAAGTTTATGGAACAATAAATATTCCAGTCCGAAGTATTGATATATTTAACGATCCGCTTTTATTGCTGTCAAAAGATATTTTACCATCGTGGCAACAAAGCGTGAAGACATTTCTGGATATAATTCTGTCAATTGGTGCAATAGTTATTTTGCTTCCGGTTATTCTTATTTTGGTAATAGCAATAAAATCAACTTCTAACGGTCCAGTTATTTACACTCATGAGCGGATAGGAAAAAACGGCAAGCCCTTTCGTATCTTAAAATTCAGATCCATGTATCTGAATTCTGAACCCGAGGGCCCGCAGCTTGCCAGTCGGAACGATAAGCGCATTACCCCTGTAGGAAAATTTATGCGCAAGCGCCGTTTGGATGAAATTCCAAATTTTATTAATGTTTTTAAAGGAGATATGTCGTTGGTTGGGCCGCGTCCCGAGCGTAAATTCTATATAGAGCAGATTCTTTCAAAAGCGCCCCAATATTCGAAATTACATCTGGTAAAACCGGGCATAACCTCCTGGGGTCAGGTTCAATACGGGTATGCCGAAAATATTGACGAGATGATTCAAAGGATGCGGTACGACCTGGTATATATCCAAAATATGTCGCTGTTTGCCGATATCCGGATTCTGACAAAAACCATCGGAATCATCATGAAGGGCCATGGGGTGTAGCCTATAGCGTTTGACCGATAGACCATGGCCGGCTTTCTAACTTCTCAAACCATACTTTTCAATGGGTTTATAAACCGGACCAGCCTGTGTGAGAATGCTATCGTAAAAAACAATTTTATCAGCTATTACAATCTCGTTGAATTTTTCCCTGCTTTTGATTACCAATGCCAGGTTATGGGTACGTGAAAAGCTCTTAACCCTGCCGATGGTAAGGTGAGGCTTAAAGGCCCGGTTTTCAGGTGCGAAACCTGCTGTTTGTATCATTTCTTTTATATCGTTATAAATTTCATGGAGGATGCTCTCAGCTTCAATTCCCAACCAAAGAACCTGAGGATTAGCAAGACTTTTGAATGCCCCTGCATAGGTTAATTGAATATGAAATCTTTGATATTTTGGAACAATCTCTTGTAACCTGCTTTTTATCAATTCAATTTGCTGATCAGAAGTGTCGCCTAAAAATGCAAGCGTAAGATGAAGATTGTTCGTTTCCACCCATTTAATATTTAATCCGTGAATATTCTTTTTGTAGAAGTCAGTTTCCTCATTCAACTTCTCAGTAACAGGAATTGGCAGTGCAATAAAGGTTCTTTTTGTCATGGCAAAGGTTTTCGTGATAAAATTACAAAAACATCAATAATCGTTATCTTCGCAATAAAAAATGCTGGTATTTCCAAATTCAAAAATAAACTTAGGACTTTATGTTACCGAAAAGCGTGCTGATGGCTTTCATAACATCGAAACAATTTTTTACCCCATTCCTTTAAACGATATTGTTGAGGTAATTACACGTAAAGATAATTTGCCCGAAAAAGTTCTTTTTACCAATACCGGCATAACGGTTGATTGCAGCTCCGATAAAAACCTGTGCATTAAGGCATATCAATTGTTCGACCGCGATTTTACACTGCCACCTGTTGAGATAATTCTGCATAAATCCGTTCCCATGGGAGCTGGCCTGGGTGGCGGTTCTGCCGATGCGGCTTATACCCTGGTTCTGTTAAACAGGATGTTCAGCCTTGGCTTGTCGCAGGAGCAGTTGGCCTCGTATGCCTCGCAGCTTGGCAGCGACTGTGCTTTCTTTATTTACAATACGCCTATGCTTGGCACTGGCAGAGGCGAAATTCTGAAGCCGGTAAACGTTAATTTGAAGGGTTATTCTCTTGTACTCGTAAAACCCGGGATACATGTGGGCACTGCCGAAGCTTACAGAAACGTGAAACTTTCAAAGCCCGAACTTCCTTTAACAGATATTGTTAGTCGCCCGGTTAATGAGTGGAAAATTTTGCTAAAGAATAACTTTGAAGAAAACATATTAACAAATCATCCTGAGATTGCTTCCATAAAAGAAAGATTATATGAAGAAGGGGCAGTTTACGCCTGCATGTCGGGTAGTGGCTCAACAGTGTATGGCATTTTTAATAAAACCATGGATTTAAAGAATAATTTCCCTGGTTGTTTTTATTGGGAAGGGGAGATAGGGAAAGAAAACCGGTAAGCAAAAAACAACCTGATCTTTTTCTAAAAAGGTCCTGATCTTTTTGGAAAATCATCAAGACCTTTTTGTGAAAAGATACTGACGATTTTCCCCTCTCAACCGTATGTTTTTGGTAAGAAGAAAACGGGTACTCCACAATACCCGTTTAATAAATCAAAGTTTTTCGAATTTAAGGGTTTTCAGAAGGTCCTTAAGATCGGTACCTGGACGGAAAATAATTTTGGCATCCGAAATGGTAGACGGGTTAAATGTTTCGGCAGTTGCGGCGCCATCACTTGAAAATGACACCTGGAACGACCCGAATTCCCCAAAGCGGACAATCCTGCCTTCGGACAACTTTCGCTGCAGAATTTTGCGAAAGGCACTTAATGCTGATGCAACATCAGGTTCTGACAATGCTGTCATTTCTTCAATCTCTTTGCTGATATCTTTTTGGGTTACTTCCCCGTCGCCAATGGCCTGAGCATAGAATTTTTTAGGCTCGTCTGGCTTTTGAGGGTTGCCCCTTTGCACAACGTTATATTTCACTGACATAGGTATTTGTTTTATGTAGTTAATAATTAGATTTTATTGGCCATCGTGGACTGGCTTCAAACTATTAATCCGGAAATTGCCAGAAAGTAATCAGTTAAAAGGCTTTTTTTTAAATCCTTATCGCAATTACACCTTAATTAATTAAAAATTGAATGCTTGAAAAGAATCAGGAAGCGTTACAAGGCTTTTCGCTAGCTAAAGAGCATAAAAGTTTTTTTTCTGGGGCAGGATCGGAAAAATTTTTCCTGGATTAAGTATTTCTTGTATTTGTGATTAGTTTTAAATAAAAAAAGGCGCCTCAGCGCCTTTTTTTATTCGAATTGCAGTAAAAGATGGTTTTTGGGGAATTTATCGCCCGGTTTTACCATAATTTCTTTGATAATACCGTTCTGCGAAGCTTTTACAGTGTTCATCATTTTCATGGCTTCGAACACAAGTAACGGCTGTCCAAGTTTTACTTTTTCGCCCTGCTTAACATGAAGTTTGATAAGTGTCCCTGGCAAGTAGGAGTGTACATTTCTTTCGTCGGGCTTTTCCCACTTTACCTTTTTTTCAAACTTTTCAGTCAGCAAGGTTTTGTATTTCGAGTCTTCGATTATTAAAGTCGAAAACTGTGGTTTTTCGCTGTCTTTAGTATCTTTTTGCATATCATCCATTTTTAACGTTATTATTTCAGGTGTTTAGGTGTTAGGATTTTAGGCTGTAGGATTGCTGGCCCGAAACTGCCCCCTTTCCTAAAGCCTATGGCCTAATGTCTATAGCCCTAATTTAAAATGGAGGAATTCCATGTTTTTTGCGTGGCATTCCGGCATCTTTGTGTCCTGATACTTCCAGGGCATGGATGATATATTTTCTGGTTTCGGAAGGTTCGATAACAGAATCGATATAACCTTTGGAAGCAGCAACAAACGGATTAGCAAATTTCTCAGCGTACTCTTTAACTTTCTCTTTACGCATTGCTTCAGGGTCGGCAGCTTCGGTAATTTCCTTACGGAAAATAATATTGGCAGCTCCTTCAGGGCCCATAACGGCAATTTCGGCACCCGGCCATGCGAAGTAGAAGTCGGCACGGAGGTGACGCGAGTTCATGGCAATGTAACCACCGCCATAAGCTTTGCGGAGTACTACCGAAATTTTGGGAACTGTAGCTTCGCTGTATGCATAAAGAATTTTAGCACCATGACGGATCACACCGGCATGTTCCTGGTCAACACCCGGTAAGTACCCTGGGAGGTCAACAAGAGTAACCAAAGGAATATTGAATGCATCGCAGAAGCGGATAAAACGTGCAATTTTGTCGGAGGAGTCAACATCGAGCACACCGGCAAGTACTAAAGGCTGGTTGCATACAAAACCAACAGTTTCGCCGTTTACACGTCCAAAGCCGATAACTGCATTGGCTGCCCAGTTTTCCTGCACTTCGAAGAAATCGGAGTCGTCTACCAGACATCTTACAACATCACGAACGTCGTAAGGTTGTTTTGGATCTTCGGGTACTACGTTCTCAATTTTAGCTTTAACCTTTGGGGGTTTTGGCGCAATTTTATGAGCTTTTTCAACATTGCTCCAGGGAATGAAGCTCAAAAGCTTTTTAATTTGTTCGAAACATTCGGTTTCGCTTTCGGCATAGAAATGCGCATTACCTGTAATGTGGCTGTGAACATAAGCTCCACCAAGGTCTTCCTGGCTGATTTCTTCGCCAAGAACGCTCTTGATAACTTCGGGGCCTGTAATAAACATCTTGGAGATATTGTTTACAACGAATACGAAGTCGGTAAGAGCCGGAGAATAAACGGCACCACCAGCACAAGGGCCGAGAATAACCGAAATTTGAGGTATAACACCCGAAGCAATTGTATTGCGGAAGAAAATTTCGCCATATCCGGCAAGGGAGTTAACACCTTCCTGAATACGGGCGCCACCTGAATCGTTAATACCGATGAGGGGCATTTTCATTTTCAGGGCATGATCCATTATTTTGGTGATTTTACCTGCATGCATGCGGCCAAGTGAGCCACCAACAACGGTGAAGTCCTGGGCAAAAATACTGATTGGCTTTCCAAATACAGTTCCAGTTCCGGTTATAACGCCATCTCCATGAAGTTCTTTTTTGTCCATTCCGAAATCGCGGGCGTCGTGCTGCACAAAAAGGTCGTATTCATGAAACGATTCCTTGTCAAGAATTGATTCAATACGATCCCGTGCAGTAAGTTTTCCCATAGCTATTTGCTTTTCGATGGCTTTTTCGCCACCACCAAGCTGAACTAGCTCTCTGCGTTTTTGTAGTTCCAGAATTTTGTTTTTAATTGGCATAATGCTGATTTTAAGTTTAAAATCGTTTTTTCAGATTAAAAAAAAGAGTACAACGTTACAAAATCATCTTTAGAAAGAAAAATATTTTCACACTTAAAGGTATGGCTTTTAACTTTCCGGGTTGATATATAATTAATTAGTTATTTTGGGGCCATCCGGTATAAAATCACCGAAATAATTATGAAGATGAAATTAGGCACCCATGCGGCTAAAAAAGGGCTCATAGCGCCACTGATTGCAAACTGAGAGGAGAATTGCATAAACAGGATATATCCAAAACTAAGCCCTAAACCTGCCCCCAGTTGCATCCCAATACCGCCTCTTACTTTTCTCGACGAAAGGGTAACACCAATCATGGTCAATATGAAGGTGGAAACCGGGTAAGCCATCCTTTTTTGTTTCTCAATTATGAAGGTGTTGATATTGTCCGAGCCCTGGGTACGAAGGTCAGAAATAAAACTATTCAAATCGGAAAGGTTCATGGTTTCGACAAATTCATCGCGGCGCTTGAATTCAGCCGGATTGAGATTGATTGTAGTATCCATCGATTCGCCTTTGATAATAGTTTCATCCAAACCATTGATGTTCCTTATATAGTAATTTTGAAGATTCCATTTATGCTTGGCTGTATCCCAACGTATGTAATCGGCCATTAATTTGGATTTAAGACTTCCATCTTCAAATTTCTCAAGCGAAAACTTATATCCCATATCGGATGAATTGCTGAACGATTCCATGAAAATGTAAACACCTGGCGAAATTTGTTTGTGAACATTTCGTTTATCGAAATTGTAAGGATGGTTACGAATATATACCTCTTCGAATTCCAGACGTGTTTTATTAGCATCGGGAATCACATAGTTACTGAGAAAAAAAGAGAATGCCGATATAATGGCAGCAGAAATCATGTATGGATAAATCATCCGGACGAAACTTCGTCCACTTGCCAGAATGGCAATAATTTCGGTGTTATAGGCCATTTTCGATGTAAAGAAAATCACCGAGATAAATGTGAACAGGGAACTGAAAAGTACAGCAAAGTGAGGAATGAAATTCATATAATAATCGAAAATAATTGCCCTAATGGGCGCATTTTTCTCGATAAAGTCATCGATTTTTTCAGAGATATCGAATACAACAGCCACTACAATTATCAGCACAAGTGCAAAGAAGAATGTTCCAAGAAATTTTCTGATAATGTAAAGGTCGATGGTATTAACTCTTAAATTTTTCATAATCTGTTCGATAAGTTCTTAACCATTTGGCTTTTCCAGCCCGAAAAAGTACCTTCAGCAATTTTATTTCGCGCTTCGCCCATTAACCACAAATAGAATGCTAAGTTATGAATACTACAAATCTGAGCCCCCAACATTTCGCTGTTAATTATCAAATGTCGCAGATAGGCCTTGGAGTGAGCTTTGTCGACAAAGCAACTGCTATCAGGATCAATGCTAGTAAAGTCGTTCTTCCATTTTTCATTTTTGATGTTGATAATACCATTCCGGGTAAACAACATACCATTTCGACCATTGCGGGTGGGCATAACACAGTCGAACATATCAACTCCGCGCTCAATTCCTTCGAGTAGATTTACCGGAGTTCCTACTCCCATCAGGTAACGGGGTTTATTGGAAGGGAGAATGGAATTTACGAGTTCAATATATTCGTACATTACTTCGGCAGGTTCACCAACCGCAAGGCCTCCGATAGCGTTTCCTTCACAGTCAAGCGAAGCAACAAATTCGGCCGATTCAGTTCTCAAATCTCTATAGGTACTTCCCTGCAATATCGGGAAAAACGTTTGCTCAAATCCGTACAAAGGTTCGGTTTCGTTGAATTTCTTCCATCCTCTTTTCAGCCAATGATGCGTTAAATCAAGTGATTTACGGGCGTAATTGTAATCGGAAGGATAAGGAGCACATTCATCCAGTGCCATCATAATATCCGACCCTATAGCTCTCTGTGTTTCAACAATATTCTCCGGAGTAAAAATATGTTTTGAGCCATCAATATGAGAGCGAAAAATAGCCCCTTCCCGGGTAAGTTTTCTGTTATCGGCAAGAGAAAAAACCTGGTATCCTCCGCTATCAGTAAGGATAGGCTTATCCCAGCCTATAAATTTATGCAAACCGCCTGCCGGATGGAGGATTTCCAACCCCGGTCGCAAGTATAAGTGGTAAGTATTTCCAAGAATTATCTGGGCTTTAATATCATCTTTTAACTCTCTGAAATGTACCCCCTTAACACTTCCTAAAGTACCAACCGGCATAAATATAGGAGTAAGAATGGAGCCATGAGCAGTTTCAATGATACCCGCACGTGCCTTGCTCTGAGGATCTATATTTTCAACTGTAAATTTCACTCAATTTTTTGTGGCCAAAGATATAACGAATTGAGTTGATTGCATACTGATACGATCATTCGCAACATAATTTAACAAATTGTCAAAATGATTAATTTATTTAACTCTGATAATGAATAGTTTGCGTTGAATAAAAAAAATAATGCACCTAACATGCAAAAGCTTTTTTCTTTGCTGTTCTTTTAGAAAAAAAAAATTAATAAACTTGTTGCGATTTTAAATACTCAAAATGTGAAAGGACTTTTACTTTATTTTTCCATCGGGGAGCTGGTGCTGTGGGGTTTGTTGCTGCTTACTTTTATTGTTCAAATTATATACTATTTATTTGTTTACCGGAAGGCTGTTAAACTAAAAACTGTTTTAGAACCTGTAAAACCTCAACCTGTTTCTGTAATTATCTGTGCCCGTAACGAATCGGATAACCTTTCAGCTCATTTACCAATAATACTTGAGCAGGAATATTCGAATTACGAGGTTGTTGTGGTTAATGATTGTTCCTCGGATGATACTGCAGATGTGCTTGAGCATTTTTTGGCACTTTATCCGCATCTGAGAGTTACCACCATTAAGGAAGATGAGAAATTTGCACATGGTAAGAAATTGGCAATGACAATTGGTATTAAAGCTGCTAAAAATGAATGGCTCCTTTTTACCGATGGCGATTGTATGCCAGAAAACAGGCAGTGGATTGCAACCATGCAAAAACATTTTACTGAGAAAAATCAGGTTGTTCTTGGCTATGGTGGATATAAAACTCAAAAGAGCTTTCTTAATAAACTTATTAGGTTCGACACATTCTTTATTGCTTTGCAATATATCGGTTTTGCAAAGTGTGGAATGCCATACATGGGCGTTGGGAGAAACCTTGCCTACCGGAAGTCGTTATTCCTGAAAAATCGTGGTTTTGCCTCACATGCGCATATTCAGTCGGGCGACGATGATTTATTTATAAATGAAGCCGCTCAGGGATCTACCACCGATACTGAATATTCTATTGACGCTCATACCCGGTCCAATCCAAAAACCTCTTATGCTGCCTGGAAAAGTCAGAAGAAAAGACATATGTCCACAGCAAAATTTTATAAGTCGAAACATAAATATTATTTGTTACTGGAACCCTTAACCCGCGTACTCTTTATTTTTTTGTGTCTTGCGTTAGCTATTGTAAGTAAGTATTTTTATGCTGCTATCGGATTATTTTTGATTAGGTTAATAATACAACAGATCATTTTTTATAAAGCATTGAAAATATTCAACGAAAAACATATATTGCCGCTTTCGGCACTATTTGATTTGTTGTTACCATTTATTAACTTGAACTTATATACCCTAAACCTATTTACTACAAAAACTAAATGGAAGTAAACCTTAATCTTTCAGACAAAGCCCAGTACGACTACGAGTTGGTGCTTCAAGCAATGGAGGGGGATCAAAAAGCTTATGGAGAGCTGTTGGGCCGATACAGGGATGCAATTTACTTTATGCTTTTAAAAATGGTCAATAATCCCAGCGATGCGGAAGATCTTACAATTGAAGCATTTGGTAAGGCGTTTAAAAATATTAAGCAGTACACCCCGAATTATGCATTCAGTACATGGTTGTTTAAGATTGCTACGAACAATTGCATCGATTTTATCAGAAAGAAAAAACTAAATAACATCTCCATAGATCAAAACGCTCATAATGAAGATTCTATGCCTTTGTCTATTCCTTCTGATGGTTTGGATCCCGAAGAAAACTTAATCAGTCAGCAGAAGGTAATTTTGCTTCGTTCTGTTGTAGCGAAGTTGAAGCCCCGCTACCGCAAGCTTATCGAATTACGATATTTTTATGAGTTCTCGTACGAAGAAATCAGCGATGAACTCGAATTACCTATCGGTACTGTTAAAGCTCAGTTGTTTCGGGCCAGGGAATTGCTTTATAATGTACTGAAAAATACTACCCATAAATTTTAATGGAACTGCTGGCGAAGTATTTTTTGAATCTCACCGAAAACCAGAAACAACAGTTTGGCCAACTAGGAGAGCTTTACCGTTTCTGGAACGCTCAAATTAATCTGATATCCCGAAAAGATATTGATAATCTTTATCTGCATCATATTTTGCATTCGCTTGCCCTTGCAAAGGTCATTACCTTTAAGGGGGGCTCAAAAATCATGGATGTAGGTACAGGAGGAGGCTTTCCAGGGATTCCATTAGCAATAATGTTCCCCGATGTTGAGTTTCATCTGGTTGATTCTATCGGGAAAAAGATTAAGGTTGTGAAAGAAGTTTCGGCTGCTATTGGTTTGGACAATGTTACAGCCGAGCAAACAAGGGTAGAGTTGATAAAAAGCAAATACGACTTTATTGTATCGCGTGCCGTTACTACGTTGCCCGAGTTTCATTCCTGGGTACAGGGAAAATTTTCGAAGCAGAAAAATAATAAAGTGCAAAATGGGATATTTTACCTCAAAGGAGGCGATTTAACAAGTGAAACAGAACCATTTAAAAGTAGGGTCACAGTTTTTTCAATTTCCGATTTTTTTGAAGAAGAATATTTCGTTACAAAAAAAATTGTTTATCTACCCGCATCATGAAATAAAAATTTATGATCGTTTTGCAGAAATGAAAAAAAAGTTACCTTTGCACTCTCATTTTTAAAAAGTAGAAACAGAATAAAAAATTATATACGATGAAAAGGACATTTCAACCATCGAACAGAAAAAGAAAAAACAAACATGGTTTCCGCGAAAGAATGTCGACGGCTAATGGTAGAAAAGTATTAGCTGCACGTCGCGCAAAAGGAAGAAAAAAATTAACTGTTTCTGACGAATTTTCGCATAAATAATATTTTAGTTTAGGATATTTTCAAGGCAAGAGCTTCGGTTCCTGCCTTTTTTGTTTTTGTCACTTCGGCAAGCTCTCTTCGGCAAGCTCAGTGGCTGATTGTATTGGCTGGTCACTGAGCCTGTCGAAGTGCCCGTTATACTAATATCCTAAAACCCGTTTTATAGTATCTGCTGTTTCTTTCAGGGTAATGGCCGAGAAAACTTCCAAACCCGATTGATCAATCAGCTCTTTTCCTTCTATTGCGTTGGTACCCTGAAGGCGAACAATAACAGGGACCGGAAGGCTCCCCATGGCTTTATAGGCGTCTACAACCCCTTGCGCAACTCTGTCGCAGCGGACAATGCCCCCAAAAATATTAATAAGGATGGCTTTTACATTAGGATCCATGAGGATGATCCTGAATCCGTTCTCCACTCTTTTTGCATTGGCCGAACCACCAACATCGAGGAAGTTGGCAGGTTCGCCACCTGATAGTTTTATGATGTCCATGGTTGCCATGGCCAGTCCGGCACCATTCACCATGCATCCCACGTTACCAGGAAGTTTAACAAAGTTTAGATCCGATTTGCCGGCTTCCACCTCAATGGGGTCCTCTTCTTCTATGTCGCGCATGGCGGCATATTCGGGATGCCTGTATAAGGCATTGTCATCAAGGGTTATTTTGGCATCGGCGGCCATAATTATATCATCGGATGTTTTGATAACAGGATTTATCTCAATCATGGATGCATCCGATTTGATATAAGCTTCAGTAAGTCGGATTACAAATGACACCATTTCTTTGAAAGGCTTACCCGATAGTCCCAGGTTAAAGGCTATTCTTCTTGCCTGGAACTGCTGAACACCAACCTTTGGATCTATCTCCTCTCTGAATACAAGATGAGGAGTATTTTCGGCAACAGCTTCAATATCCATTCCTCCCTGGGGAGAATATAATATCATATTCCGGCCTGTATTCCGGTTAAGCAGTACCCCCATATAAAACTCCTGAACAGGTTTTTCGCCTGGATAATAAATTCCTTGTTCTATCAATACTTTATGAACAATTTTACCTTCGGGACCTGTTTGATGGGTAACCAGATTCATACCCAGGATTTGCTTTGCATAGGTGTTTACCTCGGAAAGCGTTTTTGCAACTTTAACACCTCCGCCTTTACCTCTGCCTCCGGCATGAATCTGAGCTTTTACAACCCAGGTATCGTTACCGGCAATATCCGAAATTCGTTCTGCAATTTCTGCAGCATTTTCAGCGTTGTTTGTAACTCTGCCTTCAGGTACAACCACACCAAATTTGCGCAAAATTTCTTTCGATTGGTATTCATGGAGGTTCATAAGAAAAATAATAAAAGATTAATCTGCCGCTTAAATTTATTTATTTTGTGCCGAATCTGAAATAAGTTGTTAAACATAAGTTTGTACATGAACAATTGCCTCACAGGCACAAATAAATTTATTATGGTCTTACGACGAAAGTTGCATATTACGGAATTAAACAGAAAAACTGACGAGGAGTTCAAAGCCAGCCGAAAAAACAAGATTATTGTTGTGTTGGATAATGTTAGAAGCCAGCATAATATTGGTTCGGTGTTTCGCACTTGCGATGCTTTTCTTGTTGAAGCAATTTATTTATGTGGTATCTGCGCCACACCGCCCAATCAGGAAATCCATAAAACAGCCTTGGGGGCTGAAAAAACTGTTAACTGGAAATATTTTGAAAATACCGAAGATGCCATAAAGGATCTTGTCAATTCCGGATACATACCCGTTGCCATTGAGCAAACCGAGAAAAGTATTATGCTGGATGAAGCGGAAATTGAAAATAAAAGTGCTTACGCCCTGATTTTTGGAAATGAAGTAAAAGGAGTTGGTCAGTCGGTAATCAATATGTGCGAATCGACGCTGGAAATTCCGCAATTCGGCACGAAACATTCATTCAATATATCTGTTTGTGCAGGGATAGTGCTTTGGGAATTCTACAAACAGATGGATATCTCAAACACAATCGACAGATAAAAGAAAAAGATACCGGCAAGTCGAGACAGCAGGCGGAACAGCAGTTTAATAACATTTTTGCAAATTCTGTTAATATGCAACAAAGTGAGGAATTTTAAAGATCTCACCCGGCCTCCATGGAGAGAGTGGAGAAGAATGCTCAATTTTAATTCGGACTTTTCAAAGTCTTTATATTGGAGATTACATTCCTGAGAACAGTTTGCCTATGTTTAGTGTGAGATGTTTTTAAGTTTATGTAATACAGTGAAATTTTGGTCAAATAATTCGGATACCAGCAACTGAAAAAAATTAAATTGATTGTTTTATTTGAAATGCAATTCAAACACCATTAATAAGTTTATGAAAAATCTTGTATTTAGACGTCAGTTTATACTGACTAACCAAAAAATCCAGGCAGATAATACCTGGAGAAAAACCCACATTTTGAGAAACAGCATTGAATGTATGCTTTATACTCACCCTGACTTGCCAATAACACAAAAAACAACCAGTGATGCCGATTTATTCCTGCTTGGATATGTGCTGAACCCTTTAAATCCGGAGCATTCTAATTATGATATTCTGGATACTCTCTCAAAATCAGATTCTTTTTCTTCTTTGACTGCTGGAACAGAGAAACTTACGGGAAGATATGCCCTGATATATATAGGTAATAATACTATAAATGTTTTGCATGATGCCACTGGTTTTAGAGAAGTATTTTTTTACAGTGATAAAGGCGTTTATGCCTGCGGTTCTACTCCAAATATCATTTCCGAATATTTAAAAATTGACCGGGATGATGATAAAGAGCTGAACAGGTTTTTTAATTCACCACAACTGAATAGTCCGGAACGCAAGTGGATAGGCCATAGAACAATATTTAAAGGAATAAGTAAGCTATTACCAAATCATTTCGTTGATTTGCTAAAAAATAAGACATACAGATATTGGCCGCTAGTTCCACGGGAAGTAAAAAAAATAAACATTGCCACAGATTATGCAGCCCAAATATTAACCGGGACATATGACAGTGCAATAAAAAGATTCAATATTTATCAGACATTAACCGGAGGTTGGGATACTCGTTTAATGCTTGCTGCGTGCAGAAAACATACTTCGAAAGTTAATTTTTACTTTAACCGGGGTTTTAAAAGTGATAAAGGTCTGGTTAATAGCCCCGATTATTTGATCACCAAAGAAATTGCCGAAAGGTACAAACTCCCTATTGAATTTATTACTATAGATGATCTCACAGTAGATCCGGAATTTGAAAAAATTTATTACTCGAATAATATTCTTGCACGCAAAAAACTTTTAAAAGTTTACTACGATCGATTTTTGAGAAACACTCAAGATTGTATTACAGTAAGTGGTACCGAAGGAAATTCCCTGCTGCGACTTAAAAGCAGCTTAAACAGGGATGCCTCGCAAGCTGAAACATTTGCAGGTTTGTTTGGATACAACAATTTCCCTTTTGTGATAAGATCGATTGATGAATGGTTGCAAGAGGCAAAGCAACTGACAAAAATGAATTACGTTTTAAGTGACTTGTTTTATTGGGAGCAGAATTTTGCCAATTGGGGGACTTTGTCGGGTTCGGAACAGGATATTGTGTGGGACGAGCTTCGCCCATTCAATAACAGGGCACTGATATCAACCTTTGGTTCGCTTGATGACCGATACAGATATAAAGATTATCCGGAAAGCTATGTAAAAATTATCACCAAACTTTGGCCTGAACTATTAGACTTTCATGTCGAGACTAAAAACTACAAGCTAAAGAAGGTTTTACGGACAATTCATATGGAACAATTGGCTGATAAAGTTTTTCAGAAAATTAAGGCTGTATAAATTACAAATTCTTCTCTAAAGTGATTTAAATACAACAGGCTATAATATTTCAAAGCCTGGTTTTAGGTACTGGCAAAAAAGAGGGTTGTCTCCAGGAGAGACGCCCTCTTTTTTTTTGTATAAGCCTGCCTAAACAGTCTTATAGGGTTACGTTTGATAGCAAAACGATATTTAGATTCCTTTTAAACAAGATATACAATTAGTTGTAGGATGCTAATTATTAAATAAATACAGAGGGGTTTATAAAGAACCAACGTTTATTGAAGGGGAGATTTGATAAATAAATTATCTCTAACACAATACTCGTTCGTCAAACATTTTCGCTATTATATCAATGTAAATAAAACGTTGGTCAAACTTTTTAACTCAAAACCTATGAGAAAACTTTTTTATTCCGCAGGAGTTATGATTGCAATGCTTGTTGCCTGCGAAACTCAGGACGAAATTAGTGTTATTCCTGTTACAACAAAACCTGTATCACAAGTTGTTGGAAACCCCGACTCTGTAAACCTGCTAAAACCTGATTCTGTAGTTCAGGCCGTAACACCGGTGGTAACTCCATATTTGCCTGAAGATGAATCTATAGCAGCTACTTCTTCTGCTGGTCTGGAAAATTTTAATATTATCTTCAGTCAGACATTCAGTAAAAACACATTAGGAAATTATAAAGAAAGTGAATGGAAAGCAGACTGGAAATATCCTGCCTGGGCAAATCACAAATATGGATATGGGTACATAGCTCAGGAAGGCACAAATAAACATATAAAATTAAATCATTATGCCGGATCTTTTGGAGCAGGAAATGGCTACCAATGGGAAACGAAATTTGGCAAAGTCTATAACGAGCTGTATTTCTCCTATCGGATTAAATTTTCTTCTGGTTTTGCAGTCGAAAATTTGGATGGTAAACTTCCGGGAATGGGTGGAGGCAAAGCAGTTGATGCTGGTAAATTGCCCAATGGAATTGACATTTGGGGCGGTAAGTATATGTTTAAAGGTACAAAAGTCAAATTTTACCTGTACTATATGGAGATGTACAAACTTTGTGGAGATGCTGCTCCCGTTGCTGGTAAGACATACTGGGGACAAGGTCCCTTTCTTGATCCGGGATATACTTTCAAACCTGGTGTTTGGTATACAATTACACAGCGTGTGGTAATGAACACCGTAGGTAAAGCCGACGGGCTTGTTGAAGGATATGTAAACGGTAAGCTGGTATGTAGCTTAAAAGGTTTAAGGTTCCGGTCTGTATCAACTTTAGGTATCGACAAAATTAGTTTTGGTAATTTCTTTGGTGGAAGCGGAGTTCCTCCATCAAAGAATGAATATATTCTCTTCGACGATTTTTATGCCTATACTTATAGCTCTTCTGTTAGTGTTGCTCGTGGCAATGTTTCTAACCCTACCGGAACAACTATTCTTTTACCTAATTTATAATAAAGTAGAAACGATATAACTAAGCTGTCCTGAAAAGGGCAGCTTTTTTTATGCCAGGAAAAGTACCTGCCGGACTAATTTTAAAATTACGGCAGGTACAACTATTCTTATGATTGTTTCACTACTATTTTTAGCTACTAATTAGATTGAATTAACCTTTAACCGGAGCCCCTTTTATTATTTTCTGTTTGTCAGGGTCCCAAAAAACTTTCACATTCTCAAGGTACGAAATGGTTGCCATATGCGCTGTAATCGCTTCCTGAAAACCTTGATCGATATTGCAACTGGGTTGCTGATTTGTGCGGATGCAATCAGTCCATTCTTTGATGTGCAGGTGTGTGGTATCAACCCTCTTGCCTTGGCGGTATGTGTATAACAAGCCACGACCTGCAAAATATTTGGCAGTTGCCGAGGTTACTGCATCAATGCGCTTGCTACCGGGAGAATACAGGAAAATGGGATTTTGCGGATCGATAACTCCTTTATCGATTAACGGTTTATAACGAGTCGACTCAGGATCGGCGTAAACTGTGAGTTCGCCTCCAATGGAGATGTTTCCGTCGTGTCCCATAATCATTTTCCCACGGTCGCGGTCGCTCGACAGGGTTGCGCTATACATAAAAGTGAGGTCGCGTTCGGGATATTCGTACACCGCCTGGAATACATCGGGAACTTCGCGGCCATCTTTGTAGAAATAAACGCCACCTGAAGCCACGCACGAATGCGGAATACCCAGGTTCATAATCTGATTGATGGCGTCGTACTCATGAGTGAGAAGATCGCCACCAAGGCCTGTACCATAATCCCACCAGCATCTCCAGCGGAAAAATCTTTCTTTGCTGAAAGGCACCTTGTTGGGAGAAGGTTGCTGAAATTGTTCCCAGTCGATTGTTTTTTCGCTTGCATCGGGATGAATATCGTAAACCCAGGCACCATTGGGAGAGTTGCGGTTTGTGCACACCTCAATAAGGCTTATTTTGCCCAATAAACCTTTATCAATTATTTCTTTGGCTTTGATAAAACTTTCGGTTTGCCGGCCCTGATGTCCTAATTGAAAAACTACATTCGATTTCTTAATTGCGTCGGTAAGTTGAAAAACCTCTTCAACGGTGCGGGTTAATCCTTTTTCAACATAAATATGTTTTCCGGCCTTGGCTGCATCAATAGCTATTTGTGCATGCCAGTGGTCGGGGGTAGCTATTATTACTGCATCAATATCGCTGGCAGTCAGCAATTCCTGGTAAGTTCGATATCTTTTACAGGTAAGGGTACCCTGCTCCTTCGAACCTTTGCGGTTAACATTACTGCAAGCTTCAATAGCTTCCTGCGCACGGACATCAAAAAGGTCGCAGGCGCCCGTAAATTGAAGATTAAGATCTTCCTGGCCAAGAAAATCTTCCAGACGATGATCTTTAGAATCTTTTTCGGCAGCCTCTCTCCACTGATCAATTGTTTTAGGATGAGCAAACCCGGCGGCCCGCATCAGTTGCTCACCACGGATTCCGTAGCCAATAATTCCTACCCGGATAGGTTTGGATTTATCAACACCTTTAATGGTTGGTAGTACAGGGGGATCGTAGCTTAAACCCAATTCTTTAACAATCTGATCGCGTATGTCGTTGTCGTAGTTTTTTTTGCGTAAAACCCCAAATCCTAAAGCTCCCAGAACCGGAACTGCTGCAAAAGCTTTTAGAATATTTCTTCTGCTTATATTGTTGCTATCTGACATTTCAGTATAAATAAATGGTTATTAAATTGACTTATTGTGCTTCTTGCTGAAGATTAGCCTGTCGATGCCAATGATATGCTGGGTTGGGAATACATACAGAACAGCAAGGGCAAAAATCTCGATCAGGTTTTTATTTACCCACAGGTAGGCACCTTCGCTTGGCAGGGCATATTTGTAACCAACCATGGGGGGGTGCGACAGGTAATAAAACGCCAGCATAACAATACCTCCAATGATAGAAATACGGGTAAGGCAACCCATAATTAGTCCCAGGCCGACAAGGGTAAGACCCCATTCGTTTATAAAATCGATTGTTTGAACCGCATTGGGATTTGCAGCCCAGCTTTGAAACATATTAGCCAGAAAACCTTTGGAATCGGCAAGGTAACCCAGTGAAGACCAGGACGGATTTAGAAGTTTGGTAAGCCCTTCGTACAGAAAGTGCCAGCCAATTAGTATTCTCAGAATTACCAAAAGCGTGGTCTGGCTTTCTGAGTAGGGATAATAAACATTAGACTGATGCATAAGAGTTAGTATTAATTAAAAATAGGTAATTGTGTGTAAGGCAAAAATATTAAAGCTGTGTAGATAACAAGCGAGAGAGGAAGAATATTATGAGAATAGCGGAATATTTTGAGATTCCTCGCTTCGCGTACCAATGATAGATAGGACGAGGTTCCTCCCTTCGGTACTTATGACAGATTTTTATAGCAAGCTGTTTATAAGGTATTTGTCCTTAAGCTCAAATAAAACCGGAATGCCCAAGGTTCAGGACCGGCCTTCTGAAAATTGCGTGAAGAAAATAATAGATTGGGCGTAATGAAGGGGGTTTGTTTGAGTGGGGAAATAGCTATTATCCTCAATTGAGCAGTTAATAATTTTGAAGGTAAATAGTAAAAAACTCAACTCTGTAACGAGTTTACCCCCGCAGTAGCCCGATCTATTATTTTTAGCAAATTTTCAGGAAGCCTTGAATTTTTGGTCCTTTTGTTTCAAGACAAAAGGACGAAAGATACATATTATCAGTTGGTTCCCTGTCATTACC
>JAEYWD010000084.1 GCA_023429135.1 Bacteroidota bacterium | reverse complement strand
AGCGAAGCGGCGCCCTGGGTTAATCAAACAGAATTTTTTTTGGCGGCGTGAAAATATGTTAAAAAAGGCTCTATGCTTAACATCGCCGCAATTGTGATTCAATTAATATCAACAATAATATACAACAGAGCCTCCACAGACCACGGACGTCGGTCGACTGTCAAATACAGGTTGATAATCCATGATCAATAGCTGAATTCAGCGCCCAGCGCTCGACGTAGCGTCTCGCTACGTCGATTTTGTTCAGGCCTCAGGCCATTTTCATGGTGCTTCATGGCAACTCAATCAAACCTTTGTTTTGCCGAGCCGTCAAACTTCCATTTCGGCCTTAAAAACAATCACAGCTTCTCCTTTAATGCGGATTACCGATGGTCTGCCATTTTTAATTTCAACCTTTACCTGCATCATTCCTTGTCGGTTTATTGCCTCACCCTGAGCGCCCCAAAATTCTAATTTATCATTAAAGGGCACAAGCTTATTTTCAACCAGGTATCCTCCCAAAGGACCATTGGCATTTCCGGTAACCGGATCTTCCTCTATTCCAATGGCTGGAGCAAACATACGTCCGTGAGTAAGAATGCTGGCACTATCGGAATCGAAGGTAAAAACAAAATATCCATTACAACCAATAATCTTGCTGATTTGTGCCAGTTCGTGCATATTTGGGGTGAGTCGGTTTAAGGTTTGCCTGCTGTTAATGCCTATCATCACTTTCGAGTGACCTGTAGAAGCTATCTGAACATGGCAGGCTGGGTTTAAATCGGTTGAAGTCAGACCAAGAGCTTTGATAATATTGCCGGAAGTGCTTGCATCAAAAGAAGGAAGAAGCTCAAATTTCCCCTGGGTCATAACAACCTGATAATCCTCCTCCACGGGAATAATTTCAATCGGAAGAATTCCTACCTTGGTTTTGATCCTGATGGTGCAAGCTTTCAATTTGTTTTCCACTGCCATGGCATACAGAGCTGCAATGGTGGCATGGCCGCAAACAGGCACCTCAGTTCGTGGGGTGAAATATCGTACTTCGGCATCGTAGTCGTTTTCAGTAGAAGGGAAAACGAAGGCAGTTTCGGAATTATTAAGTTCACGTGCTATCTGCTGCATCCGGGATTCTGTTAAACCTTTGGCATTTAAAACCACACCGGCCGGATTGCCTTTGAACTTCTCCCTTGTAAAGGAGTCAATCTGATAAATGGTTATTGAGGACATTTTTTCTTAACTTTTTCTTATCGGTATTTGTGACAAATATTTCCTGTCGATTATCGACCGGAGACTTTCGACTTTATTCCATCACCACCTGCATGGCAAATCCATTATTGGCCCCGACTTTTACCGGATATTGAGTTCTACTGGTTACTTTAATTTCATCTATCCTTACATGAGTGCGGGTGTTCACCAAGGGGTCATCGGAGTAAATTTTCGCTTTATAATTCTTTCCGGGTTGCAGAAAATCAAATTTGATGGTTGTCTCAACCGGTTTTTCCGCATTAATTCCTCCTATAAACCATTGATTTCCATTGCGACGGGCTATTATGGCAAATTCTCCGATTTTGTCAGTGAGTACTTTTGTTTCGTCCCAAACCGTTGGTATATTATTGAAAAACTCCAGCTCCGGTTCGTTGCCTATGGTTTTGGTATCGCCCCACAGGCCATCATCCTTTACTGGAGCCTGGGGTGGAATGTCGTACCAATACAAAAACTGCAACGGGCTGAATAAACAAACAGGCTTTGCCAGTTGTGAGGCATGCGATCCCATTTTTGAGGTAACCCGCTCGGCATAGTAACACACAGTGTTATCGCCGGCACCTGCCAGCATGCGGGTAAACATTGTAATGAGGGTGTGGGAATTTGGAATGCTTTCCTCGTCGCCCCTTATTCCTTCCTGGGTAAGCAAATTGGGATAGGTTCTTGAAAAACCTGTTGGGCGGTATTCGTCGTGAATGTCAACAATCATTTTGTGTTCGGCAGTTTTTACCACAGCATCGTGAAGCCAATCGGTATATTTCTGATCACCTACCTGCACAAAGCCATATTTAATGCCAGCCACACCCCATTTCTGATACAAGGGCAACAAAGTGTCGAGTTGTTGCTCCAACGCTCTCCGGTTGACATATAAAATAACTTTGATGTTCTTTTCATTCGCGTAACTGATTATTTCTTGCAAATCGAATGGCCCTTTTGAACGTTTTGGGTCAAGAGATACGCGGGAGGCATCGGAAGCCATATCGTTTTCAGGGCCATACCAGCCGGCATCGAACTCAACATACTGCATATTGTGCGATGCCACAAAATCTACACAAGCTTTGGCTCCTTTGGTGGTGAGGGTGCCATCGCGGATAACTTTGCCGGGAGTAATCCACGACATATCCTTAAGTGCACTAGGTGCATTCAGGTTTTGGATCAGGTAGTTCTGCTCCAGTAATTTACCGGGGTTTTCTGCAATCATCACCACCCGCCAGGGCGATTGAAATGGTAGTTTTTTAACTGTTTTATCATGCAATACGGTCTTTACCGAATTCGCAACTGTGGAATCAGGTCCGAATTTCATTCTTGAAAAATCAACCAACGCCGCTTCTGCAAGCGCAACGGTTAATTTGTTGTTACATTCAACTACCAGCGGACGTTCACAACCTTTTTGAATGGTACTAAGCGGTACTTTGTTATAAACACCCTGTGCTGTATAGGTTGCCCAGCAGGGATAATCTTCTTTAAACGAGAAATTTAAATCTTCGCTCAAAATTTCAATAGAATCTTTCTTTCCCTGAATGGGTATTTCGTAAGCGAAAGCCACGCCCTCGTTGTAAACCCGGCAAATAAAATTGAGGGTATTTCCTTTACTTCTTAAATGAAGTTTAAGCTGGTTGTAATTATCCGGAATCTGCTTCAATTCACCAAGCTTGTTTTCCCAGGTTGCCCTATGCACCACTACTTTATCGGTTTTTACAACCGTAAAATCTTTTCCGAATCTGCCAAAGCTGGTATTGAGCTGAAATGAGGAAGGTTGAATAACCGGTTTACTGTCATAACTAACTGAATACAGGAAATTTCCGGTAGTTCTGTTTATTTCCAGTTTGCAGGTAATTCTGCCGTTGGGAGAAGTGATTGTTTGTGAATTTACATTTATTGTCAAAAGCAGTAATGCTGATGTTATAAAGCCGACTATTTCTTTGCACTTTTTCATGGGTAATTAAGTTGATAGAAATTTCCTGAAATATAAGATTTTTAGATTAATGGAGACTGCAAACCTTTTGTGGTTTTACAGGTTTATTTACTTGTAGTAATAAACTTCCACAATATTAACCACTTGAATTCAGATGTATGAATGTGAAAAAGGTTTTTCGCGTGTTTAAGTTCATCCCAAAAGCTTTCTCGCGGTTTATCGACGATAGGGGTATTAAACTCAGTGCTGCGCTAGCTTTTTATACTGTTTTTTCTTTGCCGTCGCTGTTGTTTATGCTTATAGGCCTGGGAGGTTGGTTTTTGGGAGAAGAAGCCATACGGGGCGAAATCTTCAGTCAAATTTCTGGTTTTGTAGGATCCGAAGCAGCTAAAGACATCCAGGAAATGCTAAAAAAAACCTCCATCGACCGGACAAATGTATGGGCTTCAATAATTGGAGGGGTGTCGCTGTGGTTTATTGCTACGGGTGTTTTTGCCGAAATCCAGGATTCCATAAACTTTGTATGGGGTCTGAGGGCTAAAGCAAAAAAGGGATTGATATCGCTTGTAATTCACCGGTTACTTTCATTTTCAATGATTTTGGTCCTGGGATTTATTTTGTTAGTATCGCTTGTGCTTACATCACTCTTGGCGGCTTTTATCGGCAAGCTCAAAGCTCTTTTTCCCGACGATATTGTAAATTTATTTTTTGTTTTGAATTATGTGATCACTTTTGCAGTGATACTGATTTTATTTGCTTTAATATTCAAACTCTTACCCGATGCCAGAATTAAATTCAGGGATGTGTTACCGGGAGCTGTTTTCACTTCCATTCTTTTTATCATCGGGAAATTTGCCATAACGTACTATCTCACAAATTTTAGCAATATAAAGGTTTATGGCGCGGCCGGTTCAGTTATACTTATTATTCTGTGGGTGTATTACAGTGCTATCATTCTCTATCTTGGCGCTGAGTATACTCAGGTTTACCTGATGGAAACCGGTAAAAAAATTACACCACTACCGTTTGCCGAAGTGGTGGATGATAAACTGAATAAGAAGGTGGAAGAGAATAAGCCGAAGGAGAAGGCGATTAGTCGATAGCGATTAGTCCATGGTCAATAGCCAACAGCCAAAATATTGGCTTAGTCGATAGCTATTAGTCCATAGTTCATAGCAAACAGCCAGTGGTGTTGTCAAAGTTATATTGGCTATCGACCATGGACTATGGACTTGTATTGGCTATTTTTTAATGCTCCAGCCGCCTTTCAATCCAAAAACAAACCAGGCCAAAGCAACAGTTCCAAGGGCAAAAATTGTATCGCCAATTACTCTTAGCCATTTAAAAGTAATGATATAAGGCTGTTGCATAAATTCGGCCGAACGGGCATACCAAAGTCCATCCTGAACGCTGGCTACAGTTTGTGCAAATCCAACAGGCAGCACACTTATCAGTACCATGGCCGCTAACCCGATGTTAATGCTCCAGAACGAAAATTTGATCCATTTGTCTTTCCAACGCGACTCTCTGTCCATATCTCTTAAAACAAACAGGAGCAAACCAATTCCGAGCATACCATATACACCAAATAATGCTGTATGGCCATGTACCGGTGTGGTGTTAAGTCCCTGCATATAGTAAAGGGCAATAGGAGGGTTGATTAAAAATCCGAAAATGCCGGCACCGACTAAATTCCAGAATGCCACGGAAATAAAGAAATAAATGGGCCATTTGTACGATTTGATCCATTCGTTGGCTCGGCTCAGCTTTAAATTGTCGTAAGCTTCGAAACCAAGCAATACCAAAGGCACTACTTCCAGTGCGCTGAAAGTGGCTCCCAAAGCAAGCACTGCAGTTGGGGTTCCTGTAAAATAAAGGTGGTGAAACGTTCCAATAATCCCACCCGAAAGGAAGATTACTGTAGCCAGTAAAACTGTATTGGTAGCCAGCCGGGGCTGAATTATTTTCATACGAACAAAGAGGAAACCAATTACAACGGTGGCAAAAACTTCAAAAAAGCCTTCCACCCAGAGGTGTACTACCCACCAGCGCCAGTATTCGGCCATTGCCAGATTGGTTTGTCGGCCCCACATCAGTCCTGCGCCATAAAATGCAGCAATGGCAATAGATGAGATAAGAAACAGGGTTAGTAAACTCCGGCTTTCGCTTTTATTTACCAAAGCAGGCCAAATAGCTCTTCCCATAAGGAATAACCATATAAATAAACCCGCAAACAGGAATATCTGCCAGAAACGGCCCAAGTCCACATATTCGTATCCCTGGTGCCCGAACCAGAAGTTTTCAACGAGACCAAGTTTTTGCATTACTCCAAACCATTGACCAAGTAAAGAGCCTGCAACAATCACCAATAGCGCACCGAAAAGGACGTTTACCCCCAGTTTCTGATATTTTGGCTCGTGGCCCGAAATAGCAGGAGCGTAATACAAGCCTGTTGCCAGCCACGATGTTGCGATCCAGAAAATAGCAATCTGTATATGCCATGTTCGCGATATGGAATAAGGAAGCCAATCAGCCAGTGGAATTCCGTAAAATGCCTGGCCTTCTACGGTATAGTGGGCTGTTATAACCCCCATAATTACCTGGACAAGGATAAGCGCATTCACAATCCAGAAATATTTCAGGGTTGCCCTTTGTGAAGGTGTTTGTGTCTCGGTTTTCAGCGTTACCACATCAGGTAAATTATGATGCGGTTCCTGGTCACGTAGCTTGGCATAATACCAAACCATAAAGCCAATACCTGCCAGAAGCAGAATTACACTGAAACCCGTCCAAAGGAGCAAAGCACCTGTGGGGCGATTGCCTACCAGTTCTTCAGCAGGCCAGTTATTGGTATAGGTTATCGATTGGTTGGGGCGTTCGGTTACACAAGCCCACGAGATCCAAAAGAAAAAGGCATTCATTACCCGCACTCTTTCCGGGTCCTTTAACGAATTTTCGGGAATACTGTAAGCATCGCGCAACGATGCCATTTCAGGGTCGTTGGTGAAAAGACCTGCGTAGAATTTACTGTTCGAGGCAATGGCAGCAGCCCTGTTTTCCGAGACTGTTATGGTTTTTGACTGAGGGTCGTAGGTGTTTTTTCGAAGATCTTTTTGTAACGTAATTTTCAATGCTGCCTGGCGTTCCTCACTTAACTTATCAAAAGGCTCTCCATCTGTTTTAAGCGCCAGTTGATCCAAAATAAAAACGGCTTCTTTGTGCAGCCAGTCGGCACTCCAGTCGGGAGCCTGGTAAGCTCCGTGTCCCCATACTGTTCCTAATTCCTGACCACCAATTGATTGCCAAACATTCTGGCCATCTTTAATATCTTGTCCGGTAAATAATACCTGGCCATCGGTGGTAACTACCTTGTCGGGAATTGGAGGGGCCTGCCGGTATATTTCTATGCCGTAATAGCCTAGAACGCCAAAAGAAATTACCATAACGGCAATAAACCATAACCAAAGTTTGCGGGTTGTTCTCATAGTTGATTTTTTTAATTAGTCGTTTACAGTAGCTTTATTATTATATAACACCTTTAGATTATTTATAGCAGCGATATAGGTTGAAATATTCGCCCCATAAGCCTCACTTTGTTCAATTTCTTCGAATTCTTTTAAAAGCTGTTGCTGCTCACCAATGGATAAAGCATTATCGGCCATCCTGAAAAGAATATTATTTTCCTTAGCAATATGGTTTTGCAATAATTGGCCGTATTTGAGCATGTTGTCGTAAATTACATCCATAGCCTGCATAGAACCATTACGGTATTGAGTCAAACCCTCCGTCATTCCTTTTACAAAATTTCTGCCCAGCTCGTGATCATGCAGCATTACTGCTATAGGGCCCTGTGTGTTGGAGAAGCCTTTTTCTTCCATTGCTGGAAACAGAAGGTTCTCCTCCTTTGCATGGTGAAATCCATCTGCATAATTCCGGATAATTGTTATAACTGTTTCAATGTCATCAGCGCTGCCAGATTTTACATTTGCCATGTTGTACATGACTTCAATAAGTTGAAGAATGTGATCGTGATCATTCTCCAGATTTTGTGTTGCAGTTTTCATGTTGATTTATATTTTTTTGTCTTGTTTTGAAGTCTTGAGTAAGAACTATTTCATACTTCATACTTCATAATTTCAATGCTTTAGGGAATAGGATGTTATTTTCGAGATGAACATGAATATGTAAATCATCTTCAAATTTTTGAAGCAGTTGGAAGGTTACCCGGTAAGTATTGCATGCATCATGGGGTAGCTTGTAACCCGAAGTGATAACATTGATGTCGTCCATTGCTCCGCCTGCAAAGTCGTGCTCACCCAACATCCGCGAAATTTCTGAATGGATAATTTTTCTTTTATCTGAACGGTCTCTTACCATTTCCTTTATAGCAGGGAAAAGTACTTTTTCTTCATTGTCCAGATGCTGAAGCAGTTCGTCGTTAATTCTTCCGAATAGATATGCGGTTTCAACTAATTCGGGATGGTTGGATCCATGTACCTGCGCAATTTTTTCAGTGTAAAATACTATTTGAGGAAGATTATGGGTTACAAACTTGTGGTGCGTGTTAATTATGTAATCGCATAAAAAATCGAGATTCCATTCTTTGAAGTTGAGGGCCTCATTTTTCAAACTATCAAGTTTTGAAAGCTGAGTTATCAATAGGGCAGGGTCGAGGTCTTTTTCACGGCATGCCTGTTCCAGACTTTTTTTACCTCCGCAGCAAAAGTCGATTCCTGCGGTTTTGAATACTTCG
Source organism: Bacteroidota bacterium (assembly GCA_023429135.1). GTDB lineage: Bacteria > Bacteroidota > Bacteroidia > Bacteroidales > JAAUTT01 > JAAUTT01. The sequence continues at coordinate 2,726 of JAEYWD010000084.1, read as the reverse complement.
GCAGTTCTGAAATCGGCAGTAACAATTTCACCAACTGTCATTTCGCTGAGGGATGTTTGAAGTTGCATATTTTTACGTTTAATATTTACAGATGCAAATGTATGAAATTATTTTATTAAAAGACAAAAAGGTCTTTTAGTATTTCGTAAAATATTTTTATATTTGCATGAAATATTTGAAGAGATGTTCAATAAAGAAACCGAATATGCTTTACGTGGATTGGTTTATATCCAGATAAAAAACCTTGATGGTCACCGGCCAGGAATTGCAGAAATTGCCAAGGAAATTGAAGCGCCGGCTTTTTATACGGCCAAAATATTGCAGCGGTTGGTCCGGCAGGGTTTTGTAGCCTCTTTAAAAGGGAAAGGCGGGGGTTTTTATTTCGATAGCAGCAAACCCGACCTGGCATTAAAGGAGCTCATCTCCACCACCGAAGGCAATAAAACTTTTGATGGTTGTGGCTTTGGCTTAAAACATTGCGACGGGGAAAACCCCTGTCCTTTGCACGATCAGTATGCGCCTATTCGCGACGCCATTAACAATCTTGTTTCTACCGAAACCATACAGTCGTTGGCAAAAAAGTACTCAAAAACCAAGTATTTGCTTACAAAACCGATTTAGCATGGAAAGGAGCATGTTCCGTATGACAATTAATGATGCTAAACTTCGGCTTCCTGCGGCGGTTTTTCTTTTGGTTTTTTTGCTGCTGGCCATGGTTCAGATTAAAATGACTACCAACCCGCTTTTGCTGCTTGAGCGTTTTTTTGATGGGTGGGGTTGGCTCGAAGTGGTAGTTATTTCATTCTACGGCTCTTTTGTCGCTTATAAAATGCAGGATCCGGTTAATGTTCCCAAGTGGCGGAAAATTACCTGGACAATATTTTCGGTGGTTTTCTTCTCACAACTGATTATAGGGTTGCTTGGCGCTCAAAAGTTTCTGATGACAGGCAAACTTCATTTGCCAATACCTATGATGATACTTGCCGGGCCTTTGTATCGCGAGCAAATTTCGGTAATGACGATATTGTTTCTGAGTACCATCATCCTTACAGGGCCTGCATGGTGCAGCCACTTCTGTTATTTCGGCGCTTTCGATAATCTGGCTGCTACCGGAAAAACAAAGCGTAAGCCACTTCAACATAAAGCCGCCATAAAATCAACCGTATTATTGCTGGTTATCGGTGCTGTAATTGTCCTTAGGTTGTTCAATGTTCCCATAATTACAGCAACCATCATAGCTGCATCATTTGGAATTGTTGGTATACTGGTAATGATTCTGATTTCGCGCCGTAACAGGAAAATGATTCACTGCGCGCTGTTTTGCCCAATAGGAACTATGGTGAATGTAATGAAACCGGTAAATCCTTTCAGGCTGTATATCGACGATAATTGCAATCTCTGTATGAAATGCACAAGTCTTTGCAAGTATGACGCACTGAATATAACCGATGTAAAAAACAAAAAGCCCAATTATAGCTGTACCCTTTGTGGCGACTGTCTTTCAGCTTGCAGGGACAATTCAATCAAATACCGTTTTTTCAGGTTAAAGCCTCAACATGCCCGGTTCCTTTATTTATTTCTAACCATCTCCATTCACGCGGTTTTTTTGGCTTTAGCAAGAATTTAACATTTAGAAGAGATTTTATACCGGTTTCGCTGTTAATATTAGTGCGGGGTTTGGAGTATCTGTTATTTAGTGTGCGGTTTTAATACTGTCCCAGATAGTTGTGGCTGTATATCTAGTTACTCGTGTCTCAAAACAAGGTACTAATCCTTAAAAATTTAATCTTTTACAATATGAGTGAACTTATTAATAATTCACAAAGAAGAAAAGAACTTCTCAAACACATGATTTTGCAATTGCATCAGGGTGAGGCGCCGGAGTTGGTGAAGAAAAGACTTGTGGAGCTTTTGCATAATATACCTTACGACGAGGTGGTTGAGGTAGAGCAGGAACTGATTATGGAAGGTCTGCCCGAAGAAGAAGTGCTGCAGTTTTGCGATATTCATACCATGGTGCTGGAAGGTCATATCGATCAGACGGGGGCAAGGTCAATTCCGTTGGGTCATCCTGTCGATACCTTTAAAAAGGAAAATCGTGAGTTAGAGCGTGTAATTGATGCAATTGAGCAATTGATCAATCAGCTCCGAACCGTTCAGGACAGCCAGGTGAAGGAGATTTTTCTTAAGCTTCACGCCCGTTTTAACGAGTTAATGGATGTAGATAAACATTATAGACGCAAGGAATATCTGCTGTTTCCTTTCCTGGAAAAATATGAGATCACTGGCCCTCCCAAGGTGATGTGGGGTAAACACGACGAAATTAGAGCAAAATTGAAGGCTGCACTGGAGGTAGTTTCAGCTCCCGGAGCAATAACTGCGGAAGAAGCTGTAACTGCTGCCGATATGGTTTTATATCCGGCAATCAATGGCGTTGCGGATATGATTATGAAAGAAGAAGAAATTCTTCTTCCCATGAGCATGGACAAACTCACTGAGGGCGACTGGCATGCTATTTATCAGCAAACTATGGAGTTTGGTTATTGTTTGTACGATCCCGAAGTGGAATGGAAACCCGAAGGTGTTACCACTACGGAGGTTACATACAGCAATAAGGAATTTATGCAGCTTTCCACCGGTAACTTCAGGATTGAAGAGCTGGAAGCTTTATTTAAAGTTTTGCCTGTTGATCTTACTTTTGTGGATAAGGACGATAAAGTTCGGTT
>JAEYWD010000064.1 GCA_023429135.1 Bacteroidota bacterium | reverse complement strand
TTTTTTCTCCCTGTTTAACGGCGATGCCTTAAAGAGTGTAGAACTCACAAAGGGCGGTTTCCCTGCTCGTTATGGGGGCCGACTTTCATCGGTGATCGATATGAATATGAAAGAAGGCAACAAAGAGAGCTGGCATGGTGAAGGTGGGATAGGGTTGATATCCTCGAGATTGACTGTGGAAGGACCGTTGAAAAAAAATAAATCGTCGATATTATTATCCGGGAGAAGAACTTATTTGGATTTTATTTCGCGCCCATTGACAAAAAGTATGAATGGAAATTCTGCCGGGTACTTCTTCTATGATTTTAATGCCAAGGTGAATTATGATTTTGGAAGAAAAAATAAGCTTTATCTGAGTGGCTACTTTGGGAAAGATCTTTTTTCGTTGAAAAATAAAGGCAAAGAATACATCGATGTTGCCGGATTAAATTGGGGTAATAAAACTGCAACATTGCGATTTAACCATCTTTTTTCGAGTACAGTTTTTTCAAATTTTTCTCTTGTTTACAGTAAGTATAATTTCCAGATTAAGGATAAATACGAGGATAAAAAGGAGGATAAGAAATATTACTCCGAGTATAATTCAGGAATTGAAGATTTAGCAGCCAAATTTGATCTTGATATTATCCCAAATCCAAAACACTGGATAAAAGTTGGAATTAGTGCAAATAAACATCAATTTAATCCTTATGCTTTTGTTGAAGAAGATAAAGGTACTAATCTTTATAAGCATGATTATGAGAGTATAAATGGCCTTGAAACAGGCATTTACCTGGAAGATACCTATCAGCCAATTGACCAGTTAAAAATAAATGGCGGATTACGCTATTCTCATTTCTTCACCTCAGGGAAACAGTATAAATTTCTGGAACCCAGATTAGCTTTGGCAGTACGAATAAATAAGAATCTTGCGGCAAAGGCTTCCTATGCTTCTATGAACCAATATGTTCACTTATTAAGCAATTCGGGTATAAGTTTACCTACCGATTTATGGGTGCCTTGTAATGATATCGTTGGCCCACAGCGTTCCTATCAATATGCAGTAGGTATGGTGAAAGATATTGATGACCCTGCAATAGCGGTTTCACTTGAAGGATACTATAAAAAGATGGATAATATCATTGGGTATAAAGAAGGTGCAACTTACCTCGATTTGGGGCAAGCTGGATCTGCTTCAGAAACAAAATGGTCCGACAATATAACCACTGGTCAGGGTTGGTCCTATGGCACGGAGTTCCTCATTCAGAAAAAAGCTGGTAAATTCAATGGCTGGGTTGGTTACACACTATCCTGGACTCAACTGCAGTTTGACTCCCTGAACTTCGGACGGAAATACTACGCCCGTTACGATCGGCGCCATGATATATCGCTTGTCGGTATTTATAAATTAACTAATAGAATAACTATTTCGGCCAATTGGGTATATGGAACAGGAAATGCCGTGAGTCTTGCTACAGAAGAGTATAAGACCTTTGTTCATTTACCGGTAACCATGAGTTATCCTCCTGGTGTAGAGCCATTCGACCATGGTAATATGCAGGAAACCGGCGATGAAGATGCTCTTGAAAGAAAAAACAATTTCAGAATGGGTGCTTATCATAGGTTCGATTTGGGAATTCAATTCCATAAACAAAAGAAATGGGGAGAGCGTACCTGGGAAGTCTCTATTTACAATGTTTACAACAGGAAAAACCCTTTCTTTTATTACAACTTTGAAGAAAATGGTTATGGACGACTTAAAAAAGTATCATTATTCCCGATTATTCCTTCAATTACCTATTCTTTTAAATTTTAAATTATGAAAATACTTACTATCATATTCATCTGTATAATAGGCGCATCCATTTTAATAAGCTGTGAAGATAACTCTGATATAGAAACACCGCAGTCCAAGCCCAAACTGGTAATACATTCCTTTATAAGTCCTTCCGATACAGCGTTATTGGTTCATGTAGGTGCAACCACGAATCTGTTTGGTAAATTGGAGGATTATCCGGATTATCTGCCTGTGAAGGTCAAATTGCTGGATGGGGACCAGGTGGTTGAGTTTTCGGAAAGAGACAAATGGGGGTTTTGTACTGCAAAACACAACATTCAACCTGGTCGTCAATACCAAATTATAGCAAATTGCGACAAGTATCCTGAAGCTTCAGCAATCTGCAGAGTACCTGAATTGAAAAACAATTTTAATATAACCATAGATACCACTTCCGAATACTTTCAATATAATTGGGGGGTATATGTTCAAAACGAAGTTGTTATTGAGTTTAAAGACATACCGGACCAGATAAATTATTATAATCTTGTCTCTACAGTACATTCTGTATCTGTGAGTCAGCATGGAGAATCATATTTCCCATATCATCTTATGCCTCTCACAAACACTAATAATTGGGTAGGTAACAATTTAATTTTAAATGATCATTTAGTGGATGGTACGATAATTAAAGATTTGTTTTATGGTCACTCTTTTACAAATTTTGAATACTATAAATCAGTTGAGATAGAAGCGGTTTTAATGGAAACGGATGAAAACTATTATAAGTACCATAAATCCATCAATAACCAACGAAACTCTGACGATCCCTTTACGGAATATTCTCCGGTTTATTCTAATGTTACGGGCGGTTATGGCATTTTTGCTTCCTATGTTTCTTATAAAAAGATTTTGAAATTGAAATAATTTCCTTGAACATAATTTATAAATTATTAAGCGCCTTATCAATATGCAATATATCAAGCCAATTCTACTTATTCTGTTCTTTTCAATCAACCTTCCACTTCAAGCTCAAACCGATATTTTAAAAACACCTGTAACAATTTCCATTGAAAATAAACCTGTTAAAGACATTTTATTGCAGATTTCCGATAAAACCGGGATTGGCTTTTCATATGGAAATGAGGTTTTTAAATCTTTTCCGAACAAATCGGTTATAGCCAGAGAGAAGCCACTAAAAAATGTTCTCAACGATCTTTTTACAGGAGAAAAAATTGCCTATAAAGTTGTCGGAAATCAGATTGTGATCCTAGTTTTAAAGGATTCTCCCAAAACTTTTACCATAAGCGGCTTTGTTAAGGAACTAGGAAGCGCCGAAACATTAATTGGCGTAAATGTGTACGTTCCTTCCATGCAAAAGGGTACTGCTTCCAATACCTATGGTTTTTATTCATTGACTCTTCCTCGGGGTGATAGCATAAATGTGATTTATTCATTTGTTGGCTATAAGCCCGTTGCAAAAAGAATTGCAGCATCCGATTCCGAAATCAATATCTTTCTTGAGCCGGGCACAATGCTGAACGAGGTGGTAGTAAATGCCGATGCCGTTTCCCGCCAGTCGGAAAATGTTCAGATGAGCACCATATCTGTTCCGGTATCTCAAATTAAAAATGTACCTACACTGCTGGGCGAGAAAGATGTTTTTAAAGTTCTGCAGCTTATGCCCGGAGTGCAGAAAGGTATGGAAGGCAGCAGCGGTATTTATGTACGCGGTGGAGGTCCCGACCAAAACCTTATCATTCTCGACGATGCCATTGTGTATAATGCCAGTCATTTATTCGGTTTTTTCTCCCTGTTTAACGGCGATGCCTTAAAGAGTGTAGAACTCACAAAGGGCGGTTTCC
>JAEYWD010000062.1 GCA_023429135.1 Bacteroidota bacterium | reverse complement strand
TTTTTTCTCCCTGTTTAACGGCGATGCCTTAAAGAGTGTAGAACTCACAAAGGGCGGTTTCCCTGCTCGTTATGGGGGCCGACTTTCATCGGTGATCGATATGAATATGAAAGAAGGCAACAAAGAGGCCTGGCATGGTGAAGGTGGAGTAGGTCTGATATCCTCGAGATTGACTGTGGAAGGACCGTTGAAAAAAAATAAATCGTCGATATTGGTCTCGGGAAGAAGGACATATCTGGATTTGATAAGCCGTCCTTTTATGAAACATTCTGATGCGATGGCTGTCAACTATTATTTTTATGATTTGAATGCTAAAATTAATTATGATTTTGGCAGAAGGAATAAACTTTATCTGAGTAGTTACATTGGCAAAGACAAGGCTTTCGCTGAAAAAAAGGACACATATACCGAAAGCGAATATGGTTTAAATTGGGGAAATGCAACAGCAACTTTGAGATGGAATCACGTGTTTAACCATAAACTTTTTTCGAATATATCTTTAATATACAGCAAATACAATTTTAATATCGATGAAGGATACCAATATCTGGAAGATACAACAAATTATTCTGCAAAATACAATTCGAATATTATCGATTATTCAGTCAAGGGCGACTTTGATTTCATTATCAATAGCAAACATTGGATAAAAACAGGGTTTAGTTCTGTTTATCACCAGTTTAATCCTTATGTATTTGCGGTGAAAGACAGGCTGGACTCCTTGTTAAAAAGGGAATCCTATCCTGTCGAAAGTCTTGAAACAGGTTTTTATGTTGAAGATACTTATCAACCTTTTGTTTTCTTAAAAATAAATGGCGGTTTACGATACTCACACTTTTTCACATCGCATAAAAGTTATAGTTTCCTTGAACCCAGATTGGGGTTAGGATGGCGCATAAAATCCGATTTTGCTGTGAAGGTTTCTTACGCATCAATGAATCAATATATTCATATGCTAAGCAATACCGGGATCAGTCTTCCTACCGACCTTTGGGTTCCAAGCACCGAAAAGGTAGGCCCACAAAGGTCCTCACAAGTGGCAGCCGGACTTGTCAAAGATTATAAGAAGAAAGGGATATCGGTTTCTTTAGAAGGGTATTACAAAGAAATGGATCATATTATCACCTACAAAGAGGGGGCTTCCTATATGGAGGTAACTGATGCCAGTTCGGCAGCAGGTAAAAAATGGACCGACAACATCACCACAGGTCGGGGTTGGTCGTATGGGATGGAGTTCCTCATCCAAAAAAAAACGGGTAGGTTCAATGGTTGGGTTGGATATACCCTGTCGTGGACAAAACAACAGTTCGACTCGGTTAATTTTGGCCGGATTTTTTATCCTCGTTACGACCGCCGTCACGACATATCTATAGTAGGGATTTATAAATTAACCAATCGTATAAATCTTTCTGCCACATGGGTATATGCCACAGGTAATGCGGTAAGTATGGCTGTTGATAAATATAGGTCTTTTTATCACAACCCTCTATATTCACTTAAGCCGCCCTGGTTTCAATCTGTTGGTGAGAGTTACCTGGGAGCATCTTCTGAAAAAGAATCTCTCTCACAAAGAAATAACTTCAGGATGGAAGCTTACCATAGGCTCGATATAGCAATTCAATTCCATAAACAAAAGAAATGGGGAGAACGATCCTGGGAGATTTCTGTTTATAATGCATATAACCGGCGAAATACATTTTTTTATAATAGTTATACTGATAAACAAGGGATTGGCAGGCTGAAGAAAATTACGTTATTTCCAATAATTCCTTCCATTACTTATTCGTTTAAATTCTGATCAAATTATGAAAATCTTTTTTAAAATTCTTTCGATTCTGTTAATAACAATGCTCATTTATTCATGCGAAAAAGATTCCAGGCTTGTTACTCCGGATTATACTCCGCGGCTGGTGATCCATTCCTATATTAGTCCTAGTGATACAATACTGAGGGTACATGTTAGCACAAATAAAAATATTTATGGAGAAGTTAACGAATACCCTAAAGCACTACCTGTTGAAGTTACCTTAACGGATGGTGATAAGGCAATAAAATTTTCACCTTCCGACACCTTCGGATTTTGCACTGTAAAATATAATGTATTTCCTGGTCATCAATATAAATTAACAGCCAGGTGCAAAGGTTATCCTGATATTTCTGCTGTTTGCAATATTCCTGATTTGAATAACAATATGAATATTGTCATCGATACATCAACTGAAATAAGCTCATATAATGCCCAGAGATTAAAAGTGTTGTTGAAGTTTGAAGACTTACCGAATGAAAAGAATTTTTACTCTAGTGCTGCAATTTTAATATATTCATACCGTGATAATCCTTATTACGGTGAATTTTACGGGTTTTTGTATCCATTGAATAAGAAAAACGAAGAAATCCGTGAAAGTGTTGTATATTCTGATTACCTGATGGATGGTCAGGAGTTTGTCCATTCCTTTCGTGGAAATGTTGAAAATAACCCCACTTTGATTCCTTCAAAAGTTATTGTTAATGTATTGGAAATTGATAATGACTATTATCTACACGAAACTTCATTAAAAACATATAAAGGAACCGAGGACTCACTCACAGAATTTTCCCCTCTTTACACCAACGTTACAGGAGGGTATGGCATTTTTGCTTCTTATATAAAGTACGAAAAGATTTTTAAGTGGAAATAATCAGGTGGTAATTCAAGTTGCAAGCTAAAGGTGAAGCCTAAAAACCTAAATTCTAAATCGAATTTTCCAAAACTTTCTTTATTTTTGCCCCTCATAAAATCTAAAAAACAAAGAAATGAAGCTTTTAGAAGGAAAAACTGCTGTAATTACCGGTGCCGCCCGTGGTATTGGTAAAGCTATTGCCATTAAATATGCCAGCGAAGGAGCCAATGTGGCTTTTACCGACCTGGTTTATGATGAAAAAGCCCAGGAAGTTGAAAAAGAACTTGCTTCCTATGGTGTTAAAGCTAAAGGTTATGCTTCCAACGCTGCTAACTTTAACGATACTCAGGAAGTAATCAATAAAATTGTTGCCGATTTTGGTGTAATCGATATTCTTATTAATAATGCCGGTATTACCAAGGACACAGCGCTGAAAAGAATGACCGAAGATCAATGGGATGCTGTTATTGCTGTGAACCTTAAATCCGTTTTCAATTTCACAAAAGCTGTTCAGCCTGTGATGTGGAAACAGGGAAATGGCAGCATTATCAACATGAGCTCTATTGTTGGTGTGAACGGAAATGCCAATCAGGCTAACTATTCCGCTTCCAAGGCAGGCATTATTGGTTTTACCAAATCAGTTGCTCAGGAAGTTGGAACACGCAATATCCGCGTTAACGCTATTGCTCCGGGTTTTATCATCACCGAAATGACTGGTGTTTTACCTGAAGAAGTTAAAAAATCGTGGACCGAAAAAATTGCGCTCCGTCGTGGCGGTACTCCCGAAGATGTAGCAAATATTTGCTTATTCCTTGGAAGCGAACTGTCGTCGTATGTTACGGGACAAGTACTGCAGGTTTGCGGTGGAATGAAAGGATAATTTCAAAACCGGCCCCGAGCCGGTTTTTTTATTTCCTTTAACGGCATATTTTTTGATAACGTACCAACAGCATACGAGTGGTTGTTGAATTCAATAAAATAATTGTTAAATTCAACTTACAAAACCTAATACGATGAAAAAAAATTTACTCTTTTTAGCTGCCTTCTTTTTAATATTTACAGCATGTAAAACAACGTATGTTACTGTAAATGTGCTTAAACCTGCTCAGATAAGTATTCCGAGCCGGATCAACAATCTGGTTTTTATTAACCGCAGTCTGCCTGCAAAAAGCGAACGTTTTAAAAATATCCTGGAAGGTGCAATTACAGGAGAAGCTATTCTGGCCGACCGCCGTGGAGCCGAAGAATGTATCAAGGGTGTTATGACCAGTTTAAACCAGTCGCCCCGCTACAAAGCAGTAGCCCCGGCTAATGTGGACCTCAGGGGAACAGGCACACGCGAATTTCCTCCCGTACTCGACTGGAAAACAGTGGAGGATATTTGCAGGCAAAACCAGGCCGATGCCTTGATTACACTCGATGTTTTCGATTCGAACAATGCAGTAAAAATAGGAGAGAGGCAGGTGGAACGAAAGGAAGGTGAACGGGTGATTAAATATACCGAGTTTTTAGCTACCCTAAGGGTAGATGTTGAAACAGGATGGAGAATTTACTTTCCTGCCGATAAACGCGTGATTGATCAGAATATCTATGCGGATAGCCGTAGCTGGTCCAGCGCTAACGAGGCCCGTAAAAAAGCTGAGGCTGGCCTGCCATTTCTGGACAACGCTATTGCCGATGCTGGATTCTTTGCAGGATCGCAGTATGCATACCGTATCAGTCCCATGTGGATGAATGTTTCGAGGTATTATTACAAAAAAGGAAACGACGACTTTAAAACAGCGGACAGATATGGTAAATCGGGTGACTGGCAGGGTGCTGCTCATATCTGGGAAAAATACATAAATGCAAGCGATCCTAAAATCGCAGGAAATGCCTGTTATAATATGGCTTTAGCGGAAGAAATGGAGGGGAATCTGGAACAAGCTTTGGAATGGGCTCGAAAATCGTACACAAAATATAACAACAAAAAGGGACGATATTATGCCAACATTCTTCAGCAACGACTCCGGGACCAGGAACGTCTCGATCAGCAAATGCAGCGAGAATAGAAAACGTCAGTTAAAAATATTTGGGCTTCTGACATTAATTGTCGGAAGTCTATTCTCTTGCATTACTACAAAAAATATAGAATTTCAGGCCCTCAAGCCAGCTAGGGTCAATATTGGAGACGATTTCAATAATATATACATTTACTGCAAACACATCCGTCAGAATGATCTTTCCGTTTCTAGCAGCAGAGATATTATCCCATTTTCTTCTGTTAAATTTTCCAGAACAGTAAAATCAAACCTTGAAAAAACTCCTCAGCTTTACCGTACAAAAATTCGTATCCTCGACCATGATAGCTTACTGGTTTTCAGAAGTAAAGCCCCTGGCATTCTTATAATAGCAGATTCAATTAGTTTTACCAGGTTAAAAAAGCCTACAGAAGCGATTGGATGTATGGTGCAGCTTATAACCTGGGCTATTCCATTTTTAGCAGAAGCCAACGCGTTTTAATAAAGAAAAGTCTTAAAAGCGATACCATTTGGTTCCAAAACACTTATCTTGAAAATGGGTTGTCCGTTTACGACAAGTTACAGGCATGTGTCACTGCCTGCGAATTGGCCGCAGAGGAATGTGCAAATTTCCTTGTTCCTCATTGGCAGGATAAATCCCGTAAATTTTATTACCATGCAGGAAGTTTATCCAAAGCTTTTAAACTAATTCAAAAGAATAATCTGGATAGTGCCCTAAGAGTTTTAGAAAATTATTATCAAAAGAAATCCAATGATGCAGAAAGCCGGATGAAAGCTCTTTATAATATGGCAGTAATTTATGAATTAAAAGATGATTTTGAGAAGGCGTATTCTCTGGCCGATTCTTCCTTGAAAGTAATGGCAAATGAGCAATCGAAAAATTATTGTCAGATCCTTTATGTTAGAAAACTGGACAAAGAAGTTTTAGATTGGCAATTAAAGTAAAGCGATTCATCCGTTTATTTTGTTTTTATCAGGTCTTGTTTCACTTTTAATTAAGTAATATTTTTGGCAATTTACCCGCATTTTTACTAACTGTTTTTATGATATATTTTACCCATATCAATTTTAAAGATAAACTTAAGTCGCTTATTAAGCCTTCTTTTTCTGCAATGGTTATCATTGGACTTTTATACTCGTGTATAACTTATAAAAACGTCGATTTTCAGGCTATGAGGCCTGCTCAGATTAAACTAGGTACAAATTTTGAGAGGGTAGACATTCATTGTGAATTTTGTTCCGATCCACAGTCCGTTTATAGGATGGATACCCTCGATCAATCTTATACAATTGTTTCTCTTTATTTCCTGCAGTCTCTTAAGGAAAATCTTGAAAAATCTCCAGTTTTTCAGGAAACGAAATTTGACCTGGTTTCATCAGATAGCCTGCTTTCCATGCTTAAAGATTTTAAAACAAGGCACCAGGAAAACGGATTGGTTATATTGCTCGATTCGATTTTTATAAACGATACGCTCATAACCCACAAAGAGCGATATCAGTCTCCTTTTTACCTGTATGGCATTATTCATAAAATTGGCTGCAGAACCTACTACAAAAAAACAATGCAAATATTAGACAACCATCTTTTGGAGGATACACTTTTTTGGCCTCCACAACCCACTATCTGGATGCTTGATGCAAATATTCCCACAGCAGAAGAGGCTCGAATCGAAACCGGTATCAAAGCCGGAGAGGCTTACGCTCACTATCTGGCTCCCTACTGGACCGAACAGTCAAGGTATTTCTATTATGGAAACAGGTATTTTAATCAGGCATATAACTTTATTCAAAAGAGCGAATTAGACAGTGCAGTGAATGTTTTACAGCAACAACAAAAAGAGAAGCTCAGCCGAAATAAGGCCATGATGAACTTTCATAATCTTGCGATCGTTTATGAATTAAAGGACGATATGATCAAGGCTTTTACCATGGCCGATTCCTCTTATAAAATTAAAAAAACCGAACTTACCAAAAGCTATATCGAAAAGCTAAGGATACGAAAACTCGATAAAGCTGCTCTTGACTGGCAAATGAATTAATTGATTCGTATTTTACATTTGTACTGGCTGTTAGCTGTCGTCTGAGGTCCGTGGACAGTGGACTAATTCATTTAATTGATTTACTTTGGCATCCTCAATGTACTTCTTGCATCTTTTTCTACTTTTGTAAAAAACAGTTTATATGTATAATGCTATTTTTTATATTCTTATCGCCATTCTGGTCTTCGACTATGTTCTCGACCGTATCTTAAATTATCTCAACGGCAAAAACCGAAAGAATCCACTTCCTCAGGAACTTCTTGGTATTTATGATGATGAAAAGCTTCGGAAAGCAATTGCATACGATAAGGTGAATTCCAGATTTGATAACGTTACCAGCACTTTTTCCTTTGTACTTATTTTGCTGATGTTTTTCCTGGGCGGTTTTGCGCTTGTAGACTCCTGGGCTGGATCTTTAACCAATAATCTTATTTTAAAAGGACTGATTTTCTTCGGAATACTGGGAATAGCTTCCGATATCCTCAACACTCCTTTTGGTGTTTATCATACTTTTGTGATCGAAGAGAAATTCGGTTTCAACAAAACAACTCCGAAAACCTTTATCCTGGATAAAATCAAAGGATTATTCCTTTCTGTTATACTGGGTGGAATAATTCTTGGCCTGGTGCTTTGGTTTTATTACAGAACAACGGAATACTTCTGGCTCTATGCCTGGGGATTAGTGACTGTTTTCATGGTTTTTATGAGTATGTTTTACTCAAACCTTATTGTGCCCTTATTCAACAAACAAACACCACTGGAAGAAGGAGAACTGAAAGATGCTATCAACAACCTCGCTGAAAAACTTGATTTTAAACTTACAAACATTTATAAAATTGATGGTTCCAAGCGTTCCTCCAAAGCAAATGCTTATTTTACCGGATTAGGAAGCAAGAAACGCATCGTTCTGTACGATACCCTGATAAAAGAAATGACAATTCCTGAAATTGTCGCAGTGCTGGCGCATGAAATAGGTCATTATAAACGTAAGCATACTTATAAAAACCTGGCAATTTCATTCTTTCAAACCGGACTTACGTTATTCATATTGTCGCTGTTTATTAAAGAGCCTGCATTATCACAGGCGTTGGGAGTAGAGCAATCCAGTTTTCATATAGGAGCTATTGCTTTTGGGATACTTTACAGTCCAATTTCTACTATCATGGGACTTTTATTAAATGTCCTTTCGAGGAAATATGAATATGAAGCCGATGCTTTTGCGGGAATTCACGCTGGAGCAAACAATCTGATAACAGCTCTTAAAAATTTATCTGTTAATAATTTAAGTAATCTGAATCCGCATCCCTGGTATGTGTTTTTTCACTATTCACATCCCACATTGCTTCAAAGAATCAGAGCATTGAACAAAATTTAAAATTCAGTTTGCAGAAATACCCTGCTATTCTTATTTTTGCGATAGTAGTAAATGCATATGTATTGGTCTTACTACTTACTACTAAAAACTTACAACTAAATTGCCTCTTTAGCTCAGCCGGTTAGAGCGGCTGTTTCGTAAACAGCAGGTCGGGGGTTCAAATCCCCTGAGAGGCTCAAAATAAATTGGCAAATTTGTTAGGTGTTTAACCAAAACACATTATTTTTGCGACAATATTTTGCGGAATTAGCTCAGTTGGTAGAGCATAACCTTCCCAAGGTTAGGGTCGCGGGTTCGAGTCCCGTTTTCCGCTCAAAATTAAGGTTGTTACGGCAACCTTTTTTATTTTAGGATATTACTGCGTTTCAGTTTTACCTAAAACCTTAGTTACTAAGACCCTAAACTCCTAAATAATGCAAGCTGAAATAATCACCATAGGCGACGAGATTTTAATCGGTCAGATTGTAGACACCAACTCTGCCTGGATGGGTCAGCAGTTAAATGCAATTGGTATAAGAGTGAATAGAATTATTTCTGTTTCAGATAATAAACAGGAAATCATAAATGCTGTGGACGATTCTTTTTCACGGGCCGATTTGATCCTGATGACCGGTGGTTTAGGACCAACTAAGGATGATATTACCAAACATACGCTGGCCGAATATTTTAACTGCTCTTTAAAATTGAATGAAGCAGTTCTGGCTCATGTTACGAGTCTGCTCGGTCAACGTAATGTCCCGATGAATGAGCTCAATGTAAAACAGGCTGAATTACCCGAATTATGCAAAGTAATGCCTAATGCTTGCGGAACGGCTGCAGGAATGTGGTTTGAGAAAAACGGGAAAGTACTGGTCTCAATGCCTGGGGTCCCCTTCGAAATGATTATGATGATGGAGAAGGAAATCCTGCCTGCTGTAAAAGCCTATTTTAAAACTCCTGCAATCGTGCACAAAACGGTAATGGTACATGGCATTTCCGAATCGGCACTTGCTTTAAATATAGCTTCCTGGGAAAATGCTTTGCCGCCTTATATGAAGCTTGCTTACCTGCCATCACCGGGAATTATTCGTCTTCGGATTTCTGCCTCTGGTAACGATAAAGCTATTCTGGAAAGTGAGGTTTCCAACCAAATCGACCTTCTTAAGCCGCTCATAGGTGAAAAACTGTTCTTTGATGATGATGTAAAAGTTGAAATAATTATTGGTAAACTTTTGTTAACCAATAAAAAAACATTGGCTGTGGCCGAAAGTTGCACCGGTGGAAATATTGCTCATTTACTCACTTTGATGCCGGGAAGTTCCGGTTATTTCCATGGGGGAGTGGTGGCTTATTCGAACGAAATCAAAAAGTCGGTTCTTGGTATAAGTCAAAAAGCCCTGGAGGAAAATGGCGCTGTCTCCAGAGAGGTTGTAGAAGAAATGGCCAGGAATGTGGCTGTAAAATTCGGTTCGGATTATGGCATTGGCATTTCCGGAATTGCAGGCCCCGATGGCGGTTCTGCCGAGAAACCAGTGGGTACTGTTTGGATTGCTGTTTTTAATGGCATTGGGGTGGTTTCGTCGAAATTTTTGTATGGTGATAACCGCGAAAGAAATATTACGCGCGCAACAGTTTCGGCCTTAAACATGCTCCGGTTGCAGGTTTTAAAGGATTTGCAGGGTGTTTAAAAAAAGTTGAAAAATTTTTCAGAAAATTTGGTGAATTAAATTTTTATAACGACTTTTGCGACCTGATTTACAAACGTGGAATTAATTAAAAAACAACATGTCTAAGATTTGTCAAATAACCGGGAAGGGTGTGATGATGGGAAACAATGTTTCGCACTCTAAAAGGAGAACAAAGAGAACATACGAGCCAAATTTATTTTCTAAGAAGTTTTTCCTTGAAGACGAAAACCGTTGGATTACGTTAAAAGTAACCGCAGCAGGAATTAAAACCATCTCGAAAAAAGGTTTATTACCTGCATTGAAAGAAGCTAAAGAAAAAGGATTTATTAGGGAATATTAAAAATTTATCATCATGGCAAAAAAAGGAAACAGGGTTCAGGTTATTATGGAATGCACTGAGCACAAAGACAGTGGAATGCCAGGAACTTCCCGTTATATCACAACCAAAAACAAAAAAAATACTACTGAGCGTTTGGAATTGAAAAAATATAACCCAATTCTCAAGAAAGTAACAGTTCATAAAGAAATTAAATAATTCTAGACTATGGCAAAGAAAGTAGTTGCAACGCTGAAACAAAAAGGTGTAGGTAAAGGAGTTGCTAAAGTTATTAAAATGGTTAAATCCGAAAAAACCGGATCGTACGGTTTCGTTGAAGAAATCGTTCCTACTGAAGAAGTAAAAGACTTCCTCGCTAAAAAATAAATTTGATTGGAATTATATAAGTACAGAAAAGCTTTCTTCTATGGGAGAAGGCTTTTTTTCTATTATAGGAGGATAAAAAATGGCATTTAACTTTTTTTCCCGCCCGAAAAAAGAAAAGGAAACGCTGGACAAAGGTCTCGAAAAAACCAAGGATAGTGTTCTTAAAAAAATTTCCCGTGCTATAGTTGGTAAATCGAAAGTCGACGACGAGGTTCTGGATAACCTGGAGGAGGTCCTGATAACTTCTGATGTTGGTGTTGAAACAACCCTGAAAATTATTCGTCGGATTGAAGAAAGGGTTTCTCGTGATAAATATATGAGCACTAATGAATTAAACGGCATACTTAAAGAAGAAATTGCACGTCTTCTGAACGAAAATAATACTACTGATGTTTCTGATTTTGCCTCTCTGTTAACCAAAAAGCCTTACGTGATTATGGTAGTTGGGGTGAATGGTGTTGGTAAAACTACCACCATCGGGAAACTGGCCTATAATTTCAAAAAAGCGGGAAAAAAAGTTTATCTGGGTGCTGCTGATACTTTCCGAGCTGCTGCTATCGATCAGCTTGTTATATGGTCGCAGCGTGTTGGTGTTGAAATTGTGAAACAAACTATGGGTGCAGATCCAGCTTCTGTAGCTTTCGATACCTTGAATTCTGCCGTTGCAAACGACGCCGATGTGGTGATTATCGACACTGCTGGTCGTCTTCATAACAAGGTAAACCTGATGAATGAGTTGAGCAAAATCAAAAAGGTGATGCAAAAGGTTGTTCCGGATGCCCCACATGAAGTTCTCCTTATTTTGGATGGTTCCACAGGCCAGAATGCCTTCGAACAGGCCAAGCAATTCACCCTGGCGACTGATGTTACTGCTATGGCACTCACAAAACTCGATGGAACAGCCAAAGGGGGAGTGGTAATAGGTATTTCCGATCAGTTCAAGATTCCAGTGCGCTATATTGGCGTGGGCGAAACTATGGACGACCTCCTTCTCTTTAATAAAACCGAATTTGTAAATTCCCTTTTCACCGAAATGTAATAAGCTTTTTGCATTTTGGCTGTTTTCTATGGTCCATCAGCTATCGGCTATGGACTCATTTATACTTCATATTTCACACCTCACACTTGACCATTAATGGCATATAATACCAAACGAAAACTTATAAATCTCGTTACTTTAGGATGCTCCAAAAACCTGGTAGACTCCGAAAAGCTGATGGGCCAACTCGAAGCATCCGGGTTTACACTGATGCACGACTCTTCATCCACAAAGGCTAAGACGGTGATAATTAACACTTGCGGCTTTATCAAAGATGCAAAAGAAGAATCAGTGGATACTATTTTGCAATTTGCAAAAGCAAAGGTTAAAGGCAAAATTGAAAATTTATATGTAATAGGCTGTTTGGCTGAACGTTATAAAAAAGATCTTGAAAAGGAAATTCCTGAAGTAAACCAGTTTTTTGGTGTAAATTCTTTGCCTCAGGTGTTGAAAGTGCTCGGAACAGAATATCGCAATGAACTTATTGGAAGCCGCAAGCAGACTACCTTACCCCACTTCGCTTATTTAAAAGTGTCGGAAGGGTGTGACCGTACATGTGCTTTCTGCGCTATTCCGTTGATTCGCGGAAAACATATTTCGCGACCAATCGAAGAGCTGACTGCCGAAGCTGCCCAGCTTGCCGCTAAAGGAGTAAAGGAACTGATCCTGATTGCTCAGGACCTAACATATTATGGTCTTGATCTTTATAAAAAGCAGGAAATTACAAAGCTTATTCAGGAGTTATCGAAAATTGAGGGGATTGCATGGATTCGTCTGCATTATGCTTATCCTCATAAATTTCCTGAGGATTTGATTCTGGAAATCAAAAACAATCCCAAGGTTTGTAAATACCTGGATATTCCGGTTCAGCATATTTCCAATTCGGTGCTACTGAAAATGCGCCGTAGTTCAAGCAAGGATGAAATTGTGAAGCTTATTGCAAAGCTCAAGGCCGAAGTTAAAGGTATTGCCATCCGCACAACTTTACTCACTGGCTTTCCCGAAGAAACGGAAGCTGACTTTGAGGAGTTGAAGTCCTTTATTCAGGAAGCGCGTTTCGACCGCTTAGGTATTTTCCCTTATTCTCACGAAGAGAATACCCATGCACACAGACAATTTAAGGACAATGTTCCTGAAAAAGTCAAAGAAGCCCGTGTGGAGGAGTTAATGGATATTCAGCAGGAAATTTCTTTACAGCATAACCAGGCAAAGGTTGGTTCAACTTTCAGGGTGATTGTGGATAGGGAGGAGGAGGAGTTTTATATCGGACGTACTGAATTCGACTCTCCCGAAGTTGATAATGAAGTATTGATTGAAAAAAAAGATATAAAACTGATTGCCGGGAACTTTTATAATGTTAAAATTACTGATGCAACTGAATATGACCTTTTTGGGGAGGTGATCTGAATTTAGCGGTGGACCAACAACGCTGTAGGCGTTACACTATTGGAGACCAGATGGATAATCGATTCTCATCAACCTCTTAGAAGTTGCATAAAGCTCGCTATCTATTTTTCATCCAGATCAGTCGGAATAATTTGGAAAGATATAGGTCACCGCGATGCGGCTAAAAGATTTCATAACTGAATGTCTACAAATAGGTTCACTGCTCTGCAGCTTAGCAGCCATGTAGCAGTGGATTATTGGTTCGTCGAATTTCCGATCACTTATAATAAAATAAAAACCTCTGAAGCAATCTCCAGAGGTTTTTTATTTTATGTGTTAATAATTAATTCTCTTCAACTTCCATATGTCCTTTTGAGACTTTAATGCTCAGGTTTTCTTTTTTCTTATTATAGCCTACGTTAATTACATCACCTTCGACAATAGATGATTTGATAATTACTTCAGCCATAGGATCTTCAAGATATTTCTGAATTGCTCTCTTCAAAGGCCGTGCACCAAAGTTGATATCGAATCCTTTATCGGTGAGGAATTCTTTTGCAGAAGGTGAAATTTTGATCTGATATCCCAATGCCGTAACTCTATCGAACAACCCCTTTAATTCAATATCGATAATCTTAAAGATCTCTGCTTTGGATAAGGTATTAAACATGATAACGTCATCAATACGGTTCAGGAATTCAGGTGCAAAAGCTTTCTTTAAGGCACTTTGAATTACGCTTTTAGCATATTCGTTATTCTGCGCTTGTTTAGCTGCGGTATTAAAACCTACACCTTGTCCGAAATCCTTTAACTGGCGGGTACCAATATTCGATGTCATAATAATAATAGTATTCTTAAAATCGACACGACGACCCAAACTATCAGTTAACTGGCCTTCATCGAGCACCTGCAGCAAAATATGAAACACATCCGGATGTGCTTTTTCTATTTCATCGAGCAGTACAACCGAATAGGGTCTGCGGCGAACTTTTTCGGTCAACTGACCACCTTCTTCGTAACCAATATAACCCGGAGGCGCTCCTACAAGTCGGGATACACTAAATTTCTCCATATATTCGCTCATGTCGATACGAATCAGGTTATCGGTAGAATCGAACAAATATCTTGCTAAAACTTTTGCCAATTGTGTTTTACCAACGCCGGTAGGACCAAGGAAAATAAATGTTCCTATGGGTTTGTTAGGATCTTTCAGACCTGCGCGGTTACGCTGAATACTCTTTACAACCTTTTCAATAGCTTCATCCTGACCGATTACACTGCCTTTAATGGTTTCATGCATCTTAAGCAACCGGATACCTTCAGCCTGAGCAATACGTTGAACCGGTACACCGGTCATCATGGCTACCACTTCGGCTACTTTTTCTTCATCAACAGTTACACGGTTTTTAGCTAATTCTTTTTCCCATTTAACTTTCTCGTCTTCTAGACGTTCAAGTAGTTCCTTTTCTTTATCACGGAAGCTTGCGGCCTTTTCAAAATTCTGATTTTTAACGGCTTTTATTTTTTCTTTCTTAGCTTCTTCGATATGTTTTTCAAGATCAAGAATTCTCTCGGGAACTACAATATTCGAAATATGAACACGGGAGCCCGATTCATCTAAAGCATCAATTGCCTTATCGGGTAAATGTCTGTCGGAGATATATCTTTCTGTGAGCTTTACGCACGCCTGAACTGCTTCAGGAGTGTAAAAAACATTATGATGTTCTTCGTAGCGCTCCTTAATATTATTCAGAATTTCAACAGTCTCCTCGGCAGAAGTCGGTTCAACCATTACTTTCTGGAATCGGCGTTCCAAAGCTCCGTCTTTTTCGATATGCTGGCGATATTCGTCCAGGGTGGTTGCTCCAATGCATTGGATTTCGCCACGGGCGAGGGCCGGTTTCAACATATTGGCAGCATCAAGCGATCCGGTGGCACCACCTGCTCCAACAATCGTGTGAATTTCGTCGATAAACAAAATCACATTATTGTTTTTTGCCAATTCGTTAAGGATGGCTTTCATCCGCTCCTCAAATTGTCCGCGGTATTTTGTACCAGCTACAATAGATGCCAGATCAAGAGTTACAACTCGTTTCCCGAACAAAACGCGGGAAACTTTACGCTGAATAATTCTAAGAGCAAGCCCTTCAACAATCGCCGATTTACCAACACCAGGCTCTCCAATGAGAATCGGGTTGTTTTTCTTACGACGGCTGAGAATCTGAGCCAAACGCTCTATTTCCTTTTCACGGCCTACAATGGGATCAAGCCTGTTTTCTTCGGCAGCTTTGGTTAAATCAACACCAAAATTGTCGAGTACCGGTGTTTCCGATCCCGATTTCCCAGGCTGGGGTGCTCCACTTCCGGGCTTATTCTGACCAAACTGGCCACCCCGGGCATCATCATCATCGTCTTCATTTCCTCCTCCGGGAAAGTCTGAACGGGATTCTATATCATAACTTTCTAATTCTTCTTTCACAGTAAAATAATCAATGTTTAACTCGTTTAAAACTTGGGTAACAAAAGCTTTTTCATCCTTCAGGATGGCAAGCAATAAATGACCGGTATCCACAAACTCCGATTTGAACGAACGCGCTTCAAGATGTACTAATTTTAAAACCCTGTCGGCCGACTTTAATAAAGGTATGTTATCGTTTTCTTTAACAGGAATATATTTTTCGGGTTTTATTCTGGTCTCAATAGTTTTCCGAATTTCATACAAGTCAGCTCCAAGCGATAACAGTACCTCGATAGCATCACCCTCTCCGTCGCGTAAAATGCCCAAAAAAAGATGTTCAGTGGAAATGGTATTATGCCCAAGACGTAAAGCTTCCTCACGGCTATAATTCAATACGTCTTTAATGCGTTGTGAAAATTTTGCATCCATAAAATGCCTTTCTTAAATTTCGAAGCAATTTCGTTGTATCTAAATTACAAATCTAATACAAATATAGTAACAAAAAAGTTCGCAATTTTAAACAATAAGATGTTAATAAATTAGTTTCGCAATTAGCCTCAGTTAGGGAAAAAATACCTACTTTAGTAAACTTTGGATATATTGTATATGCTTGATTTATAAGCGAAAACAAATTTTTACGAATGGAAGAAGAACGTATTATTCGAATTAATATTGAAGAGGAAATGAAATCGGCATACATCGACTATTCGATGTCCGTAATTGTTTCCAGAGCTTTACCCGACGTAAGGGATGGTCTTAAACCAGTTCACCGGAGGGTTTTATATGGAATGTCTGAGCTAGGTGTATTTTCTAACAGACCTTATAAAAAATCCGCCAGAATTGTAGGAGAGGTGCTTGGTAAATATCACCCGCATGGTGATACTTCCGTTTACGATGCTATGGTTCGTATGGCTCAGCCCTGGTCTCTCCGCTACATGATGGTTGATGGTCAGGGAAACTTTGGCTCGGTCGACGGCGATAGTCCTGCTGCAATGCGTTATACCGAAGCACGTATGCGCAAAATTGCAGAAGAAATGCTGGCTGATATTGATAAAAACACGGTCGATTTCCAGCTAAACTTCGACGACTCACTGGAAGAACCAAAAGTGCTCCCGGCAAAAGTTCCCAATCTTTTGGTAAATGGTACCTCGGGTATTGCCGTAGGGATGGCAACCAATATGCCTCCCCACAATCTAAGGGAAGTTTGCGATGCAATTGTTGCCTATATCGACAACAACGAAATTACCATCGAAGAGTTGATGAAACATGTTAAAGCTCCTGATTTTCCAACAGGCGCTATTATCTATGGTTACCAGGGAGTTAAAGAAGCTTATGAAACCGGACGTGGTCGTATTGTTGTTCGAGCCCGTTCTGAGGTGGAAGTGACCTCTTCAGGCAGGGATAAAATTATCATTACCGAAATTCCTTACATGGTCAACAAAGCCGAACTCATTAAAAAAACGGCCGACCTTATCAACGAAAAGAAAATTGAAGGGATTTCATATATCAACGACGAATCGGATCGTTCAGGGATGCGTATTGTCATCATCCTGAAAAGAGAAGCCCGCGCTAATGTTGTTTTGAACAATCTTTACAAATATACGCAGCTCCAGAATTCATTCAATGTCAACAACATTGCATTGGTGAACGGCCGTCCAAAAACGCTCAACCTCAAGCAGCTTATACATTATTATGTTCAGCACCGGCACGAAGTGGTGATTAAGCGTACCCAGTACGATCTGGATCAAGCCGAAAAGAAAGCCCATATCCTGGAAGGTTTGCTGATAGCCTTGGATCATCTGGATGAAGTAATAGCGCTTATCCGTGCTTCAAAAACTCCCGACGAAGCTAAGGACGGATTGATGCAGACCTTTAACCTGACTGAAATTCAAGCTAAAGCAATTCTTGAAATGAGACTGCAAAGACTGACTGGTCTTGAAAGAGATAAGATCAAGGAGGAATATGCTGAGCTGATGAAACTTATTGAATATCTACGTCAGATTTTGGCCGATGAACAATTGAGAATGCAGATCATCAAAGACGAACTTGCCGAGTTGAAACAGAAATATGGTGATGAAAGGCGTACCGAAATAGTGCGTAATGCCGAAGAATTCAACCCGGAGGATTTTTATGCCGACGATGAAATGGTAATTACCATCTCCAATCTTGGTTATATAAAACGTACTCCATTAACCGAATTCAGGACCCAAAGCAGGGGAGGAGTCGGTTCCCGCGGCAGTAGAACCCGCGATGAAGATTACCTCGAGCACTTGTTTTCAGCCACCATGCATAACTACATACTTTTCTTTACGGAAAAAGGTAAATGCTTCTGGCTCAAAGTTTACGACGTGCCTGAAGGAACAAAAGATTCGAAAGGAAGAGCTATTCAGAATATGCTGAATATCGATCAGGATGATGCCGTGCGTGCTTTTATCAATGTTAAAAACCTTGCTGATCCCGACTACACTCAAAACCATTTTGTAGTACTCTGCACAAAAAATGGTATCATCAAAAAGATGGAGTTATCAGACTTCTCCAGACCACGACAAAATGGGATAGTAGCCATTACCGTCAAGGATGGTGACAATCTGATTGATGCCAAATTAACTGATGGTAGTAATGAAATTTTAGTTGCGATCCGGTCGGGAAGGGCTATCCGCTTCAACGAAAGTGCCATCCGTGCCGTAGGAAGAACTGCTTCTGGTGTTCGGGCTATTCGTCTTTCTGAGGATGAAGATGATATGGTTATTGGAATTGTTTGTGTTGATAATCCTCAAACAGAAATTCTGGTAATCGCTGAAAAAGGATATGGTAAGCGCTCAAAGATTGAGGATTACCGTGTTACACACCGCAGCGGTAAAGGTGTAAAAACACTGAATATTACTGAGAAGACCGGTAAATTAATTGCCATTAAAGGGGTAACTGATAATGATGATCTTATGATTATCACAAAATCGGGAATTACGATAAGGCTTCCAATATCCGACATCCGACTTGCAGGACGAGCAACCCAGGGAGTAAAAGTTATCAATTTGAGAAACAACGACGCCATTGCAGCAGTTACAAACGTGGCTAAATCGGAAGAAATTCATGAAGATAACTCTGGTGATAGTCAGTCTATTAACGAAAATAATACGCCTTCAGAGTAATTTCGGCCTTTTTTTTGTATAAGAAAATTAATAAATAAAAATTTTTAAATTTGCACACTGATTAAAAACGAATTAAACCAAAATCATCTCATCATGAAACGTATATCATTGTTATTGGCATTGATAGCAGCAAGCTTCATCAGCCTTATCGCCCAAACCGAAGGGGGAGCTGGACTGAATTACAATGCTCTGGAGAAAAAAATGCAAAAAAGTGATCAGACCATTCAGGATCCTAAGAAAGGAGCTGATCCAAAGACATGGATTGACAGAGCAAAAACTTTCCAGGATATTTTTGAAGTTAATACCCAAATGCTGCGTAATGCAATGCCAGTTCACGAGTTAAAACTTTTTTATAAAGATCCTAAGGAAATTAAAAAAGTAGAAATGAATAATGCTGTTGTGGAACAGTATGTGTATGAAAGAGTTATTGTTAATATTGAAGGCGGAAACGTTAAGAGCTGGCAGGAAACACAGGTGATCCATCCTCAACCATTGAAAGAAGCTTTAAACAGTTATAACAAAGCAATTGAACTTGACAAGGATGGTAAATCGAAAAAGAAAATTACTGAAGGTTTAAAGGAGCTTAAAACCAAATTCGAAAAACAGGCTTTAAACGAATATAACCTGAAGGATTTTGCCAAATCGCATGAAGCTTTCAAATCGATGGTTGAAATCAGCGAAAATCCTCTTGTAAATGTATCGGACACTCTTATTACTTATTACACCGGGGTAACGGCTTCGGAAGCTGGAAAACCAGCCGAAGCAATTAAATATTTCAAGAAAGCAATCGATATGAAATACAACTCACCATCGATCTATCTTGACCTTAACAAAGCTTATACTGCCACTGGAGATTCTGCTCAGGCTTTAGCTTCATTGCAACAGGGCTTCCAGAAATATCCCGATAACGTTTCAATTTTAATAGAGTTGATTAATTATTATCTGGTTAAAGGACAAAGTGCAGAAGCTCTCGAATATCTGGCGAAAGCAAAAGCAAGCGATCCGGGTAATAAGTCATTTTACTTTGCAGAAGGAACCCTCTACGATAAAATGGGACAGGCAGATAATGCAATAGCTGCTTATAATAAGTCAATTGAAATTGATCCCACTTATTTCGATGCTTATTACAATGCTGCAGTTGTATATTATAACTCTGCAGTTAAGATGATGGAAGATGCTGTTAATGAAAACGACAATAAGAAATATTTGGAGAAAAAAGCTGCGGCTGAGGAACAATTCAAAAAAGCAATTCCTTACATGGAAAAAGCAAGCGAACTGAATCCAAAAGAAATTTCACCGCTGGAAACGTTAAAAGCATTGTATTATCGTTTAAAAATGAACGATAAGCTTGAAATTGTAAACCAAAAGCTGAAAGAACTAAAAGGTTAATTGAAATATTGAAAATAAGGAGTGGAGATAAATCTGCTCCTTATTTTTAATAAATTGTATTTAACATAATATAAATTATATAACAAAAATTTATCCAAAAAAATGATGCAAACCTAGATTCAAGAACAGGAATCTAACTTTTGTCAGAACAAATCGACCGCTTATCAAAGGAATGAATCCTTTCTTAACCAACATCGTTTACTGGAATAAATAATAGAAAGATGAAATCTTTATTTATCGAAGAATCGAAAGCCACGCCTAAAGTTAACTTTAATCCAAACGGAGAACTTTTTATTCATGGACGTTCCTTACCCGAAGATCCTGTTGGTTTTTATACTCCGGTTCTAGACTGGATTAAAGATTGCGATTGTGAAACAGTTACCTTAAATCTTAAGCTGGAATATCTGAATACAAGCAGCTCCAAACAGGTATATTCTTTATTGTGTCTGCTTAACGAAAATCCGATGGTTAAAGCAAAATCGGTCAACTGGCATTATGAGGAAGGCGATGATGAATCATTCGAAACAGGCAAAGAATTTGAATCTTTAACCAAAATAAACTTTAATTTTTACGAATATGCCGAAGTTCCTGATTAACATGGTTCTGTTTTCTAAAAAGAAACAAAGCATTGCAACTAATCCCGAGTTTCTATTTTTTTCTATAATAATTTTAACAATTACAATTCTATTTCGTATTGTAACTGTCATTGCGCAATAAACCTAAAATACGCTAAATGGAACAACTTATACTGGCTCCAACTAAAAGTACTCCTGAGATTAAATTTTTAATGGATGGAAACCTGCTTATTAAAGGAAGATCGCTTCCTGAAGATACGGCGAAATTTTATGATCCGCTTCACACATGGATCGATAACTGCTATCTCGAGAATATTTGTATTACGGTTTGTCTCGACTATATGAACAGCAGTAGTTCTCAGCAAATTAGTAAGTTTTTGCAACAGGCCAAAAACAATTTGCAAATAAAAAATTGCATTGTAAAATGGTATTATGAAGAAGGTGACGAAGATAATCTGGATTTTGGAAAAGAAGTAATGCAACTTATTGATTTGCCATTCCAATTCTATGAAACTGCCGAATTTGTAGGAGATTAAGATACTGAATCAAAGCTCAGTATCTTCTATATCCGATAAATGTAAATCAAGCGCCTTTACAGATATTTGTATTTCCCAAACTGAAAAAGCAAGCGAAATAATCAACAAAATCATTGCTATTCCAAAAGTAATCTCAGCTATTACCGTTGCCCTCACATAAATCAAAAACATACAAAGTACACAGAGCAACAGACTTGTCAATCCTGCTATCTGCATAGTTCTAATCAAATGAAGCCGTTTCCTTAAATTTTTTATCTGCCCCAAAATGGTAGTAGTTGGTTCTGTTTTATATTGCGCATGCAAACTGCGAACCAACTGAGCAAGAGATAAGAACCGGTTTGTATAAGCAAGTAAAATCAACGAAATAGCCGAAAAAAACAATGCTGGTGTGGTCAGATTCAATTCCATACTTTAAAATTTTCATAAAGTTATCAAATAACTGACATAAAAGAAAACACCCTTTCCGGGCTGCACGGAAAGGGTGACAAAGGACTTGGAATAATTACTATAAACTGTCCCCAAAATCCTGCTTGAACTTCGCAACAAGCTTTTCGGGCCAGTTGCTGGTAGGTGCAAGCCTACCATTAAAGAATCGCAATACAGCAGGTTCTTCAATAAATTTCAAACCTCCAACAAGATCACGGTTTTTGTATAACCAATGTAATCTATCGAGAGCGTATCTGGTCTGTGACAAAGTAAATACTCTTCTTG
Organism: Bacteroidota bacterium; assembly: GCA_023429135.1. Classification (GTDB taxonomy): domain Bacteria; phylum Bacteroidota; class Bacteroidia; order Bacteroidales; family JAAUTT01; genus JAAUTT01. Next base: position 162,477 of record JAEYWD010000062.1, on the reverse strand, counting down.
GAAATGCTAAGCGCAGCAATTCAATATCTGCAAGCACATCATCTCCGTGTTCATCTCTTACACTTGAAATTGTCCCCCTTTCCATGCCCCGGCATCCAGAAATAATATAGAAGGCGGCTGCCAAAGCTCCTGCAGGGTATTCCTTTTGAGATATATGTGGTAAAAAGCCCATGGCATCGAGGTGACATCCCAGAGCTCCCGCAGGGGTAACCACCGGAATATTTAATTTTTCCAGCTCTCCTACCAGGTGGGCAATAAATGAAGGCGACTGGTTAATAACTGTTTCGTCAGTAGTTTCGCGTAAACCAACAGCCATAGCTTCAATTTCGCGAATCGACATACCTCCGTAAGTTAAGAAACCTTCATACAAAGGAATTAAATCGCGCATCTTAGCATAGCAGTCTTCCCGGTTTGTGCATATTCCGCCACCTCTTGTGGAACTAACTTTTCGACTGGAGAAATAAACAACATCCACCAGGTCGCACATGGTAAGAAGAATATCAGCAATAGACTTCTGCTTAAACTCATCTTCCCGCTGCTTAATAAAATAGGCGTTCTCCCCTATCAAACTGGCATCCATAACCACCATAATTCCATGTTGATCGGCAACTTTACAAACCTCTCTCATGTTCTGGATCGAAAAAGGCTGCCCGCCAATGAGGTTTGTTGAAGCTTCCAAACGGATAAAAGGCACTTTACCGGGGCCATATTTCTCGATAATACCCTTTAATTTAGTTATATCGATATTTCCTTTGAAAGGAACATTACTCTTTATTTTTAAAGCTTCATCGGTATAAATTTCAAAAATGGTACCGCCATTAAGCTCCATATGAGCTTTAGTTGTTGTAAAGTGGTAATTCATAGGAATTACATCACCTTTTTTAATAAATACCTGCGAAATGATATTTTCGGCAGCACGTCCCTGATGTACCGGTAACACATACTTTTTCCCGAAAACTTCCTGAATCGCTTTTTCCATTTTTGTATAGCTCTGCGAACCGGCATAAGCATCGTCGGCCTGCAACATAGAAGCAAGCTGGTTGTCGCTCATAGCGTTGGTACCACTGTCGGTAAGCATATCGAGATAAACGTCGTTGGTTGTCAGAAGAAAAGTATTATAACCAGCTTCATCCATGGCCTTTAACCTTTGATCAATAGGTCTGAGATGAAGCTTTTGTACGATTCTCACCTTGTGTAATTCCAAAGGCAAATCTTCCCCACTGTAAAATTTAACTTTAACTGATTGTGTGTTGTCCATAAACTGATAAAAAATTAGGAGTTAGCTCTATTAATAAATTAAAGGCTTACCTGAAGTAAGCTTTAGTAACATTAATTCATATTACCTCGGTTTCAAATATAAATTGATAATATATAATTTCAAACAAATGTTAATAAAAAAATGACTTTCATCATGTTTTTGAAAGCTCTTTATTTAGTAACTAGTTTACATACAACGATCTCGGTATTTGAAAAATTATTCCGCGTAAAAACAGTAAATACCTCTCCCGCAGCATTTATTGTTATGGAGCCATAAGCCGGAGCTGAAGACTGAGAAAATCGTAATTCCTTCAAAATATCACCTTTGTCCGACAGCACCATGAAGCCCAAAATTCCATCACCTTGAAATCTGGTAAAAATTGTTTTATCAGGCAATAAAGCTGCAAAGTCAAAATGCAGACCACCCATTTCAGGAAAATTCTTCTCCCATGAAATAACCCCTTGGTCATTCATTCGCATAATATAGGGTGAGCTATTTCTGGTCCCAACCAAATAAAACAAACCACCGGGGATAGCATATGCCGAAATTATACTGTCAGTACCCGGCAGATTCTTTTCCCACACAATATACCCCTGCGAATCGGTTTTCCATACCCATGTTCCCGCTCCCATCACCATGTTCTGTGCCGCAGTAACAGCAAATGGGCCAAGTACTCCCTGTTTCAAATAATCACGACTCCAAAGTTTCTGATAATCGGCGTTTAGTTTAGCCAGATATAAGACTCTTGGAACTGAATCGTTTGTATTACATCCCGACACATAAACATCTCCGGAAGGAGCTGTGTAAATTGCTTCTATTTCTTTTCCCTCAATATTTCTCTCCCATTTCCCATTCCCTGCTGAAGTAATCTCGAATAGCCAGCTTCGGGCCAAAAGAGTGTCGTTACTTGAATTATTCAATCCTCCCAGGAGAATATCCCCTTTAGGTGTCAGCGTTTGAAATTTGACCTTATTATACGTGGCAGAACCATAAGATTTATTCCATACCATTTTACCCTCAGCATCAACACAAAGTACCCAGGCTTCGGTTCCATTGCCCGACAATCGTTGACGCGTTCCTGAGAAAATGATCCGATTGTCGGGAGTAACCGAAATTCCACCTGCACTGTCGTTTTTCTCTTCCGAGTCGAAGCCTTTGATCCATTTTACCATCTCCTTGTTGCCCTGGGCATCGGCAAGCATATTTTTTCCGAGAACATTAGTTTTTAAGTTGAAAATATCAACAAAAAGCTCTCCGTCGGGATATTTTTGGATAAAAGCATTATACGCCTCAAGCGTATTTACCTGTTTAGCTTTTTCATAAAGCAGTTTACGCTGAATTACCTTTGCTGCGGGAATATGCAATGACGTGGGATACCTGATCATAAAATTCTCAAAAGCTTCGATTGTATTCTGCTTTTTGGCAAAATCAAAAGCTAACTGATCCCGTTGCTTTATAGCGTCGTAATAATGATATGCTTTAGGATAAGCTTTTATAAATTCATCCAAAGCTTCAATTGTATTTGCCTTTTTAGCTCTTTGATAAGCCAATTCGTCGCGCGCCGTTAAAGCTTCGTTAACCTGAGCCGCCTGGGGGTAACGTTTTAAAAATTCGTTATAAGCTTCCAGGGTATTTGCTTTTTCGGCTTTTCTAAACTCAAGATGATTGCGTATATGAATCACATTTTCATAGAATTTAGAATTGGGATATACAGCAATAAATTTCTCCGCAACAGCAAGGTTGTTTTCTTCCCGGACATATCTGATAAGCTTATCTTCAATAATTTTTTCTTCAAAGTCGATATTATATTGAATGGTGCGGTTACGACGTTCTGCGTCTCTTTTGGTAAAGAATTCTTTAAGTAAAGTGTTGTCGTCATCACTAAGTTTCTTAATATTTTTCTTTACAAGTAAAAAATAATCCCATGCCTGAAAATAATCCTTAGCCGGATTTTTCTCGTTTGAAAGTATAAGCGACATACCGAACTGAGCAGCACAGTTGCTTGAATCTTCTAGAAGAACTTTCAGAAAGGATTCCTGGGCTTTAATAAAATCATCCTTTTCTAGGTTCTTAAACCCTTTTTCGGCTTTCTGTGCAAATGCGGTGAGCGAAAAAGTTAAGAAGAGAATATAGGTTATTAACTTCATAATCAAAAATTTGAATTATTTTTTCTTAAGTAGAAATTCAACTCTCCTGTTTTGTGATTTCCCCGCTGCAGTAAAGTTTGTATCAATAGGACGCGATTCTCCGTAGCCAACTGCGGTGAGTCGGGCCGACTCAATACCCTGAGAAACAAGATAATTGACAACCGATTTGGCCCGGCCCTGACTTAAAGTTTTGTTATAAGTATCAGTACCATCGCTATCAGTGTGACCCGAGATCTCGATTAATTTGGCATCTGTTTCCTTTATGAAAACCACTACCTTATTCAATTCAGGAAAAGAGGCAGGTAAAAGAGTGGTTTTATTATATTCAAAAAATATATTTTTAAGAACTATTGCCGCTCCTTCCTGAATATTCATAAGATTATCGGAAACGGTATCAACAGTTACTTCCGGTTGCTTAAAAACAATTTTACCTGAAGCGGTACAATTATAAACATCTTTAACTGTATAGGTATAATCTCCTGCAGGTAATCCCTTTAAAGAAGAACCTGTCATATTATTAGACCATGTTACAGAATAAGGTGTTGTTCCGCCCTGGATTCCGAGAGAGATCTTACCATCATCTACTCTACCCTTAAAAACTCCTGTACGTGGATCAAGTCCTCCTGTATAGGATGAATCCATTACAACAACATCCATATTCTGGGGGACACAGGGGCAATCGCTACAATTTTCCAACGGTTTGACACTAAAATCATCAAAAAAATAGTAGGCGTATTTTTTATCACGCAAATTCGAAACGTTCTTGTCAGTTACAACATAATTAGTATGATCATAATCCTTGAAATTACCAATGACAAAATAACGCTCCCCACCATTAGCTGTGTAAACCTGGCAAAACTGATTCCATTCCTCGCTATTATCGAGAAACAATCCTGGAGTGTTATTCAACTGAGGATCAACAGCAAGATTGGCTTTAATTGTAGATTCAACTTTAAGGTCAACAAAGAACAAGCTAAGCTGGTCAACCGCAAACATCGACAACGAAGCCAAACGATAATTAAAAGTGACACAATACATTTTACCTTTGACCATAGGTTCAGATAAGGTACCCTGAAAATATTCCCGGTAATCGCGTTCAGTACCTGTTAAAATAGCGCCCATGTAAGCGTCGCCCGAGGTGGGTTCGCTAACACCTGCAAAATTACCGGGAACCTTAACCTGCCCGGGACTGCACCGGTGAAAATAATCGGGTGTGGCATATGTTGGATAAGTCCAGCCTTGAATCAGTTTATGCGATTTGTCGAAGGGCGTATGGTCTACCGGACATTTTTCATAAATTTCGAAACTTGGATTCTGCACCAGGTTTTTGGTCTGCGCTGACAATCCCAAACAGAATGGCAATGCCAGGCAAAGACTTAAATAGGTTTTGGGTTTCATAATATAAAAATATTAGCAACAAGCAATCAGTTTGCGTCAATTAATATTTAGCGCATACGAGTATACTCAAAACAAAGTTTGAAATTACGTCAGGAGTTTTTTACAGATTTTTTTGGCTAACCCCGGACCTTCATAAATAAATCCGGTATAAAGCTGTACCAGAGAAGCGCCTGCATTTAGTTTTTCAAGTGCATCTTCAGCCGTAAATATTCCTCCAACCGCAATCACAGGCAACTTGCCACCCGTTTTCTGTGTAATATAACGTATAATCTCTGTTGAGCGTGAAGCAAGAGGCTTTCCGCTTAAACCGCCATTTCCGATAGCTTCGATGGTAGAAACGGGAGTGGTAAGACCTTCCCGCGATATGGTTGTATTGGTGGCTACAATTCCGTCAATTCCGGTAGTATTCACAATATCAATAACTTCATCAATCTGTCCGAAGTTGAGATCGGGTGAAATTTTAAGCAAAACAGGTTTACGAACAGTTTTATTCTGGCGTTCTTTCGTGATAGCCGATAAAATCTCCATAAGCGAATCCTTATTTTGCAGTTTGCTTAAATTGGAGATATTGGGACAACTTACATTCACCACGAAATAATCGGCATGGTCGTAAAGACCGTTAAAGCAGATCACGTAATCATTTACAGCATCTTCATTGGAAGTGGCGGTATTTTTCCCAATGTTACCACCTATAATCGTAGTAAGGTCCTTACGTTTTTTTAGATTTTTTACAGCTTCGTCAACCCCTTTGTTATTAAAACCCATTCGGTTAATCAAAGCTGTATCGGCAGGTAAACGAAAGGAACGTTTTTTAGGATTGCCAGGCTGTGGTTTAGGCGTAACAGTACCAATTTCGATGAAAGAAAATCCGAGGCTGCTGAACTCTCTGTAAACTTCAGCATTTTTATCGAAACCAGCAGCCAGTCCGACTGGATTTTTGAATTTAAGTCCAAAAACAGTGCGTTCCAGCGATGGATGAGATACTGAAAAAAAGCTTTTTAAAACAGAACCGATAAAAGGAATACGATGAACAAATTTCATGGCCCCGACTACCAGGTGGTGAACCTTTTCGGGATCCATTTTGAAGAATACGGGACGGATAAAAGTTTTATACATTTTTGCGGCAAAGATAATAAACCTTACGATGAAGGTCTAAACTCCACGAAAGTTTTATCGGAATAAAACACGATAATTTTTTCAACCGATTTGTTAACAGAAGCTTCCTGAACCCTATTCATAATCATTTCCTTCTCCTGAGCATATACCGGAGGTGGCTCTGATTTAACCGTATTATTCCCGGCAAATAAATCTTTCTGCTGAGGAGAAATTTCCTTACGAACAGGTTCTGTAGTAAAAGAGATATTCTTTTCTACCTTTTTATACATGTCGCCAATTCCCATAATAAGCCACTCAGCATTCAAATTTTTATAGCGGTCGAGAATCTTCTGAATAAAATCAAAGCTGGGATTATTCCGTCCAGAGAGAATATGCGAAACACTGGAGCGTTGCACCCCAATTTCGTCGGCAAAATGAGCTGGCGAAATTCCTTCTTTATGAATAAACTTTTGAATCCTGTCCTTCATTTCACAAATGTAACTAACAATAAATACAATTCAAATAACATATGTGAATTGTATTAAGTTTACAATTGTAATCCAAGCGAACTTCGACTTCTGTGATCTTAAATTTTTGCAGTTATTTTCCGTTATCAATCCGCTTATAACCCACAATTAAATGGGAAGATTCAGTTATGGTTATTTTCCCTGTATTTTTAAGGGTAATAGAACATTTTTTTTTAAGTAAAAACAAAACCTTAATCTCAAGCACAAGCGAAGGGTAGAAAGTGAAAAACGTCGGATTTAAATGGTATATAAAACCTTACATCAATTATTATTAAACAATATAATTACTTATAATTTATAAATATATGGTAATTAGCACATTAAGTTTAAATAATTGTCGTTATTTATGATTTTTGAGATAGTAATACATTTATGTGAACTAATAATTAAACTCATATATGATATGATTTATTTAAAATTATGATTATAAATACAATATATAGATAAATATATTTAATAGTAACTATTTACAATGTTGATCAACATTCGTATTGAAATATTCGTTCATTTTTGTAAACCATCTAAATATTTGACTTTTGTAAACAAGTGCGCGGTTGATTTGTTTACTTTTGAAAATTGTTTTTAACGATATTGCCTCGCTAAAAACAAAAAATCCACAGAATGTAACTCTGTGGATTTCCAAAATGAAAAATTATTTTATTTACGCTAAAGCATCGTATAGAACTTCAATCGGATGCACGGCCTTCTTCCCTGTTCCATCAGCTATATGATGACGACAGCTTGTTCCTGGTGCAGCTATTATGGTATTGTCGTCCGATTTTCTAATTTCGGGGAAAAGTACCAGTTCTCCGATTTTCATCGATACATCGTAATGTTCTTTTTCATATCCAAATGATCCGGCCATGCCGCAGCAACCCGACTTAATTTCGCTTACTTTAAAATTCTGTGGTATGGAAAGCATCTTTTGAGTCGGCGTTGTGGAAACAATAGCTTTTTGCTGGCAGTGCCCATGGAATTTAATTATCTTCTCCTGGCGGCTAAATTTGGAAACATCTATCCTTCCGTCTTCAAATTCTTTACTCAGGAACTCCTCGATGAGATAAACATTTTTAGATAATTCTTTAGCTTGATTGCGGAAAGGAGCCGTTACAAGTTCAGGATACTCGTCGCGGAAGGTTAAAATACATGATGGTTCAATTCCCACTAAAGGAATGTTTTGACCAACCAGGGTGTGTAGCGATTTAACATTATATTCAGCTAAAGCACGTGCTTTTTTCAGTAATCCCTTCGACAGATATGTCCGACCGCTTTCCTTATGTGAAGATGTAATAACTTTGTAACCTAATTTATTCAGCAATTTCACACATTTAACCCCAATCTCCACATCGTTGTAGTTTGTAAATTCATCCACAAACAAACAAATCGTTTTAGCATCGTCCGAAAGATCAGCATTGAGGTGATCAAGATTTTTACCTAACCACTTCTTAAATGTCTGAGGAGCTAAGGCAGGCAACATTCTCTTCTCGCTAAAACCAATAAAGTTTTTAATTGGTTTTGCCAACGGAGATTTGTTCATCATATAATTATACATGGACGGAACAACACTTGCAAGCTTGTTGAATTTATTAATATTTCCTACGAGCCAACTGCGGAGCGGAACCCCATTGGCATCGTAATAATGCTGCAGGTACTCGGCTTTCAGTTTGGCCATATCCACATTCGAAGGACATTCGCTTTTACAACCCTTACACGAAATGCAAAGATCGAGCACCTGGCCAATTTCCTTATGATCGAAAGGATTTACCTTATCCGACCGGGTTAAATATTCCCTTAAAATATTGGCACGCGCCCGGGTAGTTGCATTCTCGTCCCGGGTAGCCATATAACTGGGGCACATCACGCCTCCAATTACTTCAGTTTTACGGCAGTCGGCGCTACCATTGCAATTTTCAACTGCCCCCATGATTCCCATAGTTGCAGAGAAATCAAAATATGTCTCAATTTTTTTAGAGGGTTCACCGGGATTATACCTCAGGGAACTATTCATGGCCGGCGTATCGACAATCTTATTTGCGTTAAACAAATTCTCCGGGTCCCAAATCTTTTTCACCTGCTTCACAAGCTCATAATTCTGTTCACCAATCATCACAGGCAAAAATTCGCCACGTAAACGCCCATCGCCATGCTCACCACTCAGACTACCCCGGTATTTTTTAACCAGTTGAGCCGTTTCCAAAGCCAGCGTACGGAAAATTTGAACATCTTTTGGATCCTTCAGATTCAGCACAGGGCGCAGATGAAGCTCACCCGAGCCTACATGCGCATGAAACACGCATTCGAGCTTATGCTTCGTAAGTAATTCGTTGAAGTCGGTTATATACGCAGGCAAATCACGCGGATGAACAGCGGTATCCTCAATAACCGATACAGGTTTAGCATCACCAGGAATATTAGACAATACACCCAACCCCGATTTTCTTAAAGCCCAAACCTTGGCAATATCAGAGCCAAATAACACCGGGAAGTGATACCCCAGATTATTAGCTCTGAGTTCTTTTTCAAGACTAATCTGAATTTCAAGAATCTCCTCCTTGGTTTCGCGGGCAAATTCCACAATTAACAAAGCACCCGGATCGCCCTGAACAAAGAACCGGTTTCGCCGCTGCGAAATATTATCTTTCGTACAGTTCAATATTATAGAGTCCATTAACTCTACAGCACCTGGAGCGTATTTAAGCGCAATTAAATTCGCATACAAAGCCTCCATTACTGTGTTCAGATGCACACAAATAACAGCTTTTTCTTTCGGAGGAATTGGTACCAGGTTGAGAACCATTTCAGTAGCCATGGCCAGTGTTCCTTCAGAACCGGCAAGCAGTTTTGAGAAGTTGAACGGAATTTTGTTTCCTGTAAACGGATTGGTTTCCAAAAGTACATCGATGGCATAACCGTTGTTACGCCTACGAATCTCCGGATCGGGGAACTCGCGTCGAATAGATTCCTGATTAACAGGATTCTTTAAAATATCATAGTGACTTCTGTAAAGATGCGATTCAAAAGAATTGCCCCGCAGTTTATTTTCGAATTCCTGCGCAGTAACATCAGTAAACTCAGTAAAAGAACCATCGCTCAGGAACGCTTTTACGCTATTGATATGATCGCGTGTGCTTCCGTAAATAATCGAGTGAGAACCACAGGAGTTATTACCAAGCATCCCACCCATCACACAACGATTGGAGGTGGAGGTTTCCGGCCCAAAAAATAAATTATATTGCTTTAAGTTAAGATTTAACTCATCAAGCACAACACCCGGCTGAACAGTAACTGAGTGGTTAGCTTCATCCACTTTTAGGATTTTTCTGAAATTTCGGGAAATGTCAACCACAATACCATTGCCAACCACTTGTCCCGCCAGAGATGTTCCTGCCCCACGCGGAATGAGGCTCAACCTTTCCTCGCGGGCAAATTGAATAATTTTACTGATATCTTCGTCATCTTCAGGAATGGCAACTGCCAGTGGCACTTCGCGATATGCCGAAGCATCGGTGGCATATAAGATTTTGGCGACCCTGTCCGAATATATTTTACCCTTCAGAGTTTTATCAAGCTGAGAAATCTTTTGTTCCAGGTTCATTCTTATAAAATAAAATAACCGCAAAGATAGAATTTTGTGCCAACTAATTCAGTTTTCCCTTAAAACTAATTATATGTGAGTCTAACCCAAAAAATGAATTTTGATTTCATCGGTTAATTGTTTAATTTACATAAGCTGAATTTAATCATCAGCAGATATGTTAAAGAATATTAATGGAAAATATAGGTTTGGTGGATTTTTAACGCATCAGGAATATTATCTTTGATACCTGAACCGCAGTTGAAATTTCATATCAGTAATGAAACTTAATTGAAAATTTTTGAATCATGGAATTGCTCGACAGTATTAAAGAAAAAGCAAAACTTCAGAACAAACGCATTGTTTTACCCGAAGGAACAGAAGAACGCACCCTTAAAGCTGCAGATCAGGTCATCCAGGAAAAAATCGCCCGCATTTCACTTATTGGGAACCCTTCAAAAATTTTTGAATTAGCTAAACAATGGGATTTAAAATATATCTCTGAAGCTGAAATTATCGACCCTGTAAATCACCCTAAAAAAGAGCAATATATTGACCTGATGGTAGAACTGCGAAAAGCCAAAGGGCTTACACGCTCCAATGCCCAAAAGCTTGTTGAAGATCCGCTTTATCTGGCCACTATTATGATCAAAAACGGCAATGCTGATGGTGAAGTTGCCGGAGCGATGAATGCAACCGGTGATGTATTACGTCCTGCTTTTCAGTATGTTAAAACCTTACCAGGTATATCTGTAGTTTCAGGTGCGTTTATTATGATATTGAAAAACAAATCGTTTGGGAACAATGGAATTATGGTATTTGCCGATTGTGCCGTGCATCCCAATCCCACCGACCAGGAACTCGCACAGATTGCTGTAGCAACAGCAAAAACTACCCGAGCCATTGCTGGTTTTGAACCAAGAATAGCGATGTTGAGCTTTTCGACCAAAGGTAGTGCCAAACATGAACTTGTGGACAAAGTAATTAACGCTACCAAAATAGCCAGGCAGATGGATCCATCGTTAAAAATTGACGGTGAACTGCAGGCCGATGCTGCTATCATAGAATCGATAGGGAAAAGTAAAGCCCCGGGAAGCGAGATAGCAGGAAATGCCAATGTTTTAGTGTTTCCCGATCTTCAAACCGGAAATATTTGCTATAAATTGGTACAGCGTTTAGCTGATGCTGAAGCGGTTGGACCTGTTTTGCAAGGAATGGCCGCTCCTATTAACGACTTGTCAAGAGGCTGCTCGGTTAAGGATATTGTGAATCTGATCGCAATTACAGTAAACCAGGCTGCCGGAATTTAAATTATTATATAAATAAAATGTCGGAAGTTTTAGAAGATTATGCACTTAACGAGAAGCTACGGAAGAAGGAAAGTCTTCGTAAAGTTGGTATCGTGGGTTGCGGATCGGTTGGCCAGGAAATTGCCCGTATTGTAAGCCAATCCGGAATAGATGTTGTTTTTGTAGATGTTAGTGAAGAAAGAGTAAACGAAATTTTTCTCGATATAAACCGGCAGCTCGATATGATTATCGATCGCTGGGGTTTGACAGAGAGTGAGAAAAGAGCAATACTTTCGAGAATACAGGGCACGACCGATTACAGTAAAATTGCTGAATGCAACCTGGTAATGGAAACTATAAGTTCCAACAAACCAGGCACTTCAATCGAATTAAGAAAAGAGGTTTTTAGAAAAATTGAAGAGAATGTATCGCCCGATGCGGTAATCACTTCAAATATTTCCACTCTTATGATTTCGGATCTTTCCTCCACTCTCAATTTCCCGGAACGTGCTGTTGGTCTTCATTTTATGATCCCACCTACGGTTAAAGTTGTTGAAGTTGTTAAAGGATTGAGAACCAGTGAAGAAGCTTACGATTTTGTTTGCCGTTTTGCCAAAATGATAGGAAAAAAGGTGGTAACTGTGAACGAATCGCCTGGAAATATAAGTACACGATTGATTGTCACCCTAATAAACGAAGCATGTGAAGTTCTGATGGAAGGAGTAGCCTCTATTGAAAGCATCGACAACACCATGAAAATCGGGTATGGTTTACAGTTTGGACCTTTCGAGCTGGCTGATAGGATTGGCCTCGATAAGATATTAAAATATATGGATAACCTTTATCAGGAATTTGGTTTGCAGAAATTCAAAGCTTCTCCCATTATCAAGCGACTTGTACGTGCCAACAACCTGGGACGGAAAACCGGCAAAGGTTTTTATAAATATGAACGTGACACAAAAGTTTCGCAGAACATAACCTGCACCGAAATAAAATGACATTTAAGTAATGAAAATAATTGTTTTAAACTGCGGAAGTTCCTCCATCAAATATCAGCTTTTCGACATGGCCTCGCGCGAAGTACTGGCAAAAGGTGTTGTCGAGAAGATAGGCCTACATGGATCTTTTATTAAAAATGAACGTATTGATGGCGACAAACTTCTGCTTGAAGGAGATATATACGATCATCAGTCGGGTATAGAATATGTGCTTGGAATTCTCACCTCTGTAAGACATGGAAGCATTTCCAATTTTGAAGAAATAGATGCCGTTGGTCACCGTGTAGTGCATGGAGGCGAAAAATTCAATTCCAGTGTGCTCATTACCGATGAAGTTATCAGAATGCTGGAAGAATGTATCGACCTGGCCCCGCTTCATAATCCGCCTAACCTTAAAGGTATTTTTGCCATGCAGGCATTGTTACCCAATGTGCCGCAGGTAAGTGTTTTCGATACCGCCTTTCATCAAACTATGCCCGACTATGCATATATGTATGCTATTCCGTTTCCATTGTATAAAAAATATGGAATACGGCGCTATGGTTTTCACGGAACCAGTCACCGCTATGTATCACAACGCGGTGCCGAAATGATTGGCCAAAATAAGCAGGATCTCAAAATAATTACCTGTCATCTCGGAAATGGAGCCTCTTTAACAGCCATTAATAATGGTGTTTCCATTGACACCTCCATGGGATTAACTCCAGTTGAAGGTCTGATTATGGGAACCCGAAGCGGAGATTTGGATCTTGGCGTACTCACTTACTTGATGATGAAAGAGGAACTTGATATAAGTACTGCTAATACTCTGATAAACAAGCATAGTGGTATGCTTGGCATCACAGGAGTCTCTTCCGATATGCGCGAAATCATGAAAGCCGCTTATGAAGGGAACGAAAGAGCCAAACTTGGGCTCAATATGTATCACTACCGTATCAGAAAATACATTGGCTCTTATGCAGCCGCCATGGGTGGTCTGGATATGCTTATTTTTACAGGTGGTATTGGCGAAAACTCTGATTATACCCGAAGCGAAGTAATTAAAGGCTTGGAATTTTTAGGAATTGACTTTGATTATGAAAAGAATAACGGAGTTCATGGGCAGGAAATGGTGCTTACCAGGGAACACTCCAGAGTAAAAGTTTTGGTTGTACCCACAAACGAAGAACTTATTATAGCCCAGGATACCATGGACATCCTCGAAAATATGAGAACACAGGGAAGCTTTAAAATTGATTATTAATTATGATACCAAATTTTGAATCATTATTAAACGAATCGAAAAAGCAGCAAAAAAAAGTTATAGCTATAGCTGCTGCCGAAGATGAAGCTGTTATTTCAGCCATTTATGATGGTGTTAAAGAAGGTATTATAGAGCCCTTATTTATAGGCAATAAAAATAAGATCGAAGATTACTGTAAAAAGCTGGATTTTGAAATTTCAGGATTTAAACTTATACCTGAAAATGATCCGGCAGAATCGGCCCGTATGGCCGTTCAGCTTGTAAAAGAAAAAAAAGCCGAACTGCTGATGAAGGGTTTTGTATCGACTGCTGCCTTGCTAAAGGCTATTCTCGACAAAGAAAAAGGAATCAGAAAAAGTCAGGTATTAAGTCATGTGGCCCTTTTTCAGACTGCCCATTACCATAAAATTTTAGGATTAACAGATGCGGCAATGAATATAGCTCCAACTCTGGAAGAAAAAATAAGCCTGATTGCCAATGCATCTGAAGTTTTCCATAAGCTAGGATGCCCACTACCCAAAGTAGCAATAGTTTGCCCGGTAGAAACTGTGAACAGCAAAATTGAATCGACCGGACATGCCGCAGTTCTGGCTACAATGAACCGGAGAGGACAGATTAAAGGATGCATCGTAGATGGTCCCCTCGCTCTGGATAATGCCGTATCAAAGGAAGCTGCTGAACATAAAGGCATTGTAAGTGATGTTGCCGGAGATGCCGATTTGCTTGTGGTACATAACCTTGATGCCGGAAATGTTTTATATAAGTCACTCTTATTTCTCGGCGGGGCTAAAACTGCTGCTGTTGTCGTTGGTGCCACTGTTCCTGTAGTTCTTACTTCTCGCGCCGATACCGAAGAAAGTAAATTGTACTCCATAGCCTTAGCAACATTATTGACATAAATGAATGGAAAACAGGCTTATATTAGCTATTAATCCAGGTTCTACTTCAACCAAAATTGCGGTTTACGACAATATAAAGTCGGTATTTGTAAAAAACATAAAGCATTCCTCTGAGGAACTTAAAAATTTCACCTCAGTTATAAATCAGTTTGCCTTCCGCAAATCGATCATTCTTTCAGAACTTAAAGACGCCGGTGTAACAATTGAAAGAATTGAAATAGTTATTGGTCGTGGGGGATTACTGAAGCCAATACCTTCAGGTGTATATGCCGTTAACGAAATCATGAAGGAAGATCTGCTTTCGTGCCGTTTTGGAGAGCATGCCAGTAATCTTGGCGCCCTGATTGCCGATAATATTGCACAAGAGCTCCCGAGCGCCAAAGCCTATATTGCCGATCCGGTGGTTGTGGACGAACTATGCGATGAAGCCCGCCTAACAGGATTACCCCAGTTTAAACGCCGGTCGGTTTTTCACGCACTCAATCAGAAAGCTATAGCCCGCATTCATGCTAAAAGTATAGGTAAGGAATATGAAGAACTCAACCTTATCATTGCCCATCTTGGCGGAGGAATATCTGTAGGAGCCCATCGTAAGGGGAAAGTAATAGATGTGAATCAGGCACTGGATGGAGAAGGTCCTCTTTCTCCGGAGAGAAGCGGCACCTTACCCGTTGGCGACTTAATAAAAGCTTGCTTCAGTGGTGAATACTCGCAGGAAACTCTTAAAAAAATGGTAACAGGCGAAGGTGGCTTTGTTGCCTACTTCGGAACAAACGATGCTGTTGAAATTGAAAAAAGAGCTCAGGAGGGCGACAAGGAAGCGCAGTTATTGCAAAATACCCTGGGATATCAGATATCGAAATACATTGGAACAATGGCGGCTGTTCTTGAAGGGAGAGTTGATAATATCCTTATTACCGGAGGGATAGCACACAACAAAACCCTGATGGATTATATTACAAAGCACATCCAATTTATTGCACCGGTTGTTATTTACCCGGGAGAAGATGAGATGAGAGCTTTAGCCTTAAATGCTTATCACGTTCTTAGGAACGAAACCAAAGTGAAAATATACATTTAAGGTGTTGATATAGAAACAGGTAAAACTTTACCATTAAAGTATTTCTTTCCGTTTATGGCAAAATCGGCTATAAATTGAGCAGCTTCCTCAGGTTTCAAAGGAACGTTAACTCCAGGAAATGCTTCTTCGAGCATTTCGGTCTGAACCGATCCTAAAGCCAGGGCATTAAACGAAACGCCTTCATTTTTATATTCCTCAGCCAAACACTCGGTTAAAACAGTTAATGCAGCTTTGCTGGCGCTATAATGCGAAAGTCCCCTAAATTTAGTGCTTCCCTGAAACCCACCCATACTTGTAATGTTCACCACATGTCCTTGTGATACTTTTAGAAGAGGCATCAGGTTTTTTGTGAGTAATGCAGGGCCAAAGTAGTTAACATTGAAAACTCTCATAATATCATCGGCCGAAGCACTCTCGAAGGGTTTTGGATTTAAGAGCCCCGCATTATTAATGAGAATATCTATGGAACTAAGATTTTGTTTTATAAGGCCGGCTAATTGGGGTTCATTCTGGGTAATGCCCTGAAGATCGTATGCAACAGCTAAAAATTCGGAGGTGGGATATTTTTCATGGCAAATTTCTTTCAAACTGCACAATTGTTTGTAGTTGCGCGAAATTCCAATAATTTTATTGGCACCTAGTCGGGCAAAATGCAGGGCCATCTGAAAACCGATTCCTCTGCTTGCTCCAGTTATAACTACATTCATAACTTTAAATTAGAAAACAAAAATATATAACCTCTTCTGATGGCACGTGTGGTATTCAATTTGTAAAGAATGGATTCAACAATATATCGTGCAAATATGTTTTTCATTACTTTTACAGAACGTAAATTACGAAAAAATATAAAATAGACACAAGTTTCACAAAAGAAAGTTATTTAGATTTTTTAAATACTTAAAAAACTATAAAGAAATGAAAATTAATAAGTTATATGCTCTTATTTTTTTGGGGATGTTTTTTTCGGTTACACTATTTGCTCAGCAACCCAAGAAAGAAAAGCCAAAACTGTGGGACAGGATGTATGTGGGAGGAAATGTAGGATTACAGTTTGGGACTATAACCGACATTGAAGTCTCCCCCCATGTGGGATATCACATTTATCCCCGCTGGAGTGTTGGTGTGGGGATAAGCTATGAATATTACAATAAACGAACCACCTATTACTACGGAATACCTGTGGCTCCTATTGAGACACATATCTATGGATATAATTTATTTACTCGCCTGGCTGTGATCCCGGATATGGGTAAAACATTTGGTATTGGTAACGGGATTTCTATTATTGGCCAAGCTGAGTTTGAACAGCTAAGCCTTGAAAGAAAACACTTCGAATATCCAACCTATCCGCCCACTGGAAGGTTTTGGATTGATAGCTTTTTGGTAGGCGGTGGTATTAAACAAGCCATAGGAAGACGTTCAAGTATTTATATGCTCCTGATGTGGAATTTGAATGAAACAAGCAATTCTCCTTATTCCAATCCGATTTTTAAATTAGGTTTCGACTTTTAGCAAAAATGCCCGGAGCCGGGCATTTTGGATGGGTCACAAAAGATTGTGGGAATATTAATTATTTAATCTACAATCTTAACCTTTGTTGCCTGAGGGCCCCTTTTTCCGTCAGCTATCTGAAAACTGACCTCCTGACCTTGCTGCAGGGCCTTAAACCCATCTCTTTCTATACCCGTATAATGGACAAAAATATCTTTGCCCTCGTCCGATTGAATGAAACCATAACCTTTTGCGGAATCAAACCATTTTACTTTGCCTTTCATATAAATAATTAATAAGGATTAGTGAAACATCATAACTAATATTGCAAACAATTAATCCTTAAAAAGGTTTCACCAAGCGGTTTTTAAGATTTTTTGACCATTGAACAAAATTTACCATCGTGGTGTTTTATTTAAAAAATATTTAAAACTAAATAATTTGGCTGCCTCGTAAGAAACAGCTTTCTTTGTACTTTTAAAAAATATTTATAAAATGGAAATAGCAAAAAACAAAGTTGTATCGCTTGTTTACGAATTACGTGTCGACGGAAAAGAGGGTGAAATAGTTGAGAAACTTAATGACTCTAATCCTTTGACTTTTATATACGGTGTAGGTAATCTCCTTCCGAAATTTGAATCGAACATTAGTGGTTTAAAAATTGGCGATTCCTTCGATTTTATGTTGAAAAGTGAAGATGCATACGGGATTGCATCAGATGAAGCCATTGTGGATGTTCCTAAAGACGTTTTTATGGTTGACGGTAAGTTTGATGCTGAAATGGTGAAAGAAGGCAATGCAATTCCTATGATGGATGGCGACGGAAATCGTTTGAATGGTATTGTTGTAAATGTATCCGATAATTCAGTAAAAATGGATTTTAATCATCCGCTTGCTGATGAAGATTTATTTTTTGCAGGTAAAGTTGTTGGAGTTCGCGAAGCTACTGAAGAAGAACTGAGCCATGGACATATACATAACTCAGGTGGTTGCGGTGGTTGTGGCTGTGGAGACGGTCATGATAACAATGGCTGCGGTTGCGACGATAAAGGAAGTTGTAACAACTAAAACATCTAAGATATAAAATAAAAAGCCACGGGAACGTGGCTTTTTTTATTTTATCTTGTGAGATATTTTTCTATTGTGGCCAGCAAAACCTTATGATTTATTGGTTTTGTCAGGTAATCGTCGCATCCGGCATTTAAACATTTTGTTTTATCTTCCGACATGGCGTATGCTGTTTGAGCAATAATTGGAATAGTAGAATTTTTCTGACGTATCTGCCTGGTAGCTGTAATGCCATCCATTTCGGGCATTTTAATATCCATTAAAATCAAGTCGATATCATTTTGTTTATTAAAAATTTCGACTGCATCACAACCATTCTTTGCCCAAAGTAATTCAGCTTTAGTATCCTCAAGAATTGCTTCAATAAATAAGTAATTAGTCTCCTCATCCTCAGCAATCAAAATCTTCTTATTTTCCCAGCTATTCATCATAGATCATTACAAATAATAAACACTTTTTTTCCTAATAATGTTAATGCTAAATAACCAATTCTCCTTAAAAATATTAAAAATAATATGGTTGCAATATACTAAAAACAAGAAAGCTTCGTTACTTTTTGAAAATAAAATATACCGCCAGTATAAGAAACACAAAGCCAACAAAATGATTCCATTTGAAAGTTTCGTTCTTGAAAAAAATGAGTGAGAAGAATGTGAAAATCGTGAGCGTTATGACCTCCTGAATCACTTTTAATTCAACCAGAGAGAATGGTCCCCCGTTTCCTTTAAATCCAATGCGGTTAGCAGGAACCTGAAAACAGTATTCAAAAAAAGCCATCCCCCAGCTCAATAAAATAATGGTAAACAGTCCTGTTGGTTTAAACCAGGTCCACTCTTTGAATTTGAGATGTCCATACCAGGCAAATGTCATAAAAACATTAGAAACAACCAGAAAGAGAATTGCATAAAAACCGCGCATAATCTAATATTTGAATGGCTGCAAAATAAAGACTTTCGCGAAAGAAATCCAACTTAAAATTACTCAGATAAGAAGGTTTTTATGTTATATTCCAGTTTTTCAATCAACATAGTTCGCGCCTCAACACTTGTCCACGCTATGTGTGGTGTAAAAATCACGTTATCATAGCATTTAAGCTTCAAAAAGGGGTTATCAGCAGCCATTGGCTCCTTCTCGAAAACATCTGTTCCAAATGCACCAATCACGTTGTTATTTAAAGCTTCAACAATATCTGTTTCATTTACGATTCCACCCCGGGCTACATTGATCAGAATAGCTCCTGGTTTCATTAAAGAAATATTTTCTTTATTAATCAGATCCTTAGTTAAGGAAGTGAGGGGACAATTTACAGTGATTATATCGGATACGGAAAGTAATTTATTTAATACTAAGTGTTTATACTTTTCTGAAATATTTTTACCAGAAACTGAATGATAGAAGATATTCATCTTAAATGCGGAGAAAATCTCGGCAACTCTTGAACCAATATTTCCTAAACCAATGATACCCAAATTCTTTCCTTTCAATTCAAAAAAGCTAGGACCATAATGTGTAAACATATCACTTCGGGAATATTCCCCAATCTTTACAAAGTGATCGTAATAGCCGATGCGGTTCACCAATGCCAGCGCCATAGATACGGTTAACTGAGCGACACTCTCGGTAGAATATCCGGCTACATTTTTAACGATAATACCTTTTGATTGGGCATATTCTACATCAACATTATTCATTCCGGTTGCTGCCACACAAATAAGCTTTAAATTCGGGCAAAAATCAATCATCTCCTTATCAATGATCACTTTACAAATAATGATGATATTTGCAGCCTTAATGCGTTCTTTACGTTGCTGGGGTAAGGTGGTGGGATATGATGTGTAATTCCCCAGTTTCTCCAGGTTTTTCAGGTTAGGCACCTCTCCCATTGTTTTGGCATCCAGAAATACGATATTCATTCTATGCTAATTAAAGAATTTTTGAAAGAGTCGGATCACCAGACTCACTAAAACGCTAATTATAATCATTGTTGTAAGGGGAAAATAAAAACGGAAGTTCTCTTTTTCGATCCTGATATCGCCAGGTAATCGGCCCAACCAGGAGAACTTATCACCCCAGTAGTAGATTACCACGCCTACAATAACAAAGAGTACTCCAACAATTATAATTAATTTTCCAATATTGTTCATCGTTTTCCGAAAAGAAGCAAAATTAATAGAATTTCTGGACCTCATGATAGCGGTTACAGGTAACCAGATGATCGTTTACCAGACCCGCTGCCTGCATGTATGCATAACAAATGGTGGAGCCTACAAACTTGAATCCTTTTTTAATCAAAGCTTTACTCATTGCATCGGACACTTCAGTGCGGGCGGGAGCACTTTTTAAGGATTGATGCTGGTTCAAAACAGGTTTACCATTCACAAAACTCCAGATAAACTTATCGAATGAACCATATTCCTTTTGAACTTCCATAAAAGCTTTTGCATTGGAGATGGTAGCCAGAATTTTAGCTTTATTACGAATAATTCCAGCATTGTTCATGAGCTCGTTCACCTTGGTCTGATCGTAACCAGCAATTTTTTCATAGTCGAAATCATCAAAGGCTGCACGGAAGTTTTCGCGTTTGTTCAGAATGGTATTCCAGCTCAATCCCGCTTGAAAAGCATCGAGTACCAGAAATTCGAAATGTTTGCGATCGTCGTGAACCGGAACGCCCCACTCGTTATCGTGATATAAAATGGCCAGACTGTGTTCGCCCGGCCATTGACATGAATTTGTTTCCATATTGTTTTAGGTGTTTAATAATTAGGTGCTTAGGAATTTAGTACAAAGAAAACATATTTAAACTATCCATTTGTTTATTTATGTTTTCAAAAGCCTAAACCCCTAAACCCTATACCCTATTCATTACCAAATTACCGCTCTTTTATCCTGAGGCAAATACATCTTATCACCTTCTTTCACATCAAAAGCAGCGTGAAACTCAGGCAAATTAGGGAGAGGTCCATTTACACGGAATTCACCCAAAGAATGTACGTCTTCCTTGGTACGACGCAGAATTTCCTCATTGCGGATATTCTGTCCCCATACATGGGCATACGCCAGGAAAAACCGTTGTTCAGGAGTAAAATCATCAATTTTTTCTTTTGCAGGATTTTCTTTCAGAGATTTCTGCAAAGCATAGTACGAGATATTCAAACCGCCCAGGTCAGCAATATTTTCGCCAAGTGTCAGTTTACCGTCGGCCTTTACTGAATCGAGCACTGTGAAACCATTAAACTGATTTACCAGTACTTCTGACCGTTCGTTAAAACGTTTGGTATCTTCAGCAGTCCACCAGTTCGTGAGATTACCGGCTTTATCGAACAAACGACCCTGATCGTCGAATCCATGAGTTATTTCGTGTCCTATAACCACGCCAATAGCACCGTAATTCACGGCATCGTCGGCATTCATAAAGAAGAATGGAGGCTGGAGAATACCGGCAGGGAAGCAGATTTCGTTCATATTCGGACTATAATATGCATTTACAGTTTGCGGGGTCATAAACCACTCGTCCTTATCCACAGGTTTACCAATCTTTTTCAACTGATATTCAGTTTCGAACTTCGATCCTTCCAGAACATTTAAAACATAGGCCCTGCGTTCAATATTGAGACCACCGAAATCCCTCCATTTATCAGGATAACCGATTTTTACCCGAATAGCTGCAAGTTTTTCCAAAGCCTTTTGTTTTGTCGAATCGCCCATCCAATCGAGATTATTAATACGGTCGGCCAGACTTTCTCTCAGATTTTCAACCAATTTCAGCATACGTTCTTTGGCTTCAGGTGGAAAATATTTTTTCACGAACATCTGACCCAAAGCTTCTCCAATTGTATTATCGGTGGCTGCAAGCACTCTTTTCCAGCGGGCTTTGTCCTTCGGCTGACCCGATAAAAACTTCCCATAAAAGGCAAAATTTTCATTGGTAAAATCAGCATTAAGATAGCGGGCTGTACCATGAATTAAATTCCAGGTAAGGTAATCCTTCCAGGTTTCCATATCCACTTTGGGAAAAAGCAGATTGAGATCGGTAAAGAATTTTACCTGAGCAACGTTCAGATCACCGGGATTTGACAAGCCAATGCTCCCGAAATAACTGTCGAGATCGAACGAAGACAAAAGCTTTTTAACCTCCGGAAGAGGTTTTTTGTTGTAATTCTTTTCAGGATCGCGCTGCTCCAGGCGGGTAAACGATGAAGAAGCGAGCTGAGTCTCCAGTTTCATAATTCTTCCGGCTTTTGCGACAGAAACCTCATTAGAATTACCCAATAGCTGAAACATACGCTGCATATGATTTACATATTCGGTACGAATTTCAACGGCACGTTTTTCATTGCTGACATAGTAATCCCTGTCGGTTAGCCCCAAACCACCCTGATAGAAGGTTCCGATCACCATTTCACTGTTTTTACTGTCGATATCGCCGAAAAAGCTAAACAACGACCCAATTCCCATCTTGTGAAATTCGGCAATCATTTTCTGAACTTCAGCAGAAGATTTTAGCTCGTTAATACGGTCGAAATAAGGCTGTAACGGTTTAATACCTTCCTTCTCAATTAAAGCAGTATCCATCCCCGATGCAAAGAAATCGCCAATTTTACGTGCAATAGGACCGCTTTCGCCCTGACCATTCGCCAGCTCTTCCACCAGGGTGTGAAGCATTTTGTCGTTATCCTCTCTCAGTTTATCGAAAGAACCATACCTTGAAAACTCTTCCGTGAGCGGATTAGTCTTCATCCAACCACCATTGGCGTAGCGGTAAAAATCGTCCTGAGGCTTCACGGCAACATCCAAATCGCTCAAATTGATTGCAGGAGCCGGTTTATCGCTTTTGCAGGCAGCAAAACAACTTACCATCATTCCAAAAATTAATCCTTTGTTTATTAATTTGTTATACATATAATAATAATTGATTATTTTAAACAAAAAAGTCCGGTGAAAGATCAAAATCTCACCGGACAAATATTGCATTATTTCTATTCAAACGAAGCAAGGGACTTTTTAATAATATCAACAGCTTCGTGAATTTGCTGTTCATTAATCACCAGTGGAGGAGCAAACCGGATGATATGCTCATGAGTGGGTTTGGCGAGTAAACCATTTTCCTTCATTTTAACGCATACATCCCAGGCTGTTTTACCATTTTTAGGTTTAATCACAATGGCATTTAGCAAACCTTTACCACGCACTATTTCTATCATACCCGATTTAATTTTGCTCACTTCGGCACGGAAAATTTCTCCTAAACGAGTCGCATTTTCTGCAAGTTTTTCGTCAACCAGCACCTTCAGCGCCTCAATTGCAACGCGACATGCAAGCGGGTTACCGCCAAAAGTAGACCCATGTTCACCTGGTTTGATGGTAAGCATAATCTCATCGTCGGCCAATACGGCACTTACCGGCATGGCACCACCCGAAAGCGCTTTACCAAGCACAAGAATATCAGGGCGTACACCTTCGTGGTCGCACGCCAGCATTTTACCGGTACGGCATAAACCCGTCTGAACTTCGTCGGCAATAAAAAGTACATTTTTCGACTTACATAAATCGTAAGCCTTTTTCAGATAACCCTCGTCGGGAACAAACACACCCGCTTCCCCCTGAATAGGTTCCACCAGAAAACCTGCAACATTGGGATCGGCCAGTGCTTTTTCCAGGGCCGGAATATTGTTGTAGGGAATTTTTTCGAAACCGGGGGTAAACGGACCAAAATCCTTATAAGAATCGGGATCGTTGCTCATGGAAACAATGGTGATGGTGCGGCCATGGAAGTTACCTTCGCAAACAATGATTTTAGCCTGATTTTCGGGAATTCCTTTTTTGAGGTAAGCCCATTTGCGACAAAGTTTAAGCGCGGTTTCGTCGGCCTCGGCACCGCTATTCATGGGAAGGGCACGGTCGTACTTCAGTAATTTGGAAATAAACTCTTCGAAATCGCCCAACACATTGTTATAAAAAGCCCGGGAAGTAAGCGTAAGTTTTTTTGCCTGCTCGATCATAGCATTGATAATACGTGGATGGCAATGACCCTGGTTTACTGCCGAATAGGCCGACAGAAAATCGAAATAACGTTTACCGTCCACATCCCACACAAAAACACCTTCGCCCCGCTCCAATACTACCGGTAGGGGATGATAATTATGAGCACCGTACTTTTCTTCTTTAGCAATGTAAGTTTCTGATTTCATAGATTTTCGTTTTATAAGATAACTGTAAATGATTGATCTTTAAAGCATGAAAAGTACATTTTCCCTGAAAGATTAAAATTGATTTTTCTCAGTTTGCAGCATTAATAAAGCTGTTTAATAATATAAGGTTTACATCAGAAATGTATCTCTATAATTCACAAATTTGATGTAGATAAGGCGCTTGAGCACGTTTGTAAAGCGTGCTAATTTTTGTGCACGCGTTACAAACGTGCCAGCTTATAAGCAATGTCCTTTTCAAGCTTCCACATTTTCGACCTTATACCTTGGATAATCCGAATAACCCTTTGCGCCAGGAGTGTAAAATGTTGAAGAATCGAGATTATCCGCCAGAGGCCAGTCGTTACGGAAACGTTGCACCAGATCGGGATTATTAATAAAAAGCTTCGCAAACGAAATAAGATCGGCATTTTCCTCTGCAAGATCCTGTTCCGCTCTCTCTTTGGTATAACCTCCCGATAAAATCAGAGTGTTTCTAAATTTTTGCCGGAACATTCTTTTAATGCTCACCGGCACTTCAGGGGCGCCCATGCTGCTATGATCCACCAGATGCACATAAGCAATCTGTAATTCATTCAGTCTTTCGGCAAGATAAGTGTATTCCTGTTCAATTTCGGGATAATGCGGCATATCACTGGCAACACCATAAGGCGAAAGCCGGATCCCCAATCGCTCCTTCCCTATTGCCATACCTATTTTCTCCACCACTTCCAAAACAAACCGACATCTGTTTTCAATACTTCCTCCATAATTATCGGTACGCTGATTACTGAAAGGCGACAAAAACTGCTCCAGCAGATAACCATTAGCCCCATGCAACTCCACCCCATCAAACCCGGCCTCAATAGCACGTTTTGCAGAATAAACAAATTCATGCTGCGTATTAGCAAGATCTTCGGACGACATGGTATTAGGAACAGGAAATTCCTGCAAACCAGCAACATCAGTAAACATTTTCCCTTTGGGCTTCACTGCCGATGGTGCCAGAATTACTGCACCTGATGGTAAATTATGTTCATGGGAAATTCGTCCGGTATGCATCAATTGTACAAAAATCCTACCTCCTTTTTGGTGAACAGCATCAGTTACTTTTCGCCAGGCGTTTACCTGATCGTCGCTGAACATACCTGGAATTCGCGCATAACCCAATCCGTTGGGCGACGGAGAAGTACCTTCGGTAATTATTAAGCCTGCTTCGGCCCGTTGGGAATAATAATCGACGGCTATATCGGCGGGGATGTTTCCTATTGCACGTGAACGTGTCATAGGCGCCATTACAATGCGGTTTTTTAAGGTTATATCGCCCAATGTATAACTTAAGAATATGTTAGAATTTTCCATTGTTTATAATTTTTGTATGGCATTATAAACAATGCTGACCAACCAAAGTTTAGCTGTAAATTGTGTTTGATAACCAGTTAATTCTACTTCAGGAAGTTTTTCTGGGTGTCTATATAACTGCTCATAAAAGTGTTTACCAGTTCGAGATATTCCTCCTTATCCGGTATATCCTCCTCTTCCACGGTTTCCTTCACCAGTTTAAATCCACGTGCCATGTAGTTTGATAACGCTGCTTCGTGGTCGCTTGTACATGTATGCAGCCAAACCTTTTCCGCACCCGAGCTCCAGGCCATATCAAGTGCATGAGATAATAGAGCCCCTCCGAATCCCTTTCCGATACTGGACGGAAAAAGTCCGAAAAACCTTATTTCAACAGCATTATTTTCTCCTGAAAACAGTTCGAAATACCCCACCAGACTCGTTTTACCAAATGCCAGATAAGTCGAGATATTATTTTTGCTGAGATATTCGTCCCAATCGGCAGGAGTCCATTTTAACCGACTGTACCACCGCCAGGGCAAACCAACACCAACAAAAAGCATCCAATGCTGAAAAAGATCCATAGAAATGGGTTTCAGTTCAAGCAACTCCTTATAACCTTCCGAAGGCTTGAATTCGTGAGGAGCGTTCATCTCCAGATAATACGTGGTAACAATTTTCTTCATAAAAGATGTTTGAGACTAAAATAAATAAAACAAAAACGCAGTGCATATCGACATTGAAATTTTACTTCACTAAATTTGTAAACTTATCAGAGCTGAACTTCGAATGCGCTTTTCTTTATCACTTCCCACACGGCAATATTACAGGATCGCAGTAAGCACCTTCTTTTTTATCATGGGGTTTACCTTTGCCAGTTGGGCAAACCGTATCCCCGACGTTAAAAGAACACTCCATTTGAACGACGCTCAACTTGGAGGACTATTATTCTCATTACCAATCGGTCAGCTTGTAGCTATGGGACTTTCGGGATATCTGGTAAGCAAATACAGCAGCAAAAAAATCCTGAAATTTGCAATTCTGGTGTATCCTTTGGCCGTGATCACGCTTGGTTTAGCAAAAGAATCGTGGCACTTGGCAGCAGGACTATTTTGCATGGGTATGTTCGGGAATATGTGCGGAATTTCTGTAAATACACAGGGTGTAGGTGTGGAACGACTTTACCGCCGGAGCATTATGGCTTCGTTTCACGGAGTATGGAGCCTGGCGGGATTTGCAGGAGGTGTTTTTGCTACATTCATGGTGAGTCTGGATATTACGCCATTTGTCCATTTCTGCATAGTTTATGCTATTACTTTTTCGTTGATGATTGCCATGCGCAACTGGATTTTACCCCGCGATGCCAATCCTCCGCAAAAGCAGAAAAGAAGGGTTTTAAAACCCAGCCGTCAGATTGTTTTTTTGGGCATGATTGTTTTCGGAAGCATGATATGCGAAGGCACTATGTTTGACTGGAGCGTCATATATTTTGAGAACATCATTCAACCTCCCAAAGAACTGGTGCGACTCGGATACATTGTTTTTATGTTTATGATGTCGGCTGGGCGATTTACCGCCGACCGACTCGTAACAAAGTTCGGAGTGCAGAAAATTCTGAAGGTAAGTGGAATCATAATAGCATCCGGATTACTCACCGCAGTAATATTCCCCTATATGGTAACCGCGACTATAGGCTTCTTACTTGTGGGATTAGGAACTTCCTCGGTAGTTCCGTTATGTTATAGTCTGGCCGGACGCTCAAAAGATATGAACCCCGGAGTAGCCATAACCACGGTAGCTTCCATAGGGTTCGCAGGGTTTCTTATTGGCCCACCCCTTATTGGTTTTATTTCACAAATGTCGAATTTGAGATGGTCGTTTGCCCTGATTGCTGTTTTGGGACTTATGACCACCATTGTTGCATCCCGGGTGAAACTTCAAACGAATTAATATTAATCATAAACTTAAGTTAGTTAATTTATGTAACTAATTAACAGTGAATTATAAATTTTAATTTAAAAATAGTTTTAATATGTAACTTCACAGGACATAAAAAACGTATACATCCGATGGGTAACGTAAGATACGGATGAAAACTGTTAATAACGTTAGGCAATAACCAGAAATCAAGGAGTTAATGCAATTTTAGCCTTGGGGCGTAATACTTTCGTATTACGCCTTTTTCATGTCTAATCCACCTTATTTTTTAATTGTAAAAACTACATTTATTAATATATTTGCATTGAACCTAAATTAACTACTATGAAGAATCTTTTAATTGCTCTTTTCCTGTCTTTATGTTTTTTCGACAGTATTCAGGCCCAGAAAGTCAAACTTTCTTCTCCCGATAAGAAAATAGCCATTGAAATTACTGCTGGCGAAAAATTAAGTTATTCAGTAAGTTTCGGTGGAAAACAAATTGTATTGCCTTCAGTGTTAGGGTTTCAGTTTGTGAATGAGCCATTGCTTGGGAATGATATGGCAATCACAGACAGCAGCCGGAAAGTTATAAATGAAAAATGGACTCCGGTGGCAAGCAAACATCGCGAGATAATTGACAATTGCAACGAAATTACATTACAGTTGAAGGAAAGGAAATTCCCGCAGCGTAAGCTTACTCTCTATTTCAGAGCTTATAACGATGGAATTGCCTTTCGTTACTTTCTTCCCATGGCAAATGGATTTTCGAACCGGGAAATCACACGGGAACTAACTAGCTTTCGATTTTCAGGTAATCACGATGCCTGGATGGCGAATTACGGATCGTACACCACTTCGCAGGAAACTGAATTCTGGCCTGGTAAAATTGGCGATTTAACTGAAAAAAGTGTCGTGGGATTGCCATTCCTGGTGAAAGTAAGCGACATATGCTATGCCGCCATTACAGAGGCTAATATCGAAGACTGGGCAGGTTTTTATATAGGACGAAAGGTTATTACAGAAGACCAGGCAATATCGTTATACACAAAACTTGCTCCAAGACCAAAGCAAGACGAAAATGGTGTTAAAGTGCAGCTCAAAAGCGACCAATTCTCTCCCTGGCGCGTTATTCTGCTGGGAAAGGAACCTGGCCGCCTGATTGAATCGGAAATTGTGATGAACCTGAATGATCCCTGTGCTATTGAAGATGTATCGTGGATAAAACCTGGGAAATGTGCCTGGGACCATTGGTGGAGCGCCGAAGTAAAAATGGATACTGAGACCCTGAAAAAATACATTCAGCTCGCGTCGGACATGGGATTCCCATACCAACTTATCGACTGGCAATGGTATGGACAGTTTAACAAACCCGATGCTGATATAACCAGTATTAATCCCGCTGTTGATATGCCCGAAGTTTTAAGATTTGCTAAAGAAAAGAACGTACGATGCTGGGTATGGCTTTATAATACCGATGCCGAACGCCAGTATAAAGAGGCATTTGCTCTGTATGAAAAATGGGGTATTGCCGGGGTAAAAATTGATTTTATGGATCGCGACGATCAGGATATGGTAAACTGGTACCATAAAATTGTAAAAGCAGCGGCAGACCATCACCTTTTGGTGAATTTTCACGGAGCTTATAAACCTGATGGTTTTCAACGAACCTATCCTAACTTTATAACACGCGAAGGTGTAATGGGAAATGAATATGCCAAATGGTCGACACGTGTAACACCCGAACATAATGTAACTTTGCCTTATACCCGCATGCTTGCAGGCCCTATGGATTATACCCCCGGAGGTTTTCTCAATCGTACCCCGGAGACATTCAAAACCGGCTCTCCGGCAAACGTAATGAACACCCGCTGCAATGAACTGGCAAAATTCGTGGTTTACGACAGTCCGGTTATGACCGTTTGCGATCACCCGGATAACTATTACAATCAACCCGGAATTGACTTCCTGAAAGTAGTTCCTACCAAATGGGACGATACCCGGATACCTGCCGGAGAAGTTGGAAAATACATTGTTTCGGTACGAAAATCAGGTTCCGACTGGTTTATTGGAGTGATGACCAATTCCGATGCCCGGGAACTTAATGTAAAGCTCGATTTTCTTGATGCCGGAAAATATTCAGCCACAACTTTTTCCGACGCTCCGGACGCTCATGTAAACGCCGAAAAACTGATACAGGAGAAAAAAAGTGTTGATAAAAGTACTATACTGAAAGTGAAAATGGCTCCAGGAGGAGGATTTGTGGCACATTTACAAAAGATATAGATCTTAAAATTTCAGAATCTTAGAAAAACAAACCTGGGCTGCCCATCCACCCAGGTTTGTTTTTTTATATCATACCCCTCGCTTTTAATTCCAGGTATTTGTTTATGGTGTTAAGGGATAAGTCTGAAGGAACTGACCTTATGCATGCAATACCATGATTGGTGAGTTCCGAAACTATCTGGTTCTTCTCGTGTAGATACTTACGAGCCATAGTTTGTTCGTAAATACCCATTATATCCTTTACAGGGTTTTTACTCATATTAACAACGGCATCATTCTCAAAAAACATTACTACAAGCAGATGAAATTTGCTGATCTGTCGAAGAATAGGCAAAATTCTTTCAAAGGCATGCAGACTCTCGAAATTTGTATAAAGAAATATCAGGCTGCGATGCTTGATAACATTACGAACCAAATGGTATAACAGCTCGTATTCGGCCTCCAGAATATGTTCTTTTTCGTTGTATAAAGCTTCCAGAATTTTCCGCAATTGCTGCGAACTTTTATCGGCAGGGATTACAGAACCAATTTTGTCGGAAAAAGTTATCAGGCCCGCTTTGTCGTGCTTTTGCAGCACCACATTCGAAATTACGAGGGAAGTATTGATTGAATAATCCAGCAAAGTAAGCCCATTAAAAGGCATGTGCATGGAACGGCTTTTGTCGATGATAGAATAAACCTGTTGTGAACGTTCCTCTTCGTATTGGTTAACCATAAGCGAACCCCTGCGACTGCTGGCTTTCCAGTTAATACTCCGGCTATCGTCGCCAATAACATATTCCTTTACCTGATCGAACTCGTAGCTGTGTCCAATTCTGCGGCGGCGTTTAATACCTTCATTTATCTGGTATGAAGTGGCTGAATTAAGTTCAAATTTCTTCATCTGTACAATGGAAGGATAAACTTTAACCATCGTATGAAGATCAACAGCTATTTTCCTGCTGATGAGACCAACCATCGATTGAACAAATAAATTAATGTTACCAAACTTGTATTCTCCCCTTTTCACAGGAGTTAATTCGTACTTAAAGCTGGTTTCATCATTATTATCGAGTACAGTCTCAAACTTCAGGTCGCGGATTTGGAACTGAAAAGGCAACTCATCAATTACCGTTAACCAAACCTTGAGATTTGAAGTATTTCGGACAACAATCCCGATATGGTTCTCATCGCCAAGGGTCATAATGCTGGGGACATTACGCTGTACATCAAAAGTTCTGTTTCTGTTGAAAAGAAGCAGTATATCAGCCAAGGAGACTACCAAAAGGCCAACAAGTAAAAACTGGCTAATGGGAAACAGCCAGTGCACCGTAAAGCTGAAAGCAAACAGCACCACAGCCACCGAGCCAATCACGAAGAACCTCGACGAGAGGAATATTTGCCTGTATATGCGCATTACCTTGGCACTTCTATTTTCTGAATGATGTCTTTGATGATATCGGCTGCATCCACACCTTCAATTTCACGCTCAGGAACAAGGATAATACGGTGGTTCAGCACCGGATAAGCTACTTTCTGAATATCGTCGGGCGTAACAAAATCGCGGCCGTTAATTGCTGCAATTGCTTTTGACGTGCGAAGGATAGCAATTGAAGCTCTTGGCGACGCTCCTAAAAATAAATTTGAGTTGCTTCGGGTGTTATTTACAATATTTGCCACATAAGCAAGCAGTTCGTCCTTGATATGCACTTTTTCGACTATAGAGCACAAATTGATAAGATCTTTGGCTTTGTAAACCTTCTGAACATCTTTTTCCACCCGGTTGAAAAAATCGGATTTAAAACGCGAAAGAATACCAATTTCCTCCTCAATAGATGGATACCCGATTTTAAGACGGAACATAAACCTGTCGAGTTCCGCTTCAGGGAGCCGGTAGGTTCCCTCCTGCTCTATCGGGTTCTGGGTTGCGATTACATATAATGGATAATCCATCCGGTGGGTTTCGCCATCGACTGTTATTTGCCGTTCCTCCATCACCTCAAAAAGTGCCGATTGTGTTTTGGCCGGAGCACGGTTTATTTCGTCGGCCAGGATGATATTACTGAAGACCGGACCTTTCCGGAAGAAAAACGATGCCGACTGCATATTGTAAACTGTGGTTCCGATAACGTCGGAGGGCATCAGGTCAGGTGTAAACTGAATTCTTTTATATTCGGCATCGAGAATATTGGCCAACAGCTTAACAAGCAAGGTTTTTGCAATGCCAGGAACGCCCTCGATCAAAACATGTCCGTTAGTGAGCAGACCTACCGTTAAAAGCTCAATGGTATCGTCCATCCCGATAATCACCTTCTGGAGTTCTGTTTTTACCTTCATGGCAAATTCCATAATTTCGCTGACATCGATATATGTACTGCTTTCGCTTGCAGTTGACTCTTCAATGGGTTCGGAATCGTTTAAAATGTTTTCTTCCATTTACTTGCAGTTTTTGTAAAAGTTTTCGATATGACTGTGTAGTTTAACTAACGACTTAGGTTCATAAACCGGGTTATAAACCACGTCGCCGTATGCTTCAAAAAGTTTGTCGAGCTCGCTTTCGGGTATTCCCGACAAAGGAGCAAGTATTTTAGGCGTATCTTTTTTGCTCAGGTTGGGTGATATTCCATATTTATGCTTCACAAACGAGAGAAACTGTTTCATCATTTCTTCAGCAATAAAAATGTTGGAATTATTCTTAAAATAAAGTGTGGCAATGGAATTAATAAACTCTACGGTGGTATTTGTGTTTGATGGGATAAGCGGAATCTGAGCCTGTCTCCGTTTAGAATTGAAAACAACAAACAAAAGTATCAGACCTCCGATCACATACCAGGCCCATCGCAGACTCTTTTCCGAAAGGATAAACCGTAAGGGCGATTCCTGAGTCGATGTAATATTTGTATTATCAAGACCAGATTTGCTGAATTCGTCCCATAGAATACGCGGTTTTTTGTATTCGGAAAGCAGTTGATTCAGGTATTGATATCCATTCTCCTTCGAAAGGTTGTAATTTGTAAAAAACAAAGGATTGGAATGAAATATAAACCAACCTTTCCCGTATTTTACTCTCATACTTTCAACAATAACATTACCAATACGCGAAATGGGCTCGAAACCGTAAATCGCCAGCGAATCTCTCAGAAAAAGACTATCCAGTCCGAGCCATTTGTACTGAGCTTTTTTTGGGCCGTTCTTATAATCGAAAATATAGTATTTTTCGGGATTGAACCTGTCGAAATTGGCTTCAATGGTGGAGTCGTTTATATAATTGAAATTAAGCATCGGGAATCGGTCGTTTGTGAGATGACCGAATATGTAATGTTCTGAGGCAATGCTTGATATAAATACATTATTCCCCCGTTGAACAAAATCCATCAGATCTTTCGACAGAGTGCTGTCGCCAACAAAATTTTCGCCAATAAACATGTAAAGCGAACCCGTGTCCTCCTTGGATATATAGTTGTGAGCAGGATTATCTATCAGTACAAAATTGTTTTTCTTACATGAGGTTGAAATTAAATCGGCAGCCAGCTTTAAGCCATAAGGCTGAGCATTGTCATAATAATAATTCTCATTCCACCGGTATTTAGGACTATAGCTCCTGAAATGGAAATACAACACTGTGCTGATGAGTATCACAGCGCACACTACCAGAATTAATATTTTATTGGTGGATTTCACGAGGCTCGATTGATTGTTGTATTTGTTCAAATACGGGAATAATTCCTGAGTATTCCCGATCGGTAATGGTTATTTCGCCATACCATATTCTTTCAAATTGTAAGGTTAACTTCCTGAATAAGTCAAACTCCTTTTTTCCATACATTTCCCTGAGATAATGGCCGTTGGTCTTATCTTTTTTCCAGATAACCAGTTTATGTTTATTGAGCAAACGCAGCAACATCAGATACCTGAGCCGAACAGCTTCCTTGTATTCGCCCGCCTTTAATGCATACTGCAAATCACCATCAAGATTTGCTTTTTCAATGTTTTCATATCCTGAACCTATAGTAGGCTTAATTTCGGGTAAGGACTGATTCACAGGTCCCCGGAAAAGACTGACGATTAAAACAACCATCAGCAATATAAGTCCAATAGCGACAATGGCAATAAACAGATAAACTACACCCGAATTTCCCGAAAAAAAAGGCAACGAGAAAGAACTTTCCCCACGATCTGCTTTCTCTTTAACTTTTTTGCCGTCGCGGTTGATATTTTTATCCGGGTTCTTTTTTTTCTCTTTTCTCGAATTGCTCTCATTATAATTATACTCCCGGGCATGCCTCTCCCAATTCTCCTTACTGACAAACCTCTGATTATTCTGGCTGAAAGCACCTTGGCTTTTCAAAAGCAGGGCAAGAATAAAGAAAATAATTAATTTAAGGCCGTTCATCGGTTCTGTTCCTTTTCAAATCCAAATAAAACTTTTCTTTCACCAAACATATCAATTCGCTGGTTCAGACTTTCGGCCATCGAAATTTCCCTGAAAGCATAATAATTGAATATTGACGTAGATATAAGAAAGTATGCATAAACTGAAATGATTGCAATCGTTATGAACGAAAGTATAAAAATTTCGAGCAGATAGGTTGTTTGTTCGTCGTATTTAAAATTCATCAGAAACATTTGGATATAATTCCAGGCGACTTCTGTATTCAGCAATATATAAACTACTATTATAAACACAAATATTTTGAAACTGTTACCATATTGCTTCCCCCAGGAGTTACTCAACAAACCAAATGTTTCACCTATCGCCAGGGGAAAAATTACATTCTCGTTATAGCTTTTATAAACAGCGGTAAACAAGATCGGACTCAGCATAATAAATGAAGCCACACCCCAGAAAACATCAAAATAGAACGGTAATAAAATAAGAAAAGAAGATATTAAAGAAGATGAAATAAGATAAAGATAACCCGACCGCTTTTTACCATCGCTGCTCTCCAAAATTCTGCGGAT
The DNA here is from genome assembly GCA_023429135.1 of Bacteroidota bacterium. Taxonomy (GTDB): domain Bacteria; phylum Bacteroidota; class Bacteroidia; order Bacteroidales; family JAAUTT01; genus JAAUTT01. Next base: position 127,736 of record JAEYWD010000062.1, on the reverse strand, counting down.
ACTACCGGAAAGATTTATCTGGAGCAACGTTAGCGTTACTGCACCTATCCAGAAATGCGCTCTGATACAGTCAAGATTAAAAAAGGTAATAAAAGAATGAGAATTGACATCCAGCTCATTGGAAGTCTGATAAGTGGAAAAAGCCAGCGTTGTTAATGCATGCAGCAAGGCAAATCCCGTTACCATTATTAAAAAAGGTAAAATATTATTACTGAAATATTTGAATGAATTTCCAATAATTTCGGGAGCTGTCAGAATTCTGCTGAAATCGTACCTGACAGGTTCTTTGTAGCTTATTTTCTCCGAATCATTTACCACAAACATCTTACGCTTTTTCAGGTACCAAGGATACCATACAAAATAGAAAAGAATAAACGACAGCGAAAGCAAAATTACCATTATCCTCACAAAATCAGGAACATTGGTATAGCGGGTAATGAAGCTTTCGATAAAACCAGCAAGAACAATAAGCGGCGTAATACCCAGAAAAATCTTTAACCCTCTTAATGCCGATATTTTTAAAGAATTGATGCGCGAATAAGTTCCCGGAAAAACCAGGCCCCGGCCTAATGTCAAACCTGCTGCACCGGCAATAATAATGCACGATATTTCGATGGTGCCATGCTGCCAGATGGTAAGGAACGATTCTTTAAACAGACCCCTTTCAACGAAAAAGTACTGGAAAACTCCCACCATAATGCCGTTACGCAGTAATGCCAGGACAGTACCAATAGACATGAACACACCCAGCACAAATGTATACATAGCCACAATCAGATTATTGATGGTAATACCTAGGAACATCTGAGCTTCGTTGGCTTTTTTATAGACAGCCATAGCATCGTTCGACTTAATATTTTCGATGGTCATCTGAACATAGTCGTTACCAAGAATGAGCCGTGCAAACTCTTTGTCGTAAATGCTCGAAAGCACGCCAATCCCCATGGCAAGAATAAAAATGATGAAAGAAATCCGGAATTCTTTGCGTGCACAATGGATCTGATAAGGAAGGTCGTATTTCCAGAATTTTACGAAACCACTCTTTCCTGTCGACTGGTTTTGATAAAGATTATTAAAAAGTAACTGGGCAATTCCGTTCAGGTATACGCGTACGGACCTATATTTGAAAAAAGTACGGGCATACGAAAGGTCGTCGGTTACCTGAATAAACAACTTGCTATGTCGGGTCTTTATATTTTCGGTTCGAAGGTCGGTTTCGAATTCCAACCAATTTTTCTTATTTTGCTCGACGAATTTTGATTCTTTCATTTACCGTCTTTCTTATATGCGAATTAAATAAAATTTTGGAAACCACCATATGAAAAAAATAAATATTACCACCACGCAAAACGTAACTATCGAATACGAGCTTGCTACAGTATCGGAAAGAGCTGTTTCTACCGGAATCGATCTGGTAATTGTATATCTCGGAAGCCTCATTATTTATGCTTTTTCATCTATATTTATTGATGCAGCCTCGCTGAATTATTTGTTTATATCCACTCCTGCAGCTTTTTTTTATCATTTGCTTTGCGAAACTTTAAATCACGGACAAACACCTGGTAAAAAGTTTATGAAAATCCGGGTGGTAAAAATTAATGGTGAACGTCCCGGCTTTTTCGATTTTTTAATGCGAACTGTTTTCCGCTTTATTGATATTACTTTAACCTTGGGAACCCTGGCACTGATAACCATTTCGTCGACCGAAAAAGGGCAGCGTTTGGGCGATTTCCTGGCCGACACCACCGTTGTGAAGCTTATCAATGCAAACCGCTTTTCGTTGAGCCGCATTCTTTCGATGGAAAACCTCAAAAATTATACTCCTGTTTATCCGGGAGTTATAAAGTTTAAAGAGGAAGAAATGCTTCTTATAAAGGAAACTCTCGACAGGGTTGCCAAATATCCTACAGATAATCATTATGACGCCCGTGATAAGCTTGTTTATAAAATAGAGAAGCAACTTGGTGTAGTTGCTCCTCATGACAAGAATCTGTTTCTTAAGACTTTAATAAAAGATTTTGTAAGTTTGACCAGGTAATTAATCGTTAACCACCTGTGTGTAAGTCAAAGTGTCGTGCCAACCATTATTTCCTCCAAGAAAAGAAAACGCTTCAAAGGGAATGATACGGCAAAGAGTTCTTTTAAGTATTGTACCCGTTGAAGGCGATGAATTGTCATCATTTAAAACCCTTGTTCCCGTAATCATTTTACCCACTGTTTTCCCTGTAGAACTTTCGAGAATGGTGTAATACAAAACAAGCACTGAATACCCAATCAGGTAAGAAGTTAAGGTTCCCATTTCTTCCTCACCCGGGAAAGCAATCGCATATATTATTCCACAAATAAAAATCAAAATAAAAATTACAATCCTGTCAATTATAAAATTTGCAAACCGTTTCCCGGTGCTTGCATATTCATAAGTTTCCGTTTTAGTAATTTGCTGATCAAGAACTCCTGAGTCCAAAACATCGTTATTTTCCATAGTCAAAACAGTTTGGTAAAGAATTAAAGACTTACCTCACTATCCAGAATGTCTTTCTGGGTACTGGTTCTCATTGCTTCAGGAGCTTTTGGATCGTCGCCAAAATCATTTGGTCCAGAGTCGCCTTCGGCAAAAAGCATCCAAAGTTCATATAAAGGAATAATCTGATACCAGCCGCTGTTGTTTCTATCGTGACATCTTTTTGCGCCCTGAGCCCATAAGAACCACAAAATTGGAATGTAAAGAATAAAAAAGAAAAGAGATTGCGTGATCAGAACATTCATGATCATTGCTGCAACAAAATAAATAATCATGCTAATACCGTACTCAGTCCTTCTGATCCGGCCTTCGAAAGAAAAGGGAGCTTCAAACATAATTGATAATTTTAGGTTAGTAATAAATTGTTGGTTAATGATAAACCAAACAAGCTCGTTTACGGTCAGAAGTTAGTTTTGGTTCCCTTTTGCATAATTTTTTTGAAATCGTAACAGTAGGCGACTCATGTTTAACCGACAAACTAAGGTACACTGTCAATACTCCTTTTACAAATTACCTTAACCTTTCAATGTATTACTTCAAAACGACTTGTATTTGTATTGGCTATCGACTATCGAGGCTCTGTTGTATATTATTGTTGATATTAATTGAATCACAATTGCGGCGATGTTAAGCATAGAGCCTTTTTAACATATTTTCACGCCGCCAAAAAAATTCTGTTTGATTAACCCAGGGCGCCGCTTCGCTTTGCCCTGGGCTGAGTTATCCAAGGCCTTCAGCCTTAAAAAACATATAATCAAATCTACATTTCTATGCAACATAGCCACCATCGACTATCGACTTATAATTATTTACGCTTCAGTTCCAGTTGAAAAACTTCATTTTTTTCCCATGCGTTCGCTCCGGGGAGAATTTTTGGATCGGGAATACTTTTACGCTGTTCTCTTTTTTCGGCCGATGAAACATTAAAAATGCTATCTCTCCTTTTCAGAATTGAATCGGCAAGCTGTCCGTCTTTGGTAAAGCCCATCATAATCATAGGAATTCCCAGCGGTAGCTCATGATCCATATTCGTATGCCAGGTATGGATGGTTTTTCCATAGGTGGAAACAATTTCTTCCATCAGTTCCTTTTCAGCAACATCGGGTAAACCTGGTGCAATCAGGGTACCCGATTTTACTTCATAAACATGGCTGTGCCACAGCTTCTTTTCATTCTCAGGAAGTTTCTTAAACAAGCGTTCCGAAATAATATACTCAACGCCCATGATTTTAGCATCTTTTGTATTTCCATCATACATCACACACTGGGTTACATCTTCATTCAGCTTCATGCAATAATGGTGTGCTTCCATTTGCATAGCCATATTTCCGTTAGCAAAATGAAAACCATCGAGATATATTTCGAGTTGTTTAATGGGAGTTTTATCCTGCAATGCGGCAGAACCTGTTTCTAACACTTTCGTTTTCCCGGTTTTTTCGGAGCCCGGTGCAGAAACATTGGCAGGTTCCCTTTTGTGACCGCATGATATCACTGCTGAGAGTATAATAATGGTAAATAACTTATTCATTTCCTTAACGTTTTATGAAAAAACAGACGGAACAAATTTAGTTTCGGCAACAGGTGCCTAAAAATCAGGAATGAATAATAAGGTGAGTTTTTCAAAAGAATCCTTTCGGTAGGCGCGAAACTTTTTTTATACCAGCCAAACCCTGCCATAATTGGAAGGTATGAACAAATTTACCTGCTGCCCTGGTGTCACAGCAAAGTAATTGTCTTCTCCGTGCAAGGCTTCTATATAGTTTCCTGCAAAAGGAAAAATATGTTTTAATATACAGCTTTCGTTAGAAAAGTTTAGAGTCACAAGTGCATATTTATTTCCGAGCCTTCGCTCGAACATAAGGATTCCTTTTTGCTGGTGTTCCTCCCAATTGTTTATAAAATAATAATTTCCACTGCGGAACACCTCCTCCTTAACGCGCAATGCCAGTAGTTTCCTGAAGAGATTGATGGTTGGCTTGCCTTCATCGGTATAAAAGTATTCCCATCGTACGGGTCGTAAGGTTCCAATGCGAGCCGTACCACTGTCGGGTACATCATAGTTTTCGACTATCTCCTGTCCGTGCCAGATAAGGGGGATACCTTTGGCAAGTAATAACCCAATAACATAAGGCTGGAGCTTGAACCAATTTTCGCGTTTTCCTTCCCGGAAAACCTCTTTATAAAGGTTGTTGGTTCCAAAATTACAGATAAACCGGGGATGGTCATGATTTTCGATATACTGGAAGGCCGATTTCTCAATGATATCATTTCCGTGAGTTGCTGTATGCGGATAACCGTCTAATCCAAAGCTCATCCCTAAAGCGTATAACTGACCAAAATCTCCTGATGACACTTTTTCGGCTGAGTTGAGTGTGCCGTTTTGCCAGGTGCAGTTGCTATAGGTTTTTTCAACAATTTCAATTGGTTTTTCTAATTGCTCTGCACATTGAATAAGATGAAATCCGTTGTTATGAAAAAAGCGCTGCCAATGCCCAGTTCCATTTGTATTTTTAATTGTTTGGTATGTATTGTAAACAAGATTGGAATAACCTTTGTCCATAAATCCTTCATAATAATTCGGGACACAATCGTAACGGATACCGTCTATATGGTAGCGGTTGAGCCAGAAATAGTTTACTGTGAAATAAAAGTCCTGCGTAAATTCATGGTTGTAATCGGCACTTGGTCCAAACATATCGCATGCGAATGGCCCCATAAAAGGATTTTGGTGATAGTTTAGTTTTTTATAAACATATTCATAGGCAAAATTTTGACCTGTATGACCATAAATCATATCGAGAATTACCGCGATACCCTTCTCATGTGCTTCTTGCACAAACTTTTGCATGTCTTTTCTATTTCCGAAACGCTCATCAAGTCCAAAAGGCCCAATAGGTTCAAAACCCCAGTCAACCGATCGGTCGATATTGGCAACTGGCATTATTTCCAGACAGTTAATGCCTAAGTCGTGTAAGTAAGGGAGTTTTAACTTAGCGCCGTTTAGGTCCGCTGCAAATTCATGGAACATCACTTCGTATACGACCAGATCGTTCAAGGCGGGGGTTTTCCAGCTTTGTTCTATATTGCCCCAGATATGATCCTGATAGCCGAGCGTGAAAGCCGATTGCCGTCCAATCCCGAATTCACGGGCATAAGGATCGACTATCCAATCGAGCGGGTTCGTCAAAAGGGGACTTTCGAGCTCGAACCTGTAAACGTATGTGCCATCGTCACCCCATGCCGATTCAGGGAAGTCCTTATCGGCCGGATCAATGGTAATGGTTCCGCTCCAAAAATCTCCATACAATGAATTTATGGAATGCGAAAGTGAAAATCTTTTAGGCGGAATTTTCTGAAGAAACTGATCGTTTTCGTGGATTACTTTCACAAAAAATTTATTTCCCTGGGCGGCAGAAATCCATGGAAAAAGACAGCCAAATCTAACCTGTTTGCCAGGTAGTTCGTGTGGACCTAAAATGTCTAATGGTAAAAGTTTCATAACAAACCTTCTTGTTTTGTTTAGAATGAGATTTGCAGGATCGGAAGTCATATAAAAATAAGTCAAAACAAATTGAAAATCAATAGTGTTTTGACATTAATTAAATCAAGCAATTTCCACAGAAAAACAAAGAGGAGAAAACCAAATCCGAATTGTAAACCCGATATGGTCAAAGGTAAGCTCTAACCAAAAAACTTCTTTTTGGAATAAAGTTCTGACTAAAACCTAATTTTCAGAAAAGTTTTACCAGTTATCTTCTACTTTTTTGGGCACACTTTTAATATGTGTAACCAAGGAATTTAATAGCGCATTGATGGTAGTTTCGAACGAAGCTTCCGATTCCTTAAATTTAGGAATAACGCTTCCATCAGTATTATACCAAACTTTATACCGGGTTTCGGGGGTTTCGAAAGTTACGCGGCATCGGCCATCTTTTATTTCCACATTGAGTGTGTACTGAAGGGTGTACCAATGATCGAAGTTGTTATCACGAATTTTCCAGGCGTTATCCTTATAACCCGCAAATTTTACCTGGGTATTGGGGTTATCCACCCGGAGTCCTGTTTCGGGATATTTAATGAGTGATGCATTCCAGCTTTTCACCTTTTCATAAATCTTATAAGCAGTAAAACTTGCGTCTAAAGTTATAACCACCGGCGAAACACCATCCCTGGTAAGATTAAACTTTGGTGTTGTTTGCGAATTAACACCTAAACACACCATAGAAGTCAGAAATAATAAAAATATCTTTTTCATAAAGGGCCAAATTTGGATATAAAAAATAGTTTCTTTTGATTTAACGTCGAAGCCCTTGTAGATGTTGTGTTTAAGATTGAAAAGTTCTGTCTAACATTCTAAAGTTTAAAATTATACAGTTACGGGATAAAAACTGGTTTACCCCGTAACTTAATAATAAACTATTCCTGTAAAACTTGAGTTGATTCCAAATAATTCTTTAAACCAACCTCGATAAAATATTGCCAGCCTTCAGCAAAACATTGTTTAGCAAAATCGGGGATATCCTGTGGGAAAGTTTCAAGGCCGCGATGTGTGAGCGTGAGATGTGTTTTATTGCCCATCTCCTTTAAATCAAAAGATACATACGACATTCCCGGATAATTATCATACTTCCAGCTATATGCAATACGTTTTCCTTCAACCACTTCGGTAACTTTGCACAAATGCAGGTATTCTCTTTCTTCAGCACAACCCGTAAATGTAAATTCAAAACCAATCTCTGGCCGAAACTCCTGCAAATCGAAATACCATTGCTTCATGTCTTCCTTATTTGTAATGGCTCGCCATACCTTATGAACAGGGGCATCATACGTTCTTTCAATTATTAATGGTGTTGTTTCCATATTTGTAGTTTTAAAGGTGATTACTTCTTTTTATCTGTTTATATTCTGTGTTTCATTTTGCGAGAAATTCTCCCAGTGCATCAAGCTTTTTGTTCCAGAAATCCTGGTAACGGCCTACCCAATCTGCAACATCCTTAAGTTTAAGGATGTTGGATGAACAATACCTTTCTCTGCCCTGCTGAGAGATAAGAATCAAGCCACATTCGGCCAGAATCTTAATATGCTTTGATACAGCAGGCCGGCTAATATCGAATTTATCAGCTACGGCATTCAGATTCATGGTTTGGTGCGCCAGCAGATTAATAATCTCTCTGCGGGTGGGATCGGCTATGGCCTGAAAAACATCTCGTCGTGTTTCCATATAGAATAAATTTTATGTAACCATATGATTACATATAAATGAAACCATCTGGTTACGGATTTGTTCAAATGAAAAATCTTTTTACATATCAGTTAGTCCGAACGGTTTTCCATAAGATTAAAGTAAATATTCCAGAATTGTAAGTAACAGGTTTCAAAAAGGTTAGATATTAACCTTGACAGGACAGTTATTATACACTTGAAGTTGGAATAAACAACCAGGTCCGCATTAATATGCAGATATTCAATATTAATCAATCATATTAAATAATTAATCAAATAAAAATTACAATTCGCCATTTCTGAAAGTAATTTTATTTAACATTTTTCTTTGTGAAATTACCCGATCACACCACTTTCATACCTCCTGCCTTTCCTTCGCCTTAGAATTCTCGCTTTGAAATTGCTTATTAAAAATACTGGCCATGAAAACCTTATTGTTCATTTCATTTTTTATTCTATTTGGAATAATTGATGCTCTATCCAACGATGTACTGTTTAAGGCTACAGTTAAAAATACCGGAAACGCTCCTATTCCAAGGGTTTATGTCAAATTTTACCTTCCAGGACAGGTCAATGCTGTTGACTCTGCTTTTACTAACGAACAGGGCGTATTAGAACGCGAACTGAAGTTTGTGGATGTAACATCAGTTGCAAAGAATCTAAAAGAAAGTAAAAGCATCATAGTAAGGGAAATCATGCCTAATGTTATATCTTCTCAGACTTCCGGCTATTACCTTGAATACAATTATCCGCTTGAAGCCAAACTGGAATTTACCAACATCTATGGCCGTACCTATACCAATAATTCATGGATAGCTGCCGGCGTCTATTATTATAAGCTTCAATTTTCGGTGGGCACACAGAGTGAAATAAAAAAGATTACAGTAATATCGCCATGTAACATAAACGTTAGACTCTACAGAAATATGCCTGAAAAGAAGCAGGAAAGCCGGTTAAAATCAGCCTTAGCACCAGACGCTTCTACTAAAATTTTAGTCGACATTATTAAAGATGGCTATATCTCTAAAAGAGACACTTTTGATGTTTCCAGCGCCATTATCAAGTCGTATCAGTTATCAGAAGCATCAAAGCCTGTAGCAAACTTCAGTTATTCAGGGAATACGAAAGTCGGGCAACCGCTTGTTTTTAATGGTTTGGCATCATCCGGAGCTAACAGTGAGCAATTAATATATGCCTGGGATTTCGGAAATGGCTGCCGGGGATAATCCGCAGAAATACCTCACATTTTCATGGCAGCCGGTAATTACCAAATAACACTTACAGTGAGAGGTAATTATGGCGCAATGCACAGCATTACCAAAACAGTTGCTATTGCTCCAGGCGAAACTTCTACAGGAAACACAGGGAAAGTGAAAGGATTTGTCATGGACACTGATGAAAAAAGTGCTACAGGAGTTAGTGTTTCGTTGGTCGAAGGTACTTCTAACGGAACCACTGATAACTCAGGTTCCATAACACTTAATAATTTACCTGTGGGAATTCCTCTTCATTTTAAACTCACCAAAACCGGATATGTGAACCAGGTGGTGGCGTTAATCATTTCCCCCGATAAAAAAGAAGCCTTCTTTTATGTTACATTAAAAAAGAGAAATAACCAATTCACATTTCAAAATGCCGAATTTGGAGGAAAGGTAAGCGGCAATGATGGTGGATCAATGATCCTTCCGGTAGATGCCCTGATAAAGCCCGATGGAACTGCTGCTACTGGGAATGTAAGTGTTTCGGTTACACCGGTGGATGTAGCCCGTCAGACCGGAGCTTTTCCGGGAACCTTTCAGGCTGTTCGTTATAGCGGCGACGAAGTCGTATTACTGAGTCTGGGGGTCATTGAATTCAATTTTCAGCAAGGGGACAAGCAATTGCAGCTTGCACCAGGAAAAACTGCCACAATTGTGATCCCGATCTATACTTCGGGGGCAAAGGCGGGCGATAAAATTCCTCTCTGGTCAATTAACGAAAATAACGGTATTTGGGTGGAGGAAGGTATGGGAACCGTAGTAACTTCAAGCGGTTCGCCCACCGGACTGGCATTACAGGCTGAAATAGGACATTTGTCGTGGTGGAATTGCGACGATTTCAGGAACAAGAAGGATAAAGATGCGCTCTGCTGGCGCTGGGAATGCACTACGGCGCAATGTTACCGGGTGAAGGTAGGTTGCTGGATGAGCGGTGCAAGGCAAAATGATGAGGGTTCAAAAAAATCGCTGGAAGTAGATCATCATTCCATGAAATCGTATCACCTTGCAGATGCAGTACCTCCGGTTTTCGAAGCAAGAGCATTTGTTGATGAAGGAGGAAGCAAACTTATGTTTCCTGAAGATGTGGATGTCTATCTGGTAGCCCAGGGGTATGGATCTCAAGGAGAATTATTAAAAGGAAATCTGACCATTAAAGGCGGAAAACTGCCCGATACCATAAAAGTTGAACTAAGCAACGCAAGTGTCGCCGACACCGTTATCAATTTAAACCTGAACCAGCAATACAACTACAATCTTAAAAAAGGCAAAATGGTTCAGTTTAAGGTGAATATCCCCGAGAGTAATGTTTATGGTTTTGTATTGGATCAGGGAACATATCGATGGCTGAACGGTATGTATAATGTTATTCAATCACAGGTTTTAAAAGTAAACGGTGGTATTGATGGGAGATCCAGATATGTATTACTGGCCAAAGGAGAGATACTGATTAATGTGAACTGGCAATATCAGGATGATGAAGGCAACTTCTCAATTCAGGTCCTGGCACCCACTTCGCTAATGTTAAACACAACCATATCCGATTCGCTTACAACTTCTCAAAAATTCAAATTATATAGCTTCTCCCCCGATTCAAACAATATTCTGTTAACCAAATTCAAGACCCTGTCAAAAGTTTATGGGGGCCGTATAAAGATTTTCTCTCAAAGTAATAAATTAATTAAGGAAGAAGCGGTTTATGAATTGGAAACTTCAATAATAGCGCCAGTTTCAAAAGATTCAATCTATTATTTTGAAATAAAATATATAGAAAAATGTAAATTCTCACTGACTATTAGCTATGACGAAAAATACAGGATCGCCTATGGAGATACGCTGAGGAAAAAGTTAAGGTACAGGTACGATGCTGATCATATCTGGTTTACCGGCAAAAAGAATGAATTTGTGTCCATCAATGGAATACAAACCGACTATATATTATCAGGTGGCTTATTCGAGTTATTGGATAATGAAGGACATTTGGTGGCCCGTAAAAAATTATCAAAAAGTAATTATGATGATGAGGATATATTATATACCCTGCCATCGGATGGTGTTTATTCAATTTTTGTAACCAGTAGTGTCAATGATACTGGTTCGTACCAGATTGTATTACATAACCCGGTGTTAAATTCCATGTCGTACAATTCCATTTTAAAAGTTAATACCTTGCCCGATAAAGAGTATTACTATCAATTTGATTTATCACAAAAGAAGTATACCCATTTTTCGATTATCAGTGAAAATGAAAGAGGAAATTTTGACATCTGGGATGAAAACTGCAGGAGATTTTCGAATAGAAATTTTTATTCCAGAAATTCAAAAAGTTCTGATTTTAATCCGGTAAACGACTCCCTTGCTGCCGGTAAATATTATATAAAAATAACCAATCAAACTGCAACAGCTATACATCTAACCCTTAAGGAAATTACACCGCTGATATATAATTCAAAAGGGAAGGCTCAGTTTACCGATACAATTAAAGTTTTCACAACAAATACATACTTATTGAATGGAAAACCTGGCGATGGCTTTCAGGCAATTTCGAAGCGAATAAATGAAGCCAGCGTTCCATCTGAATTGTTTGTCAATTGCCATAATTTAGGTGATAACGACTATCTGTCCATTCAGGGAATTGCGTATCGCAGGAATACAACTCTTGATTCGTCTCAACTTGTTGAACTTGCAACAAAACTTCCGGGAAAATCGGGCAGTTTAACGTGGGTTATCAGCGTACGGGCCGAAAAGCAGGGTGTATATGATTTTAATCTGCACTATGTGAAGTCGTCTGATTCGATTGCTGTTGATGACGATTTTGCTGAATGCCCTGGCGCACACACATCTTCGCTGATAGCAGCAGGTTTTGCAATTAAGGATAATGGGAAGATTTATATTGCGAACGGTACCTATAAATCGTTTTATCCGTTGGCGGTATCAGCAAAAAATGTAAAATTTACAGGCCAGCAAAAAGAACTTGTAAAAATTGTGAATACTGACAATTATTTTCAAGTGCTGAAATTCGAAGGAGAGGGTTTCAATATTAAAAACATCACCATAAAAGGGGGAACAGACAGTGATGCTATATATTTAGGAGGAAATAATTCTATTTGTGAAAACATTGATGTAAGACCTTTTAAAGATGCAATGGGAGGTAAATTCAAGGGAATTGGCAGTAATATAACTTTTAGAAATATTAAGTTTGAAAATACAAGAGAAGGAATTCAAATAGGCTCGGAGAACGGGTTAGTTGAAAATTGTGATATTACTTCGCAATGGCTTGCACTTTCAGCTTATGGAAAACCAATTAAGATTGTAAGAAATAGAATTTTAATCACTAATACCGGCGAAGCAATTGTATGTGGCGGCATTTTTGTTTGCGACAGTAACCAAATTGAGATAAGAACAACAATCAATGCAGATGACCAGATTATGGAGTTTAACGGAAATTCATCTTCAGGAGCCTCAGAATCCTATGTACGGAATAATACCATTCTTACCTCTCAAACATCCAGGGCTTTCAGAGTTTCAGCCGGAAATCCTGATACTAAAATTTTTATTGAAAACAATCAATATAAAAGCACCTACAGTAAAGGGGGAAGAGCATTTTCGATAAGTACTCAAATGTCGAAATCAGCAGGATCAGTAATTGTTCGGAACAATGTTTTTGAAGGAGTAACAAGTAACGATGCTGTTTCTGTTCAGGGCATGGATGTATTGACCAAAAGTCAGATTTTTGGTATTTATAACAATAGCTTTCGGATGGCACCCGGAGCCCTAAAGGATACAACATACCATTTTTTATCGGTATATAAAAACTACACTGAAACTCCTGCAGACACATGTCAATTGTTTATTGCAAACAATATTTTTCAGGGCAATAATTTTTCGTCCTGGATAAATGTTGGTTATAATTATACTTTTTTCAGCGATTACAACGTCCTTTACAATTTCAGAAAGTACAAAAACAAGCTGGGAAATATTATCGGTAATACCAATGATATTGCAGTCGACCCAATGTTTACCGACGACAAGTTGCATATTGCCCCCACCAGCCCTGCCATTAACAAAGGCACGTCTTCCACTACCCTATTCCCAATGCTTCCAACAAAGGATATTAACGGTATTGGTCGTCCCTTAGGCTCTGCTTACGATATTGGAGCTTATGAGGTAAAATAATTTCAGGTGTGATTTGAAAAAATAATTCCAGGCTAAATACCTGGAATTATTTTTTTATTTACCTTTGACCGTCCGTTCAATCAAAAAACAAAACTATGTCGCCACGTACCGAAGTACAATTTGAGCTGATAAGACAAGAAAAAAGGCAATTGATAATGGATACCGCGCTTGAACTTTTTGCTGCCAGCGGGTTCGAAAACACCACCATAAACCAGATTGCCAAAAAAGCTGGAATATCGAAAGGTTTGTTATATAATTATTTTATAAGCAAGGAAGAACTACTGGAGGTTATATTAAATAAAGGTATTGACGACATGCTTGCTGTATTCGATCCTAATAAGGACGGTGTGCTGGATAACATGGAAATGGAATTTTTTATAACGCAAACTTTCAAAATGATCAAAGAAAACCGTAAGATGTGGAAACTATATACAGCCATTTCCTTTCAGCCTTCGGTTTACAAAATCATCGAGAAACGCAGCAAAGAACTTTACGAACCTATGATCAGCATGATGACAAATTATTTTAAGGATAACAGGTTTGAAAATCCGCAGATTGAAACATTTATGTTTAGTGCGTTAATGGACGGAATTGCATTGGATTATTTAATGGCACACGATATTTATCCCATTGATGATATGGTTAAAGAATTAATTAACAGGTATTGCAAATTAAAATAAGTAAAATCATGAACAGGGTTATTTCATTCATAATGATGTTGTTCGCATTGCCAACCTTCATACTGGGGCAGGATGCAAAAGAAATAGTAAAAAAGGCCGATGCCAAAATGAAAGGCGAACAATCCAGTATAAGCCAGATGACAATGAAAATTGTGCGTCCCACCTGGGAACGCACTGTAAGCTTCAAAAGCTGGAGTAAAGGCACTGATTATTCTATGGTGCTTATTACTGGACCAGCCAAGGAAAAAGGACAATCGTTCCTGAAGTTCAAACGCGAAATGTGGAGCTGGAGTCCATACATCAACCGCATGATCAAACTTCCCCCATCTATGTTATCGCAGGGCTGGATGGGATCGGATTTCACGAATGACGACCTCCTGAACGAGTCATCCATTGTTGTGGATTATACACACAAGCTTTTGGGAAAAGAAAATATTTCGGGCAAGAATTGCCACAAAATAGAACTGATCCCCAAAGAAAACGCTCCTGTAGTTTGGGGAAAGATAATTTTATGGATTTCTACCGATGAATATCTGCAACTGAAAGCGGAATATTTCGATGAAGACAATTACCTGGTTAAAACCGAAGTTGCCTCCGATATCAAAACCATGAGTGGCAGGGTAATCCCAACCCGTTTCGAGCTGGTTCCGGCAGATAAAGAGGGCAATAAAACCATTCTGATTATGGACAATATCGAATTTAACACACCCATATCCGAAAGCTTTTTCACACAACAAAGTATGAAGAAGTTAAGATGAGATGGGGCCTCACCCCCGGCCCCTCTCCAAGTGGAGAGGGGAGGAAGAACGCACATGATTAAATTATAGCTCTTAAAAGTCCCTCTCCAAATTTAGAAGGACTTAGGGTGAGATAATCAAAGGAATTATAAATACGAGAAGATTGAGGATAGAAGAGAGCAAAGTTTGGTTAAGCGTTGCATGTTAGTTCAAAACTGGCTGTTATCTTACTACTTACGACCTACGACTTACGACTTACGACTTTTAAATATTAAAAACATGAAAACATATAAAATGGCATGGAGGAATTTATGGCGGAACAAAAGGCGGACGCTTATAACAGTGGCCGCGGTATTGTTTGCCGTATTTCTCTCAACTTTTGTGAGTTCGATGCAGGAAGGGACTTATTCCAAAATGATCGAAAACACGGTGAGCTTTTATTCAGGATACATCCAGGTGCATCATCCTGACTATTGGGAATCGCGTTCCATCAACGATATTTATGAGCCAGAGCAGGATTTCTTTAAGAAAATTGATGAAACTGATAATGTGACCATGAGTTTCCCCAGGTTGGAATCATTCACCCTGCTTTCTACCGGCGATAACACCAAAGCCTCGGCGCTGATTGGCATCGATCCTGAAAAAGAAAACAAAATGACCAAACTTGCCAGGTGGATTGAAAGAGGTGAATACCTTAAGCCTGGAGACGATGGGCTGCTCCTGGCGGCAAACCTTGCCAAACAACTTAATGCAAACGTTGGAGACACACTGGTACTGATGGGAACCGGTTACCATGGTGCAACAGCAGCCGGTCTGTTCCCGGTAAAAGGTATCCTGAAATTTTCATCACCTCAGATGAACAGTATCGGTGCTTATGTGGATATTCAAAAAGCAAGGGATTTCTTTTCCACCGGCAATATGATCACTTCTGCCGTTGTAATGGTCGACGACTATGCCAGGCTGAAACATACCAAAGACGAACTTCAGAAAAAACTGGGCAGCCATCACAGCATCATGACCTGGGATGAAATGCAGCCCGAAATTGTACAAATGATTGAGCAGGACCGGGCCGGGAATATCATCATGAAAGCCATAATATTTACCGTAATTGGCTTTGGAATCTTAGGAACCATCATCATGATGATGTCGGAAAGGCGCAAAGAACTAGCCATTATGGTGGCTGTTGGGATGAGACGTGGTAAGATTATCAAAACACTCTTTTTCGAAACCCTCTATATTGGTCTATTGGGTGCAGTTCTTGGCTTTTTGTTCAGTACCCCCATAGTGTTATGGCTCGTTCAGAATCCCATTCCCCTGCCCGACAGCATGGCCGAGGTTTACGAAAAGTTCGGATTTGAAGCAAAGTTGTTCTTCTCTATGTATTATCCGGTCTACCTGAATCAGATCCTTACCGTATTTGGTATTACCATGGCTGTCTTTCTGTACCCGCTTTTTACAATAGCAAAGTTCAGACTAATTCAGACTTTAAGAAGTTAATCACCCAAAAACTGAAAACAATGTTAATACAAATATCATGGAGAAATGTATGGCGACATAAGCTTCGCAGCTCAGTCATACTTTCGGCGGTTGCCATTGGAATTTTTGCCGGTGTTTTCTCCTGGGCTTTTTATGCAGGTATGATGAATGAACGTGTCGAAACCGCCATTGCCACGGAGGCTTCGAACATTCAGATCCATCAGAAAGGCTACATGGAAGATCCCGACATTAAAAAATATATTGTCAACAGCAACGAAATTGCAAAGAAGATATCCGGCATCGAAGGCATCAAGGGTGTCTCGGAACGGGTTATAACAAATGCGATGGCAACCTCTGCAGAACAAGGCACCGGTGTGATGGTGATAGGCATTGACCCGGAGCAGGAAAAGAAAGTAACAAACATAGGCGAACAGGTTACTGTGGGAAGCTATTTTGAAGGTGAAGCCAAAAATCCTATTGTAATAGGTAAAAAGCTAGCCGAGAAACTCAAAATCAAGGAACGTTCCAAAATAGTACTTACCCTTCAACAGACCGATGGTACCATTACCAGGGCTCAATTCCGGGTAAGTGGTATCTACGATATCACCAATTCCATGTACGAGGAAATGAATGTTTTTGTAAAATCGGGCGATCTGGCATCTGTTACTCAGCTCAATCCTCAGCTTTGTCACGAAATTGCCATAAAAGTGACCGACAATAGCCGTGAGGCTGAAATCCTGGGTAAGGTGCAACCCCTCTTCCCTACCCTGGATGTGAAAGGATGGCGTGAACTGATGCCGGAAGTTAGCGTAGCTGAAGAATCGATAGATGTTTCGATGATTGTGTTCATTATTGTAATTCTGGTAGGTTTGTCGCTGGCCATTATCAACACCATGCTGATGGCCGTGCTCGAAAGGGTAAAGGAAATCGGGATGCTGATGGCTATTGGCATGAATCGGAAAAGGGTTTTTAATATGATTTTGCTTGAAACTATTTTCCTGACTATTACCGGCATGGTGGTTGGAATCGTAATTGCAAGTCTTTTATCTCTTTACTTCGGTAAAACCGGAATCGATATCTCCATGGGCTCGGAAGTTTACGAATCGATGGGATACGCCTCGATCATTTACCCTGTTCTATCCTCAAAAATAATAGCAGATGTAGCGGTAATGGTTGTGATAGCAAGCATATTGTCGGCTATTTATCCTGCATGGAAGGCTTTGAGACTTAAGCCCGCAGATGCAATCAGAAGTGATGTTTAACTAATAAAAATACTGACCATGAAAGTAATTGATATAAAAGACCTATATAAAATTTATGAAGACAATGAAGCTGAAGTTCGCGCTGTCGATGGCATCAGCCTTTCGTTCAATGAAGGTGAATTTGCAGCTATTGTTGGCCCTTCGGGTTCCGGGAAAACAACATTGCTGAACATGCTCGGAGGACTGGACAAACCCACCTCAGGTGAAATTATCATTGGCAATGAAAAGATTAGCGAACTCTCGCCATCGCAATTGATCGATTTCAGGTTGCGTAATATTGGTTTTGTTTTTCAGGCTTATAACCTGATCCCAGTACTCACTGCCAAAGAAAATGTGGAATTCATCATGGATCTGCAAGGTCGTCCTAAGGCCGAAAAAGAAAAAAGGACACGCGAGTTGCTGGAACAAGTCGGTTTAGGCGACAGGCTCAACAGCAGGCCAAACCGTTTGTCGGGCGGACAGCAGCAACGTGTGGCGGTAGCCAGAGCACTGGCATCCCGTCCCAAGTTCGTGTTGGCCGACGAGCCAACTGCAAATCTCGATTCCAAATCGACCGAAAACCTGTTGGAAATAATGGAAAAGCTCAACCGTGAAGAAAATATCACCTTTATCTTTTCCACACACGATCCGCGTGTTGTAAAAAAGGCTCGCCGTGTAATTACCATTGAAGATGGTAAGGTAATGAAAGATGAGGCAATCCGGTAGGAACGCCCTATTAGGGCGTTCCTACCGAAAAACAAAAATATTCACCTATGAAAAAATCATTCCTGATATTCATACTAGCCGCATTGAATTTGGCTGTCCATGCCCAGGATACCGCCAAATGGTCGCTCAATGGCTACATAAGCGTTTTGGGTTCGGCCAAAAAAAGTATGTCCGATTCGCTTTTTCGGCCTACCGGAGAAGAAAAACACAAAGATGCCCTGATTCACAACCGGTTGAATTTTTTCTGGTACCCTGCTAAAAATCTGAGTTTTTCCGTACAGGTGCGTAACCGGCTGGTTTACGACGAGACTTATTCGCAAACACCCAATGTTGGGGATATGTTCGAGAGTGATCCGGGTCTGATGCAACTTTCGAAAACATTTTACAGCAAAGGCGACTTTTTGCTCAACACTACAATCGACCGACTATATTTTCAGTACACACGCGACAAGCTGGAGGTAAATATTGGACGGCAGCGTATCAACTGGTCACAGAGCTTTGCATGGAATCCGAACGATATTTTCAATGCCTCGAATTATTTCGATGTGGATTACCCTGAAAAGCCCGGAAGTGATGCTATCCGCCTCCAGTATTACACCGGCATGGCTTCTTCGGCAGAAGCGGTGATAAAAATGGACCATAGGAAAAAAATCACCGCGGCGGCTTTATACCGAACCAGTGTGAAAGGATACGACCTGCAGTTCTTAGGCGGATCCATGAACGAAGAAGAAATTGTTGTCGGAGGCGGCTGGTCGGGCAGTTTAGGCCCGGTAGGTTTTCGGGGAGAAATTAGCTCGTTGTTTCCTTACAAAGATTCTTCAGCCTACGGTCACAACATGGAAAAACTCACTCTGGCCTCTGTTTCATTCGACTACACTTTCACAAATTCGGCAAGGCTGATGAGTGAGTTTTTGTATTCGAGCAACGATATTTCAACCCTCTCAACTTCCCTAACCTCCATATTTTCCGAAACCATCAGCATCAGGAACATGGCTTTTTCGAGGCTGTCCTCTCTCCTATCGTTTACTTATCCTGTGCATCCGCTCGTAAATGTAAGCCTCTCGGGAATGTATTTTTACCGGATCACTGGCTGGTATGCCGGACCGAGTGTTGATATTTCCCTGAGCGATAACTTTGATCTTTCTCTCTTCTGGCAATATTTTAACATGTACCTGTCTAGAGAGAAGCAGGCCATGATTGACGATATCAGAATAAACTATGCGTTTCTCAGGTTGAAGTATAGTTTCTAAAGCGGGTTTTCAGTATCACCGTTACTTTTTTTATTTAAGTAGTTGATAATGGTATAAAGTTTTTCCTTTAAATCAAGCAACTCCTTTATGCTCATGGCTTCGGAGGCTATTTCAGCGCCAAGCTGTTCGGGAATTTTAGCAGCTTCTGCCTGCATCTGCCTGCCTTTTTCGGTCAACCGGACAATTACCTTCCGTTCGTCGCTACCCTCTCTGTTGCGAGAAATAATACCCTGACTTTCCATGCGTTTCAGCAAAGGAGTAACAGTATTGGTGTTCAATATCAATTTCTGTGAAATCTCGTTCACCGTTAGGGAATCTTGTTCCCAGAGTACCAGTAAAACAAGATATTGCGGATATGTAATTTCAAGTTTATCGAGAAAAGGTTGATATTCCCGGATGATGAGCCTGGAAGCTGCATAAACCGGGAAACACAATTGATTTTCAAGCTTAAGCTGTTCAAATGCCATAAACTTTTTTCTTCAAAGATATAGTTTACAAAAGAATCTTCTCCAGATACTTGTCAATTTTCTCTGGTTTTGTAACGGGAGCAAAACGTTTTACAGGCTTTCCGTTCTTATCGATCAGAAATTTTGTAAAGTTCCATTTAATTTTGCTTCCAAATAATCCTGGAAGTTCTTTCTTCAGAAATTTATAGAGAGGATGCGCATTATCGCCATTAACTTCAATTTTTGAAAACATTGGAAAGCTTACGCCATAGTTAATCAGACAGCCTTCCGAAATCTGCTTTTCATCGCCGGGTTCCTGGTTGGCAAACTGGTTGCATGGAAATCCCAGGATCACTAATCCTTTGTCCCTGTATTTGCCGTAAAGTTTTTCCAAACCTTCAAATTGAGGTGTTAGTCCACATTTACTGGCAGTATTTACTATTAACATTGTCTTCCCCTGATAATCCTTGAGATTAACTTCCTTGCCCTGAAGACTCTTTGCCGTGAATTGGTAAATATTTTCCATAGTTTATCTGAAATGATCGCAAACGAATATATCGTTCACGATGCAAATATATAAAAAGTTTTTATATCGCTTGCGACATTTATTATAAGTTTTGAACAATATTTACATTACAACCAAAACCCTGTTGAATATGTTATTTTTATCGGAGATACAAAATCCAGTTAAACACCTGAATTGCCATGGAAATATTTTACAATCAGAATAAATCAGAGGTACTAAATTTTCTAAAGGTTGAAGAAAATACAGGACTTTCTTCAACAGAAGTGCAGGAAAGAATAAAACAATACGGTTTAAACCAGCTTGAGAAAAAAGGAAGAAAGACTTTTTTACAGATGTTTATCAGCCAGTTTAAAAGCTTTATGATTCTTATTCTGCTTGTTGCAGCAGCAGTATCAGGTGTTGTGGGTATTATAGAAGGTGAAGGCCTGCTCGACACCTTTGTAATTATTGGGATTTTAATCGTAAATGCACTCATCGGGGCGATTCAGGAAAAGAAGGCTGAATCGTCGCTGGAAGCGCTTCAAAATCTGAGTGCACCGCTGACAAAGGTTCTGCGCGATGGTTCTGTTAAAGAGGTTTCTACCAAAGAACTGGTGCCCGGAGATATTGTAATACTGGAGACCGGAGCGGTAATTCCTGCCGACTTGCGACTGATAGAATCCGTTAACCTGAAAATCCAGGAATCGGCAATGACCGGCGAATCGGTACCCGTTGAAAAAAGAACCAATACACTCGCAGGTGACAATATTCCGCTTGGCGATCGCACCAATATGGCTTTTTCGAGCGGAATGGTAACTTATGGTCGTGGTCGCGGCGTTGTGGTAGCTACCGGTATGAAAACCGAAGCGGGTAAAATTGCTAACATGCTGCAGAATACTATCGACACGGAGACACCCATGAAACGGCAACTGGAGCATTTAGGCAAGGTGCTGGGCATTGCAGCGCTTATAATCTGTGGAGTAATATTTCTGGTAGGTGTTCTTTATGGTAACTCTTTTATTCACATGTTTATGACGGCTGTAAGTTTGGCTGTTGCCGCCATACCTGAAGGACTGCCAGCCATTTCAACAGTAGTATTAGCCATTGGCGTTCAGCGGCTTGTAAAGCGCAATGCCATTATTCGCACCTTACCCTCAGTTGAAACACTTGGAAGTGCAACCGTTATATGCTCCGATAAGACAGGTACACTCACCCAGAATAAAATGACAGTGATGGAAGCCTATACAAATCACACTTCCACGTCATTCCGCGAAAAAGATGATACTTCAGTCACTAACGAAGAAAAGGAACTTTTAACCCTGGCCGTGCTCTGCGCCGATGCTCATCTGAGAATTCCCGAAAATGGCACTCCAGAAACAACAGGCGATCCAACCGAAACAGCCCTTTTAAGCATTGGTTTGAAGTTTAACCTGATAAAAGACGATCTGGAAAAACAATATCCCAGGGTTGCCGAAATACCTTTCGACTCGGAACGGAAGAGGATGACAACAGTAAATCGCATGTCACCCTCAAGATTCAGGGTGAATGTGAAAGGCGGTTTGGATGAAGTTCTTGCTGTATGCAGCAAAATTCAAATAAATGGCAAGGTAAATCCATTATCGGCAAAAGACAAAGAACTTATTACCACCGTGAACGAGCGCATGGCTAACAAAGCTTTGCGTGTCCTGGCCATGTCGTATAAAGAGCTGCCGCAGACTCCCTCCCATCCTAAAATGGAAGAACTGGAGAGCGATCTTGTTTTCCTCGGGTTATTGGGAATGATCGACCCAGCCCGACCAGAGGTGATCGAAGCTGTGTCGAAATGTACACAAGCAGGTATTCGTCCCGTAATGATAACCGGCGACCATAAAATAACAGCGATGGCTATTGCCCGCGAAATTGGAATTTTCAGAGATGGCGATATCGCAATAACCGGATCGGAACTAGAAAAAATAAGCAACGAAGAGCTGGATCGCGATGTTCATAAATACTCGGTATATGCCCGTGTGGCCCCCGAGCATAAAGTACGTATTGTAAAAGCCTGGCAAAAGCGCAACGACATAGTTGCCATGACCGGCGATGGAGTAAACGACGCCCCCGCCCTCAAACAGGCCGATATTGGAGCTGCCATGGGCATTGTAGGTACAGATGTGGCTAAAGGAGCTTCGGATATGATTCTTACTGATGATAATTTTGCCACCATTGTATCAGCGGTGGAAGAAGGCCGGAGAATTTACGACAACATCCTCAAAGCTATTCAATTTCTGCTGTCGACAAACGTGGGCGAAATTTTCCTTCTGCTTGTCACTTCTATATTTAACATGGAAATTCCTTTATTGCCTATTCATATTTTGTGGGTTAATTTAGTAACTGATAGTTTACCGGCTTTAGCGTTAAGTGTAGATCCTCCGGAAACTGATATTATGAAACGTAAACCCCGGAACTCAAAGCATGGATTTATGACACGCGGAATGGTGTGGCGTATCCTTTACCAGGGCATAATGACAGGAACTTTACCTCTTATTGCCTATATTATAGGATATCGCGATGGCGGCACAACTCTTGGTCAGACCATGGCGTTTACAACACTTGTATTTGCACAATTAGTTCATGTACGTAATCTGCATTCAAATATACTGTCATCACTGGCGATCAGTCCGTTAAAAAATAAATGGCTTATCGGAGCAATTCTTGTTTCGCTCGGGCTGATGTTGCTCGTACTGTTTGTACCACCCATAAGAGAAACCTTCCGTTTATCAACTATGGATACAGCTCATTGGTGGCTCGTGATAGGCTTATCCTTGCTTCCTATCATAATAGTTGATATCTTTAAAGCCTTAAAAATTAACGGAACAAGAAGTGAGTAAACCAACCGCAAACATTTCGCCATTTAAACGAAGGCTTTACGAAATTGTTTTTGAAGCCGATACACGTGCGGGCAGACTATTCGATACCACCCTTCTCATAGTTATTCTTTTAAGCATATTCATTGTTATGCTCGAAAGTGTGGGCTCTATCCGTGCTACCTATCACAGAGAGCTGAAAGTTCTTGAATGGATAATTACCGGAATATTTACCATTGAATATTTTACACGCATATGGCTGGTAAAAAGACCCTTTCGATATATACTAAGCTTTTATGGCCTGATTGACTTATTAGCCATTTTACCAACCTACCTGAGCCTTTTCTTTACAGTTGGTCATAGCCTGATGGTTATAAGAGCATTGCGATTGCTGCGTATATTCAGGATATTAAAACTCAGTCAATACACAAAAGCCGGAAGGTTTTTATTAAATGCTATCTGGAGTAACAAAGAAAAAATTGGGATTTTCTTTGTGTTTATCATTACCCTCACTACCATTGTTGGTACAATTATGTATCTGATTGAAGGCGAAGAAAATGGATTTACCGATATTCCTACAAGCATTTATTGGGCAATTGTAACCCTCACTACTGTTGGTTACGGCGATATTTCCCCCGTAACCGGATTAGGTAAATTTTTTGCCAGTGTGGTTATGATTCTTGGCTACGCAATAATTGCAGTTCCCACGGGGATAATTACAGCCAGTTTGATAATAAATGCACCAACCAACACACAGGTATGCTCCAACTGTTTCTACGATAAGCACGACGATGATGCGCTTTTCTGCAAACGATGCGGGAATTCTCTGAACGATTAAATTTCAATTCAATATAAACCTTCAATATTTATGGAAAAGAAACAATATTTACTGTATCTGAACCCGCCACGCCCTAGTTTTGCCATGGACATGAGCAATGAAGAAAGAGAAGTTATGGGCCGACATGTTGCATATTGGACAAAGTTTATGGAAGAAGGCAATGTGGTTGCCTTTGGTCCTGTGTTTGATCCTGCGGGCGCTTACGGCGTAGGCATTGTAGAAGTTGAAAGCGATGAACAGTTGCAGGATTTTATGGCCAACGATCCTGCCAATGGAATTAACTCTTACGAATATTACCCCATGAGGGCCATTGTAAAAAAATAAGCATTTGAATTAATAAGTGAGCCCAGGAAGCTCTGCCTCCTGGGTTTTATCCTTTACCAACAATTATTAACAGGTATTTTGTGAATCAACGATTGCAATATGGGTAATGGATAATCTTCAGGTAAAACCTGGGCAATAAAACCAAATTCATTGAACAGACTGGTTATCTGCTCAGGTCTGATTTGCCCGTTTGAAGCTTTAATACGTAGAATTCTGTCGCAATCTTCAAGATCGAAACTTGCTTCATACTCACTAAAGCGGGTTTTTATCTGGTTTTTTAAAAACATCGCCTGTTTTGTATCTATCACATTGGTTCGAAAAATTTCAATCATAATTCAATTCTTTTTCTGTAATTTTTTCTTTTGAACCTCCCGAAAAGCGGTACTTAATGCATCGAGGCACGAACTTTCGTCAATTTTCCCGAGGTTTAGAAATGTCCAACCCTGTTTGCCCCACTTGTTTGGTACAGCAAATATTGCAGGATCAGCCCCCGTTGATGAAAAAGCAAACTGGTCTATTTCGGATAATTTTACACACGCCTGGTTTTTATCCACATCCAGGGTTGCAAAAATTTTATTGTTAATCCTGAAAGACATTTTATCAAAATGCGAATGTTCAACTACATCCTGAAATGAGAGAGCCAGTTTTATGAAAGATTCAACTGTAACCATATCTTAAATTTCCCGTCGAACGGGTACCATAAGTTTTAATCTTTTTTCGCGAAGATAAATGCCGATCCATACTAAAAAGCCCATTACAATTGGAAAATAGAAAGGATCTCCTACCCTGACATGGGTTGTAACAGCTCCTCCCAAATAAGCAGTTAAAAGAATAGCGCCAAGGACGGCCGATTTGGGGATAAGGTATAAAAGGGTACTGATCAAAAGCACCAATCCGATACCAAACATAGTATTTTCGTGATAACCCAACCTTACACTTGCTTCTATTACTTCGTTTACCATAATTAATTTAACTATTGCATCGAATAACAGAAACAGTCCAACAAGGCCTGTAATTATCCAACCTGTCCATAATCCCGCTTTCGAAACAGGTGCTAATTGCGAATTGCTTTCCATATAAATAAGAAATTTAGTTACTTTTTAATACCGACAGAATATTGCCGGCAGGATCCTTAAACCAGGCAATCTGATGCTCTCCGTCGGTGAGAATACCACGATCGTCGGTTTTAAAATCCGGATTACTGTAAATTTCGAATCTTACACCGCGGCTTTTTAGCTCATCAACCACTTTCTCAACATCATCAACCGGAAAATTCAACACTGTAAATGTTGCCGGAATGTGATCAGGCTTTTCATAAATGATGGTTCGTGAGCTACCGATATCTAAATTCAACAATCCGGTCATCTGAGGATCTTCTGCAGCATTTAAACCCAGAATAGTGCGATAAAAATATTTAACATCCTCTATACTGTTCACCGAAAAACTACCAAATGCTTTGTTTAGTGTCAACATGGATACGTTTTATTTGATCTAACATTTGTAAACCAATTTTGATTATGAATAATGAAAAAATTCATAATCACTTAACATTACAAAGTTAAAACAGCAATATGGTTAAAAGGAGGTGTGTAAAAGAAATCCAGGGAGGTGCGGTGCGACAAAATCTCCACGACTTAACTTATATAAAACGAAAAAAGCCCCACAATCGTGAGGCCTTCAAAAATATCTTAGAAATGACTGTTAAACTAATTTAACGTTAACAGCATTTAATCCTTTTCTACCTTCCTGAAGATCGAATGTAACTTCATCATTTTCTTCGATGCTGTCTTTGAGACCTGATGAATGAACAAAATATTCCTGTGATGTTTTTGAGTCTTTAATGAAACCAAATCCTTTTAACTCGTTGAAAAATTTTACTGTACCAGTATTCATAATGTGATTTTTAAATTATTCGATAAATGTACGTCGAATAAATCAATAAAAATCAATAATTTATTATTTAGGATGAGGTTCTAATTGTGGGTATTTTTATTATGTTAAATTCTGATTATTAATCTATTGAAAATAAATATTGGTAAAGTCTTATTTAGAATTGGTCCAATTATTGAGATTTTTAACTTTTACATAACTAAAAAAACTCCTTTTTGCACAGTTATTGAGTATATTTAAAACTTTGAAATTCCGGTGTTACTTCTATCCTAATTAGCTTTTCCGTTAGAAATTAATTCCCAAATTCATCAAAGACAAGCCTGGCAGTGGTTGCCGGGTAATTAACAATTAAATAATTTCACATGAATTACGACAAGAGACCGTCAAATTTTAAATCCCCTGATCTTTCGAAAATGCAGGAAGTAATAATCGATTTTAAAACCAAAATTTACATTGCGGTAGGTGCTGACCCTGAAGAAGCAAAAACCAGGTACTTCGCCAAAATTGATACAAAAAAGAAATAACAAAAGAGTGGAAACACTCTTTTTTAGTTTAATGCAAAACTTCAACTTCCTTAATTTATTTTATCCAGATAAACTCCTAAATCCAGAGGAGTAATTGATTTTTGCTAATTTTAAGCCAAATTCACGCTTTAGCAATTACCTGGATAATGAATGAACAGCAGAATAATAATCATATTTTACTCGATATTGTTCAAACCAAAATGCCTTTTGGAAAATATAAAGAAAGGCTGATATGTGAACTTCCCGAGCATTATCTGGTTTGGTTTAAGCAGCAGGGATTTCCGCAAGGAAAGCTTGGCATGATGCTGCAAACCATGTACGAAATTAAATTAAACGGACTTGAATACTTGCTGGAACCTTTAAAGAAAAAACGGTTATAAAATTTATTATGAATAGATTACACGAATTCAGAAAACTATTAAGCGAAATTAATCTTGACGGTTTTTTTACAACCTCCATTCCCAATATTACCTGTTTAACCGGGTTTAAAGGCGATTCCTCGAGGCTTCTGATATCCCGAAACAGGGCAATCCTTATTACTGATGGCCGATACACCGAACAGGCCAAAAACGAATGCTCCAGTGACATTGAAGTTTTCAAATGGGTAGACAATAAGCGTTACGCCTCCGAAACCTATTCGCACCTTTTAAGAGAACTTCAGATTAAAACACTAGGAATTGAAGGTAATGCCTTAACCGTTGCCGAATTTGAAACTTTGCAGAAAAGTGCACAAAATATTGTAATCTCAAATAAACAGGGACTTACCGAAAAACTGCGTGCCGTAAAAAATACTGAAGAAGTCGAATATCTCAGAAAAGCCTGCCTGATCTCAGACATTGCTCTTGAAAAAACCTTGCCCTTCATTAAAGAAGGTATTACCGAACTTGAACTTACTGCACAGCTTGATTATCAGCTTAAGATGAACGGTGCCGAAAATCTCTCGTTCGATACGATGGTACTTTCGGGAGCAAGAACGTCGTTCCTGCACGGCAGACCCGGAAATAAGAAGCTCCAAATCGGCGATTTTGTCCTTTTCGATTTCGGTGCTTTATATGGTGGTTATCATGCTGATATCAGCCGCACATTTATGCTTGGTTCACCATCGGCACAGCAAAAGGAAATGTATCAGGTAATTTTTGAAGCCCAAAGCGCTGCTGTGTCAGCTATAAAACCAGGAATAACTTCTAAAGAGCTCGATGCATTAGTTCGCAGCATCCTTCCGGCAAAGTACCATGAATACTATTATCCGGGACTAGGACATGGTGTGGGACTCGAAATTCACGAAACCCCGTTTTTAGGCAGAGATTATGAAGCTACACTTGAAGCAAATAATGTAATAACCATTGAACCGGGAATTTATATTCCTGAATTCGGAGGTTTGCGCATTGAAGATACCGTTTGGGTACAACAGGATAAATCTGAACCTTTAACAAATTTTCCGAAAGAGCTGACGGTACTTTAAGCCTCCTGCTCTTTAAATTCTCCCAGAAATTTCGAAAAGAGAAAGATACAAACAATTCCTACTAAAAAATGCGCGCTCAAAGTATACCAGATATATTCGGGATGTCCCATTTTTTCGTAGTAACCATACAAAGAAGTATAGGTAAATCCGCTTAAAAACCCGCCGATGCAGCTCGATAGAAAATAAGTTCCCATGTATAACCCTGCTTTTTCTTTAGGAGCAATCCAGGTAATATATTCCTGAATTCTTGGAGCCGTGGCCATCTCTCCTATTCCGTAAAGAAAAACTCCCAGGAAAACCAATGTTGGCAAACTAAAATAGCTTTGCGCAAAACAAAAGAAACCTGTTGCAGCAATAGTAAGTCCGACCATAATTGCTGGCAGTGCTTTTAATTTTCCACTAGACCACGAAACCAGCAATTGAAAAATTATGATGAAATAAGCTGGCGAAGCAATTGTTTCACCAATTACTCTCCAGGTGCCTTTCTCCTGATGAGAAACAAGCCCGGCAAATCCGCCTCCGAAAGTATTTTTCAAGCTTTGGTATAGACTTGCAGTATCAATGTATTTATCGATGTAATCGGCTATTATGTTGTAAAACGACCATAACGGAAGCCAGAACATCAACCCGATCATCACCAGAAAAAGCACGAATTTACCATCGGATAGCGCAATTCCCATATCCTTGAATTTTTTACCAAGTGTTTCTCCTTCAATTGCCCGGGGTGGTTCTTTATAGAAGAAAATGGTTATCAAAAACATTACTACTATGGATATTGCTGCCGCCATAAATGCATAATTCCAGGAAATAGCACGTAAATGTCCTGCGACTAATGGTCCGAAAGTTCCTCCCACATTCACCATAGCGTAAAAGATACCAAACCCAAGCGTTTTATTGTCCTTATTGGTTACCGCCCGCACCGTACCTGAAATAAGCGGCTTAAAAACACCAGCAGCAAAACCAATGGTTAACATCGTAAGTACTATCCCATTGAAAGACTTGGTGATAATTAAAAGCAAAATAGCAGGAATATATGCCAGATAAGCAAAAATCAGCATTTTTTTAAATCCGTAACGATCGGCAAAGGTGCCCGAAAAAAGCGGTATCAGATAAGAAACAAGCAAAAAAATGCTTTGCACTGCCCCCAGTTGTGCTCTAGTATACCCCAGGTGGGTCATATAAATACCAAAGCCCATGTAAATACCGTAATAGGCAAAACGTTCCAACACCTCAATGGTGTTGGCAATCCAGAATACAGGAGGAAAAGAAGAGAGTTTCATGTAATTAGTTTAAACGCGCAAGATAGTTAAAATGATGAATAGTCAATAGCTCTCAGTCCATGGTCCATGGCTTTAATATTTGGTTTCCGAAGTCCAATGTGTAATAATCATTCTTATTCTAAACACAACCAACAGGCACTCCCATTGTATTCGGCTATGGACTATCGACCATCGACTAAACGCTATCCACTACTTTCCTTTTCTGAATCTATCTTTCTCCTCTTTACCCATCTTTTCTGTAGCATATTGAATGATGAGCCTGGGCGCCTTATCTTTCCATTTCAGCAGAAACTCTTCGGTTTCGATGGGTCTTATTTTCCAGCATTCGCGTAAAAACCACCCCATTCCCTGGTGGACTTCACGTTCAGGGTCGGTCATTAATTGTTCAAGAAACTTAAACATTTGCTGGTAGTTATCTCTCGTTTTTAAAGTTTTAATTAAAGTCACCGGAACGCAACGTCGCTGAAATTTATATTTTGACTTCAGCCAGCTCTTAAAGTCTTTATCTTCAATTATTCTGAGCTTTAAAAATTTAGGCAGAATAAACATACCCAGCGTATCAGCATGTGCCCAGTTGTGAATGGAATAGCTGAACCATGTGCCTATTTCACCAAAAAGTTCCATTGAAAATTGCTTTTCAAAACCGTTTACAAGAAGGAGTCCAATTGTTACTTCTTCGTATCTGGCGCTTTTAAAGAGCTCTGGAATGGCCTCTAATACAGTTGGTAAGGTGACTACCGTTTCATGAAGAAGTTGTTTCGCCTTTTCATTCATCTGAGGCTGGGTAAGGCCATAACATTCAGGCGCTTCCTTAAAGTATCTTTTTGCCTTCAGGGCATTCTCTGCATTCTGATTTTCAGTACAAAACCTTCTTATATCTTCTATTAACTCCTTACTAATCATTTCTAAAAATTAAACCACGATTCAACAAAGTTTCTCATTTTACAAGGGTCCTCGTCCTTGTGGGTGTATTCGTTGGAATGAGCGTTATATTGATAATCTTTCCTCCATATCCAGTGATTTTCTGCCAACTGTTTTATTGCATCAAGAATAAACAGAATTTCGTCATCCGTCATTATTGGGTGAATAGAAAACCGCAGCCAACCAGGTTTGCAGGAGAGGTCGCCCTGACTAATCCGCTCGGTGATCTCGCTCGAACGGTTCTGGTCCACATGTAACAAATAATGACCATACGTTCCGGCACAACTGCATCCACCGCGTACCTGAATTCCAAAACGATCGTTTAACAATTTAACAGCCAGATTGTAATGAAGACTATCTATATAAACAGAAAAGATCCCCAAACGATCTTTTATATTCCCGGCTAGTATATGCAAACCTTCAATCTTTTCCAAGGCAGGCCAGATGATTTCCTTGAGTTCTTCTTCCCTTTCGAGCATTTTTTCAACACCCATCTGCTCTTTTAACTTTATACACAGAGCTACCTTAATTGTAGGTAAAAATGCAGGGGTACCGCCATCTTCACGCTTTTCAATATCGTCCACATATTTATGCCTGCCCCAGGGATTGGTCCATTCTACGGTTCCACCTCCGGGACAATCGGGTACTTTGTTTTTGTAAAGAGAACTGTCGAATATCAGAATGCCAGTAGAACCGGGGCCTCCTAAAAATTTGTGCGGAGAGAAATAAATGGCATCCAGCTTCTGGGCTTCGACCTGAGGGTGCATGTCGATGTTAATATATGGTGCTGCACATGCAAAATCGACAAAGCACAAACCATCAAAATTGTGCATAATTTCGGCAATCTGGTGATAAGGAGTGGCGATGCCGGTAACATTCGAATACGATGTAACCGCGGCAATTTTAGTCTTTTTATAAGCATATTGTTTCAGCAATGTTTCCAGGCCCTGGAGGTCGACCAAACCATTGTCGTTCGATGGGATAATCATTAGCTCTCCAATGGTTTCGAGCCAGGAGGTTTGATTGGAGTGATGCTCCATATGTGTTACCAGGATCAGCGGCTTTTCTTCTTCTGAAAGTTGTACCAAATCTTTATATTTCTCGTGAATCCTGAACCCAAGAATGCGCTGAAACTTATTTACGACTCCTGTCATTCCCGAATTAGACGAGATAATCACATCCGACGATTGCGCGTTAACATGCTGTTTGATAGTTTTCAGCGCCAGATGATAAGCGTGAGTCATACTGGAGCCGGTGAGTGTAGTTTCGGTATGGGTGTTGCCAACGTAGGGGCCAATTATATCCGAAATCTGTTTTTCAATTGGACTGTACAGTCTGCCGCTGGCTGTCCAGTCAGCGTAAACGAGCTTTTGAATTCCATAAGGAGTTTCGAACGTTGAATTGTTCCCGATGGTATATTCCCTAAAGATTTTGAAGTAGTTTTCCAGTGACATCCCTGATTCCTTTACATGTATGTTTTTCGAACGTTATGTGCAAAATAATGGATTTTATTCTTTAAATTACATGACAGTTTTCGGAAAAAAGGAAAATATGGAAATTGACGATGATAAAATTACCTGCAACTGCGGGAAGAGCTTTCCACGAACCAGCGATTACAGACATTGTACCAATTGCTTTGCCTGCACGGGATGCGAAATTTACTACTGTCCTTACTGCGACGAAAGGATTGAAATAAAACCTGTTAGGAAGATTGAGGATGGAAAGGAGAGGTATATTTAGTCGACGGTGGACAGACCGGAGGCTTAGCGTAGCGTCTCGCTACGCTTGTTCTTACCGGCTTCCAGCCGAAAAACCAATAAGCAACATCAATATTATGGCCGGAGGCCGGATGAAAAAGGGCGTAGCGAGACGCTACGCCGAGCTTGGGTCGATAGTCTTTCGACTAAACGCTATCGACCTGTATTCCTGTATTGGTCATGGACCATGGACTAAATGCTATCGACTAATTTTAACCACCTCTCCGTCAACCCAATATTTTATTTCACTTGTATAATAAAGGTAAGTACAACTGGCTGGGGCCTGATAGGTTCCGGCGATTTCGGACCTTAAATCGAGTTTTATTTCTTTTACTTCTCCCGGAGCCATTTCACGGTAATACAGTACTAAAAAGTTTTTATTCACTTCATAGAAGTCTACTTTGCCTTTTTCCTGAATTTCTTTTAATTGCCATGGCTGGAGGCTTAACCCCGATGGAATTCCTACGATTGCCATCGTCATAGGTAACCCATCGTTACTGATGTTCTGCACTTTTGCATTCAGCCGGACTGTTTCACCAACTTTTGTATTCCGTGTTGAAAGCGATGTTGTTAAAAGCAGTTTACATTCGGGGTGCGATGCCGGGGTGGCGGAGTTCCAAGATGCATCGAAAGCGTAAGGCATGGTTGACTCGGTACTGGAAAATCTGATCATAACCTTATTTGTACCATCGTGCAGGTATTTTTCGAGTCCCGATAAAGTAATCTTCCCCTTATCGCCTTTCCTGAAACTCCGTGAAGCGGCATTGTTACCATTTACCAGAATGGTAATTTCTCCATCGCTGTTTACCTGGGCTGATTCGCGTGAATAGGTTGTAAGCGCTTTAAGGGCAAGAATAGTTGCCTGGGTAGATCCAAAGCTTCCGTAGGAACGTGAAGAAAGGATAAAGTTGATTGTTTTTTCAAGGATATTCCAGTCGTAACCCGCAGATTTTAACAATGCCATGGTGAACAATGAAGCCGTTTCGACCTGAAGCGATTTTCCGTACGATCTAGTGAAAGAAGGTTCAATAGAAAGTTTATCCCAACTATTGTTATTAACCTTACTTTTAAGCAATTCAATTAGTTTATTTCCATCATTGGTTCTTCTGTAGTTAAAAGCTGCATTTGCCATAAGAGCCAGCCGGTAAGGATCTCCGCTCTTCAGCGCCTCATTGACAGCCAGATTATATTCTGCATCAATATTATCAATACCAGCTTCGGATAAAGCATAAACCACATAAGCATTGGTTACCTGATCGCTTGCTCCGCCAAAACTATATTTCTGGAAATTATCACCTTTGAAATTGCCTTTTCCATCGCGATGTTTCAGAATCCATTTCAGGGTACGGTCCATCATCGCCTCATCTACATCATCATATACTGCTTTCATGTCGGTAAATTCCATTAAACCATATGCTGTTAAACTTAAATGTCCCGGAGCATGGCCAAACCATTCGAAGCCATTTTGAGAGGTTTCGAAACCCTTTAAACGGGTATATCCGGTTTTTATAAGTTTCAGTGCATGAGCGGCGATAAAGGAAGTATCCAGTCCTCTTGTTTTCAGGAATTGTAAAACCATGATATTCGGATAAGTGCATGAGGAAGTCTGCTCGAAACAACCATAAGGTTCGCGTAAAATAGATTCTATACCCGACAGAAGATCGGAGATTATATCGGGATATGCTGTAAACTGAACGTTCAAGGAGCCGGGTATTGCTTTACTGATTTCAAAAGAAAAGCTCTTTTCCTTTTCCTTTGCCGAAACGGAAAAGTATGTTGGGAAACCCTTTGGCTGAATATCTATTTCCTGGGTAAAAGCGTCTTTATTTGCTCCTCCATCGAAATTTACTGCAAGTTTGACCTTACCGGCCATCTTCCTGACAAAAAACGGAATAGATAAATTTCTGTCGGTATAAGGGGCTATTTCAACCGAATCGGGTAAAACAATCAGTGGATTAAGATTCTCTGGAACAATATATTGAAGCTTTCCTTTTAATGTTTTTGATGTATTGTTTTTCAGAATCAAAGGCATCACCACGGTATCGCCAAAGGACACATAAGCAGGAAATTTCACGGCCATGCTGAAAGGCAACTGCGAGTAAAATTTCTTTTCGGTGCGGCCCACATCTCCGGAACTTCCGATACCTTCGGCTACTGCCCTGAAAGTTGTGATTTCGTCGGATGCATAGAATTCAACCTCGGCACTTCCGGCATTATTGGTGTTAATGCTGGGGTTCCAGTAGATTGTCGACCGGAAATCGGTGCGTTCTTTGGGTATTTCATTCTCTTTGTAAACAGGATAATAAAACTCTTTGGTGGCCGATAATCTTCGGGGCGATATCAGCAAACCCGAATACCTTGGCTTAAAACTCCTTTTCACCTTTTTATAATACCCGTTATTGGCCGAAGTTGAGATGAGAATTACCCCATTTACGGCCCTGTAGCCATAAATTGAAGTCGCGCTTGCATCCTTCAGAACCGAGATGCTTTCGATGCTTGAAACAGGAATATTATGCAAAATGGATTTATTACCGGATAAGGATGGATCGTAAATCACACCATCGATCACATACAAAGGATTGTTGAATGCCAGGGAACTAGTGCCCCGGATGGTCACCTGAGGCGATAAACCCGGCTGACCTTTATCGTTAATTACATTCACCCCGGGAACGCGTCCCTGCAGTGCCTGGTCAACCATTCCCGGCAGCGTTTGTATGTTGTTCGCAGTAACTTTTGTAACAGCACCTGTAACATCCGATTTTCTTTGGGTTCCATAACCTACTACCACTATCTCATCAAGGCGCTGGATATCTTCACTCAGAATAATATCTTCCCCCCTGCCCACTTCAACAGGTTCAGCAATAAATGAGGTCACCTCCTTTTTTCTGCTGACTTCTCCCGTCCTCGCCTTTACAATATCGGGCATAGTTGATTCCCTGTTAATTCTGTCGCTGCCAAAACTGGTTCCGGCTAATTCATTCAGATGATCAATTTCAATGTAGATGTCGGAAATATTAATTTCATTGCTTCTGGCCAATACCTGAATATGAGAGGATGCATCAGCATTCTCGAACCTGAACCGGCCCTGATTGGTTGAATTGACTTTTAATATTCTTTTGTGATTCTCCAGTTCAATAACGATTACCTCGGCCTTTATGGGTTCTCCGGTTCTTTTATCCCGAACGGTTCCTGTTATGCTACCGATTCTCTCAGCCGGATATAGCACATTATAATTCATTTTAAGAATTTCGTTCCAGTAATACCTGCGCCAGCCCTGGGTTAACAAAAGATAATTCAACGCCTTTTCAGCCCTTGGTTCTTCGGGGTTAAAATAGAACTCCGGTTTCTCAACTTTCCCTTTGATTTCGGAGCCTAGCAGCATCCACGAGAGAATATTATGCTGCTTGTCGTCGGCCATGGTCATCAACTGGTCGTTTACAACTGCCAGTGAAAGATTTGCAGCTACCGGTATACTGTCTTTATCGGTTGTGCGGATATTTAGTTTGATTTTTTCGCGCGGATTATATTTATCCTTGTCGAATTTCAGCGAAATGTTTAAGTGCTTGTTAAAATTGAAAAACATCAGGCGCTCGCATCGGGGATTTCCCTGGCGGTCGAATAAAGTTGCCATAGCTGTTCCGGTTGGAAATTTATCAGCCGGGAACTCTATTTCGTTCAGATTTCCCTCTGCAGTTCCGGAATGGGTGAAATAAACGCCATTGGCCGATTGAATGGCAAAATGAATTCTTTCGCCCTGTGGTGCGTGATAAATGGCTTTGTATCTGTTTTTACCGGTTGAAATCACCCGAAGAGTGTATCCGCGGGGCATCACTTCGGGTAATTCAAACTTCTCTTTAATTTGAGGTTTTGTAATTACGGCGAAATAACGCTTTCCGGGAACAGGAACCATTTCAAAGGCCCCCATTCCCTGGTGAAAGCTGCTAAATTCAAGGATTCTGTTGTTTGAATTGTCGGTAACATATCCTTCCACTTCGGCGGGTTTACCAAATTCGTTTACGGCTTTAAAAGCTACATGGGCAGGGATGTTGGCCACCGGGTAACCACCTTCGGGCAAAAAATCGATATTGATTTTATTCAGAACAATGGGTATGGAGCGCGAAACAGCTTCAGTACTACCCTCGTGCAATATTTTGGCATTGATAAGTCCGTCGCTGCTTTTCAGATTTTCAGGAAGAACATAATGCAGCATAACCTTGCCTTTATTATCGGTTTGAACATCGAGTGTCTTCACCTTTTCACCGGCAAGCGATATATCCACTTTAACAGCCTTGAAAGAAAAGGGAACATTCCCAAGTGTTTCAACTTTAAGTTCAGCCTTAACGGTATCGCCAGGCGAAAAGCTTTCGCGTTTGAAGTCAATCTTTGCAAGTAATCTTGGGTAAACCACTTTCTGAATCTGAATTTCCTTTTCGAAGTAATAATCCACACCAAAATTCTTCATCCAGGTTGTGTAAGCCTTTATTTTGTAGAGACCACCAGCATAAGATTCGTCGATTGTAAAACTGCCGAAACAAACACCCTGGATAACCTGAAGGGTTAACGATTTATCGACATTTCCGCGGGGATTGATAAGCTCGATATACACCACATCCGATTGTTTTGAGGGCAGATTGGTGGCGCCATCAGTCACAAAAGCTTTGAACCAGATGTCCTCTCCAGGCTTATAAAGCGATTTATCAATGTGTAGGTAAACCTTTTCGAATGGTTTGGTTTTATAGAAAGAACTCACAGTGTTTTTGAGAGCTGTAATAAAAGGATCTTCCGTTTGACTGAAATGCACAAAGCCAAAGCAGAACAGGGAAAGCAACAAAGCTATGGTTATAATTTTCGTTTTCATGGTTACGGGTATTAATGTTTTTAAAAAGATGTGGGCGGAATATGAGACCCCCAAAAAGATGGCAATATTTTTATTTAAGGCTTGATTTCGGCCCTCTTCCGGACACTGTTCGATGCTATTAAGATGTTGTCAACTTTCATCCGGATGTTACCGGATGCAATCTGGACATTGTCACGTTCCATTATGGGGTTGTCAGATTCGATTTCGGTCCTTCCATATGACATTGTGGCGTTGTCAGATTCTATTTTGGTGATGCTACATGTCATTATGGCGTTGTCAGATGCGATTTGGGTGTCATCACATGTCATTGTGGCGTTGTCGGATGCGATTTTGGGGTCGTCACATGTCATCATGGCGGTGTCAATAACTATTCAGGTGTTGTCAGCTCCTGGTTACAGACTTATCTTTATCGATAATCCAAAACTACTAACAGCCGGCATATTGAAAAGATCAAGTCCGCTGGTGTTCGGCTTCTTCCAGAGCGTTATATTAGGGTCGGAGCCGCTGTACCGGGTAATAAGTAACGGATTGCGGACGAACAACGAGACTTCCGGTTTAAAATCGTGCATTCTGTTAAATTTATAACCAACTGCTATCTCACGGATCCTGAACCACGACGCATCTTCAACGGCATCTTCGGCAGCACCCGTCATCCCATAACGGTACCAGCGATTCTGATCCAATGATCGCGAAGGATTAGCAAAATCAACCGGCGTTGTATTTACCGATCCATCCTGCTTCACGCCAGGAAATACATATTCGAGCACTTTCCTTCCCTCAACAGTCTTTTCCGATAAACCCAGGTATGATAAAACATTGCCGGTGCCATTCCATACCTGGCCGCCATGCTTGTATTCCATCAATAGGTTAATTTTAAAATCTTCAAGATTCAAGACCGATTCAAAACCAAACGTAAAGTCGGGCTGGGGATTGGCAATTACTTTCAGGTTTTCGTCCACCAGCGGATAGCCATCTTCGCCAATGATCACCGTGCCATTATCATTGCGTTTCCATGCCGTACCAACAATCACACCCGCCGGATGTCCTTTTACAATAGAAGTATGCACATCTGCAAAACCGCCTAAGGGAATCTCGCGATATCCCCCATAAATATCCATTACCGACGATCTTTGAAGATCGAAAATCAAACGGAACTGGGAGGTTCTGTCGTATCTATGCCCAAAGTTATAGTAATAAAGAATCTCAGCTTCTATTCCACGCATTCTGGTTGTTGCCAGATTCTTAACAGCAACTTCACCATTTTCAATGATCGGAAAAGCTGCATTGGTGGTTTTATGCTCGTAAAGATCAATATCCATTGAGATTTTGTTATTGAAAAAACCAAATTCACCGCCAACATCTTTCTTTTCAACCTTTTCGGGGGTAAGACTCAAATCGGGAATTACTTCAGAGTCAAAGCGGGTGCTATAAAATTCTGACGAAAGGATACTTTGATAGTTATATTTACCGAAAGAATTGTTCAGCGCCATAAAAGAATAATTATACCCCCAGTTGGCTTTCAGCTTGATTCTTTCGACACCGCCATAGAAATTAAAAATTTCGTGAAGGTTAAACCCTATCGCGTACGTTGGCGCGTAAAGCATTTTAGAGTTATGGTAACGATTATTTCCACTCAGGTTATGCGTCATTTTAAATAAAAACCCTTCCTGCACTGTCAGATTTGAATTCCAGTTCACACTATGTTCTTCGCGCGATAGCTTATAGTTTGTGGCAGTGATCAGGTTATCGGAAGCAACATCGTCTCTGCGCATCAGAGATGTATTTACCTTGTAATAATCGTACTTTAAAGAAGAACTTATATTGGCATGATCGAAATATTTATTCCAGTTTACAACGGTTGTCGACAGCAAGGATGACAAAGACTCGGAACGGGAAGTATTAAGAAGGTTGCTGACTCCCTGAGGTTGTGATAAAAATCCCGAATTGGAAATATTCTTCTGATGCTGGTAATGTAAATCACTTATAATTGTGAATTGCCTGGAGATTTTATATTCGAGGTTCAATACCGTATGGATCGAATGCTGATCTTCCTTATCCAGCAAATTGTGAAGCAACCAGTAAGGATGATTTACTTTTTCCAGGGCATAACTCCTCTGATTTCCATTGCTTAAAAGATATGTGTTGGACGAATTGTAAGCTTTCCTAGCATTTTTATCGCCGGTGATGTCGAATGTTGGAGGTGTGGTTAATATGGATGCCAGTACCAGTGAATTGTTAGGAGATCCTTCGAGGTAGTTACTTTTTAAATTGTCGTAACTAAGCTGCCCTCCTATTTTGAAATTTTTGTAAATACGTTTTAATTTCAAATCGATTATATTCCCATTGTTTTTTTGTCCCGGTAAAATTCCTCTGTTTAGCTGGTTGCTGAGCGCGACTGAATATTCCTTCTTTTCGGTTTTAAGAAATATTTTCAAACTATTTGTATAGGTAAAACCATTGCAGAATGCAGATGACGGATCGTAGCTCCTGGCAGGATTTCCATTGCCGGTGTTTTTAGAAACTAATCGGCCATTTGCATCGTAGTCCCAGGCTCTGCCATCGAACTCCAGATTCTTGATATTAGGCCCCCAGCTCAATATCTCGCCTGTTTCGGGCGACTGCCACTGCGAAACACCATTAACAGGCCTGCCCTGGGCAAAGCTGTTCTGTAATTTGGGTAGCCGGGTATGTTGTTCGGACGAAATAGATGTGAAATAAGAAATATGCGGAATTCGGATATATTCATCCTGAACCAGATTTATTCGTGCCAACCCGGAACCGAAGTCGATATCTGCAACTTTGGCTACGTCTACATTATTATTGTTCAGCCAGTTGTAATTAGGATTTATAACCGCAAACGACGGAGTTACCGGAGTAAAAACGGCTGTTCCTTCTACGGCAGGAACAGTATCTATGAAAGTTTGGTAAGAAACAGGTATATAACTCCTTTCCTGGGCAATTACAGATGAATTATTATTTGGACTTTCTCCTGTTGTGGGTTCCGAGTTCTTGAGGGTTACAAGCATTTCTTTCGTACTAAAACCGACGAAAGAGAATACCAGTGTCGAACCCAAAGGTGCTTTCAGGCTGTATCTTCCGTCCATATCGGTTGTAACACCTGTGGAGGTACCTTTAATAACGATATTAACTCCAATAATAGGTTCTCCGGAGCTATCCTTCATGGTGCCTT
Source organism: Bacteroidota bacterium (assembly GCA_023429135.1). Classification (GTDB taxonomy): domain Bacteria; phylum Bacteroidota; class Bacteroidia; order Bacteroidales; family JAAUTT01; genus JAAUTT01. The sequence goes on along the minus strand of JAEYWD010000062.1, from coordinate 87,612 downwards.
TTATCAGACGCATTTCCTGAGAAAATGTTATCCCAAAGGAAAAGATGAACAGTAAGGTTAAAATTAGTTTGCAAGGCTTCATAGCTAATATTTTTGATTCACAGGTAGGATGAAGCCAAAACTATACTCCCCTAAAAAATGATTAAAAAAAATTTAACCCGAGCGCAAGAAATTGTAACTTTCGTTGTCATACTTTCAGTTTACTTCCATAATTAACTCTAAAACTCACAAAACATGAAAAGTTATTTGTCAAAACCAATCGCCTTTGTATTTGTAAGCCTTTTATTTTTAACATCTTTCACAGTTTCTGGTCAAAAAAACAGCTTTGCAGGAACCTGGAATTTGAACCAGGAAAAAAGTCAACTGGGAGAAGGTCCCGGCAGACGCGCCGCTACTAAACTTGTAATCACAGAGGTTGAAAGCAACATGATAATGGAGCGCACCTCTACCCGTCAATCGGGCGAAACCATGACCACCAAAGAAATTTACAACCTTACTGGCACCGAAACTGACAATTCGACTGAAAACAGAAAGAAAAAATCAGTAGCTTCATGGTCGGCCGACAGCAAGGAACTTACCATTAAATCGACCACCACCTTTGAACGCGACGGTAATTCAATGGAAATGAAATCGACTGAGGTTTACAAAATAAGCGACGATAAAAAAACGTTAACAATCGATAACACAATGAGTTCTCAGCGTGGCGATTTTAAAACCACACTGGTTTACGACCTCGCGCAATAATACCGAAACCTTTGTATTAATGTATTCAGGCCTTGTATCAGAGCGATACAAGGCTTTTTTTTAAACAAAAAGGCCGCTTTTTGCTTTATATAGGTAAACTAAACCTTTTCAAACAATGTCGAACAGATTAATGGATCCCATAGGCCGCCTTATGGGATTGCGGTATAAGTCACATCCCTGGCATGGAGTGGACATTGGTCCCGATGCTCCTAACCTTCTCACTTGTTTTATCGAGATGGTTCCTACTGATACCGTTAAGTACGAAGTGGACAAGGTTACCGGATACCTGCGTATTGACCGTCCCCAGAAATATTCCAACGTTGTGCCGGCATTATATGGTTTTATCCCACAAACATATTCCGGAAACAGGGTAGCCGAGTTTGCCATGAGCAAAACCCAACGCCAGGGAATTACCGGCGATTCGGACCCTATTGATATTTGTATTCTGACAGAAAAGGAAATAACCCACGGCGATATAATTTTGCGTTGCCGCCCCATTGGTGGTTTTAGAATGATTGACGGGAATGAAGCCGATGATAAAATTATAGGAGTGTTATATGGCGATGCGGTTTATGGCGATTATAAAGATATAAGCGATGTTCCGGAGCTGGTAATAGACCGGCTAAAACACTATTTTTTAACCTATAAGGATTTACCTGGAAATAAAGCCAATACTGAAATTACCCATACCTATGATATAAACGAGGCTCACGAACTTATTCAATGCTCTATGGAAGACTATCAGAATAAATTCGCAAGCCTGGATAAAATTTTGTCGTCGGCAACGAGCTGAACGGGTTGTGCGAGTTTCAGGTTACGGGTTATGTGTTAATACTCGTAACATATTTTTTAACCCGTAACCCGAAACGCCGAAACCCGATCACCAACTTTTTTTCTTCCCTTTATACCAAAAATAACCCGAGTCGACTTTCGATGTTGCGAGTTCGTACAATTCCTGGGCTACTTCCTGAGGATCGCGGGCTGCTTTTTCGCCACCCATATCGGTTTTTACCCAACCCGGGTCTATAGACGAAACCCGGATGTCTAATTCATCCAAACGTCCGGCCAGAACTCTTGTGTACATATTAACAGCAGCTTTCGACACCCTGTACGCAGGGTAAAATCCGTTGATTGTTCCTTCTATCGATCCTAAACCGGAAGAAATATTGATGATATGGCCGCCATTCGGAATATTATGAAGGATATTTTCCGTAAAATTTATAAGTCCTATAACATTCACATTAATGGTTTTCTGAAGGTCTTCGTATGAATACTCTTCGCCCTTTTCAAGCAAAATTCCGGCACTATTTACCAATACGTCAACCGGCTGACCGTTTTTCTTTATAAACTCTTTAAACCTGTTGACACTTTCAACATCGGAAACATCAAGTTTTTCGTAGAAAAAACGTGGATGAACCAGCGGAGAAACCCCCGACTGACTACCTCCTAATACCTGATATCCTTTTTCCAGAAATTTTTCGGCGGTGGCTTTGCCGATTCCCCGGCCTACACCTGTGATTACAACTGTGCTCATTGATGTTAATTTATTAGTTAATAGAGAAACACTTTTAAATAATAACGGTTCAAATAAACCACTTGTAGTTATAATTATAAAGATAAGAAAATCGGATAGGGTAAAAAGGGTTTTGCGAATTTTATTTTCATTAACCTAATAAACCGCCTATATGAAAACAAACCTGAAACGCCGCGAATTTTTATCCTCGTCATTTAAAGTTAGTATTGCCACATGTGGCCTGATGTTATCAGGGAAACTTAATGCATTTACTCTACCCGATGAAAAGCCTGACCTCAAAAAACTCAATTACTGCGGGTATCAATGTCCTGCCGACTGCAAAGTGAAGCAAGCCACCATTGAGAATAATGTAGAACTTAAAAAGGAAGCCTATAAACTCTGGCGAATCAAGGAAAAGTACAATACAGAGTTCGATGCGGAAACAATGTTCTGCTGGGGCTGTAAAACCGAAGGCAAACCCCTGGGCATCATTACAGGTAACTGCACCGTACGTAGTTGCGCCATTTCTAAAAAATACGACTGCTGCCTGGAATGCAAAGATTTAGTCAAATGTGACAAAGAAATCTGGAAGACCTTCCCGAAATTCAGAGAGAGCATGCTTGAATTGCAGAAGAAATATTTTTCGTGAAATATTCTACATTTGTTTCTGTCCATCTTTAAACGAAATTCCGCATGACTCAAAAAATTGCCCGGGTAATCTCAATCCTTGGACATCCTTTTTTAACAATACCATTATATACACTAATAATTACCTTTAGTCTGATGGAGGTCCAAAAAGCCGTATTTATATCTCTTACAATTATAGGAGGCTTTTTCATACCCATTTCACTGTGGAATTTCGTTAAAACCCGCAAAGGAATTTATACCAATTTTGATGTCTCGGATCAGAAGCAAAGAAACTCAATGTATCTTTTTGCTATTTCTGCATTATTAATAGTTCTTGCGGTTTTTTATTTTACAAATCAATCCCACAACCTGATTCTCGTTATACTTTTTGCCCTCATGCTTTTGATATCCTCCTATGTAGTAAATTTTTCCGTAAAATGCTCCGGGCATACATCTTTAACCATTTTTCTTTCTTTTCTTGTTCTTCCGGTAAGTTTTACTGCAGCAATGATAATGCTGGTTTGTGCTGTTGCAATTGGCTGGTCACGTCTGGCCTTAAAAAGGCATACTTTTACAGAAGTAGTTGCAGGAATGATTCTGGGGCTGATGGTTGGAACTTCAATGTTATATTTTCAGGGATATTTTGACAGCCTATGAAATTAAGAATTCATCATTTTTTTGATATCATTCGAGACTTGGGTTCCGGTAAGGAAATACCACCTCATCCTTACGGGCACTCATATCATATTGTTGCTGAAAAAATCTGTAACAATGCTTATGTACCTATCAAACTTGTAACAAATTGTGACGATATTTGCGAACGATGTAATCACAAGAGCAACAATCAGTGTACAGATACAATTTCGCACAGAAAGGATTTTATATCTAAGGAAGAATTCAATAATCACATTGACAATAGAATTATGGAAGTTTGCAAGTTGAATTTACAAAGTTTCTATACCCCTATCCAATTATGCAACTGTGCTGAAATCTATATTAACCATGCCGGTTATATTTATGACGGGAACGATTCCGATCACACATGCCAACGAATTGAGCTGGTAAAAAGAGGATTACATTACTATCTTGATAAATTTTGAATAAGATGGAAATAAGTATAGATGAGATATTTGAAAATATTGATTTTACTAAAGAAAGGATAATCGCAAAGGATTTTGATGGTTGCGAATTTAGAGGATGTAACTTTGCGAGTGTGGATTTAACTGAATTTTCTTTTGCCGACTGCAAATTTGAAAACTGCAATTTAAGTATGGTAGTGGTTTCAAATACACGGTTTCAGAATATTTCTTTTGCTGATTGTAAATTATTGGGAACCGATTTCAGTAAATGTAACGACTTACTTCTCTCATTTTCTTTTACACAATGCGTATTGGATTACACCTTTTTCCATAATAAGAAACTGAAAGGAACAATGTTCAAAAATTGCAGTATCAAAGAAGCAAACTTCACCGAATCCAACTTAAGTAATTCCTCGTTCATTAATTGCGACCTTTTGCGAACTATATTCGATCGTTCTAATTTATCAGATACCGACTTCCGGTCTGCTTTCAACTATTCTATTGATCCCCAAAACAATATGATAAAAAAAGCTAAATTTTCACTCGAAGGGATAAGAGGGCTGCTCGATAAGTATGAAATTGAAATATCTTGACCATAGTCCTCAGACCACAGACCACAGATGCCCGACGACAGCAAACAGCCATGGCACCTGTTTCTCATGAATTCTGTATTTGCTGTGGAAAGTAAACTAAGTACCGTCGACTTATTTTTTTTTGACAAACCTGATCCCCCGAATTACTTTATTTATATCTTTAGACCTACAAAACCTATTTAATTTTTTATAAACAAAACCTAATTCTAGCCAACTATGGAATTTTTTCAAACCATGGAGCCCTTGCCAAAAACATTGTGGTTTATAGCCCTGCCTGTAACTTTAATCTTTCTGGTTCAAGTTATTATGACCTTTATCGGAATGGATGCCACCGATGGCTTACATTCTGACTTTGGCGGAGATATTGACTCTTCCGATCATGGAAGCTTTCAGTTATTTTCTGTCCGAAACCTGACAAACTTTTTGTTATCTTTTAGCTGGTCGGGTATTACGCTTTATAACACCATTCACAACACAACTGTACTGATAATTGTTTCATTCCTCATCGGAGCTGGATTTGTTGCCTTGTTCTTTTTTGTAATGCGTGCCCTGCATAAGCTGTCGGAGGACAACACCTTTAAGCTTAGCCTTGCCGTTGGAAAAACCGCATCTGTTTACATTGGCATTCCTGCACAGAAAAAAGGAACCGGTAAGGTTCAGGTAAGTGTAAATGGCGCAGTGCACGAAATTGAAGCCATAACCGAACACGAAAAAATCGAATCGGGTTCTATGGTTCGCGTTAGCGAAGTAATTAATAACAACATCCTTTTAGTAGAAAAACTCTAATCTAACATTTATCTTATGTTTTCGAATCCTGTTCTTTTAATTGTAATTCTTGTAGTTGCATTCTTTTTACTTGTTTCGGCCTTATTAGCCCGCTTTAAAAGATGCCCTTCCGACAAAATTCTTGTGATCTATGGTAAAACCGGTGGCACTTCAGCACGTTGCGTGCATGGAGGCGGTGTTTTTATCTGGCCTGTAATTCAGGACTATGCTTTTCTGGACCTGAAGCCCATTTCCATCGAAGCCAACCTCACCAACGCGCTCAGTCGTCAGAATATCCGTGTGGATGTCCCCTGCCGTTTTACAGTGGGTATCTCTACCGAATCGGACAGTATGAACAATGCTGCCGAACGTTTGCTTGGTCTGTCATCCGACCAGATTCAGGAACTCTCGAAGGATATTCTCTTTGGTCAGTTGCGTTTGGTTATTGCCACCATGACCATCGAAGAAATCAACTCCGACCGTGACAAATTTCTCGATAACATTTCGAAAAACGTAGATACCGAGCTGAAAAAGATCGGTTTGAAACTTATCAACGTTAACGTTACCGACATCAAGGACGAATCGGGTTACATCGAGGCGTTGGGTAAAGAAGCTGCTGCGAAAGCCATCAATGAAGCTAAAATTTCGGTTGCTGAGCAGGAAAAAATCGGGGAAACCGGTAAAGCCATGGCCGACAGGGAACGCGACACCCAGATTGCCGAAACCCATCGCGACCGCGACGTTAAAATTGCCGTTACCAATAAAGACCGTGAAGTAAGTATTGCCGAAGCCGCCAAGGACGAGTCGATTGGTAAAGCCGAAGCACAAAAGTTCACACGTATCAAAACCTCCGAAGCCAATGCTATAGCTGTAAAAGGTGAAAATGAGGCCAAAATTGCCATTGCATCGTCCGATGCATTAAGACGCGAAAAAGAAGCTGAAGCCCTGAGAATAGCTGTTACTGCTGAAAAAGTACAACAGGCTAAAGCTTTGGAAGAATCGTATGTTGCCGAGCAAAAAGCCGAGTTGGCCCGTTCGGAAAGAGAAAGAGCCAGTCAGATTGCAAACGTGATTGTTCACGCCGAAATTGAAAAACAGAAATTAATTATCCAGGCGCAAGCCGATGCGGAACGTATCCGCGAAAATGCAAAAGGTGAAGCCGATGCTATTTTTGCCAAAATGGAAGCTGAAGCAAACGGTTTGTACGAAATTCTTACCAAACAGGCACAGGGATATGAAAAAGTGGTGGATGCTGCTGGTGGAGACCCAACCAAAGCCTTCCAGTTATTGCTTATCGAAAAACTGCCAGAGCTTGTTAAAACCCAGGTTGAAGCTGTTAAAAACATCAAAATCGATAAGATCACTGTTTGGGATTCGGCATCCAATGGCGATGGAAGCACCACTACCGCTAATTTTGTATCGGGCATGATGAAGACTGTTCCTCCTTTAAACGATCTTTTCAATATGGCCGGATTAAATCTGCCCTCTTATCTGAAAGGTAAGCCAGAGGACAACGAAAATATGCACGAAGATAAAACATCTCATAATAAAGAAGATAAAGCTTAATTTAAGCTCTTTGCAATACAAAAAAGGCATTGATCCAAAAAGGTCGACGCCTTTTTCTTTTTTGTTTATTGAATTCAAATGAATATTTTTGGCCCTTCTAATTTTTAGACTTGCAAATTAAAACCTATCACTATGAGCAAAGTTGTTATCTCAAGCTTCGAAGAGTACGAGAAATATATCGGGAAAGAAATTGGTGTTTCGGAATATATTGAAGTTACGCAGGAACAAATCAATTTATTTGCCGATGCAACACTGGACCACCAATGGATCCACACCGATCCGGCAAGAGCCGCCGTTGAAAGTCCGTTTAAATCGACCATTGCACATGGCTACTTTAACCTCTCGATTCTGCCTTATTTATGGCTCGAAATTGTTGAGTTTAAAAATGTGAAGCTGATGGTTAATTATGGTATCGAAAAGCTGAAATTTAACCAACCTGTGCTTATAGGCAGTAAAATAAGATTACGTGCAAAGCTCGAAACCCTTGTCAACCTGAGAGGTACCACCAAAGCCGGATTATATGTTACGCTCGAAATAGAAGGCAATAACAAACCTGCACTCGATGGGGTGCTTACTTTTCTTTATCACTTTAATAATTAAGAGTATTTTCTCTCATAATGAAAGCGTTGGAATTCCAGCGCTTTTTTGTTTTAAGCTTTCCTCACTTCTGGTTGATAAAAAAAATTTCTCTATTTAAAAAAGTAGCTTATTTTTGACACATAAAAACGAAGCCCGTGAAGTTAATAGAAGCCGTATGTACTCCTATCAACCAGATTATCAATTGGTTTTACCCGCCATTCCGTAAACTGGTACCCATCCAGACTTTCCGATATGCGGCATGTGGAGGGTCTAACATGGTGCTTGATACGTTTTTATATTATGTGAACTATAATTATATCTTGGAGAAACGGCTGGTGCACCTAAAGCTTATTACCATAAGTCCGCATATAGCAGCCGTGTTTATGGCATTTTTTGTAACGTTTCCCACAGGTTTCTTTCTCTCCAAATACATCACCTTCACTCAGTCGGAGTTGCGTGGCCGTATTCAGCTATTCAGATATGGTTTAACAGTTTTTATCTGCCTCATTCTCACCTACTCCTTCATGAAAATTTTTGTTGATTTTATGGGCTGGTATGCTACCCCATCAAGAATATTAACAACAATTCTTGTGGTTATCTATAGCTATTTCTCACAGAAATACTTTACTTTCCAGACTGTTCCTACCAATGCCTAGGAGATGACTTCCGAAGAACTAATATCGCGTGGTTTCGACGATGAGCTGATTTACAGTGCAAGCCGAAGCAGTGGGGCCGGTGGTCAAAATGTAAACAAGGTGAACACAAAGGTGGAATTACGTTTTAAGGTTGACGAATCACAATTGCTTACACCCGAAGAAAAGGAACTTATATCAACAAAACTATCCTCTCAGATTTCAAATGAAGGATTTCTGATTATTGTATCCCAAACTGAGCGCTCACAAATCAAGAATAAAGAAAATGCCACGGAGAAATTCTATGAATTGCTTGCAAAATCACTAACGAAGCGCAAAAAAAGGAAACCCACCTCTCCCACTAAAGTCTCAAAAGAAAAGCGCCTTGAAGGCAAAAGAAAACAATCGACCAAAAAGGAGTTGCGAAAAAAACTTGAGTAGCTAAACTCCTTTGTAATTCAAGCTTCTATGAAGATAACATTTCATTAAGAAACTTTGGCAGAGATTTTGCGTTAAGGGTATTCATAGAGACCTAAAAACTCAATACCATGAAAGCAATTGTAACATTAACAGCCGGTTTGATGATAGTATCAGCCACTTTTGCACAGTCCTCCAGGAGGTCAGAATCAAAAGAGAATAATGAATCCAACAATAGAAGAACAGAATCAGTAACTGAAAGAAGAGCTCCATCCGAAAAATCGGATAACAGCAGAACTGAAAACTACAGCAGCAGAAGAGGTTCTGACAATTCTGTTGAAAGAAAGTCTGAGCCAAACCAAAACTCAAGTGTTCAGCAAGCTCCTGTTACTCCCGACAAGCCCAGTGACCGGTCGAGTGTTACAAACCGCCGTACCCCTTCGGAACAAACCAGAGAAAGCTATAGCAACAACAATTCCCGAAATAGTAATTCCGGCAATAGCAACAGTAACAACAGGGTTGCTCCAAGTCAGAATTCAGTAAAGAGCTACGACGACAACCGCAGAGAACCCCGCGGAGATGTACAAAGAGAAGCTGTTATTCAGCAACATTCCAGGAGAACCGCTGAACCAAGGCATCATACAGTTGTTCACAAGTCGTACCGCCCGGTTCCTGTAGAAGTTCGCAGAGTGAAATACCCTTACCGTGCACCTGTTAGAGCTGAAGTAATCTGGACAGTAGATTTATCAAGACGTTTCGAAGTATATTATCCTGCTTACCGTCCATATCACTACCATTACGGAATGCGCATTGCGACAATATCTGCTTACGACGCTTACGGATATATTGGTGATATCGCCAGGGTATATGGTAGAGTAGTTGAAACATACTATGCTTGGGAAACCGACGAATACTTCCTCTACTTAGGCGATTACTATCCATACCACGATTTCGCAGTAATAGTTCCAGGCCGTGAAGCCAGGGATTTCAGTCGCCGTCCCGAAAAATTCTTCGACAGACAGCACATTGAAGTAACCGGTTTAGTAACCCGTTTCGAAGGTAAGCCTGAAATGTTAATAAAAAGATCGTCGCAGATAGAAGTATACTAGAAATATAAAGACATAAGCATTAAAAAAACCGGGGAGTTCCCGGTTTTTTTATGTCTTAATATTTTGGTAATGTTTTTAATTTGCTGCTTCTCTTATTGGTACCCTTTTATGGTTTTTATAAGCAACTACGAAAGCTCTTGGGATATTCACCTTCTTAAGTAATTGATTCGCCTCTTCAAAAGTTCTGTAACGACCAATCACATATTTATACCAACCTTCTTCCTTTAGTATTTCAACAGGCATATCACCATTATAAACGTTCATTTTAATATAACTCGAATTAAGAGGAACAGTATGGGCAACTATTTGAACCTGATAATAAACTACGGTCGAATCATATGGCTCAGGTTCGGGTTCTTTCTTAATTTGTTGCGCAATCACTGAATCTTTTTTAACTTGAGTTGATGCAACAACCACCTGGGCAGGTTTGTCCTTGGGAAAAAGATTCTTTACAATATCATCGTCAAAAACATAACTGTAATGAACCGGCCAATCCCGATATATCTGCAAGGCCCTTCCTTCTTTTTTAACAGCTATTAATTCAAGCGAAATAGCTTCATAAAAACGGTCGAAAGCTTTAGCGTACTCGCGGTTGTAGCTTGCCGCTGCCTGTCTGTTTAAACCAGCCTTCTCAAAGTAATTGCCGGCTTCTTTCTGCAATGCCTTGGCATTTTCCAATCCTGAAGGAGAATCGTATTTATGCTTTGACCAGAATTCGGTGCAGTTCTTTTTGAACACTTCGTACTTAATCTGATTGCCTTCCTGAAAGTTCTTTGCAGCCTGTATCAGCAAAGGATATGCTTTTGCATGATACAGAGAATCCATCCTTGGGTTAGTAATGTTTTTAGGATTATATAAAGCTACCAATTGATTCCAGGTGATTATTCCACCCTTAATCAATTCGTTGGCTTTTTCTATCTTTTTAATTTCACTTTTTTCGAATTCAACCGGAGGATCCAATACTTTGGGAAGTTCCTGCGCATTCAGATTACTTGAAAGAAATACAGTAAAACCAATAAGTATAGTCCGGGTTAATTTTTCTCTATTCATCTTATCCATTTTTCGAGAATTTTTTACGAAAGAATTCCGAAAATGTAACATTGTTTTAAAATTATTTTAAAGGCGAATTGGGTTCTTTTCTCATGGTATTATATTCAATCACATCCAGTAAGCGAGGACAGATTTTATTCAGCAAAATCACAAGTTTTCCTTCCATGGTAAGGACTATAGAACGTTTGCGACGTTTAATACCATTAAAAATATGCCGGGCCACTTCTTCTGCGCTCATCAGACTCGATTCCTGCAACGGTGATTCGCCCTGCTCCTGGCCATTCTCGTTAAGTGCGGTTTTTCGGATATTCGAAGCAGTGAAACCCGGGGCAACAATCATTACATGCAGTTTATTTTTCAGGTTTTCGACACGAAGCGTATCCAAAAACCCCTGTAAAGCAAATTTGGAGGCCGAATAACCAGTTCGGGCCGGTAATCCTTTAAAACCAGCAATAGACGATACACCGACTACCGAGCCCTGATTTTCCAATAAATAAGGCAAAGCATATTTGGTACAATAAACTGCTCCCCAGAAATTAACATCCATAAGCTGTTTAATCACCTTTAAATCAACATTCTGAAATAAAGCTCTCATGGAAATTCCGGCATTATTAATCAATATATCTATCCTTTTGAATGTCTCAACCGATTTGGATATAAGCAGTTTGCAATCCTCTTCTTTGGTAACGTCAGTTTGAACAATAAGAATATTAGGGTTTGTAGATTTAATATCGCGTTCAATTTCAGATAACCTCTCTAAATTACGGGCAGCTAATACTACAGAATAACCTTTCGAAGCAAACTCCATGGCACAGGCAAGTCCAATACCTGAAGAAGCTCCTGTTATTATCACAACTTTATTTTGCATATAAAAGTTTACGTCATTTAAATATTAGCTGTAAAAATAGTAAAACAAAACAAAGTGTTACGAAATAAAAGTTATGATTTGGCCTTTTCGGGAAAAAGCATCATGATTTATCTGAATTACGCTCCAATGACACCAATTCACATTAAAAAGAAATTAATTTCATTTTTTTTGAATAAAAAACAGGTATCGATATTCAGGTCATTCATAAAATATTAGGGTAACCTTTTAGGTAAATTAGTGGATAGTTTCCGATATTTTTTTCTATTTTTTTTGGAAAGCATTTGGAGAAAAAAAAAATGGTATTACCTTTGCAGCGCCTTTGAAAAAAGACGATTCAGTAGCTCAGCAGGTAGAGCACATCCCTTTTAAGGATGGGGTCCTGGGTTCGAATCCCAGCTGAATCACAGATACTAAAAGTAACCGACTGAAAACCACCCACTTACGAGGTGGTTTTTTTGTTTACACACATTTTTACACTTAAATTCCCCTTTTGGAGAATCATTGATTATTAATAATTTACAAAGTTATTTGGGTGCTCTTTTATATGACAATTTAAACAAATCGAAATCAAATCTTCTGGCAGTTCGCATCCTAATCTGTCGTATGTTAAGTGGTGAACATGACAGGCATTTTGTTTTTTACATCGTTGACAAATAAAACTATCTCTCTCCAAAATAGTCAATCTTAAAGCTTTCCATTTGTCACTTTTGATATAATCCAAGTATCGCTTTTCATATCTCAATGTTGAGTTAAATTCTTTCTTTTTGAGATAGTCTTGCCTCAATGATTCAATCTCAAGATTTCTATTTTCAGCAAGGGATTCATCAAAGTATCTTAATGATTCCTGATCAATTCCTTTAAAACTGATCGCCTTCCCCTGCATTAATCGACCACAATTGAGGCACTGTTCACGCAAGGAAGGTCTATTATCGCTTATTATGTAAATTACTCGAATTGGATCCGGATTATTGCAGCATTTATGCCAGCGATAGGTAAAATAACCACATTGGATGCACCATTTCTCAAATGCATATTTATTTTCTTTTACATGGAGGGTTTCATTGTTACATTTTGAGCAAGTTTCAACCCCAGTAAATCTGCCGACCCAATAAAAATTTTCAACATTATACATGTGAAGGTTCTATTACAAAATAAGAAAGCGCAAAAGTCAGTTCTCGTTTTGCGCTTTACATTGAGGTCCCTCTCCTCAAAAACTTAAACCGGCTCCGACAAAAGTATCATCGCTTTCGGAATTCAGCTACACTGTATGCTTACCGGGGTAAAAACCTGGTCTCCCAATGAAGTTCATCCGTATTGGGATTAAACAGTAAAAACGTATGTCGTTTACCATTTTACATTTGGAACACTGCTCCAAATAACCAGATAATAAACTGGATTCAACGTGCTACTTTTCAGGCTTCGCGAATACGTCCGAAACGTTTCCAGTTAATTAGTAAGTCTTCTGCAATGCTCCATTTGGCCCTTGAGATTATCGTCCGAAACGTTAACTTACTTGATACAAAAATAAGGTGAATTGCACAAGATGATGCTAATCAGGCCCATTTTTTGACGAAATACGCCATTGATTATTCGTTGGCTAACTTTTTCATCATTTCGCCGTATTTCGAATAGAAGTCCCGGCAGAATGCTTCGATTTCAGCCTCTGTATACTCTTTTGTCCTTTTTTTATTAATGGTTTTGGTCGCCCTCCTTGCTCGAATACTTTCGGCCTGAGCCAATGCGTCCTCTAGGGAGACCGGCCCCTGGTTTTTCAAAGCCTCTTCTTGAAGTTTGGCGAGATCCTCGAATGTCATAATCCCATTATATTTATGTAGTAAAAATAGGTAGCTTTTCAATATACTGGGCATTTTTTTGATGAATTATAACTCTTTGGCGCTCAGGGATCATTTACGCGTCGGAAGCTGATCCTCTACGGCGAGTTTAAGCAGAGCGGGCGCATCAATTCTGGACTTTGGACAATTGAATCAATTTCTCTGCTTCAATCCTTATTTTTTTCTCCATCCATGCTCCGTAACGGCAGGATGTCGAGCAATAAGTTGCCTTTTTTGCAGCTTGAAACATCTTCCCACATTTCTTGCAAGAATATGACTTAAACTTCAATTCCCGCTTTTTTCTCTTAATCGCTTCCATTATATTGATATTTAGCAACAAATATACTAATAAATATTAAATACGTTTTTAATATTTATACAATCATACTTATCATCTATTAAATTGATCGATTAAATAGGCGAAACTTTTATATTTTTGTTATATAAATTAAATAATAATGAAGCCTACGACAATATTCGTCACATATAACCCGAACTCAAAGTTGGAAGAAACTTTGGCTGCCAGATTACATACCATTGGGGCTGTAAGTGGTTTTACTATGTATTTACCAGATAGGTTTGATTCTAATTCTCAATTAAGTGATGAAACCAAATCCAGAATAAGCAGATCTGACTACCTGGTAATATTTTCAACTAAGGCTTTATCGAATGTCGTAAAACAAGAGATTGATTATGCTTACAAGCATTTTCATGATAAATCCAAAATACTTGTTATCTATGACAAGGAAAAAGGTAAAAACCTTAAGGGAGGTGACTCTGATCTTTTTGTACCCTTCTTTTTGGACAAGTTTGACAACAAACAAGAAAAGCTCCTTGAAACCATTGTAACCACAATTGCTCATAAGGAAAAAAGCATTATATCGAGTAATGATCCTGCAAAAATTGAAAAAAAGAAAAAGCAAGATACTGAAACGAATGCTTTAGTAGCTATTTTAAGTATTGGTTTGGGGTTATTAGTTTTAGGGGCAATTTTTGATAGGGATTAAATGGCCCTGAAGAACGCAATTTTCGACGCTACTGTTTTTAATTATTTTTTAAAAATAACTGCCGTTGATTTAGAACCAATTGTTAGATCCTTAATAAGTGAAAAAGTTTTAATTCCTTCTCAAGTAGTATCTGAAATTGAAGTTTTGATGCACTTGGAGCCAAAATTTAAGGCAAAGATAAATAGATGGATAGATCTCTCTCATAGAAGAAGTTTTTACCATTATTGCGATACTTATGATTCGATAGTTTTAGCCCTAATAAGAGAAAAGCTTGACGAAGGTGAAGCAGGAGCTATTGCACAAGCCGAGAAAACTAAAGTAGTTTGGTTTATTAGTGATGATTATAAAAATTCGGAATTCATTTGGGAAAATTACAGGAATATTAGATTGCATTCAACATTCTTCTTAATAGCTTTAGCAGATATCTCTGGACTTCTCAAGGATTATGAGAAGGTTATTGTTGACTTTCTTAGAGTCATGAAATATGAAAAATTTAAAAAGTCTAAAAAAAAGAACCTAAAAACTCTCATTAGATCAGATTATATAGAAGCACTAAAGCTCAAGGGCCTACGCCTTGACAAAAGACTTGTTTCAAAGAGAACCAGTATTGATACAATTTTCAAAAATGCCGGGTTTTAACCTCTTCGCTTCTTGGTATTCTCCCCCCTTCTGGCTCGAATCCTTTCAACCTGTTCTTTGGCTTCTTCGAAGGAAACAGGAGGCTGTCTTGACAGGACTTCCGCCCCTATTCTCGCTCTTTCTGCCAATGTTAATGGTTTCTGCTTCACTTCTTCGGATTCAAATAAAGTCCCAAATCTAGGCTTTTCATCAGTTTTCATCGGATTGTTTTTTGAGTAAAAATATGGATAATTCCAGAAATCAAAAAGGCCGGGTTTCACAACCGAGCCTTTTAACTAACCAACAATTCAATTGAATTTAACTGAATTTGGAATTAAAATTAGAATATTTTAAATTTCATTCCTCTTGTGTACAAAAAAAGAGGATCGGCTCAGGGGTATAATAATTATTGCAATGGGTTATTGGGGTGTTAGGGGCAAGCCAAAGAAACTGCAACTAGGATAGTTTTGTAATATGAATAATGATATAGATCCAAAGGTTTTAGAAGATTTAAAGCAGCGATGGGAAGCGATGATAAAAGTTCGCGATTCCAGAAGAACTCAAGAAGAAATTATTAAAGATCTATCATCTCTAATAAAGGACTTGAGTAAAGAAACCTTTATCCCGTATCTGTTTGAAATGATGGTTCATATTGACCAAAGAAATACATCAGAGGCATTTAAACACTTAATGTCTCCAATGAAACAGTTTGCATACTTAATTGATTTATTTTTTTCCGTTGAAACAGGTGGTAATATTGACGGGTTTTCAGAAGAAGAGTGGATGAATATTACTCTTTTACTAAATGAAATAGAAATGACCTATTTTGGTGACATAGGTTTCTTCAATGAAAATACTGAGAAAGGTATTGATTTTGATAAAGTATCTGTTTCATTAAAGGCTTTTCTTGATTATTTTGGAAATGCCCAGTTATCTTATGATGAGCAGACATTAGAGCGTTTTGAAACTATTTGTGGTGCATACGAAAATGATGTGTTGAATTTGTTTGGATTTACTGTTCAAGATGCAGTAAAATTTTGCTATCATTTACGAAAATTGATTAACAAAAAACTAAATGATTGTAACTATTACTTTTTGCATCAGGACGAATGGCCAAAATTAACTGAAGAATTTCGTAAAAGAGGATTAGTAGATCCGAGAGAGTGGCTGGATGAGCCTGAACTTAAAATGATGAAAGAGTTTAGGACAAAGCCAGGCTATATTTTTATACAATCTATAGAGGATATAAAGAAAATTGATTTATCTTCTGAAAAAGTAGATAAGTTATTGCAATTTTTAACGTACCATGAGAATATTAAAAAAGGGCAAACTGCTTACTACGCTGATAAAAATCCATTTTTCGATACACCATTAGTTAAATTAAAAGGAGATGAATTTTTGTGTCCCATGTACAAATTTCTAATCGAAAGTTTTTATAATAGAATTAATGCAGAATTAGCTAAAACGAAGAAAGAGAAGTATACTCAATTTAAAAATAACTTGCTTGAAAAAAAGGCAACCCAGCTATTTAAAAAATTATTTGGGAAAGATGCTCTGATTTTTGAATCATATTACGTTGATGAAGCACGTTCTGAGCAAGATTTATTGGTGATTTTCAAAGGTTTTTATTTTATAGTTGAGATTAAAGATACTCAATTTCGTGCACCAATGAGAGACCCTCTAAAAGCATATGATAAAATCAAAACAGATTTTAAAAAGTCAATTCAATACGGTTATGACCAATGTAAAAGAGTTGAAAATAAAATTGAAGAAGGTAAGCCTTTCAAAATCTATGACCTTAAAACCAATAAGTGTTTAAATGAGATAAATCCTAATCGCATTAAAGACTACTTTTCAATTATTATTACCCAATTCAAATATGGTGGTATCCAAACAAATCTTGAAGAACTACTTAAAAAAGAGGAGGATGATATATATCCTTGGTCTGTTTGTATTGATGATTTGGAAGCTTTCATTTTAGCATTAAGAAAGATAAAGAAAGGATTGGCAAGAACAGCGTTCATTGAGTATTTAAAAAATAGAGAATCTTTTCATGAACGATTAGTATGTAGTGATGAGCTTGAATTATGTGGCTATTTTATAAATGCTCCAAAAGATTTCAAAGAACAATCTAATGCAGAGGAAATATTTGCAGCTTTTCCAGGTATGTCGGACTTATTTGACGCAGAATATAAAAATGGCATTGGCTTCGATAATGAATTAGATATTGATGTTAAAAAACATTATAATGTTCCAAAGTATTCTAAGAACTATGATGTTAATAAAATAAGTGGATTGGATTTTTTAGAAAATTATAAAAAGGCCAGCCCCTAATCGAGTAGGCTGCCGTGAGGCAGATGCCCCTAAGCGAATCTCTCACATCCTCGTATATATGGATGTTCCTTGAAAACCCTGGATCCAGGTAAATGAAAAGAAAAACCGGAGTGCCTTCTCAGGGATTCCGGTTATAGCTTCATCAAAAAATAATGCTCTAAAAAGAAAACTTATATTTTAATACTAATTTCAACCATCACCTGTGGATCGATCAGATCTGTGTAAATGCCTGAAATAACAGTATCCAAAGGTGCATACTGCGCCAGCAGGTCGAATATTATTTTCTGGCCAGCAGGCAAATAACCAAGTTTAAAATTACGATGGAAAGCTGCTACTGCATAACTATCAAATTTATTGTCCAGTTCCGGCGAGAGTGATACTCGAAACCCGGAGCGCAAAGTGTTCTGAATCTCTTGAAAGCTGTAATGCTTAAGCCCTTTTAGGGGTGCTTTCATTAGGATTATTTTTCTCTTTCCCATCTCCTTGATTTTAAAGTAATTGGTAAATATTTTCGATCTCTTCACTAGTAATCCCCAGGTAACGCCTTGTGATTGCTGTATTAGAGTGCCGGAAGATATCTGATAAAAGAATTAAGGCACGTTCCGAGTAGTTGTCGTTCTCCCAAATTCTCCTTCCGAATGACTTCCTAAGAGTGTGACAGGATATGTTGGCAATCTTGATCTTATAATCGGTTCTAACCTGCTTCAGGCTACGATTAAGGCACTGGGTTGTGATGGGGTCACCGTTGATCCTGTTACCCAAAATAAAACTGTCTACTCCGATATTAAGATTTTTAAAAATCCTGGAGGTAAGTCCTTTCAATGTCTCATTTATTTTTATTTCTCGAATCTTGCCTGTTTTCTTTTCAGGAATAATGAGAGCCTCACGGTTTAGTAGGTCTTTCCATCGCAAACTTCTTATATCCGAAATTCTCAATCCACAAAAAAGCCCTACCCCAAATAGAATGGCCATTGTATATTTTTTGTCACGCTCTAACTTGAGCATTAAATTTACCGCTGTATCCCATGGAATAAAATCGGCTTTGGTAATCGATCCTTTTAATGCCATTTTAGTTCATTTTTGATTGTTTACAACTAAAAGTGTAGATATTAAAACCCTCATAAAATCTAATTATATAATTATCAATAATTTAACTTATTCACTAATATTATTAGTGAACCAAAGTTTTAAATAGTACCAATCGATTCACAGTTGATGAGGTTTATGAATGTTGAATTTTTATACTTTTAATTAAACTAAGAACCGAAGTTATGTGTGAAAAAGAATGTCTTGCTAAAATCAATGAATTCAATAAATTAAACCTCATGGGTAAAAAAATTTACGAAAAAGGGTCTAACTATTGGATAAAAATTAATTGTATAAAATGCGAGAACCTTGGTGAAAATGAATTCAAAGCACGTTGCTATTGTGATCATGAGAAAGGTGGCAAAACTTTACCATACGAATTAGATTACATAATAAATCATTTCACACTTCCCGAATAAACTTTGGAAAAAAAAGGACCTTGCAAAGAAGGGTGAACTGTCCATTGATTTTCTGGATTTTTATGTACCGAAAATCCGGACATGTATTTGTTATATTTTTGAACAAACTTTATCACAGCGGAATTAAACTTTCTTAGATCTGCCTCTAACTCTTTAGGAGTTACATTTACTTTATCATATTCTTCCATTTTGTTCGAATTAATCTTTATTTGTACTTTTTTAATCGCTCGTTTTTGGGACTGTTTTTGAATCATATTTTTTCTTGATTTTATTGCTTTTCGGCCTGCATTTTCAAGACCCGTTTTTTTTGAACTACTTTATCTAAAAAAATCCCGGAGAGCAGAATCCCTTAGGCTCCCCGGGGGAACATAAAACTATGAAAAAATTAAAAAAGTGCTTAATTAAAAACGGTCATGTCTCACGAGGTGGCCGTCAATCTGCTTTTCAACTAAAACCTTTAATATATAACAAAGAAAATCTACAAATTCTTTGGTTCAAGCGCCCTGGCCTAAAACGCTAGTCAAAATAGCTGGCCAGGGCAATGAACCTAAAGTTAATCGTTATGCGTTTCGATCATATAAAACACCGTATCGGCCAGTAAACCCTTTTTGCGGATCTGGCTCTTTTGGTTCCCAAGGCAATCTAAGTTTACCGGTCTTTAGATATTGGTACCCAGCATAAGCACCTAGGAATATTATGGTACCAAAGAATAGAGTGGGTAACAACCCATTAGATTCATTTTTTGCGGGGGCGGAAGCTGGCGTATTTAACCTGCTGTATGTTCCAGAAGATCCTAATCCACTCATTTCAAATTCGTTATACATATATTTATTTTTTACGGATTACAAAATATTCAGTATTTTTTTCCTTAATCAGTACATGGTCATCGAGTTTAATCTTTGAACCCTCTGCTTTGGAAACACTAGGAATAATTGCCTTAATTTGTTCCAAACCCAATTTATCATACCCATTGGCTTTAGCCTTATAGGCAAAGGCATGGAGTTGGGCCACCTGCAATTTCCGGTTTAACTCAGATAATTGACGGTTAAAGTCCGATTCCTTTTTGTCCAGAAGCTCTTTCAACCGGTCCACTTCGTTTTCCAGTTCTATTGCAGAGGTATAGGCCTGAGCATTTTCTCGGTTCGTTGCAGCTAACTTCTCATTTTCTTTTTGAAGCCTTGAAATTGTGGAGTTCAAATAATCGATACTCTTAAGCTTTTCATTTAACTGCTTTATCTCCAAATCTTTGAACTGGATTTGGCTTGCCAAGGTGGCATTCTCCTTGGTAAGGGAAATTAATTGGGATACGGAGTTTGTCATATCTGTTTCTTCATTATTTTCGTTGTTGTCATATTCATTATCGTTTTCGGATTCTTCACGAAAGCCTAAATTTTCTTCGCGCCTTTTGAGGTAAGCCATTTGTTTATGACTGGTGCTACAGTACTTACTGGTTTCAGAATCACTGTAATAAATTCCGCCACAATACTGACAAACCCGCTCTTTCATCGAGCCTGTCTTTAAATATAGAAATTGTCGTTTGGATAACGTTGCCATAAAATACTAAAAGGATATCTGTTATGCGTCAATTTTACTATGTCAAAATTAGTGACTTATAAACAAAAACAATTTTTTAGATTATGACAGGGGTTGTTCAGAATTCGCGTAAAAACCAGATTTATAAATAGGTATCTGTTCATAATTTGGTCATAATTTCGTTCTAACCGTATATGTGATTGACGTCAAATTGTCGACGTCAAAGCGTTGGTGTCAATCGGTTGACGTTCGAGGGAATGATTCTTACTTAATTTAATTAATAAGACTTTTGAATTTTTACTCGTTTGATGAGGCTTTCCTTTTTCGTCCTGATATTCAAATATTCTGTATCGTTCAGAATAGTGACTGAACCAATAATTATGTCCGTTTTTGCGAAATTTGAACACATCGCCGAATTTTAAATTGCTGATATTTGTTTTCATAATTGATTTAAAAAATCGTTAAAGTCCTTGTAACCAGGGTAAATTTTTACTGATTGATCGATGACATTCGGGTGAATGCTTTTTATTTTTTCGGTTGCTTTTTCACCTGCCTGGCTTTCGGGATCGTGATCCAAAAACAAATTAACAGTCTTGAATTGATTTAGCAGTGGAATAACTTTATTTAGATTGGAAAGAGAGTTTAGTACTATGGTTGTGTTACCTGGTTGATTGACTTTAAAGTAAACCAATGCTGAAAGAAAATTAAAGAACCCTTCGAAAATATTAACGCTTTCGGGGTTGCCTTGTATGGATGTAAAATAGCTAGGCTTAACAGTTAGTTTGCCTCCTTTTAATTTATTGCTTAAAGCATAACCGCCCTTATCGTTTTTGAATGCTAAGCCAAAAAATTGTTTATGACTATTAGTGTTTATGTAATATGCTTCCTTCAAATACTTTGCGGCAATGGTCAACGGAATCTTTCGATAATTCAGGTATTGAATGAGTGCTTTGTTTTGGATGGGCTGGAGGTGCCTTATTATCAGTTTTGCTTCGCTTCCATCGATTTCAGATTCTTGCTGACTAAAAGAAAAAGAATGGTGTTGTGTTAGCTTGTTTTCTTTTAGGATATTCAAAGCTCCAGTAATGTCTGTATGATTCATTATTCTTACCAGATCAATAATATTACCGAATTCGCCTGACCCAAAATCTTTCCAATAATTCTTTTTTTTATTTACAAAAAAACTGGGCGTTCGCTCATTCCGAATAGGGTTCTCATACCTATACCATGTTCCATTTTCCCCAACTAGGGCGATGCTATTTTTGCTCAAAAAATCAACAATGGAAATACTTCGTGCCTCATCGCAATTCATAATCTTTTTCTTTTAGTAAGCAATTCTTATTACTATTTGTCCGGCTATTTTTTACCGGACGGACAAAAAAAGGTGTTTGTCCGGTGTCCGGGAGTCTCCGGACAAGGTTTTTTAATATTGATATAATATATTATATATTAATTAGTTATAGTGTCCGGTAGCTGTCCGGACAAAATAGAGAAAAAATTAATAATATATTATAAATGAGCAACATGAGTGTTTTTGGTTTGTCCGGCTGTCCAGTTTGTCCAGTTTGTCCACTTTGTCCGGTTTGTCCGGATTGTCCTGCGTGTCCATTTTGTCCGGTTTGTCCGGATTGTCCGGCTAAAATGGGACGTCAGTTTCAGGTACTCTCATTTCTTTCAGCCATTCTGCTACCGTGCTTTTGCCAACTCCTAATTTTTTGGCGATTTCACGTATTGGTATTAGTTGCTTCTTAAGCTCCACGGCTTCGAGCTTCCTGGCAAGGTTAGGATCCTCTTTAGGCTTTCCCTTGCGCGCTAAGTGATCATATTCTGAGCCTGTCCCATCCATCTCAAATCCGGTAAAATTAAAGTTCTTACTTAGTTTAAGTACGAGGACGTGATCAGTACTGTAGAGTTGAACATCTGCCCTTTGTTTACACTGCTTCAAATATCGAGCGTCAACCGCCAACGTAGACTTCCCCAAGGTCGATGCAGAATCGATGAAATTTGACAACATCTTAGACCCAGCAAGATTATTAATGGTAATTGGAACAGAATAATCAATTTTGGGGGTATGAGCCAATACCAGGATACTTATTCCCAGGTTTTTTTTCAGTGCGTCCAGACCACGCATGATCTTCAAAGCCACCTCCGCGTCTGAAGTTGACTTCATTGAAAGATAAGAGATGTTGTCAATAACAATGAACTTTGCCTCTTTCTCTTTAACATCATGCTCGATTTTCGCCAGAACCAAGGTTAAAATATCAATTCCTGGATTCATCTCATCCAGTTGATCCCACGAAATAGTGTCGTAGGATAAATTCTCCGGCCAGGGGTACTCAGTTCCGGTTGTCAGGTCAGTGTATCGTTGATAAACTTGCCTGTCCGTTAATTCAAAGTCGTAATAAATGCCTGTTAGCGGGCCGCAATCATTGTCCAGGTGTCCAAACAACCTCTTGCCCTCACATAGACAAATGGCCCACTGTACGGCCATTATTGATTTACCGGCACCATTATCCCCAAAATGAATATGAAGCTCACCGGACAACCATACAGTTCCGATGAGACATTGGATTGGCGGTAACTTAGCCCCTGCTTCCATCCTTTCCCTTGCCGAACGTGGAGCGGGAATACCGGTGAGGTTGATGGCAGGCTTTTTCTGCTCGGGATTTTGTTTAATATTCTGATTTGTATTACCTTTGTCCCGTTCTTTCAACGCAGTATTTTCCCCTTTAGCCTGGTCGCCACCGGGCTTTATTTTTTCACTCATAAACTGAAAATTATCTGTAAAACAAGTAATTATATTAGGAAGGGTTTAACCCATGCCGCTACCTTTGGTGTGGCTCTTACGTGGACCGGAGCACCGCTCGAAGAAAGGTGAATGGTGAACTGGTCAAGCTGTTGAGTTCGAGGATCTACGCTCTTTTCGGCATATAATACCTCACTTGGCGAGATGTGCATCACCCGTCCATAACCTAAGTTTATAACTAGATCCCTCATCGTGCGGCCCTCTTTCCTTTGCCAGATTGCATTTTCGGATATTCCTGTAGGAGCCAATTTGCAGAAATGACAAAAGAGCGGCCTACCTGTAGATACTCTTTTGGCAAACTGTTTTTAATTTTTTGTGCCGTTACGGTTGATACACCCAAGAAGTCAGCCAATTGGGCAATTGAGGTTAATTTAATGTCAGCTCTTGGTGGTTCTTTAGGAAATTGATTTTCCGCGATTGTCTCCCGGATCAGCTCTCTCAGTCTGGTTTCCGGGATTACTATTATTTGTTCCATGTTTTTTGTTTTATTTAAATTATATGGAAACAAAGTTAAGCCCTTAAATCAACTTTAAACTATTGATACACTTTAAATTATATTAGAAAATGTATTAGAATTGATGACGTTGTAAATTATTCATAATCAGGCTTACACATCAAAAGTATTAGAAACTTCTTCAAGTGCTGCCATAAAATATTTGTATTTATTTTCATTCGTATCATTATTCTTAGCTTTGTTCCAGCTATTCTGGATACTCTTATAACCTGGTTTCTTCCCTTTAAACTTACAATAATTAAGCATGTAATTGATTATATCGCTTTTAGGAATTAATAAAACTTTTTTCTTTTCCAGAAGTAACAATATTTCACCCAGCATCCAGTAAGATTCAGGCCAATTAACACCATCCACTGTATTACTATTAAGTGACTTTATAAACCCCTCTTTAAGATTGATTGGAATAATTGTAAACCCTGGTTTATATTGTTTTGTTGTTAATAGATCGATAAGTTTAATAATACTCGCTTCCTTTTGTTTAAGATCATTTACACCAATAGGAGTTGTTTGCAGACGTGGGTCTGAAATCATCAGCATAATATCTTTTTTATAACTCCTAAGATTTATGAGAGGATTAAACCTGTAATAATCACCATTATCATATTTTTTCACAAAATCAATAGTCCATTCCAAATCTTCCAAGCAATCACTTAAAACAGTTACTTTTTTCTTCCAGGCTAAATTATTACTCTTTATTTCTTCTAGTAATAGATGTAATTGGATATTATATTTACTAAGAATATCCAATAATAACTGAACCTCATAATGATCGTCTTTAAATGATTGCTTATAAAATCCCCAATCATAAAGCATTTTTTCAAATTTTACTGCTTCCATTTACTTCCCTCCCTCATTCATTTTTTCAATTGCCTTGAGCTTCGTTTTTAAAGAAATATCGTAGTATCGGCTGAAACTCTTGCTATCCTTGCCATGACCCGTCATACTTTTTACAATGACCTCCTCCGTACCGAACTCATTCAAATGATTTCCGACAAAATTACGCCTTGCCATGTGTGTGCTTATCAAGTCACAAATAGGTACTTTTTCTACTTCGCCGTTGGAGTTGATATTTTCAACTATTCTTTTCAAACCAGCTTTTTTTGCAGCTTGCTTTAAATATTCATTGCATTTTTGGTTGCTTATGAATGGCAACAAATTTCCACCAGGGTTTTTGTATTTATTAATAATATCAATAGCCATCAAATTAAGGGGAATTTCCACTGGTGTATCGGTTTTTCCCTGGATATATTTCATCGCGAAGTATTTTTCACCTTTTGAATTTTTACCTTCGACAATACTTGTTTTATCAAGGGATTTTAGGTCATCATACCTTGCACCTATCATTGATTGAAACACAAAAAGGTCGCGGGCCTTCTCTTGACTGGGAGATTGAAGCTTTGCTTCATAAAAATGGATTAATTCGCTCCAGTCCAAGAAAACAGGTTTGTTTATATACTTTTCATGGGCTTCCCATTCCTTGTATGCAGCAGTTTTTAACCAACCCTGGTCAAAGGAATAGTCGAGGAAACTTTTCAATCTTTTTACAGTGCTGGCAAAGGAATTCGGACTATTTGATATTAATTTGACCTCTCCATTTTTATCTTTCTCCTCTCTCTTTTCAAAATAGTATCTCTTAAAGTCCTCAAAAAACTTGTCGTCCAAGTCACTAAAATCAAGATTTTCTTTGAATTTCTTAAGGTGATTTCTGGTCGAATTTAACTGTTTTATATAACCCTCGCTGATTGAGGTGTTATTTTCATTATAATCTGTCTTTTTAAAATCGATATATTTTCCAAATCCTTCTTGAACACTGAATCTCTTTACCTTTTCTATACCCAGGGCCTTTTTTAACTCCTGACGCATATATTCTACGGTAACATTTATTCCATTGGATTTTGCCTTAAAATATATCTCGCCTAATGATGATTGAATCTCATCGAGATGGGCATTAATAATTTGGGCTGATATCCCCTGAGAATTGAAACAATTCCTCCTTACTCTCATCTTGTCAGAATCCCACTTATTACGGTCTATCCGGTAACCCGTAAATTGTTCAAGTCTTTTTCTTTCAAAAGTAAAACTGAGTCTAATTGGCACATTTTTCTGGATGTAGTACTTTTCTCTATCCTGCTTTGGAATACTCTTAATATCTATCCCTCGATGCTCTGGAGCCACCCTTAATTCCAGATAAAATAGGTTCGAATACTTTAGGATCATATACCTTTTGTGTGTAAGTGTTGGTGCAATATTACACACAAATATCGATTAATTCAAATTAATTTGAATTAATTTTATTTAAACTATAATTTGTATAACACTGTATAACAGAATGTTTTCATTACTAAATTATTAAATTAAATTTAATCCAAATTAACAAAATGTGATCCCAGCTGAATCACAACCCCGCCGAAAGCGGGGTTTTTTGTTTTAAAAACATCCAAAAACAAATAGGGTACATAAAGCTTAAGCGGTATTAGAAATAAAAATGCAACTTGAAAAAAAATTGCCTAACTTGTCGGCACTTAACTTTCTACGCTATGACGCAAAAGCGCCTGCTTTATTGCTTAACATTTCTGTTCATATTTGTTACTTTGCCGGCTCAGACCAATTTGGGTTTTGAACAGGGAAATTTTAACAATTGGGTAGGTTACACATGGCGTTACAGTACCGACGTTACTTATATAAATACACAGCCTGTACCTGGATTAGTTACCCGCCGCCACACCATCATGTCGGATACAAGTGCCTACGATGCAAATACCGGATATAAATTAAGGAAAGTACCAAAGGGCTATAAATATAGTGCCCGGCTTGGAGATGAAATAATTTCTACCATGGATAGTAATCCCCGCGCCTGGCAGCAGAGTTTGCGTTACACCATGAAAATTGATTCATCAAATGCTTTACTCATCTTTAAGTATGCCCTGGTTTTGCAATATGCTGCCAACCATACCGAAAAAGTCGAGGCCAGGTTTAAACTCACACTTTACGATAAAGATGGTAACGTAATTCCCGACTGCTCCAACTATGATGTCTATGCCAGCAATCAATATGTCAAAGGATTTAACTTGTATACTCCCACAAGCTCCACTGGAAGCAATACCCCCGTAAATTGGCGTGACTGGACAACGGTTGGAGCAAATCTGATAAAATACCTCGGACAAACCATCACCATTGAATTTATGGCCACCGATTGTACGGGGAGATATCATTTTGGCTATGCCTATTTTGTGGCCGATTGTCAGCCATTGAATATTACAGTGAAGTATTGTGCCAAAGATTCAGTAGCAGCTCTTACCGGTCCCATTGGTTTTGAATCGTACAAATGGCGGAATAAAAGCAATGTGTTGTTGGACTCGTCTCAAACGCTTAAACTTGCAAATCCTTCAGAAGGCGAAACATTTACCTGTACAATGCAATCGGCTACCGGATGTGTTGTATCTCTCAGTTCTACTATCGCCAAATTTGTTCCAAAAGCAGATTTTTCGGCTTATATGATTGATTGTAAGAGTAACACGGTTCAGTTTACAAATCTTTCAATATCAACCCGCGGAACCTTGCATTATAAATGGGTTTTTGAAGACAGTGTAACTTCACTCCAGAAGAATCCACGTTATAAATTTAAGACATCGGGGTTACACCCGATGATGCTGATCGTTAAAAATCCTCCATCAACTTGCGCTGATACGATAAAACAAGTTGTTGAATCTTTTTCTCCTCCGCTGGTTGGGATTGCTGGAGATTCAACTTACTGCCCAAATTTGAGTACAACTTTAAAGGCTTATGGAGCTTATAGGTACGACTGGAGCACAGGTTCCAAGGCAGAATCTTTAGATGTAGCTCATCCTGGAGGAACATTCTGGCTGGTGGGTCATTCCAGTACAGGTTGTATCTCCGACACTATTTACAAAACGGTTAAAGAAGATCCTTACTGGGAATTCCTTTCGGAAAGTGATACCACCCTATGCACCGGCTTTACATCGACATTAAAAGTTACCGGTGCTTCAAAATATCAATGGAATACGGGCGACACCGTGAATACAATTACAGTAAATTCTCACGGAACTTACAATGTTACTGGCTTTAATAAACGTGGATGTAAAAAAGCTTATACTTTTCGTGTTGGAGAATACCCAATACCTGTGGTCAATTTTTCAACCTCCCCCCCTACGCTTAACAGCAAACATAATCAGTTAAGTGGCACCATACCTGCCGAAACCGGGGTTTCCTATTTGTGGGATATGGGCGATGGCGCTTACGAAAATGGATCTTCCATAACTCACAGCTACAATATTACGAACTACGCCTTGAGGTATAAGGTAAAACTTACGGCCACCAGTGAATTCGATTGTTCCGATACTGCTACAAAGGTGATTAATGTGGTTCCTTTTGTTCCGAATGTTTTCACGCCTAATGGCGATGGAGTGAATGATCTGTTTATGGCAGGACTCGAAATTCACATTTTCGACAGAAACGGTCTGCTTCTTTACCAGGGGAAGGATGGCTGGAATGGCCAATATAAAGGTAAACTTATGGATCCGGATACTTATTTCTATAGAATCAGGTATTCGTACGATGATCAGGAAACTCATACCCAAAAAGGATATATAACCTTGCTCCGATGAAGAAAGAACCACTGATACAGCTAATCGCTGCTTTTTTATTCATCACCGGGGTAAAGGCACAATCGGATATTAACATGACTACCCACTGGTATAACCGAGCTAATTATAATCCAGCTTCTATTGCAAAAGTAAATTACGCATATTTTTTTTCAAATTACCGGCAACAATGGATGGGTGTTGATGGCGCACCCAGGGTTTTTAATATTCAGGCGTCGGAATATATTCACAAATATCGTTCGGCAGTTGGATTTTCGCTGGTTGCAGACAAATTGGGTGTCACCCAGTCTTATAATCCAATGATTACTTATGCTTACCGGTTAGCAAAAAGTCAAAACTGGGCTCTTTCTTTGGGTTTGTCGGCAGGAGTTTTTTCACGCACATTTGATGGTACAAAATTCGAGGCAGAAACAAGTACCGATCAATATATTACCTATGAAAGAGAAAGTACCATAGCACCTGACTTTAACACCGGAGTTGAACTTCAGACAACACATTTCATAATAGGACTTTCATCTACTCACCTTGCGTCCATTTCAAAGCCTGAAAGCGATTTTAAGAATACAAATCACCGGTACGGCTATTTGATCTATAAGAATACGAATCTTAAATCCATCAACTACAATCTGGGGACACAGGTAGTAAACCGTCGCGATATTACCATTCTGGAGCTGAATGCCAATATACGTTTCAAACGATCTACAGGTCTTATGGATGGTGCAAAAGAGATTTTCGATTTAGGTTTTTCGTATAGAACCTCCAGACAGATGGCTCTAATCGCCGGAATTAATATATTACCAAATGCAAGAATAGCTTATGTTTACGAACAATGTTTCCAGAATGGATATTTCAGGAATAACACGCACGAAATTGCCATTGAATGGCGAATTCGTAACAAGGCCGCTTCCGACCACAATCCCTGCGACAATGAATATTGGTATCATTAAGATATATAGCCTATGAAATTTTTTACGCTCCAACTTAATCTGATTATCGTCATAACCCACATCTGCCTTTCAGCCTTTGGTCTTTCAGCCAAATTTACTTATACCAAAAGAAGCAACTGTGCTCCCACTATTGTTGAATTTACAAATAATTCAACCCAGGGAACCGGTATAACCTATGAATGGGACTTTGGGCTGGGAGCAGTTGTTACCACAAGCGACCCATCGAAAAAGGAGCAGATTTATACAAAGCCGGGAAAATATACAGTTACCCTGAAAGTATCTGATGGGGTCAATACAGAAACAACAAGCGCAACCATAACCATAGCGCAGGGGCCAAAAGCTGGTTTTGAAACAAACATCAGCAGTGGTTGTATTCCTCTTACAGTTAACTACACGAGCACATCTATACAAGGCGATACAGCAATAGCAAACACTAACTGGGATTTTCGTAATGGTGATTTTAAGTCGGGGCCTACAGTGCAATACACATACAATAAGATTGGAAAGTTTGTAATTCTGCTGAAGGTAACCGATAAAAATGGCTGTTCAGCTTTCGTTGAAACAGACAGTTTAATAAAGGTAGTTAACAAACCGGCGGTGAAATTTTTAGCCAGCGACACGGCAGCTTGCGCCCCGCCCTTGAATGTAAGTTTTTCAAATCTTTCTACCGGAGCTTCGGCGCTAACTTATTTATGGGAATATGGTAACGGTAAAACATCAACTGAGGTCAGCAACTCCACAATCTACGAATCAAAAGGAAAGTACGATGTAAAACTCACGGCAACCGATCTGTTTGGCTGTTCCTCTTCTCTGGAAAAGAAAGCATACATCAATGTTGGAAATCCCTCCGGAGAAATTTATGTGCTCGATTCCAAAAAAAATACTGTTACCGGTACCCGCCTCTGCAGCGGAACATACACATTTGGGTTTTCGGCAGGCAATTTACCGGTTAGTACCTGGACCATAGTTGACAATAACAAAACCACCACAATCGAAGGAACACACACGATCACCTATACGGTAAAGGACACCGGGACAATAAAGGTAAACCTTGTGTATGGCACAGATTTATCCTGTACCGATGTAATTCAGAAGACTTTCCTGAAAAGCAACATTAAAGCTGATTTCACAGCGGATTTAAGTCTTTTTTGCTCCCTTCCCCAACAGATAAAGCTAACAAATACTTCAGTAAATTCTACAAGCTATTCATGGTTTATCTCCGGTAAAGCATTTTCGAATGCTATAAGCCCCGATTATACTGTAACTGCTACCGATGTACCCGAGAAAACATACAAACAGCTCTACAATCATGAAGTAGATTCTGCCTTACTTCCCATACAGTTACTTGTTACCAATAGCGACGGTTGCTCCGATTCCCTTATCCGGAATACTTATCTCTCCACCCCGGTAGCGCGGTTTATGCCAGATAAAACCTCAGGATGCACACCTTTGCAGGTGACTTTTTCCGACAGCAGTCGCTGGTCGTCAAAAATAGACTCTTACAGCTACATCATTGATGGTAAAACCATTACTTCAACTGATAAAACCCAAAGTTATACATTCGATAAACCTGGCATTTACATCATAAAGGAAATCGTTAAAAGCAGCGGATGTTCGGATACTTCTCACATTGTAAAAATTTCAGTAGGCACAAAGTTAAAGCCCGATTTTACAGTTTCGCCAGCAGAGGTTTGTAATGGAGACAAAATAAGGATTATTGCCAGCACCGATAATAATGCTGCAATTAGAAGCTGGCGTTTGAAATCACCGGCAATTTTTGACTTTAAAGCCTATCATAAGCCAGATACGATGGTTACAGTCGACTCCGATACTGCCGGTTTGAAGAGCATTACACTGCAGGTGGATTATAACGGGTGCTTCTCGGATACAACCAAAAAAAACATTTATAAAATAATAGGTCCGGTTGGAAATTTTTACGAGTCATTTTCGTGCGATTCTGCATTGGTTTATCGTTTCAAATCCAAAATTACGCCGGCGTCCTCACTCACCTGGAATATCGATACGGAAGTTATTAACGACAAGGATTCGGTACGACACAAATTTAAAAATAGCGGAGATTACAATGTTAAGTTAACGGCGGTCGACAACCTCTCCAGTTGCACCCTATCCCGGACAAAAACAATTAAAGTACGGCAGATAAAAGCCAATTTTGCGCTGGAGGATACAGTTTTTTGTGCCGGTGACTCTGTAAAGATGGATGCAACATCGTCGGCAGATTATATCAATTCGTGCTATAACGAAGGTTTCCTGTGGTATTTTGGAGATGACTCTCCACCCCGGAGGGTTCAAACTCCAAAATACAGTCATGTTTACTCTTCAAAGGGAAAATTCAAACTGTTGCTTATTACTACTGCCGATAATGGATGTATCGACTCGACCAAACAATATGTTTATATTAAAAAACCTACAGCCACCTTTACGGTCGACAAATTTTCGGGTTGTGTGCCAAACTTCCTGGTAAATTTTACAAATACTTCCACCGATAACACCATTGTAAATTCTGTTTGGGATTTCGGCGATAAAGCGGTTGATTATTCCCAGTCGAAAAACGTTGCACACACCTACGTAAGTGATAAACAAAAAACATTTGTGCCTAAATTGACGGTATTTGATGCCTATCAATGCACGGGCGAATATACATGGCCAATTACCCTCCATGCCGTTAACAGCGATTTTCAGGCTGACGATAATGCCATTTGTGCGGGTCAGAAAGTTATTTTTACTCCGGTCGAAAACAACCTTGATAGTGTTATCTGGAACTTTGGTGAGGGATTGCCTTCAAAAACCATTAATAATCATATTTATAACACCAAAGGAGTCTTTACTCCAAAACTCACTGCCTATAAAAATGGTTGTAATGCAACAGTTTCGAAACAGAATTATATTAGCGTAGAAAAGGCCGACGGCGCTTTTTGGGTTAGCGACAGCATTCTGAAATGTTATCCTGACACGATTCACTTTATTCACCGAAACATCAACGGAAGTCCTGTTGTTGAGCACAACTGGGTTATCAATACTAACGAATTAACCAATGATAACGATAGTGTAAAATACATCTTTTCGCGACCGGGAGATTACACTGCACAGCATTTTGTAAGAACCTTAAACGGATGCCAGGCAAACAGCTCTAAAACTATTTCGATAAGCGGACCAACGGCAAAATTCAGTTTTACACCAGGCAAAATCTGTTATGGCGAAACTGTTAATTTTCAGATGACTTCTCCACAAGAAGTAACTCAGTGGAAATGGTTATTTGGCGATGGAAATACTTCGGTCAATAATCCTGTTTCGCACCGGTATACTTCGCGGGGCAAATTAATACCGGCAATTACGCTTATTAATAAGGACTGCAATGTAACCCTTATCATGGATACGTTGCTGGTAGACCAGGTTAGAGCAGCATTTGTACAAAAAGACAGTGTAGCCATTTGTTTTGGAAATAAGGTGAGCTTTACAAACAAATCGGTTTTTTCAGAGTACTGGACCTGGAAAATAAACGATGTATTTAAAAACAACGAGCAGGATCTAAAAGATGTTTTATTTACGGGCAAAGGTCAAAATACCATAACCTTAATTGCTTCGAGCGACGACTGTAGTGATACTCTGGTGCGTAGCTATACTGTTTATGCCAACCCTGCATTTACGATAAACGGCGATTCTGTTCTCTGTAAAGGACAGAACTCCATTCAATTAAGTGTAAATAAACTGGATGGATGGAAAATAAAATGGTCGCCCACTACAGGTATTGACAATTCAACGGCTTTCACCGTTGCTGCAAGTCCTGCTGCCACGACCACCTACATGGCGACTGTAACTGATGCTAATGGATGCTCTTCAACGAATGGAAAAAAAATTCTGATAAACCAACTTGCAAATTATATACGGGTACCGCTTGCAGATACAACCATCAGCATTGGCGATAAAATTAATTTGTCAATTTTAACAGAAAGTACTGATGTAACCTATTCGTGGTCGCCCCGATACAACATTTCTTGTACCGATTGTAATAATCCGCTTGTAAATCCTACCAAGGATGCGAGTTACACTGTTCAGATCAAAAATACCTGCGTGGATTTTACCGAAAAGTTTAACATCAAGGTTATTTACGATTTTTATCTGGAAGCGCCTTCTGCCTTCACTCCCAATGGAGATTCCAATAATGACGTTTTCAGATTCGAAGAAAGAAATATCAGGAACTTTGAGTTGAAAATTTTCAATCGCTGGGGTCAACTGGTATTCTCCACAAATGATTTGAATGAAGGCTGGGACGGAACTTTTAAAGGACGCGTGCAGAATGCCGACACCTACACCTATATGGTGAAAGCCGAAACCGTGAAAGGCTATAAATTTGAAAAGAGTGGTAATTTTCTTTTACTTAAATGATATACGTTCATGATATTAAGTTTCAATAACAGCAGACAAATTGGAAGGTGGGCCAGGCTAATTTACCTGATGGCTGTTTTTGTCGCTCCTTTTCCGCCAGGATGTAAAATACTGGCCCAGGAAGCTCATTTTTCACAATTTTACACTACTCCTTTGCTGGTTAATCCTGCCAACACCGGGATGACTGACGCCAACCTGCGATTTGCCAATAATTACCGCAATCAGTGGGCAAAAATAGGTGTTCCTTATAAAACGCTATATACATCGCTCGATTCTAAAATTGCAATAGCCGGAAAATCTTTCGGAATCGGAGCTTTAATCGTCCACGACCAGTCATCGGCATATAATCTTGCTGCCGATCAGTTTCTGGTATCACTCAGTTACTCGCGGATTATTAAAAATCATCAGTTTACTGTTGGTATTCAGCCAGGATTCGTTTCAAAAGCCTACAATACCAATGGATTAACTTTTGGAAGTCAGTTCGATGGTACCAGCCAGCAATATAACCCGCGTCTTACCAGTTACGAAAACTATCTATCAAACAACATGGGTTTTTTCGATCTGAATGCAGGAGTTTACTGGAGAACACTTATCAGGAATTTTATGCCTTCTGCTGGTTTTTCTGTAAGTCATATTAACAGACCTAAGGCTTCGTTCTCAAGCTCTCCGGAAGCTACCCGCTTACCGATGAAATATACCTTTAACGGTCAGGTTGACATTCCACTGAGCAAACGGTTTAATATTGTGCCTGGAATGCTTTACAGTTATGCATCGGGAGCCAATGAACTGCTTTTGGGTGGAACAGAAAATTATGCCATCACCGACTTCTTTATTCCTGCAAAAAAGATTTATGCCATCACCTTTGCCCGGGTGAATCCATTCCAAAACCTTGATGCATTAATCCTGGGCGGTGGAATTAAATTTGCGAAGTTCGACATCGGCCTTTCGTACGACATCAATATTTCTCCTCTGGCTCAGGCTTCTAATTTTAATGGGGCGTTTGAATTATCTCTGGTTTATACCGGATCGGGAAAATCGAAAAGAAACATTCACGAACCGTGCATTATTTATTAAGATGAAGAATAAAATAATACTAATCATTACACTGCTGTTCGTCGTTTCGGATTTTGCACTTACCGGAATGGTGGCCCGAAATGATTCTATAGAAAGGCTGGCTGCCGAAATGAAGGCGAAAGCAACTAAGTTCGACCGTCAAAACGATGTTTATAATGCCATATTTTATTATAGCCGGTATCTTGCTTACAAACACAAGGATATAAAACTGAATTATCGTTTGGCTAACCTGTATTTTACTACCCGTGAATATCGCAAAGCTTATCAGTATTACGATTCGGTTATTCACCTCAGTAAAACAAAATTTCCTTTAACTTATTATTATAAAGGAATTGTTTGTATGAACCTCGAAAAGTACGACGAGGCCATAGAGGTTTTAACCAAGTTCAGGAAATTATACAAGGAAAATAAGAAGAACAATTACCGGCGACTGGCATCTGTTTACATCGAAAGTGCCACCTGGGCTAAAAGTCAGCCCGAAGCCAACGGGGATATACAGGTAAATCATCCAGGAATGGCATTAAATCATTCCAATATCGACTTTGCCCCTTTTCCGCTCGACGATAATACGTTGCTTTATGGTTCCGTTTACAGCGATACTGCAAGAAAGATTGGTCCGGTTCGCCAAATCTACAAAGCAGTTAAAACTGGTGAAAATTGGAAATCGACCGGATTATTCGCAGAAGCGATCAACGACCCCGGTTTTAATACCGGAAATGCAGTAATATCGGTTAACGGTAAACATCTTTATTTTACAAGAAGCAGGAAAAACTGGCAAAATGCTGATATTAGCGAAATTTTCGTGAGCAAGCTGGCTGATGATGTTTGGCAATTGCCCGAGAAACTTCCCTACCCCATAAACGACGAAAATTATACAACCACTCAACCAGCCATTGGTCGTAACATGAGAACAGGCAACGAAGTACTGTTTTTCGTTTCGAACCGTGTGGAAGGAAAAGGCGGACTCGATATCTGGTATACCGAATTCGATAAGAAAACAAACACCTGGAAAGGGCCTCAGAACCTGGATAAAAATGTAAATACCGCCGATGATGAATGTTGTCCGTTTTATGATGTTGCCACATCTACGCTTTATTTCAGTTCCAGGGGCAGAAAAACTCAGCTCGGCGGTTACGACATCTTTAAAGCCACGGGTTCTACCAAAAAATGGACAGAAGCCATACCTTTGCCTAAACCTGTAAACTCCTCATCCGACGATTATTATTTTTCGATTCTCCCAAACAGCAAGGAAGGTTTTTTCACCTCAAACAGGCCTGGATCCGCAAACCTGAATAATGGCAGTTGCTGCGACGATATTTATTCCTTCAGAATAAACGAATGTTCGATGGTATTTGCACTGGGAACAATACGCAGCTCCATCAATTATGATATTTACGACGAGCTAAATAAAAAATACCATCTCAATCTTGAATATCCGAAAGACAGCAGTGTTCTGGATAATGTTCCTGTGGAATTATATCTGTCGGGCGATTCCCTTGAAGACGAAATTCTTGTATCGCAAACGCAAACCGATGAAACGGGTAAATATCATTTTGCCTTGGAAAAAAACAGGAACTACAAGGTGCTTGTCAAGAATTACGGTTATTTCGAGAAGAGAGTACCTGTGAGCACCATCGGTTTTAACTGCAACGATACGCTCAAAATAGGATCAACGCATATCAACTACCTCCCGAAGGTAAACATCCGGATTAACATCTATTATGCTCACAACGATTTCAGACTTTCAAATCAGGCAAAAGCAACCATCGATTCTACCCTGGTGCCTTTGTTCGAACTGTTTCCAAATGCAATTATCGAAATAGGTTCGCATACTGATAATACAGGAACCGATGCCTACAACATCAAACTTTCGCAAAGAAGATCGGAAAGTGTGGTTAATTACCTGATTACAAAACGCATCTCGAGCGAAAGGTTGGTTGCGAAGGGGTATGGAATGCGTTTGCCGGTAGCTCCTAATACAAATGATGATGGTTCCGACAATCCTGATGGAAGACAGTTAAATCGCAGAACCGAAATAAAGATTGTAGGTGAAATCTCAGCTTTTAACAAGGAAGAATAAGAAAAAATGAAAAAAATGTCTCAATTGAAATATACTTTGGTTTTCATGCTGGTTCTTTCCAGCTTTTCGTCTAAAGCTCAGTTTGCATTACCCGACAGAGTAACCGGAACACCTTCCTATCTTGACGAAATTGTAAAAAATTATGCAGATGAAAAAGCTTATCCTTTTAGTCCGAATACAAGCAACTTAAACGCAAAAATACCTGTTCGCATTCATATAATTAAAAACATAAAGGGTATGCCCGGGGTTAAAACTTCGGATATAGAAACCAGCCTAAATCTGGCAAACAGCTTTTTTGCCAGCATCGGAATACGTTTTTTTATCGATTCTGTAAATGTTATTAACGATTACAACTATGGATTTATAGAGAATAATCATCTCAAAAAGGAACTACTAAATCTTTACGCTACATCAAACAAAATCAATCTGTTTCTGGCCGATTCAATTCTGATGGGCAGCGAAAAAACATACGGTTTTACCTACTTTCCCACCGATGTGGACAGTAATTTTATTTTCCTTGATAAAAGATATGCATCAGGCAAATACCTCACAACCATGCTGGGCCATTTTATGGGCTTACTCTC
The DNA here is from genome assembly GCA_023429135.1 of Bacteroidota bacterium. Lineage (GTDB taxonomy): Bacteria > Bacteroidota > Bacteroidia > Bacteroidales > JAAUTT01 > JAAUTT01. The sequence goes on along the minus strand of JAEYWD010000062.1, from coordinate 50,210 downwards.
CACCCATGAAAACAGCAGAGGCGTGGAACTTTCGAGTGAAAAAAACTGTGCCACTGCGGGCGATTTTATTTGCGATACCTATGCCGATCCCAATTTATTCGGCCATGTAGACAGTACTTGCATCTATTCAGGAAGTGCAAGAGATAATGAAGGCAGATATTTTGTACCTACAGTTGCCAATATTATGTCCAACACTCCCGACGAATGTAAATGTATTTTCACGCCGTTACAGTATAAGCGCATGTACTACTACTTTTTAAAGTACAGGCAGAAACTAAAGAGGTAGGTTGCGTGTTGCGTGTTGCGGGTTGTGAGTTTTGCGTGTTATGAATGCTCTGAACCAGAGAATTCCCATACCTTAATCCCTAAAAACCTGACAGCTAAACACCTTATGTACCTTACCACTTACGACTAAAGACTTATGACTAATTAAAAAAAAGCAGGCCTGTAAGCCGGGTTCTGTAAATCCCGCCAAAGACGGGAAGTCCCTATCATTTATCTCGGTCGCGGATCACTCCGCAACTCTAGCGGCCTACCCCTCACCACAACAAGCTTTCGCCGGAACCAGAGCGGGCAGCCCTGTTTCTCCGAAGAGAAATGGTGATGTACATGGCCTTACAACCCATGAGACATACGGCTACCGATATTGCTAACGGTACCGGTGGGCTCTTACCCCACCTTTTCACCCTTACCACGCCAGAGGCGGGGCGGTTATTTTCTGTTATGCTCCTATACCCTCGCGGATATCTTCCCGTTAGGAAGCATGGCGCCCTGCGTTGCCCGGACTTTCCTCCACGCACAAGGCGTGACGATAGAGCGGCCTGCTTTGCCGCAAAGGTAGGGAAAAAAACTACCCGGGGCGACCAAGTTTCTTTCAAGTCAATATTTTATTATATTCACAATATAATTTTTTTGTCACAACAAGCCAACATAGAAAATGAAAAACATCATCCTGACCTGCTTTGTGGTAGTTTTGTTGAGTTGCTCCAACAATCAAAATTCAATTAATAAAACATCAAAATTTACTCTTGATGACCCTTTTGCCAAAACAATGGTAAAAAGTGAATTCTTTAAAAGTGATGGTTCAAAAAACAATCTTCTTGAAAGTAAAGGAGGAAGTTCTATTTTCATTCCGGAAGGAGCATTTCTGGATTATAGAGGTAAGCCTGTAAAAGGATCGATAGATATTGAGTTTGCTGAGGTTTATGAACCAGTGGACATGATACTTTCCAATGTTGTAATGAGCGATTCGAGCAAAATGTACAGGCAGGAAAAAGCATTTTTTATAAATGCTACTAAAAAAGGCAAACAATTAAGCATCAATCCTGAAAAACCAATATACATTGAAATCTCAGCGGAAAATAAACCACCAAAATTATATCATGGAACCAGGAGAGCCCATGGGCAAATGGTTTGGGAGGAGGCAGCAGATCCTGTCCGTTATCTCATACCTCTGAAGCTTGAAGCACTCGACTTTTTGCCCGAAGGCTTTAGAGAGGCCGTGCAAAGTGGCTTACCATACAAAAATCATAAGGAACTTTCAGAACAATTGGCCGATAGCCTCTACTACAGTTTGTCCACCAACCCAAGTGCTCCGGTAATTATTTATAACCTCAAAAAAACAGATATCGCGGAACTATCCATTTTGAACCATATTGGTCCCGATACCGTCTCAACGTTGTGTGGCATTGATCCTTTATCCATCAAAACAATCCGAAACAGCAAGTTTCAAAATACGCTCATTTCGACACGTGAATTCGAATCGCGCTTAAAAACAATCTTCAAAACCTGCGATAACCATATTCTGGAACTTTATATTAAAAACCTCAATAAAAACCTGTGGGAGATTGATTCGCTGGCTGCCGAAACACTTGGAAAATCTCATAACCTTTATCAGGCTTTTGTTGATTTTTCGAAATTGAAACAGACAACTGTTAAAGTTACGGACAAACAGGCTGAAGCTCTTGCCCGGGGATTTTTTGACCAACGTAAAAAGGTGGCTGCAGAAATTCAAAAATTGCGCAATGAGCTCCTTGAGCAACAAGAGAGAAAAGAAAGAATAGTGGAGAGGAAAATTAAGGAATATCGAAAGCTATTGCAGAAGCGCGAAGAATACAGAATGCACAAATTTGGATTCGAATTGACAAAAACAGGTTGGTACAATGCTGCAGAATTAATTACTCTTGACGATTTAGAAAAATTTACCCTGAACACTGTAGTGAAAAACGGGGATAAGTTCGACAGAGCGTACGTTTACATTGTGAACCCTAAAATAAAAAGCATTTTTGCCCTCCGGGCCGCGGACAACATTAATTTTGAAATGGAATATTTGGATGATCCTCATTTACTGCTGTGGAAAAATCAAAAATTCAATGCCATTGAAATAGGTTTTAAAAAAGGACAAATCGCATACAGCATTTCGGAGCACACTCAACAACCCATAAACAATGTTGAAATTGAACTTAAGGCCGGAGAAGAGAAGAAATTCAGAGAGGACATTATGCCTTTTACCAGAAATTACACCAGGGAGAATAAAATTTTAATTGACCTGGAATACCAGGATTTTCTTTACAATGAACAGGAACGTCGCAAATTAATTTTTAAAGAGAAATTATTTCAGTTGAAACTACGCATGAAAGCATTTCCATGCTGTGATGCGCGTCTTGGTTTTCATGATGCTTCTTTGGAGGATATTCTAAATTCAATTTCATTTTTACTCGATACCTCCTTTGAGGTAAAAGACAAATCAATTTTGAGTATGTATATGACGGCCATATTCAATTTTAATAAAGTGTCTTTGGAGACTATATTAAATGTAATTTCTAGAACTTTAAATTTAACCTTTGAACTTCAAGGGAATAAGTATATTGTAAACGTATCTGCCGGGAATAACTAATAACAAACATTTAACTTAAGGGCATTTCGATATAGAATTGTTTGCTATACATCAGGTAATAAGGTTAAAATACAATTTGCATTTTATTTCTATTAAGGATAGTTGAATTGGGAAAAGGTTCTTTTTGAAAACCTTATTTTTAAATGTGTTTTGAACCTTGTACATTTCAAATCAGATTACTTAAATAAACAAATTGATTATTATGATGTTATTGAGATAATTTCATAATTTTGGTTCAAGCAAATTCATTCCTTTAGTTACCTAAACTTTAAAACCATGAAAAATTTTATTGTAATTCTGTTAATCGGAATTGTTGCTTTAGGTTCATGCAAAAATGCGAACAAGGAAACAACAGCTCCTCCCATTGCTATGCAAGATTTCTTTAAGAATGGTATCAAAAGTTCCTTCCAGATTTCGCCCGATGGAAAATATTATTCTTACCGTGCCGACTACAAAGGTAAAATGAACATTTTTGTCCAAAAGGTTGGTGACACAACAGCCTTAAGGGTTACAAACGATACTTTGCGGAGTATCCGTATCTATTTCTGGAAAGGCGACCAGATTGTATACCAGCAGGATGGGGGCGGTGATGAAAACTTCCAGATTTTTGCCGTAAAACCTGACGGTTCGGGCACCAAAGCGCTTACTCCTTTCCCAGGCTACCGCTCCGAAATAATTGATGCCTTAAGGTTTATTCCCGGTAAAGAAAAAGAATTGATCGTTATAATCAATAAACGGGATAAACAGTATTTCGATCCGTATTCTTTGAATATTGAAACGGGCGATCTTAAACTTTTATATGAGAACGAAGAAAACTATGACTCATGGTACACCGATAATAATGGTGTTATCCGTCTGGCAACAAAAACCGATGGGGTTAATGTTACTTATCTTTACAGGAATTCAGAAAAGGATAAATTCAGCAAATTGCTCACAACATCGTTCAAGGAAACTTTCTACCCACAGTCGTTCGATGCCGGAAACCATATGATATATGTTTTGAGCAACATTGGCCGAGACAAGGTAGCACTTGTAAAATACGATCCCATCACCAAAAAAGAAACCGAAGAACTTTACTCAAACCCCGATTACGATTTGGGAGGAGCATTTTACGACCGTAAGAAAAAAGATCTTGTTTCTGTATGGTGGGATGCTGATAAAGAACAAAAACACTTTTTTAATAAAGAGTGGGGTGAGATGCAAGCTACTGTTGAAAAGCAGTTGCCTGGTTATATCGCCGATTTTTCGAGTTATAACGACGATCAAACCAAATTTATTGCCTATATCACAGGCGACAAACTGCCTGTGAAATACTATTTATTTGATAAACAGTCAAACGATCTGAAAGAAGTTGCCAACCCCTATCCCTGGCTTAACGAAAAAGATCTTGCCGAAATGAAACCCATATCTTTTAAAAGCAGGGACAGCCTTACCATTCATGGGTACCTTACAGTTCCAAAAGGTATGGATGCCAGGAACCTACCGGTGGTTGTAAATCCGCATGGAGGACCCTGGGCCCGGGATACCTGGGGATTCAATCCCGAAGTTCAGTTCCTTGCCAACCGCGGATACGCAGTTTTTCAGCTAAACTTCAGGGGAAGCACAGGTTATGGAAGAAAGTTCTGGGAATCGTCGTTTAAGCAATGGGGCAAAAAAATGCAGGACGACGTTACGGATGGAGTAGAATGGTTAAAAAAACAAGGAATTGCCGACTCTACGAGAATAGCAATATACGGTGGAAGCTATGGTGGTTATACCACGCTGGCAGGTGTCACTTTTACTCCCGATCTTTATGCAGCAGCGGTTGATTATGTTGGTGTAAGCAACCTGTTTACCTTTATGAACACCATACCACCCTATTGGAAACCTTACCTGGAACAGTTTTATGAAATGGTTGGCAATCCTAAAACTGACAGTCTTTTGCTTGCATCGGCATCGCCGGCCTTACATACCGATAAAATAAAAACTCCTTTATTCATCGCTCAGGGAGCAAACGACCCTCGTGTTAACAAAGCTGAAAGCGATCAGATTGTTGAAGCCCTCAAAGAACGTGGCGTTAACGTGGAGTATATGGTAAAAGATAATGAAGGCCATGGTTTCCTTAACCAGGATAATAGGTTTGACTTTTATGGAGCCATGGAGAAATTCCTCGAGAAACACTTGAAACCAGAAAATGAAGAATCTAAATAGAGTAGTTGATTCCTGAACTTAATATTTATCCGGATCGCTTCAAAAATTTTGAAGCGATCTTTTTTTGCAACTATATTTAAATCAAAACAACTATATTTAAACCCGTTAACATTCAATTTAACCTAATGAAAAAATTTTTCTTAACATTAATTACAATCCTGAGTACATCAATGCTTTGGGCGCAGGAGAATTCTATTAACAGTTTTAAACCTGAACAGCTTAACTGGTACAACAAGGATATTAAAACCGACAAAATACTGGGTATTGGCGTCGATAAAGCGTATTCAACCCTGCTAACCAATCTCAAACCCAAAAAGACCGTTGTTGTAGCAGTAATAGACGGTGGGGTGGATATCAACCACGAAGATTTGCAAGGCAAAATATGGGTTAATACCAAAGAAATTCCCGGTAATAATATCGACGATGACAAAAACGGATATGTTGACGATATTCATGGTTGGAACTTTATTGGTAACAGAACTGGAGAGAATGTTATTTACGAAAACTATGAATATACACGTATTTTAAAGCAGGAAAACCATGCCAGTTATAACAAGGCCAAAGAACAATACGAAAAGGAATTGAAGAAAAATCAAACTGAAAAGCAGAATATTGAAAAATTTGAGGACCTGTATCTCAAAATTAAGGCTTTAATCAAAGATGCAACGGGCATAGATGTTAAGAATGAAAGCGATCTGGCTAAAGTTAACTCGGACGATGATATGGTGAAAAAAGCCAAAGAATTTCTTGCCGAAAGATATAAGATGGGATTTACTGAAAGTATGTTAACGAAATTGAAAGAGAGAAACCATGAAATTTCTAACTATTTTCTTAATAAAGATTTTGATGCACGGAAAATTATAGGCGATAATCCTGCCGATATTAACGACCGTAATTATGGCAACAGCGATGTAAAAGGTCCCCGGGCTAATCATGGAACAGGAGTTGCCGGTTTAATTGCAGCCAACCGGAACAATAACATAGGAATAAACGGTGTTACCAACAATGTGCTTATTATGGCCATCCGCACAACACCTAACGGCGACGAACGGGACAAGGACGTTGCTTTGGGGATTATCTATGCAGCAGATAATGGCGCCGATGTTATCAATATGAGTTTCGGAAAGGCTTTCTCGCCACAAAAGGAGTTAGTTGACCAGGCCGTAAAATATGCCGAATCGAAAGGTGTACTTATGATCCACAGTGCAGGTAATTCGGGCGAAAACATTGATGTTACCGAAAGTTTCCCTACTCCATATTACAAAACCGGCGGAAAAGCAACTAACTGGATTACCATTGGAGCTTCCGAGAATAAATTAGGAAAGACTACTCCGGCTGTATTTTCAAATTATGGCGCTAAAAATGTTGACCTTTTTGCCCCCGGTGTTGACATTGTATCGCTCGACACCACAAATACATACAGCATGAACAGCGGAACAAGCTTTTCCGGTCCTATAGTGTCGGGAGTTGCGGCTTTGGTGCTATCGTACTATCCGGACTTAACCCCTCAGCAGGTTATCGAAATTCTGATGGAAAGTTCTTATAAACCTAAAGGTCCAAAAATGCTGGTTCCCGACACAGAGAACGAAAAACGTAAAAAAGCCAAATTCAAAACGCTTTCGGTGAGCGGTGGCGTTGTAGATGCTTATGCCGCTCTGCAACTTGCAGAAAAGAAATACGGCAAAAGATAAGTTGGTAATAAGGCTTTAAATCAACCCGGAGTTTAACTGAGCTCCGGGTTTTGTTTTTGGTGCCGGGGTAAAATATTATTTTATCTATTCATTTTTTTAGCTGAATTTTAGGAAAAATTAAAATCTCATGAAAATACAACATATAGCCATTTATGTTAAAAACCTCGCAATAGCAAAGCAGTTTTACTTCGACTATTTTGGAGGAACCTCAAATGAAATGTACCATAACCCTAAAAAGCAATTCTCTTCTTATTTTATCAGGTTTGACGGAGAGTGCAGTTTGGAATTAATGCATCAGCCTTCCAGAATTCAACAAAATTCACCTGATAATCTTGGTTGGCATCATTTGGCCTTTTCGGTTGGTTCACGCGAACGAGTTGATGAATTAACGAATTTATTCCGGAGCAAGGGATTTATAATACATGGGGAACCACGTGTAACCGGAGACGGTTATTACGAAAGTGTTGTACTGGATCCAGACGGAAACCTGGTTGAAATCACCGAGTAGCGATTCCCCGAACAAGTTACGCATTAAGATGTTTAATAGTACGTTAATCTGAAACTGTGTACGATCATAGTCTCGGAAATATACCTGAATACTTTATTAACTCAAAACATCTGCAAATGAAGACAATATCCGTTTCCTTGATGCTTCTTTTAAGTGCATTTATATCTAATGCACAAACAAGTGATTGTGAAACCGCCATGCAAACGCTTGAAAAGAACAAAAAAATGGTCGGACAGTTTTACCAGGAATTGTTTGGCGACAAGAATATCGAAGCTATCGACAAGTATATCGGCGACAAGTACATACAACACAACCCTCTCCTGCCCGATGGTAAAGAACATCTCAAGGAAGCTGTTAAAGTCTGGTTTAAAGGCGCTCCCAAAGAAAAAGTCGACATTCAGCGCATAGCTGCCGACGGTGACCTGGTTTACCTTCACATCAGGGCCAAAGCCGGCGATAAGGTCAGAGCTATAGTGGATATTTTTCGCATCGAAAACGACAAAATTGTTGAGCACTGGGATGTTATCCAGGAGGTACCGGAGAAGTCGGCAAATAATCATCCGATGTTTTGATGCAGTCGATAGACGATAGACCATGGTCGATGGCCAATATAGAATACAAGTCGATAGTCCATGGTCCATAGCTAATACAAAATACAGGTCGACAGTCTTTTGGCTGTTTCCTATCGACTATCGACTATGGACTTTTCCGCTGTTTCCTATCGACTATGGACCATGGACTATGGACTTTTTGGCGTTTCCTATAGCCTAAAAACCTAAACCCTAAAATCCTTATAAGATCATGCTCCCTCAGGAAATCATTAATCTACGCTTATCCAATCAATTACTTCTCAATAATCAGGTAAAAAGTCCTGAAGATGTGGTTGGTCATATGTGTGCCATGCAGGCCCAGGATTACCTGGGTTCTCTCTGGGCGGTTGCGCTGCGAACAGAATCGTCTTTTGAAAAAGATATTGAACAAGCAATTGCTAATGGTAAAATTGTTCGATCCTGGCCCATGCGTGGAACGTTGCATTATGTTTTACCCGAGGATCTGAAGTGGATGCTGAAATTGATGACTCCACGTATTCTATCGGGTCAGACGAAACGATTTTTGAGAGAATTTGAACTAGATGAAAATGCATTGAAGCAATGCCGGAAAATCTTAATCAACAAGCTTGAAGGTGGTAAAAAACTGGCCCGTAATGATGTTTACCGGGTATTGGAAGAAGGCGGCATTGCAGCAACAGGACAGCGGGGCCTGCATATCATCTGGTATCTGGCTCAGGAAGGGGTGCTTTGTTTTGGTCCGAGAGAAGGCAAGCAGCCTTCTTTTGTATTGCTGGATGAATGGATTCCGAAATCGAGGGAACTCACCACCGAAGAGGCCCTCTCAGAAATTTTTTACAGGTATGTAGCAAGTCGCGGACCAGTAACACTAGCCGATTTTATCTGGTGGACAGGTTTAACAACAACCTCTGCAAAAAATGCGTTGGAACTTGTAAAACCAAAACTCACCAGCTTCAAACTGGAAGAAAAGGAATATTGGTTTACAATTGACAATGAACCAGTTAAAAACACTGAAAATCTTTATCACCTCTTACCGCCTTTTGATGAATATCTTATTGCCTATGCCGACCGTTCGCTTATGCTCGGAACCTACACTTTGAAAGATGTTGTCCCTTTTTCCAATGGAATGTTTTTTCCTGTAATTGTTAAGAACGGTTTGATTTTAGGTACATGGAAAAGGACCCTGAATAAAAATTCAGTGAAAATTGAATTCACCCCTTTCAATGGAAAAACTTTTGACAAGGAATCCCAACTTGAACAAATACAGAAACGTTACGAAAAATTTCTTAACCCATAAGTTTTTTCAATCGTGTCCGGTAAAAACATGAGATTTACCTTCCCGACATCTCCGTCGTTAAGTTCTCTCTTTATTCTTTAATACCATATTTTCAAGATTTTTATATCTCAGTAAATTGATTTATAAAAGTTAAAATTATCTTTGGTTCTGATCTTATTATTAGAACTGGTACATGTCGGATGAACTTTTTAAAAGAATAATTCTTGGTGACGAAAAAGCCTTTGAAGAGGTCTTTAACAGAAATTTCAAAAGCATGTGCTTTTATGCTAAACTCTTTGGTTTATCGCTGGAGCAAGCAAAAGAAGTAGTTCAGCAAACATTTTTAAGACTCTGGGAAATACGCGCTCAACTGGAACCTGTCGGACGTGTTGAAAACTATCTGTACAAAGCCATCAGAAATAATTGTCTTTATTATTTACGCCAACAGAAGTCTTATACAAAGTATATCGATCCTGGTACAAATTTATCGGCGCTTGAAAATTTAACTGATGGAGAATCCTCGCACGACGAAACCTTGTTATTTAATGAATTAGAGCACAAGTTTAAGAGCGCTCTGGAGCATCTTCCCGCTCAAATGAGGAAGATTTTTATCCTTAACAGATACGATGGATTCACTTATAAGGAAATTGCCGGAAAACTGAATATCTCGGTTAAAACCGTTGAAACACAAATGTCAAGAGCGTTAGCCAAACTCCGGGTCGAACTTAAAGAGTACCTTCCTTTTCTGGTATTTATTTCCCCTCAAATTTTTTCATGATTTTTACGGTTAATAGAACCAACACGCAGGGTAACAAGTTCTTTCTTAAGTGAAATAATCTCTATTATAACCTTTTAGTCTGTTTTGATGAACCGGGATCGATAGTCGATTATAAAAGAATTTCGAAATAGGGTTCAAGTGATGCTCATCTTTTTTAAAATGATGAGCATCACTTGAGCAACTCATGAGCAAGAGTTGCTGAACTCGTGAGCATCGTTTTAAAAGTGTTGCTCACGAGTTTGAGGTATCGTGAAAACAATCCTGACTTCTGGCTTTAGCGTAACAAATAGTCGTCTTGAGACCGTAGTCCAGATTATTTGAAAATTTCTACAGATTCCTTGTAAGGGTAACATTCATTTTTTGCATTATACTCAAAAAATGCAAGTATGTAAAATCAAAAGCAAACTGTAATCCAATATGTTATTCTTCAAAAAAACGACAATAAAACCACTTCTTCAGTTTAATTTTTGTGAGTTAAATCATCTATTTTAAAATGAACGTTACCCGAAAATTTCCTTTCGAATATCAGTTAGATGCTATGGATTGTGGGCCATGCCTGAAAATAATTACAAGTGTACAATTGCGAGTGCTATCTGGCGGCCATTCATTAATGCTGAAACAGCCCATAAGAAATGAGAAATAGAAAATTGAAAAAGTATATTCCGATATTTATTGCTATTCCGTTAATAGTTATGCTTTTATCCGGCATGAGGATTGAAAAAGCTATTGCAGACAGATATGCAGTTCAGTTTAAAAGTTGCGGTATCATAACTATTAATGGCGAGCTTTGGATACCAAGGGGCACTCTGGCAAACCAAATAGCCATTTATGTAGTGCCATGTCGGTCGGTGATGAACGCTAAAACCATCGAAAAGGACAGTGCGGAATATCATTTCGCCCTAATGCAAAAATTGTTGAACCGGGGCGTCCCCTGGTTTACATTTTATTCCAGGGAAGATTCACTGCTATATGCAAAATCGACAATGTTCACCAAGGCAAGTGACTTGCAGGCTGCTATTGGCTATATAAAAACATGGCCCGGAATGGAAAGCAAAAAAATAATCCTGGTAGGACAGAGCGAGGGTGGCGCCATAAGCGCCATTGTTGCATCACAAACCAAGATTGTTGATGCGGTTGTATTGCTTTCGGCGCCAGGTGTTAATGGTCTGGATTTTTTTGAGTACCAGAACTCGTATCATGACACGCTAGTGTTCTATGGGTACGGGCAATTTGATGATTTTTATAAATTATTTCTTAATGCTGTTCCTCCAATTAAAGGTAAGCATTACAATAAAACATTAGAAGGTCTAAGAAGCTTCAGGCATGACCTCCAGGACCCTATTCGCCAGATTATAATCGCCAACGAGAATTACGATACCATTGTGCAAAAAGTCCGTACGTACATAAAAGCTAAATGGGACCAGGAAGAGGATTCCGTTAAAAGGCTGCATAAAGATTTTTATAGTTATTATAAGCACTACTACAGGGCCGACGATCTTACACTGCCGGAACGAGTAGCCCTGAGAAAGTGGGAGCCCGCAAAATACTTCCCCAATGTTACGTGCCCGGTACTTGCTGTTTATGGCACTAAGGACAGGAAAGTTGAATATAAATCGAGCATTGAGAATATTACAAGACTGATGGCGCAGGGAGGCAATGAGGATTTAACAGTTCTTGTCCTAAAAGATCACGACCATTATTTGGTGTTGGGCAAAAAATTGTACCGCGGTACGGAAGAAATCAGGGCTGAAGTGTTTCCTGTTCCCGACAGCTCGGTAATGCCTGTGGTCGAGTGGATAGTTAAACAGTAAAATGGGCGTTGCAAAGTTATTTACAACAATTGCATTCCAACAGATTATTTTTGTCTTTTGTGCTTAGTTACATCGACAAAGAATTAGGTATTGAAGATTTATCTGATTACAAGTTAATATTAAAACAAAATATAAGGAAAGAAAAAATAAACGACGAATTGAAAGGTGGAGTTTTTTCATAATTCATTATAGCAATACTAATTAATGCCAACTTTCTTAGCAGAGGTTCGCAGGCTGTAGTTATAGTCGATAGAAACAGCCGGTTCTGTTTTATGTATTTCCATGGTCTATGCACTAATTTACCGGCTGTTTAGCCATAGTCCTTCGTCTGTAGATTATTTTTTTCTAATTCCTTGTAAGGGTAACATTTCTTTTTTGCATTATACTAAAAAAAACAATTATGATTTCGGAAATTGAAATTTATTCCATTATTAATTATCTGGTGGGAGAACTTTCGGATGAGGAGAAGCTACAGATAGAGAACAAACTGGCTCAGAATCCCGAATATAAAGCTAAATTTGAAGAGCTGAAAGAGACCTGGGGTGAAACTGGCTTTGCATCGGAAGTAAGTAAAATAGACATAGCTCATGAATGGAGCGTTTTTAAATCGCTGCAAAATTCAATGGAATTTTCCCAAGTTAACTTCCGTAGTCGTAAAGTTCGGCTTATAATGCGTTACGCAGCGGCTGCGGTAGTTTTAGTTGCTACATCTCTCGGTTCATTTTTATATTTTAAAAAACCAGCAGGAGTGCAGTCGCCTAAAGTTGAACAGGTGGCTTATTATGTACCAGAGCCTAAAGCTGCGAAAATTATCGAAAAAGTTATTGAAACAAATACCAGGAAAGTTAAAATCAATATACCAAAAGGTGAAAGAAGAAGAATTACTTTACCCGATGGTACCAAAGTTTGGCTAAATTCCCGTTCTGTTCTTTCTTATGAATCTTCGTTTAATCAACAAAACAGGGATGTAATTTTAGAAGGTGAGGCATATTTTGAAGTAGCTCACAACCCAACCAAACCATTTCATGTTAAAGCCAAAGGAATAATTATTGAAGTTCTCGGAACTGTTTTCAATGTTTCGGCTTATCCCGAAGATGAGGAGGTAGAAACAGCTCTTATTTCAGGCAAAATTTCAATGATGGATACCTTATCCGAAAAGCTCATAATTCTTCAACCCAAAGAAGCGGTATTAGTTGATTTTAAACTTAAAAGTACAATCAAAAGTGAATTCAGAACCGATATCTATTCGGCGTGGAAGGATGGAGAACTTGTGTTCTCTGGAGAATCGCCACAAAAAGTTTTTGAGAGGCTGGAACGTACCTTTAATAAAACATTTAGGTTCAATCCGGAAATTTTTGAAGATAAAAAGCTAACAGCTCATTTTCAGGAAGGTGAAACTTTGGAAAGAATCCTGGAGGTTACTTCAAAAGCTCTGAATATAAATATCAGGGAAACTCCCACAGGGATAATAATTACAGAAAGACCTAAAAATCTACAATTTAAAGAATAATAATTAACTCCTTAATGCCTATGGATAAACTAAACTAGCTACAAAAAAAAATCCGGGGGACGCTGCAAACATCTCCCGGGAAAATCATTAAACAATGGCTTCCTTCTGAGAAAAGACAGGCCATTTTATGTCTAATTCTAAAAACAAAACTATGAAATTTTTACAAGAAAGTAATGTCTGCTATTACATTAGAAAACTACTTACTATTATGAAATGTTTTATTCTGCTGTCACTGGCCGGGTTACTTACAGTATCGGCTAATTCGTACTCTCAAGGAACGAAATTCACTTTTTCGCTGAATAATGTTCCTATTGAGATGTTACTGAAAAAATTAGAGATGGAAAGTGAATTCAAATTTGTATACGATAATTCAGTCGAAGAATTAAAACGGCATGTAAATGTTGTTGCAAAAGATCAGCATGTGGAACAAATTCTTTCGGACATACTAAGCAAGGCCGGCTTGCATTACCAAATAATAGACAAGTACTTCGTTATTACGGGGAAAGAGTCTCAACTGGGAACTAATCTCTATCTGCAGCGAAATAAAATAACCGGTAAAGTAACGGATACTAAAGGCTCTGCCATTCCTGGGGTAAACATCACCATTAAAGGGACTACCAGGGGATCGGTCACCGATTTAAATGGTTATTATACTATTGAAGTGGACAATGCTGAGGCGATTCTGGTTTTTTCCTTTATAGGTTACCTAACCGAAGAAGTTCCTGTTGGTGATCGTAAAGAAATTGATGTTAAGTTAATTGAGGATATAAAGAAACTGGAAGAAGTAGTGGTGGTAGGCTTTGGTACTCAAAGAAAAGGGAGTGTAATTGGCTCGGTAGACCGCATAGAAACTGAAAAACTTAAACAGCCTACCAGAACATTGAGTACCTCGCTTGCGGGACGACTGGCCGGAGTTTTTGCTGTCCAAAAATCGGGAGAACCTGGATACGACGGAGCCAGTTTCTGGATCAGGGGTGTAAATACTTTTACAGGAAATACAAATCCCCTGGTACTTGTAGATAATGTGGAAAGGGATCTTGATGATGTCGACCCTGAAGAAATTGCTGACTTTACAATTTTAAAGGATGCGACTGCTACCGCAGTATATGGCGTACGTGGGGCAAACGGGGTTGTTCTCATTACAACAAAAAAAGGGGTAACTGGTCAGCCGCAAATTAAATTAACACTTGAATCGGGATTATCAGACCCTTTGGAATTACCCAAATTTGTAAATGGTCCAACATATATGCGTCTTCAGAATGAGGCACTTCTTAATACCGGCAAACCAAAACTATTTACAGAGGAACAGATACAAAATACTGCAAGTAAAAAAGATCCCTACTATTACCCCGATGTAAACTGGATGGACGAGTTACTCAGACGCTGGTCATCGAGTCAGCGCGCAGCCCTGAACGTTATGGGCGGAAGCGAACGCGTCCGTTATTTTGTTGCAGGTGCATTTCTTAACCAGAATGGAATGTTCAAGAGTTTCGGAGGTACAAGCTATAACAACAATATCAATGTTAAACGCTATAATTTTCGTTCCAATGTGGATATGAACGTCACAAAAACAACCACATTGTCCATCAATCTTGCTGCAATACTCGAAGACAGAAACTATCCGGGAGCATCTTCAAGCGATATCTTTAGCCGAATGTTATGGAACCCTCCTGTATGGTTTCCGGCGCAGTATCCCGACAACACCAAAGTTCCCGGATATCCCTATTCCATGGGACGAAACCCTTATCAGTTACTTGCCCGGTCGGGATTTACAACTGAATATCATTCAAACGTACAATCCAACATAACTGCATCGCAGGACCTTTCATTCATTACAAAAGGTTTGCAGGTCAAAGGGTTATTTTCATTCGATACGTATACCGAAGCAAAGGTTAAACGCAGCATTACTCCACGACCCTATTTAATTGTTCCCTATGGATTCGATGAAAACGGGAACCCAATTCTGGTGAAGGATGGAGAGTACAACTACGTAGATCAGGATCCTTCCAATTCTACTTATCACGATTATCTGGACAGATCGGCCGATGCCCCTTATAACGACAGATCTCTGTATACCGAACTGTCTCTTTTATATAACAGGGTTTTTGGAAAACACACAGCAGGAGGCCTGATACTTTACAATCAAAGCGACAAAGCTTTTCCGAGTAAAAGCGGGATTTATGAGTCGGTCCCTCAAAGACATCAGGGAATAACCACCAGGTTTACCTATGCTTACGATGATAAATACTTCTTTGAATATAATTTTGGTTACAACGGATCGGAAAATTTCGCAAAAGGAAAACGTTACGGATTCTTTCCTTCTTATGGAATAGGCTGGGTCCCAACCCGTGAATCATTCATGAATTTTATTAAGCCTGTAGTAGATTATATGAAGATTCGTATGTCGCATGGAACCGTTGGAAACGACGGACTGAATTCCCGCTTTGTATATTTGACCAGGGTTGAGGGTACCAGTACCAATGTTGGTTTTGGAACAAATAACGGATATGGTTATGGCAGTGGAGGAGGAATTAATATAACATATTATGGAAATCCGGATGCTACGTGGGAAAAAGCAACAAAGACCGACCTGGGTGTTGAAATTAATTTCCTTAAGAACTTTCATCTCCAAATGGACTTCTTTTATGAAAAAAGAACCAATATATGGGTACGACTTTCAAGAGTGCCTGATATTTATGGATACTCTACAAACCCTTACGGGAATGTGGGAGAAATGGAAAACAAAGGCTTTGATGGATACCTTGATTACTCCGGCAAAATTGGAGACGATCTGAATATCAACCTGAAGGGAACTTTCTCCTACTCCACCAATAAAATTCTTCAGAATGGAGAAGAAACCAAAAAATATGCCTATCAATCGGCAATAGGGCAACCTTACAACCGCAAATTCGGGTATATGGCCGAAGGTTTATTTGTAGACGAAGCCGAAATCGCGAACAGTCCCGATCAGACAGCCTTGGGCGGAACCCCAAAACCTGGTGACATTAAATACAAGGATGTGAACAACGATGGAAGCATTAACGACTTCGACAGGGTATTCATGGGTTATTCCGATGTCCCCGAAATTACTTATGGTTTTGGATCCAATATTATGTACAAGAACTTTGATTTCTCCTTCCTGCTTCAGGGTGTGTCACGTGTCTCTTTCTTTGCAAAACCAAAGAGCTTCCCCGAAGAAAATACCGGTAATGTTTTAACTATTGTAAATGATAGTCACTGGAATTCTCAAACACAGGATTTAGGCGCCGATTTCCCACGTCTTGGATTAGGTTCCCAGAATAATAATTATACTAATTCTTCCTGGTGGTTGCAGGATGGAAGTTATCTGCGGATTAAGCAACTCGAGATAGGATATACATTGCCCTCGGCCTGGACTAAAAAGATAAAAATTGAAAATTTCAGGATATATGCAAATGGCCTCAATTTGTTTACTTTCTCGGCTTTCAGGTGGTGGGATCCTGAGTCGCAAAGCGATACGGGATTGTATTATCCCTCACAGAAAATAATCAACATGGGATTAGAAGTTAAATTTTAAAAACTGACATGATGAAGCGCAAAAGTTTATTTCAAATTATATCCGCTATTAAGCTCGATGCCAAAACTCTTTTTATTAGTTTGCTGGTGTTGTTTGGTTCATGTAGCGAGTATCTCGATCAGGTTCCCGATGAAAAACTTAGTGAAGGGAATCTTTTTTATTCAAAGGATGATGTTGTTAAAGTGCTTACACAAGCCTATTCGTATCATTATAATACGATAGAATTTTCTGATAATTGCGGAGTAGCTGCCGACGAAGTCGATTTTAACTGGAGCAGTTATGGCCCTTATATGAAAGATCTTGGCCAATACAGTCAGTCTTCTTTGATTTACGATCATTGGGCAAGTTTTTACCGGCAAATTCGTACTTGCCAGTATTTTCTTGACAGAATTGACGCTTGCAAGGATAAAAAACTTACTGAAGACGAACGTTCGTGGTGGAAAGGTGAAGCGTATTTTCTTCAGGCCTACTATTATTTCCTGCTGGTACAGCAATATGGTCCTGTTCCGATTATCGATAAGGTTTATAACGGAAATGAACTGACTTCGTCCATGAATGAGGGAATTCCCCGTGCTCATTTGGATACATGTGTTAACTACATTGACAGGCTTCTTGAAAAAGCCATCGACCATCTGGATTTGTTCTACACCTCATCTTCTACCGAAAGAGCAGCTCGAGCCAGTAAATGCTCTGCCTGGTTTTTACGTTCACGTTTATGGTTGTATGCTGCCAGTCCTTTGTATAACGGCTTATCCAATCACAATGGAAAAAATTATGCTCACCTGATGCCTAAGAATAATAAAGGAGAAGATCTTATAAGTTCCACTTTCGACATTAACAAATGGAAGAAAGCTATGGATGTCGCAAAGCAAGCTATAGAGGTGTGTAAATCAGCGTCTCTGGGTCTCTACAGGACAGGTGCAAATGCTACAGTTAAAAATGGCTACGATGCTTACTGGAATATATTTAATTACGCCCGAGGCGGACATCCCTGTCCTGAAAATGTTTTCTATAAGCAAAACTTTTCGACCAACTCAATGCGTCAACATAGTTTACCTATATCATGGAGCGGATATTCAGGAATATGTCCTACGCTGGAGCATGTAAACGAATATTTTATGGCTAATGGACTGATGCCGGAAGACGACCCGGAATATGCAGCGGCATCAGGATTTCAGGTTTATACAAAAAATGGAAAAGATATCCGTTTATACAGAAAGTATAAGAACCGCGATCCCCGATTTTATGTTAATATTCTGTTTCCAGGACAATACTCCTATGCTGTAACGGGAAACGAAACCGAAAGTTACGACACCCGCTGGGCGTATAATACCACTTCCAACTGGACTGATTATGTCTGGTTCCGCCCGTTCTTCGACGGACCTGATGGTTATGCCATGAAAACCGGCAGAGACTATACCAATACCGGTTTTCTGGCCATCAAATTTGTTGGGAAAACTGATAGTAAAACCAGCGCCGGAGATTATGCAGTCTCGATATTCAGGTATGCCGAATTGTTACTTAATTATACAGAAGCAGCTTTTGAATATTATGCCGGTTCGGGTGAAAATCCTGCAGCTAATGAAGACGTTTTTACTTA
The DNA here is from genome assembly GCA_023429135.1 of Bacteroidota bacterium. Classification (GTDB taxonomy): domain Bacteria; phylum Bacteroidota; class Bacteroidia; order Bacteroidales; family JAAUTT01; genus JAAUTT01. The sequence continues at coordinate 31,825 of JAEYWD010000062.1, read as the reverse complement.
TTGGGATCAGGTGCGTGAGCGTGTACAACTACCCGATGTAAGATCGGCTTATGTGAAAATTGGGATACCCCTCACAACCGGGAAATTAAGAGACCTCATCCAACGGGAGCGTCGCATAGAATTGGCTTTCGAGGGTCACCGGTATTTCGATAATCGCCGTTGGTTAGTAGCTGAAAATGAAGGTGGAGCCAAGCATGGAATGAACGTATTTAAAAACGAAACTGAAGGTTTTTGGGACGAAAATTATGTTTTCGAAACCCGCATCTGGGATGATAAAATGTACTTCATGCCTATTCCACAGTCGGAAATTGATAAAAATAACCTGCTTACACAAAATGCTCTATGGTAAAACCTTTACATATGAGGTAAGTTCCTGGCCTGGAAAGAAAGTAGGTGCTACAATTTTATTTTCTTCTATTACAACTGCAGCCTAATAACTTGCCTATATGCGTAACAATAAGGTAAATACCGAAAACTGTAAATTAAATAGTGAAACATTGAAAAATTTGAACTTATGAATAAGACATTATATATACTTACAGGTATAATTTTATGTGCATATATAATTACGTCCTGTGAAAAAAAAGATGACGATACCTTAGCTCCCGGTCCGGTAAAGGATATTTCCTTTAAAGCCGCTCATGGGAAACTAATGTTCGCATGGTCAAAACCGGAAGATGCAGACTTGCATTATATTGATATTTCCTTCACCAATGCCAATGGGGAGTCAAGAAGTGAAAAAGTAAGCAGTTTTGCAAGCGCCGATACCATTACCGGATTTGCAGATAGTTCCGAATATGCTTTTAAATTTACAGCATACGACAAGAGTGGAAATGCCTCGGAGCCCGTAATAATAAAAGCCCGGCCAAAAGCTCCGGCTTTTTCGGTCGTTGTAAAAACAATCAAACTTGAACCAGATTTCGGAGGAGCAAGAGTAACCTGGGACAATGTTACGGGAGATCGTATAACTGTTCAGGTGGTTTTTAAAGATAATGCCGGTAAAAAATTAACAAAGTCATTTACATCATCTGCTGCACATGATGTAGGAATGATTTCGGAACTTAATACCAATGAGCGGGAATTTTTAGTCTCGGTTGCCGATGCTGCTGATAATATTTCTAATACTGTAACCTTTACTTTCTCACCTTTGGAAGAGTCTCTTATCGATAAAAGCGGGTGGACGGTGGTGAGTTTCTCCAGCGAAGAACCTGCAGAGTCCCCGAACGGGTTTGCAGCTAATATATTCGATAAGAATGTAAATACCTTCTGGCATACAGCCTGGGCAGGATCTCAACCGGGTTATCCTCATTGGGTGATTGTGGATATGCAAAAAGAAATAACCATCAGCCGTTTCGAATGCTTCCGAAGACAAGGAGACGGACGAGGACAAACGTCGCATCAATTTCTTACCAGTAAAGATGGTGTTAATTGGGTGGATCAGGGAACCTTTGCTTTCAATTCGCAAAGCAACAGCGGACAAAGTTATCGGATGTCCTCAAACCCTACTGCCCGATATTTCAAATACATAGCCACAGATGGGCCTAATTTTTATGCCTTTCTTGGCGAATTAAATGTATATGGGTCAGTAAATTAAATTTATAAAACAGAGACGAGTCTTGGCTCGTCTTTGTTTTACAACGGTATATTCCCGTGCTTCCGTGGAGGGTTAGATACCGATTTGGTTCTTGTAAGCTCCAGCGCCTGGTAAATCTTGTACCGTGTTTCGCGGGGCATAATAATTTCATCCACATATCCCAGTTCGGCAGCGCGATATGGATTGGCAAAAGTATCGCGATATTCGTCAACTTTTTGCGTTCTTTCCTTCTCGGTTTTTAATTTATTCCGATAGATAATATTTACAGCTCCTTCCGGCCCCATCACTGCAATTTCGGCTGTGGGAAAGGCATAATTGATATCGGCGCCAATATGTTTGCTCGACATTACATCGTAAGCACCACCGTAAGCTTTGCGGGTGATAACTGTTATTTTGGGTACTGTAGCCTCGGTAAAGGCATACAGAAGTTTAGCGCCATGCTTGATAATTCCGCCTAATTCCTGGGTAGTTCCGGGTAAAAATCCAGGTACATCCACAAAAGTGACAATAGGGATATTGAAAGCATCGCAAAATCTCACAAAACGGGCAGCTTTTACCGACGAATTAATATCAAGAACCCCTGCCAGTATGTTGGGCTGATTGGCAACAAAACCAACCGACCTGCCTCCAATCCTTCCAAATCCGACAATTATATTCTGCGCATAATGCGGCTGAATTTCAAGGAAATTATTATTATCCACCACACTTTCGATAAGCTCTTTCATATCGTAAGGCTTATTTGGATCGACAGGTACAAGTGTCTGAAGCTTTTCGTCCTCACGGGTAACCTCGTCGGTAATGGGTTTTACGGGAGGATCTTCGAGGTTATTGGATGGCAGAAAACTGATAAGTTCGCGAACCATCATCATGGCCTGTTCGTCGTCATCAGCCATCATATGGGCTACGCCACTCTGAGAATTGTGGGTAAAAGCGCCTCCGAGATCTTCCTTGGTGACTTCTTCGTGGGTAACGGCTTTAATAACCTCGGGACCGGTTACAAACATGTAGCTCTTTTCCTTCACCATCAGGATAAAATCGGTAAGAGCAGGCGAATATACAGCGCCACCGGCACATGGACCAAGAATGGCCGATATTTGAGGTATCACTCCCGAAGCCTTTACATTCAACTGAAAAATATCCGCATATCCAGCCAGACTTTGCACTCCTTCCTGGATACGGGCACCACCCGAATCGTTTAATCCAATCACGGGAGCTCCCATCTTCATGGCCATCTGCATAACCTTCACTACTTTATCAGCGTTGGCACGACTCATCGTTCCGCCAAAAACAGTGAAATCCTGTGCAAAAACAAATATGGTACGACCATCAATCTTACCATATCCGGTAACCATTCCGTCGCCAGGAATTTTGTTATCGCCCATACCAAAGTCTGTAGTACGGTGCACCACCAGCTTATCGAGTTCAACGAATGTACCGGGATCAAGCAGATCTATGATACGTTCGCGGGCTGTTTTTTTACCTTCGGCGTGTTGCTTGGCAATACGTTCCTCACCTCCGCCTAACTCAGCCTGAAGGCATTTTTCAGTATAAATTTTGTACTTGTCTTCTAAGTTCATGTATTTGTAAATTAGTCTTGAGTCGTAAGTAGTAAGTCGTAAGCAAAGACAGTTTGAATGGCTGTTTGTCTTGATATCCGACACCTGGTACTTGGTACTAAATTTTTCATTATTCGAGAGTTATAAGGGGCTGATGTCCGGTTACCGTATCGCCTTCTTTAACCATAATCTTTTTAATTACAGCTTCGCGGCCTACTTTGTATTCACTTTCCATTTTCATGGCCGAAACCACAATAACAGTATCGGTTGCCGCTACTTTTTGTCCTACCTTTACGGGTATCCTGACAATTTTACCCGGCATAGGTGTTGAAATAACATTCTGTTCGTTATTGAGGTCGTTTTTATTCCGGTTTTGCAAATACCGTGATTCGGCATCCACAATTTCAAGGTCGTAATTCTTATAAATTGTATTTACAAAATACTTCTTATTGGTCTCGCCGGGAATAATTTCGATGTTATGAGATTTGCCTTCGTGGAGCACTGAGTATACATGATCTTCGACCATATGCACATCCAAACGGTATGCAAATCCATCGACATCAACAACCACATGATTTTTATTTCGTGATATAAGTTTAACCCTGGCTAAACGTTTATCGAGCTTTATATCTAATTCCATTAATAATGTAGTTATAAACGCGTTAAATTATTTCTTCGTCCGTATTGTTTCCAGCCCGATGATTCAGTCGCAACGGGAGCGGTCTTTTCTGTTTTACCTATTTTTTCAATGTAATCCAGGAATGCTGTAATAATGGCAATATCTTCGCAGTGAGGATCGCATATTTGTTTCTCGGCCATGAGGCTTTCAATATGTTTTTCTATAAAATGGGTATCGTACTTTCCATCAACAAAATCGCTGTTATTCATTATGTTCTGCAGGAAACGGATAGAAGTCTTTACTCCGGAAATTTTGTATTCCGAAAGCGCCCTTTTCATCCTGTCGATAGCTCCGGCACGTGTTCGTCCCCATACAATAAGCTTGGAGATCATGGGATCGTAATAAATAGGAATTTCGTATCCTTTGTAAACATAACCATCGGTGCGTACTCCGAGTCCGGTTGGCTCGGTAATGTGACGTATCAAACCCGGACTGGGCATAAAATTATTATCAGGATCTTCGGCATAAATACGGCATTCGATGGCGTGACCCAGTTGACGGAGATATTCCTGTTTATATACCAGAGGTTCTCCATTGGCAACACGTATCTGTTCCTTTACAAGGTCAACACCCACCACGCGTTCGGTAATAGGATGCTCTACCTGTAAACGGGTGTTCATTTCGAGGAAATAATAATTCAATTTATCATCTACAAGAAACTCAACGGTGCCGGTACCCTCATAATTCACCGATCGGGCAGCTTCCACAGCACTTCGTCCCATTTTCTCACGCAATTCGGGGGTTAAAATAGGCGATGGAGTTTCTTCAATAACTTTTTGATGTCTGCGCTGAATTGAGCATTCGCGCTCAAAAAGATGCAGAATATTTCCGTGCTTGTCGCCTAACACCTGGAATTCTATATGATGAGGCGATTCAATATACTTTTCGATATAAACCGAGTCGTCACCAAAGGCAGTACGCGCCTCCGACTGAGCAGCTTTAACTGCATTGAGCAATTCAGAAGCTGAATGAACCAGACGCATTCCTTTACCACCGCCACCGGCAGAGGCTTTTACCATAAGCGGCAGGCCTATTTCTCCCATTACCTTTTGGGCTTCGGCATCGGTGGTAATCTTCTGGTTTGTTCCGGGAACTACAGGAACGCCTGCATTTATCATGGTCTGTCGGGCGGTAATTTTATCGCCCATAGTGGCTATTGCATGTGGAGAAGGACCAATAAAAATGATACCTTTTTTGCCGCATTGTTTGGCAAACTCAGCATTTTCCGACAAAAAACCATATCCGGGGTGGATGGCATCGGCACCCGACCTTTTAGCGACATCCAGAATTTTATCCATTTTGAGGTAACTCTCCGACGACGGTGAAGGTCCGATGTAATAGGCTTCATCGGCATAGCGTACATGCATGGAGGTTCGGTCGGCTTCGGAATAAACGGCTACAGTGGATATGCCCATCTCACGACAGGAACGCATAATCCTGATAGCTATTTCTCCGCGGTTAGCAACAAGTATTTTTTTTATCATATAAAACTTCTTTCAGCTACATCAAACAACAGTTTTTATGTTTTGTTTAATTTTTGCATGAGAAGTTGGTGTTTTTCGGGTAAAGAGTTAAACAAAAGAAATTTAGGCGTTCTATAGACCCAGTTATTTAATAAATACCACAAGTGTCTGGTAAATATTGTGAGATACTATTGTTTTTTCGATCGCACATTTTTAAAGAGTGAAAAACAAAAAACCGGGTCGCCCCGGCTAATTGTATTTGGAATGAGATTAAAAGTTAGTAGAGAATAACTTAAGAAAAATTTCTCTGTCAACACCTACTTTCACTTAATATCAAGTTCTACTCTTCGGTTTTTTGCCCTATTTTCTTCGGAGTTATTGGGAGCAATAGGTACTTTAAAAGCTTTACTGATAATTTCCATCTGGTTATTTGGCACATCCTGCTTCGAAAACATCTGCCGTACTTTCCTGGCCCGCTTTAATCCTATTTTATAATTCGAATTGTACGATCCGAGGTTACATGTATGACCTGTAATTACAAGGGTAATATCCGGGTTTCTTTTAAGTATATCGGCCAGAGCTGCTATCTTCTCCGGTTCTGGATTTATTATTTCATCAGAATTGAGTTTAAACTGGATCCTGATATCGTTCACCAGCTTCATAGCCTTTTGGTAATCTGTTTCGGAGATAGAATCGGAAATAACGGTTTTATTTCCTGAAGGTAGGTGACCGTTCTTTGACACTAGTTTCTCTTCAGGGATTTTCTCGAGATTTTGGTTGGTTGACAATGAATCGACTTTGTCGGGCTCAAATACCGGATAAAGCGATTCTTCAATAAAATCATTTTTCACCTTTTTCCCGAAAGTCCATACTATTCCAACTTTTACACCCACAGCAACAGGCTTTACATTGTCGGTCAGAGCCGAACGTAAAACCCCGTTGTATACTCCGTCACCTTCGTAAACAGGTTTCTTCTGGTTATTAATAATATTGTTTAAACCCTGATGGTAATATCCTCCGGCATACAGGCTAAACGTTTCGCTAAGTGAATAAAGCACCCCTAATTCGCCAAACGCTGAAAAAGCAGTCTTGAGAGAAATATCTCCCCGAGGATGTGAATTTAAGGTGGTGAAGCCATGCTGTGGCATATTTTTGAGTTCAACATTCCACTGGCTGTAATATCCGGTGGTGGTAATAGAACCATCATTCACTTTAAACTCACTGTTTGTCGGGAAAGATACCATTAAACCGAGGGACGTTTGAAAAGTAAATTTTCCCAAAAAGAGGCGGTTTTGAAACGCTACCGGAAGGTCTATCAGCATTGTCTTTTGCTGTTCTTTCCAGTTGCTGAAATAATTTCTGTATTCGTAGTCAACACCTTCGGAATCAACAGAAGGTAATCCTAACATAAAATTATTAAGCGAAGCTTTTGCTTTCATCGTTTTAACACCTAAACCTGCAGAAAAGCCCCAGTTACGATGAAAGAAATATCCATATCCGGCATTAATGGTAAAGCCCCTGCCATTGTCGTATTTCCCATTTGTTAACGAGTACGATATATTGTGCATACCGCCTCCCCCATTCAGATACATATAATGACCGGCAGGTTGCTGACCGAAGCCAGCAACCGTAAAAAAAAGAATTGTATTGATTAAAAGAATTTTCTTCATTGATAACTTCATTTTTTCTGAACAAAAGGGTTTAGAAAGATACGACATCTTATTACTGGGTTATAGTTATTTTCTGAGTAATTACATTGCCATCGGCAGTCGCAAGCCTTACAAAATAAATACCTGCATTATTTCCCGATGCTATTGTATTTACAGTTTCAACTTTAGCTGAGGATGAAATCTTTTCACCGCGGTTACTGAAAACAGATAATACAGCGCCTTTCAGTTGTTCATCACTCAGTCCTTCAATTTCTATTTTAATTGTATTGCCGGGGAAAGCCGGATTGGGGTAAGTTTTTAAAGATACCATTGCCTTTATAGTGGCTACATTGTATGTCACAGGACAAATCTCTAAAGTTTGACCGGACACAGTTGTGACAACAGCATGATATGTACCCGATAATCCCTGAAGATCATTATAAAACTGGTCCCTGGCACCATTGATGATGGTTCCGTTTTTATACCATTGGTAAGAAGTAAAGCGGTTAGAGCTGTTATCAACAAGAATCACATCATTGAATTTCTTCACCAGGTAACCAGAAGTCAAATTGATAGTAAAGGTAAACTTATAAAGCTCGCTTGATATAATATCATTCTTGACCTGCAGAAATGCATCATAGGTACCATCTTTAACACCTTTGGGAATAGAAATTGATATCACATTTCCTGAAGGAAGCTGTGTGAAACCGCTGTTTGAAAAACCGGCCGCCAGAGCTGCATCGGCAAATACAATTCTATAACTGTTGGCAGACCCTTCAATTATAGTAAAAGGCAACTGGAGAGCTCCTCCATCGCAACCGGCTTTGGGATTTTCTAAACTCAAGCTGAGCTTTAATACTATGCTGGCGTCTGTAATCACATTGTTAACAGGTGCTAAGTAGTTACCAGCGGCACTCCCGGTCAAAGTATATACAACTGTGATGGTTTTATTGTTACTTACAGAAGCATCGTTATAATTAGCAGAAGCCGAAACCGAAACGTTGCCCTCGTCACCAGCCACAACTCCGTTTAATTGACCAACAGATGTAATTGAAGCAACGGTATTTCCATCATAATCCTTACTTTTAACAACAACCGGATCGGTAATGGTTAACTGCTTGGCTGTGATTACACCTGTATTCACAACATAATTGGCAGGGGTTTGATAATTTCCTTTGTCTGCGCCAGTTAAAACATAACTTACGGTTATTGTTTTTCCGGTACCCACATTTGCGTTATCGTAAATAGCAGAAGCTTCAACATGGACATCCTTACCCGCAGGCACTCCGCTAATAGCTCCCGGAGTTACTAATGCCAGATTATTGCCATTGTAAGTTTTACTTGTTGTTAAAACCGGGGTCCCGATGGACAACGTTAGAGGATTGATAGTAAGCGTTCCGTTTACATAATTGAAGCTGTAATTGTTATCGCTACCTCCAGAGACAACTATGGAATAAGTTCCGGCATTTTCCGGGGTAGATTCAACCGAAATTACAGGTTGGGAATCCAGCACCGAAGAGTTTTCTCCATTTACAAAACCGCTGTATTGGTAAGTTAAGGGAGGAACGGCACTGCCATAGGTAATTTGAATGTTATCAGCAACAACGTTTAAAGGAGCCTTAGTTACGCTGATGGTAACATTTTTTGAAACAACCTGGTAATTAATTAAATCAGCAGGAGTAAAAGTAACACTGAGCGTTTGAGCACTTCCGGCATTTAATATAGTTCCTGCAGCGGGTGTATAGGTAAAGGTTCCACTGATATTCGAAGTGGCGTTTAACTGAGCATTACCCAGGGCGGTTCCATAAGTGATATCGGCAGGCGAATCCCATGAAAGAACAGCGACAGCCTTTGTTATAGTAAGTGTTCCGTTTAAATAGTTGAAGCTGTAATTGTTATCGCTACCTCCAGAGACGACAATGGGATAAGTTCCTGCATTTACCGGGGTAGATTCAACTGAAATAACAGGTTGAGCATCCAGCACCGAAGAGTTTTCTCCATTTACAAAACCGCTGTATTGGTAAGTTAAGGGAGGAATGGCACTGCCAAAGGTAATTTGAATGTTATCGGCAACAACGTTTAAGGGAGCTTTGGAAACATTAATGGTGACATTTTTCGAAACTACCTGGTAATTAATTAAATCAGCAGGAGTAAATGTAACGCTGAGCGTTTGAGCACTTCCGGCATTTAATATAGTGCCGGCAGCAGGCGTATAAGCAAAGGTTCCACTGATATTCGAAGTGGCGTTTAACTGTGCATTACCCAGGGCAGTTCCATAGGTAATATCGGCTGGTTGATTCCATGAAAGAACAACAGTCGCTCTGGTTATATTTGCTGTAAGGCCGGTTGGCTGCTGCAAAGTATAATTGTCAACTACCGAAGCGTCCCCTGTAAGTGTATAACCTGTAACGGTAACGGGTTTGGTTGTCCCAATACCTGCATCGGCGAAATTAGCCGAAGGTGTTCCCGAAAGAGTAACATTGTCGGGCAATACAACTCCTGTAAGAACTGCTGTTCCTGTAAGCGTTGCAACGGTGGTTCCGTCGTAAATCTTGTCTTCTGCCGACAATCCCACGATAGTAAGAGTTTTCGGATTTACGTTAAACGATTGCTCAACTGGGGGAGCTGGATTAAATGCATGGTTACCCTCCTGCCGGGCACTGATTGTGCATGCTCCCGCAGATTTAAAGGTCGCTTCGTCTCCCGAAACTGTACAAACGTCGGTTGTCATACTGATAAAAGTTACCGGTAATCCGGAAGTTGCAGTTGCAGTAAGCTTAACTGTTGAGCCATAAACCTGATCGCCGGGATTATTAAAACTGATGGTCTGATCACAGGTTGGTGTAACACTATTGGATGGATCGGATGCCGGCCCTTCACCTTTTGCATTTATAGCCGTAACTGTAAAGGTATAGCTTGTTCCATTGGTTAAACCTGTAACTGTAATTGTGGTGGAAGTACCTTCGGCAATAATTCCATCGTTTGATTTCACAATATATTTAATAATAGCTGAACCTCCGTCGGACGCGGGAGTTGTAAAACTAACTGTTGCCTGCGCATTGCCAGGTGTAGCTGTCACATGGGTAGGTTTTCCAGGAACCGAAGATATAACCTCAAAGGTCTGCGACACGGTAGGCGCAGCCAGGTAAGTATCATTTCCGGCCTGACCGGCATTTATGGTACAGCTTCCCGGTTTTAACAATGTTAAGGTTCCTCCGGTTGTTATTGTACAAACATCGGTTGTTGCTGAAGTAAAAACAGGAACAAGTCCGGATGTTGCGGTTGCTGTAAGTTCAGGAGTTGTACCCATAGTTTGGTCACCAGGGTTATCAAATGTAATGGTTTGACTTATTTTGTGATAGATAAATTTATCGTTGTCATTGATTTCACTGGCGCCATTTGCAGTGATAACGGTAACATCCACAGTTCCGGCAGAAGCAGCAGGACTCACTGCGGTGATACTTGTTGCCGAATTAACAGTAAAACTTTTAGCATCGGCACTGCCAAACTTAACGGCTTGTACATACTGAAAACCAGTACCTCCTACGGTAACTGAGGTGCCCCCTGTTACCGGTCCGTTATCAGGAGTAACGGAAGAAACACCAAGAGGCTGGTGAACGTTGCCTAAAACAACATTATCGAGAGCTATCCAGTAGGTATAATCACCACAACAGGCATCTTTGGTTGCCGATGTAATTTCAACACTGGTAATGTTTTTAAAATAGGTATTCGCGGATAAATCGATGGTTTTACCTTGTGAAGGAGTAAAAGATATCGTAACGCTTCCTTTCACATCCGATCCGCTTTTTGCAGTAAGTACCAGATTCAGAACTGAACAATGTCTTTCCTGTATATCGATTTTATCAAGATTAAAAAACTCCCCGCTTTGTAGGGAAATTGTTAAATTCTTTATACAATTCCCGTTAGTTGTTACAACGGATCCGGTAAATCCCTCATAAGCCGAAGAAATATCTGTAACGGATTTCAGGCACAGGTTCACACCTTCGCTCTTTACTATAAGGGTGTTGCTTTCTTTTATCTGAGAAATATTCTGAGTTCCATTTCCCGAAGTATTAGTGTTAAAATCGAATGTTTGAGATAATACAGGAGAGGTTAACAAAATAAAAATAAACAAAGAGATGGTTATCCTTGATTTTCCTTTGCATAAAAAAGTTTTCATAATCATATGAAGATATAAGTTAGATTTTGATGATGCCATGCACCGGTCTTTAGGATCAAAAATAAATCAAATGAATCTCAGCTTGCCTAAAATATTTGATTAAAGTATCTATTTTGTCCACTTATGAATGTTTAGAAGTGTTTTTAATGAAATTAAACTAAGCTCAATTTTGCTTTATATTTATGAAATGAGATGTATAAACTTGCATAGTCCCATACCCAACCTAATTGTTAAAGTAAAAGTTTCCCTGGTTAGCAGATGTTGGTAATGCTACACTTAAAAAATCTTTATTGCTTCATAGATGTCGTTGCAAACGATTGTTTGGAAAGGCCCTGATTACAAACCCGAACCAGAATATCTGCCTAACATTTGCACTGGCAGGGAATAGGGAATAGCTCAACTACAATTGTTTATTGCAAAAATTTAGTTTAAATATTTGTCTATTTTAGTACTTTAAATTCACCTCCATGAAAGACCTGACTTTTAACCCAACTATCGTTCAAAATGGTACCCATTTCTATTATCTCGATGCCGTAAGGGCTTTTGCTTTATTACTTGGAATAATTTTTCATGGCGTTGAGTCTATGGTATCTTATATTCCTCCTATGGTTTGGGCTGTAAAGGAGCACCAAACCAATATTGGAATTGATGCTTTTTTCTTTGTTTCACATACATTTCGTATGCAGGCATTTTTTCTTGTTGCTGGCTTTTTCGCCCATATGGTTTATCAAAAGTATGGTACAGCAGGTTTTATCAGGCATCGTTTCAATCGAATAACAAAACCGTTGTTGATTTTCTGGCCGTTCATTTTTCTTGCGCTGAATGTCTTGTGGATCTGGGGTTATCAAAAAATGGGATATTTTAGTGCAGATCCTGTCGTTTCTAAGCTTAGCTTTCTTCAATTAGTTACCGGAAGTTTTACTACCGGAGCCTGGCTGAACGGAGGCTTCCCGCTTACTCACCTTTGGTTTCTTTATTATCTGACATGGTTTTTTATTTCAGTAATCGCTATCCGGTTTTTGTTCAAATTTATCGATAGAAATTTGAAACTGCGAACAGGATTGGATACAGGTATAGGATACCTGATGACACATCGATGGGGAAGTCTTGTTTTTGCATTATTCACCTTCCCTGCAATGTGGTACATGAAAAACGGGTTTGGGGTAGATACTCCGGATCACGGCCTGATTCCTAAAGTTCCTTCTTTTATTGTATATGGATTCTATTTTAGCATGGGTTGGTTCTTGCACCGGAGTCAACATTTTTTAGAGGGATTCAAAAAATACTGGAAGTCTAACCTTATATTAAGTTTAGTATTACTATCCACGCTTTGCCTTTTGTTTTTCCTTCAGTTTACCAATCCTCAGGTTCAAATATACATGGCTAAACCTTTATATTCTAAAATTTTCAGCAGTCTGTATGGTTTAGCTTCCATGATCACAGTTTTTGCTTTTATTTGGAATTATGATGGTGCTTTTTGCTCATCCGCACAAACGAATCCGGTATTTATCGGAGTCATCCTATTGGTTGTATGTAATACACCTCCCTATCGTTGTATTTTTCCAGGTACTTGTTATGCCATTATCGCTACACTGGGCTATTAAGATTTGTTTTATTCTAATGCCATCATTCCTTATTATGTTCCTCACCTATCATTTCCTGGTTAGGAGAACATGGGTTGGTGTAATGTTAAATGGTAAAAAACACTGACAGCTCAGATTTTTTAAATGAATAGGTTTAACAAAGAAGTTAATTTCTAACTTTATATTTACAGACTTCTATACCTGTAGATTTTTGATTTAATAATATGTCGGCAAAACCTGTCTTTTTTTGTATTTTATTACTATGTCTTAATGTTTACTCCGAGCTGCTGGCACAGGATACCATTTCTCGTCGTCCGCGGATTGGTTTGGTTTTAAGCGGAGGAGGCGCTAAAGGGCTGGCGCATATTGGAGTTCTCAAAGTGCTTGAGGAAATCGACTTACCTATAGACTATATAACCGGTACCAGCATGGGAAGCGTGGTGGGTGGACTCTATTCCTGCGGCTATTCGGCTAAAAAGATCGAGTATATTACCCGTCGTATTAATTGGAACGAGATCTTACTCGATCAGATTTCACGAAAAAACATTTCCATTGAAGAAAAGGACGATTATGAACGGTATGTGGGTGAATTCCCACTTGTGAGGGGCCGTGTAACTATTCCACGGGCTTTGGTCGACGGACAGAAAGTTTCGACCATGCTGGCCCACTATACCTGGCCTGTGCACACCATTTCAAATTTTGACAGTCTTCCGATCCCATTCCGATGTATTGCCACGGACATTGAAAAAGTACAGCCCGTATTGCTGAAAAGCGGATTTTTGCCCGATGCCATAAGGGCCAGCATGGCTATACCTTCATTCTTCAGTCCGATTGAACTGGACGGTCAGCTTCTGGTTGATGGCGGCATTGTCCGTAACTTCCCTGTTCAGGATGCCCGCGACATGGGAGCTGATATTATTATTGGAGTTGAGGTATCAGCAAGTTTGTATACAAAAGAGGAATTAAACTCGGTGGTACGTATTATGGACCAGGTATCGAGTTTTCAGGCCGACAAATCAAATAAAGAACAGGCAGCCATGTGCGACTTTCTGATTAAGCCCGATATTCAGAATTATAATATGTTCAGCTTCGACTATATCGATTCTTTAATACTCAATGGGGAAAGGGCCGCCAGAAAAGTTATGCCCCAATTAAAGACTTTGGCCGACTCAATTAAGAAAATTTATCCGTATTCATCAAAAATTAACCGACCTGCCGATCTGGACTCAATTCATATTACCGCTATAAACTATGAAGGTTTGGAGAACGTTTCCGGAAACCTTGTAAAAGGTAACTTCGAAATAAAAGATACAGGGTGGATCAAATTAGATGAGATCGAGCTTGGAGTTGAGCGGTTATATGGCACGCGTTTTTTTGAGCGGGTAAATTATAAAATTGTGCCAGGCGAAAAAGGATCGGAACTAACCTTAAGGTTCAAAGAACAGCCTTTCAACTATTTTAAGTTTAGCATGCATTACGATCAGTACCTGAAAACGGCAATTCTTCTGAATGGTACATACCGTAATGTTCTGGGTGAAGGTTCTCGGTTAATGCTCGATTTAAAACTTGGCCAATACCCAGGAGCCAGCGTGCAATATAGTATCCATACTTTTGCTCATCCAAATATCGGGGTAAATGTTAAAGTAGGCGCAAACAGTTTAATGGCTAAATTCTATACTCCTGACGGATTACTAATGGAAAATTTTAATGTTTTCCATTATTTAAGCGAAGCTGATCTGTTTTCAACTTTTTCCAAAGCATTTCTGATTCGTTCCGGATTTCAGGTTGAGTTACTTGATATTAATAAAGAAATTGAAGCAGGCGACACTATAAACTATAATTTGCGGACTATAAACTGGTATACACGATTGAGATTTGATACACAGGACCGGACTGTTTTCCCTGTCAAAGGTGATAATTTCTACGGCGAACTTAAATATGTTATTAATTCCAGAAGTTTTAATTTGATGAACTGGAACAGAGTTTTCTGGCGGGTTATAGCCCAGTATTCAAAATATATACCATTTACCCGCAGGCTGGTATTAGTCCCCTCTGCTAATGCCGGGTTTAGCTTCATCGATAATTTGCCGGTTCCATATTATAATTTTCTTGGCGGATTTATTACTGGTGAAAGTAATATTATCCCATTTGAAGGTTTGAAGTTTATGACTATTATGAGTAATAATGTACTTACTGCTGGCCTGACCTTACGAGCTGAACCATGGAAGGATAAGTTTTTAAGTTTGAAGTCGTGCTTTGCAACCACTTCGGGTAATTTTGAAGATCTGCCCAAATTTATGAGGAACTATTTTGGGATAGGAATTGCTGCCGGCATGCGAACCATTGTTGGTCCGGTAGAGGTTTCTGTTTCTAAAAGCAACTATATAAAAAAGTTGTATAGCGAAATAAAAATCGGATATATGTTTTAATAGTTGCCCTTTTTAAACCGCTTTAGTATCCAATGATATTTAATGCTTTTAAAACTGTCGATCTTTCCTGTAATCTACCGGAATCTCGGAACATAAATCTTTTTCACCTTTGAAACAATACGCAAAAGTACAATCAACAGTACACAAGTAACAATGCAAATATCGGTATTGACACCAAAGTGCAGCATCAAAACAAATATCAGTCCTCCAATCAGGCAGGCCGTTGCATAAATTTCTCCGTTTTTCAGCAGGTCTGGAATGTTACTGCAAAGTACATCAGTAATCAGTCCCCCGAATGTGGCCGTAATTACCCCCATCAGTACGGAATAAACTTCACCGATACCCATTTTTAAGCTAATCGTAATACCGGCTATGGTAAACATTCCCAAACCAATAGCGTCGGTTATAAATATGGTGCGATTAAACTTATCAATGTTAGTTTTGAAAAGTAGAATTATGAAAAGAGCACTTATTACCAACCCAAGCGCTACATAATCACCGAGCCAGTTTACAGGTTTAATACCCAGCAGAATATCCCTGATAGTTCCTCCACCATAGGCATTAGTAAAAGCAAGAACGGCAGCACCAAATACATCCATTTTATGCGTCCGGGCTTTTAGTGCACCAGTGAGTGCAAATACAAATGTTCCGCAATAAGTGATGATGATTAACCAATTCATAAAACCCCTTTTAATAAATCATCCCGCTAAAATACAAGAATTCAGTTTAACTGGGCCGGAAACTTAGGAATATGGTTTTATATTTGTTGATTGAAAAAAGCATAAATCATGGATTACCAGCCAATAAATACTAACACAATTGCTGGGCGAACTGTTTCTAAAAATGTAATAATTTCAATATATTTTTGTAGGAATCTTGGAAAAGTCAAATCCGACTTTTACTTTTGACGGACAAGCTAACTATGCTCCTTATTGGAAAGATGAATATTAAGCTCCTAATCAAGTATATAATCCCCAAACTTTTAATTGCATTTTTCTGTTGCAATAACGTTTCTGCCCAAAATATAAGTTTACTTACAAATTATCTGAATAGCCATTTATACAATATCAACCCTGCTGCAGCGGGATCCGATGGTAGTTTTTTATCACAGGTAACAGTTTCTAAAAAATGGATGGGCGTTAATGGTTCACCTTCTGGCCAGGTTTTTAGTAACAGCCTTCGACTTGGAGAAGAAAATTTCTATGATGAAAACATGTTTATTAACCGGCCTGTAATAAATATTGCCGACCGGGTAGGTATTGGCTTAACAGTTTACAATGATAACAATGGCCCATTGAAACATACAGGCCTCTTATTTGCTTATGCCTACCATATCCCTTTTCGCGAAAATCGTTTATCGTTGGGGTTATCTGGCTCAGTAACCCAGCACTATTTAAATACCCAGCTTTTTAAACCGGCAAATGCAGGAGATCCGGAATTATACAATAACAACAAAGCCATTGTTCCAGAAGTAAATTTTGGTATTATTTTCCATAATCCCAGGTTTTTTGCAGGATTAGCTTTAAACAATATCGTGAATCTTAACAAAACAATGGATCACAAAAATTCATTTCCTAGTGTGGTTGCCCATGGCGGTTATATTTTTAAAATCAATTCCACCTATAAGATTGAACCTGCCTTGTATTTATGGAAATTCTCCCAGGAAAACTTTTCAGCAGATTTCAATTGCAGGGTTGTTTTTCGGAACCGCAACTGGCTCCTACTCTCTTATCAGAATTACAACTCATTACTTGCTGGTATATGCATCAGTGTTACTAAAGCAGTTCATTTAGGTTATTCCTATGCAGTGGGTACACAGGGGCTCTCTGCATATTATTCCGGGAACCAGTCCCTCTCTTTACGAGCTGATATAGCAGCATTGATTAACAAACATTAATGGCACAAAATGACAAACGCTAACATACTACTTTTTAGAACCACATTAATGTTGCTGTTCGCCAGCCTCAGTTCCATTATTTTAGCACAGAAGCTAAGTGTTGGACTAAGCAACAGTAATGTTTTTTATATTTGTGAGGATAGTACTGTTTCGGCTATGGGCAACAATGTTTACGGCGACCTTGGAGATGGAACTTACACAACCCGCTATATGCCGGTTAAAGTTAAAGGTCTTTATAGTATTACTAATGTGGATGGTATTGGACATATGGCTATACGTTCTGACGGAACGCTCTGGCAATGGAACAGATACGATCAGTATTCTCTAAAAAAGATTCCAATCGATAGTGTGATAGGCATTACATCAAGCTTTTCTGCAACCTCTAATTTTCATAAGAGTTATTTGTATTATGTCGCTTTAAGAGCCGATGGTACAGTCTGGATCTGGGGTGATACTCCTGAAATAGAACCAGGTTATTGGGGATACAAAGACACAATTATCAAGGTTGAAATTGAAAACGTCAAAAAAGTAGAGGCAGGAGCCGATGCTGTGGTTGCATTATGCAACGATGGTACTGTCTGGACATGGGGAAGCAATTGGCTGGACGGCGACAAACCTCATACTGGTCACGCCTATAGGTATAAGCCCAGAAAAGTATCTACGCTGAGTAATATAGTTGATATTGCTGCGGGAGGTTATAGAGGTTACGCCTTGAAAGACGATGGTACAGTATGGATATGGGGAACTTTAAACGATTATTACCAGCCAGATATTTCTTTGCCTTATAAGCTTAAAATCTCAGATGTAAAGTCTATCTACGACGAGTTATGGAATTTTGCAGCAATAAAGAACGATGGGACTTTGTATGTTCATGATAATGCTACACTCTTTGATAATGGAAATTTAACTAAAGTCGAAACCCTTAACAATGTGGAACATGTTGCTATATCGGGTTGGGAGAATAGTGTTTCAACCTTTGTTAAAACCCAAGGAGGAGCTTTTTGGCGGTGGGGGAATAATGACAATGGACAATTGGGAAACTTTACAAATTTCCGCCTCGAAGAACCGGAATTAATGCCACGCCCCTGTTTGGCCGTTAACTGCGATACTGTTACCAAAAAACCGGATGTACTCAGGCTCGACACGCTGGTTTACCCGGGAGTTCCTGTTAACTTAAAAGCCTCAGCTTCCGAAGCGGAATTATACTGGTGGTATCCCCGCAATAACATCATTACCGGGAAAAACAATCGTGATGCCACTGTTTCCATCAGCGACGATACCGAGATTACCGCTGTGCTTATGGATACTTATGGATGTATGAGAAAGGAACGCTTTAAGCTGAAGAAAAAATGCAATACCGACGTAAAAACGAACATTTTAAAAGCTGATTATCCTGGAGAAAATATAACCCTTACAGCTCCGGAAGGCTATATACATAAATGGTCTCCATACAAGGATTTAAATTGTTCCTCCTGTCAGTCTCCTGTGGCTACCATTAACGATACAATTACTTATGAAGTAACCTATACGGATAAGTATTATTGCACTCCACGCGAAAAGTTCGTGATCAAAATGCGCGATTGCGATACCATTGTAAAGTATCGCAACAAGTTGATGCTTGACACCCTGATTACTCCCGGCCATACCATTCCGTTAAAAGCCTCAGTGGCCAAAAGGTATAAATGGACTCCAACCGTTGGCCTCAGGTGCGATACCTGCCAGATTACAAACGCCCGGATTTATGACAATACAGAATATATGGTAACATTAACGGATAAATATCTATGCCAGTTGACGGAAAGGTTTAAATTGACCAACCACTGCGACAGCAGCACCCTTGTTTCTCCAAAACTGGCATTGGATACCATTGCCTATCCTGAACAAAAAATCAGCTTCGAATCTCCTAAAAGCAAATTTTATTTATGGCAGCCCATTACAGGCTTAAATTGCAACACATGTTCCAAACCAGAAGCTACCATAACAGGCCCAGTGCAATATATTGCCAGCCTTACCGACAGCTTTAATTGTGTTTCTAAAAACAAGTACATGGTACGCATCAGGAACTGCGACACCATCCAGTCGGGAAAACCAATACTGCGCCTGGACACCGTAATTCACTATAATACTGAAATCCCGCTCAAGCTTACCGAAAGTTTTAAGGGTTATAGCTGGAACAAAACAACTGGCCTAAGTTGCACAGATTGCGATGATCCTACGCTATTTGCAACCGAAACCGCCGATTACCTGGTTGAAATATTTGATAAATGGCGATGCCCCTTTCAGGAAGAATTTAAAATTACCTACATTGAACTGGATGTGGTTATCCCCAATGTTTTTACACCCAATGGCGACGGGTTTAACGACTATTTTGAAATAAAAGGGTTGAAGCCTGGCAGTGTTCTAAAAGTTTACAACAACAAGGATCAATTAATTTACAGCTCCCCTAATTATAATAGCGACTGGGACGGAAGAAACAGCAAGGGCGAATTAAACGAAGGTACTTATTGGTATATTTTGACCGTTCCTGAAAATAAGGTTTTTAAGGGGTGGGTGTATGTAAAAAAATAAATTTAAGATACCTCCGTTTGTCGTAGCATTCGCTACGATATTCTATTTCAATAGCATTCGCTATTTTACCGTTTTCCTTGGCTACACAAAAATCTATTTGAAGCGACTGTTAGTATTACCAATATTTCAACAACACCAATCCACACGACCCATTTCCTTTTATCTCTTGGGTAGCAAATGCTACCGAAATAGTTGGGCGAAGTAAATACTTCGCCCAACTGCTCCGATTAAATGTTATTGCAAACTACGCCCATCTGGGGGGCATATCCAGCTATATTATTGCCAATTGTTAAGGCGTTATATCCACTGGATTTTAGATTAGTAAAAAACCCAACTGTACTGGTATTGTTTTGTGCATTTCCAATTAATACAGCTCCCAAAAAGGTTAAACAAAGAAGTATTCTTATTTTCACAGCCTTCACTATTTATTTAATTGTTTAAGTTGTTTTATTTCTTCTTTTTGTGCGTCAAACTGACTTTGCAGTTTAACATATTTCTTCTCTTGCTCAATCACATATAGTGTCAGCTCCTCCACCTTTTGCAGCAGCTTGGTTTGCATCTCCCCGGCGCTTACACCATTTTCCTGCATTTCTTTGGCTGGAGCAATATCGGGCAGGTGTTTGTTTGTGCGTATAAATGTTTCGAGTTCGGAGAGGGGGCGAAGCTTGTAGGTGGGCTCGAAGACAAAGTCGGCACCGGTGGTGTTGACAACGATTTCGTTAGCGCGGATGGGGCCTTCTACATCAAGTTTGTATTTTTTCCCCGTATCGGTTTGGGAGTTTTTACCAATAAGAATATTGCTATTAACTCCAAAAATTAAAGAACCAGAGCTTCCCAGCCTTAAACCTGCCTGATCCGAATTTTGATTTCCATATAATCCTAGAGTATTGGCAACATCTACATCAGTAAGATAAGTATCATCTCCAATTATAAAATTCTTACCTCCTGACGGGTAAATATCTGCCAGATGTAGTTGTGCCAAGGGATTAGTTTCTCCTATTCCTACTCGATCCTGCATTATATTCATATATTGTCTTTGAACACTATTTGGCAATATTACTGGATCACTAACGTTAAGATTTGATTTAATAGAGCTTAAACAACTACTATGTTGCAAAAGTCCCTCTATCTGGATCGTTATGTCGTTGCCAGTGGCAACAAGGTGATAAATAGGTATACGGTGATTTACCAAATCATAATCCCCAATACTCCATTGGTTGGCTAAATCACCAAATGCAACTGGTATTTCAGCTTTCTGATTGAAGTAACCACCTGCGTTGTAAATAAAAGCAAATCTTTTTGTAAGTTGTCCTGTATTTAGCTGCCAATTATATCCTCCGTTAATGGTTACTTCAACATTTCCCCACAATGTAACATCAGGGAAGTTAATATATATAACCTGATTAGACTGACCATTTGGGAAAGACTTAACAAATGTTATTCTAAAGTAATTATCAGTTTGGCTATAACTAAAACATGATATCCCTATAAATAAAGCAAGACTTACGATTTTTTTTATCATTGTTACTTATGATTTACTATTTAATAATTGAAAGCTTTTCATTTATTATTTCATAATTTCGCTCCTGCTCAAGAATCTTGTTTTTTAATGCTGTATTCTCCTTCTTCAGCTCAATCACATACAACGTCAACTCCTCTACCTTCTGCAGCAGCTTGGCGTGCATCTCACCCACATTTACCCCATTTTTCTCTACTTCGGTGGCCGAAGGAATATCCTGCAAATGGCCGTTGGTTTTGATAAACTTTTCCACTTCCGTTAACGGTTTTAGCTGGTACGAGGGATGAAAAACAAAGTCACTCCAGCCGGTAAGGTCTACTTTAACTTCGCGGGCATGAATGGTGCCGTTGACATCAAGGGCGTTTTGGGGCCGGTTGGTACCTATTCCAACCCTACCATCTAGTTGTATAATCCCCTCCTCATTTCCATCTGACCTTGCCCACAAGGTTATTCGACCCTTAGAATTTATATTGCCAATACTTTCTGCATACAACCCTCCTCTATGATGTCCATGTCCAGCAAATGCTACACCATATTTATTAGAGTAATCAATTGTTCCTGCTTGAATTATAACCTGATCTTTATACACATTGCTGGTGCCATTAACTGTAATAGACAAGGCCCGGGCTGTATTGTAATCACCGACGGGACCAACAATTTCTAATTTGGAAGCAGGTTGAGTTGTTCCTATTCCAAAGTTGCCAGATGCAATAAAATGGTGACCTGCTCCACTTATCTTTAAATTCCCACCTGACTCAACATCATTTTTCGAATCAAGCAATGTCGTCCATTCCGACCAGGTATTTTGGGCATAAAAGGCTTCCCGGTATCTTATTCTGGAATTATCCCACCCGCCAAAATAGAGTTGCCCGGTTTGGTGGTTACCAAATCCATAAAATTCAAGTACCGTACCATAAGTGGATGGTCCTCCATTGTTATAATTATCCCACATTTTTATCGACATTGGATTGATTGTCGTCCGGGGAGCAGCCGAAAAGTTGATTCGCTGATGGTTAAACGTGATCTCGTTTACCTGAGAAAATGCAAAAAATGGTATTAATAATAATGTAAATAGTAAGTTTCGTTTCATATATTTAAAAAGCTTAGGTTATTTGATTTTTCCCCGGCAGATATTCTGGGGAGTTTTCTCATAGTAATGCAAGTGGCCGAAGTAATGGTTTTGAAATTGGCAATAAAGTCTTCAATTGCCATTATATTTTGGGGTAGCAACCACCAAAAAAGCAATCGTAAGTTTTCCGAAAACCTGTTGACAGCAGTTGCGGCAGGTATATCCTTAGCCGATAGTAATTGATAACTCATGGTCTTGCAGGTAACTGTGTTTAGTAGTTCTGTGCTTTACCTGCTATTCGATTTTCCCCTAACATCTAAATTCAACTTCACAATCAAAATAGCGTTTAAAACTTTTACGGACCGAAAATAGAAAAAGAAAAAAATAATGAAAAAGCAAAAGCCTTATTTGGAAAACTTTTAAATTACAATAAGATAACTAAAAATAGCTATGATTTATCCTGAAAATATGTGGTCGAACGATACAAATTTCAGTTTTGACGCACCAAAGCGCTATTTTCATAATTAAAAATCAAAAAAAATGTAATACTCTGTTTTTTAGATAAAAAGGTAATTCATAAAAGTTATTAACAATTGAGAAAAACAACGTTATTGGGTAAGCTTTTTATGGTTTGTAAAAACAAATCTCTAAATGTTCGCGCGCGTTTGCTGTGCAAATGTCGTTCGGAACTTAGCCGAAGGCGATCTTATGACCGAAGGGAATGAACGACTGTTAAGAAAGGTACTGATTGCAAATCCGCGCCAGCTCCGTTTTATCCTTTATTCTTGCTCCGCAAATGTCGTTCAGAAATGACTGTTAAGAAAGGAACGCGATGCAAATTATCGCAAACTACGCCCATCAAGGGGATGACCGATCGGTGGTATTCAAAATTATTGACACCATGCTCACCAAAAACCAAAACACCAAAAGAAGTTTAAAGACTTTTTCCAGAAAAACGTGGCTGCGCTATAAACAAAAAAACCGGGCTGCCCCGGCTTTCTGCTTTATCCTTTTGCCGGTTTGCAATACCGGCTCTGTTACAAGCGACATTGCAAATGCCGCTCAGCGCTCTGAACTAATATTTAGCTTATCTGAAGAATTATATCTTTTGAATGAGTTTAGCTTTAATATTATTGCCATTGAACATTTTAATAAAATACAGACCAACTGCATATTTAGAAAAATCCAAATCTACAATCTCTCCGAAAGCATGAAATTTCTCCAGAACCTTACCTGATAAATCTATTATTTCAATTTTACTTTCGAGATTAAAAGTTTGCTTTAATTCTAATCTAACTTTATCTGTTGTTGGATTTGGGTATATGACAAAATCAAAACCCAAATCACTCGAATTATTATCAAAATATTCTCTGTTTATATCAAATGAAATTGTTCCTTTTTTTAATGACTGACATCTATCATCATATTGAAATGGTTCATTATAGTATGGTTGGATTTTAAATGTTAAATTACTTCCATGGCTTGCTGTAAATCCATTACCTAATATTATCTGCCTTGTTGCTAAATAGTTTGCAGATTCTTCTGACAAATAAGTCATTGAACAGCTACCAGCTATTTGTAAATATCCTGGTGTTGGATTAATTGTCATTCCTTTAGTGCAAACCTGAACTACATTATCATAGATACCTTTTCCTCCTGTAAAGCCCATATCATTTATACTGCCATCCTTATCAGGTCTTGTAGGATTCCCATTATTAATACAAGGAGACCCGGTCATTAAATGGTAACTATTATCAAGTTTGGGATCCAATGCTATACTGCCTATACCCCACCTTGTAGTTGTTGTACCTTTGATAGACAAAGGTATGTCGGAACGAAACGTATTTAGGGAGGATGTTCCATAAGAACCAATCTGATCAGTAACAATGCAACTATTTAAAGTGATGGTTCCCCCTGAAACTGTTAGACCCCCGCATCTGTCAAACCCGGTTGGATAAATATTGTTTGATATTGTAACGTTATCCATAGTTATATTTCCATAAGAATGCAAACCCCCACCAGTACCATTGGCACGGTCATTACCAGGAGTACCAATCACTCTGTTTTCAGCGATTAAAACATTTTGGAGTGTAGGGTTACCTAAAGAATAAATACCGCCTCCTTCATCAGCCAGGTTTTGTAAGATTTTTAAATTAACCAATTTCGGATATGATCCAGCAGAAATATAAATACCACCACCAGCACCATAGTTAGTGATATTATTTTTTATAATTAGATCATAAAGTTCCGGACTGGATTGTGAAATAAAAATTCCACTCCCATCATCATATGTGGCAGATAAATTATTGCCAGTAATAGTGAAACCTTGAAGTATAGAAGAATTACTATTAGTATAACTCACAATCGGTTGTGAATTGGTTGCTGGCGAGAGAATTGTATTTTCAGGACATCCAGTTGATTTAATAGAAATTTTTTTACTACCTGAAAATATAAGATTCTCATAATATTGTCCTTCATCAACTTCAATTCTATCTCCATTAACGGCTTCATTTATAGCCTCCTGGATGCTAATATAAGCCGATGGTACCTGAATTGGCAAATCTTCGCCCGTTTGAGTCAAATTTATTTCAAATGGACTATTTAATGCTCCTGACGATTCAATTATTAACTTGCCGTTTCTGGTAGTACCATACGGATTTGCCGCTACACTAATTACAATTTTATCCTCTGAAATACCTGAACTACCTGATGTTATAGTAACCCATGGACAATCACTATGAGCCGTGTACCTAATTTTACTAGGAGTACATTTTACAGGAATTGATGTATTATATGCTCTTCTGCCATAACGAAAATTATTTTGTGATGTAATAGTATTGAATTTCGTTAAAACATTTACTGTTGCCTGAGATGTACAACCTGAAATATTGTCTTTTACTGTCAATGTTAAACTTAGAGGCGAAGTTTCACCAACTGTAATATTCTGAGAAGTTTCTCCATTTGACCATAAGAAGTTATAATTTCCTGATCCCCCAAATATAACCGGAGTTATTGTTTTTGTTTGTCCATAATTTATACTTACATCGGTAACCATGTCTATTCGTGGGACCTCATTAAAGTTCACCTGGACCTGATCGGAACCAGTACAACCATATTTATCTGTTACAGTTAATGTATAAATTTGAGACCCCTTTTGTGATGAAGACATATATGGATTTGAAATAGTGTTAGAATTCAGCCCTAAAGAAGGAGTCCATAAATAACTGTTTTGCCCGGCTCCTCCTGAAATTACAGGGCTTATAGAACCAACAGCATTTAAACCACATACATTAATAGTATTACCGGCTTCAACAGTTACAGGAGAAGGTTGTATTGTAAAGGATTTTTCTCCATAATTGTAACAGCCACTCATACCAGACCTGCCATCCCTTATCAACAGTTTATACGTATTAGATTGACTTCCAACTAAAATTATTTTTGATGGATCAAAAGATTCAGGATTTCCAGAGGAGTTAATCCATGTGTATTCATATGGTGGCATTCCTCCGGTGATATTGGGCAAAAACTCTAATGAGGTATTGGAACATGCCTGATAAGAATTGCTTAAGTCAATTTTAACTGGAGGATAAAGTATCACTTCTCTGCTTGTTTGGTATACTTTTAATGGAGAACTGCCATCATATACATCTAAATAAACCATACATTTAAATGGTTCGTTCCTTGAGAAACAATTTTGTACAGCGGGATCATTAATATTTAAGTATTGATATGGTTCAATACCATGGCTGAAGAAATTATTTAATGTAGTATTATTATAAACAGCTCTCCATTGGCATTCGTAGTAATAAGGTTTGTTCCTTTCAATTTCACTTGGAGAATTTGAAGAAACTGTACCTCGGTTAGGGTACCAAGGTGTTATATCAACGATGTTAGCAGCAACCCAAGGTTTATTGACAGGTAAACAATCATGTAAATTTATCATGATTAAAGGTTTCGCTGGTGTTCCGGGTAATGAAACCTCTTCGGAAAATGCATTTACCCATTGTCCATTGTAATTAACATATAAAATAGCATCATAATTATTTGTATAAGAATACGTATGGGTTAATGTTTGGGGAAAGTTTGGATCAACACTAAATGGAGTAGAAGAACAACCATCACCAAAATATAAATAAGCAGTTACATATTGATTTGAGGTTAGAGTAAAAGTAGCTGTTTTATTGGAAGCACTGGCCGTAAAGGAGGCGTTTATAGCACCTACCTGACTCACTCTTATAGGATGCGAAACAGTTTGACTACCATTATTGTCGGTAACGGTTAGAGATGCAGTATAATTCCCACTTGTAGAATACGTATGCATGGGAAATGGACTACTGCTTACTGCAGAACCATCGCCAAAATCCCATCGATACGTACACCCACCTGCCGCATTTGTAACTTTGCTGATAAATTGAGCAATGGTGTTAGGTTGAATAGAATATGCGCCCGGATTATTTCCCAGATAGAAATCCACCTGCATACCTGGTCTATCTTCAACATATATTGTTTTCTGAATTTCTTTAGCTTGTGAAACATTATTTGTAATCCTTAACGTTACCAGGTAATTACCAGCCTGTGAATAAGTATGTGAAGGGTTTTGCTCATCAGATGTGTAGGAATCACCGAAATCCCAGTACCAGGAGTCAATATTTTCCGGACTGGCTGATTGATCGGAGAAATTGATTGTCAAAGAATTTTGACCACTCGCAGTTTGTGTAAAATTTGGTGTTGTCCCATCAGTTACGGTAATAGTTTTCACATCTTCGTCTGTTCCGGAACCATTCTGAACTGAAACTGAAACTGTATAAGTACCCAATTTGGAAAATTGATATTCAAAATCTCCCTGTGTATACGAAGTTTTAATCCCATCCGGATCAGTTATTGTCCAAAGTTCGCTTCCATCAACAGAAGCACTCTTATACATTGGCATACCGAGTGGTATTAACTTCATCTGTAATTTAGTTGATAAAATTATAAATTTGGCATAATCGATATATGCATTTTTGACAATATCCCAAAATCCTATTTTTGCTTTTGAAGATGTAGCCGAGAGAGTATGAACCTGATCATTATCTGGGATTGGAACCGGAGACCATATTCCATTACTTTGACGCACAGGAATACTTGTAACTCTGGCATTTGTAACAAAACCAGATAAGCGATTACCTGCCAAATCATGACTATTGTAAGTAGTAACGATTTTCTTTGAACCAACGTTTGAGCTTGAAGCAGGATAAGTATGTTCCCATTGCTGATCGTTAGTGCCAACCTTGGTATAATTGAGGGTTCTCCCAAAGGCTGTAACTTCAACATCTCGCATAGGCTCGCTTGCAAATATTTTCACGTAAACAATATCGCTACTGGTTATAGCAACAGGCGATTGACACGAAAAAACCAAACCACTTCCGTCCCAGGTCCAATGTCCTTCATAAAAAAGGGTTCCAGTACTGTTATTTTTTCGGACTTCTACTTTTTCGATATAGGGACGTAAATTATCAATTGTCCTCAATAAATTTTGTGGAGTATTATGTCCAGTAAGATCATTAGCTGTTACACGTATGGTATACTGCCCGTCTCTATAACGAAAACCTTTTGCAACTGTCGACGTTGGGTCTGTTTGTTGGCTGTTAAAATGATACTTTAAAATATCCCTTCCTGCATTGGCTACTGGGAATATTCCTTCTCTTGCATCAGTAAGTATAGTATTTAATGTTCCTATTTGACGAATATTGTACTGTGGAGTATTACTTACTCCTGTTGAATAACTTGTACATACAATATGATTATTTCCAGTATAATGCCAAGAAAATAGATCGACTGGAGTGTTATTTTGAATTAATTGAATTAACACATTGTCTAAATCGTACTCACCTTGATAATCGATATCACTTTCAACTATTGTATTACCATAAATAACATTGGCAGGAAAAACAGTTGCGACATTGGAATTATTATATTTTAGGCGAATTGTTGTATTTGGAGGGTTAACATCTGTCCTTTGCATAAACGATAATGGGTTCGTAAAAATTAGGTTTCCTCTATCCAAATGCAGATGATTCCATGTATTAGGTCTAAATATTATCTCCCCACTACCTATCGATCTTTCAACATTCAATGTTATTCCATGTTCCGTATAAGTCGAACGCGGATAGCCTGCCTCCACATAAGCATGTATTGGTGTATTGGCATTGCTTCTTACAATTAATACTGGTTGACCATAATTATCTAGTTTTGCTTCCCAGAGACCATCATTGCTTTGACCAAATAACGCATGCATATACCGCCAAGTTCCAACTTCTATAACCTCAAGGTTACCAGCATGAACCGCTCTCGGCAAACTAACTATATCTCCTGCTTCAACAGTATAGGCTGCTTGGTTAGCAGTTTGAGGTAAAGAATAGTCAAGTCCAAAATGAAATTTTGAACCTTGACCAACGTATCTAGGTCCAAAATCACTTAAGAATCCTCCAGTAAAAGCATTATTACCTCTATCGATTGGATTTTGAGCTTGTGAAAACAAATCAACAAAAAGTGAAAATAACGTAATTATAATAATATATTTTTTCATAATTAAAATTTTGCAGTATTACCATTTTGGAAAATATGTTGATACTTCTTGATTATTAAAGTATAGATGGTATTTTCCATCAGGTAATAGTTCAACATAATAATTACCTTCATATGGCACAAGAATATGACCAAGCAGTTTCCCTTTTAAATCGTAAAAAGCAACTATACTTTTATTTGAACTTATATTTGATGCTATTGAAATAATTGTTTCATCATTTTGAACAAAACACCCTACATTTGGTAAAAATTTATACCCTCTAATAGTTTCTCCCTCCTTTTTAAAGATTAACTCTCCTTTGCCAGTATATAATTCCCAAAACTTACTATTGATGATTCGTATGATATAATCTCCTCGATTTGAAATGTTATATCCCCCTAAATTTTCTATGAAATCCCTTTGCCACTTAACCTCTCCTTTCCCATCAATACACAATAATTTGGAATTGTTATCTGAAACTAATCCACCAAGGCAATAATTACCATCAGCGGAAATAGTTAATACAGTAAAAGGCATCTTGGAATCAAATGTTTTACTCCAATTATTCTTGCTTATTGAATTATAATAATAAAGTGTTTGTTTTTTTTCATGTTTTTTTTGATAATAAAGAATATTCATATTAGCATCAGAATGAATCGATAATGCATTGTCATCTGAAAACTCTTCCTTTCCTTGATTATCATATAATATAAGTTTATCAATATGTTCGTCACTGCACCAAATAAAATAAGATTTGCCAGTTACTCCAGAAATTCGGCCATCACATGGTGTATAATCCCGCTTTTTTGTTGTCCATTTTATATTACCTTTATTATCATACATCTCTATTGTTGATTCTTCAATCGAAGTATCAACAGCTTTTAATACATTTTCTTGTTTTGAAATAAGGGCAACCTGTTTCTTATTTTTCGATACAAGAACTATTGGATCATAATGTCCTTTACCATCTTTGGCATCAGTACTTTTCTTTGTACTTTGCTGAATTATTTTATAAGGGCGATTAAAAGGAATATCTTTTAAATGAATAACCATACCTTTAACTTTTATAGTATCTTGAGCCTGAAGACCTATAGAAATTAATAAGATATAAATAATAAAAATTAATGCTTTCATATTTAATTTAATTAATTGTTTAGAAAAGTGAATAAAAAGTATGTGTACAATAAAATGACTTTCATTTTTGATTTTGTTTTAATTGTTCTATTTCCTTCTTCAGTTCAATCACATACAACGTCAATTCCTCGACCTTTTGCAACAACTTCTTCTGCATCTCTCCCACATTTACCCCATTCTGTTCCACTTCGGCAGCCGAGGGGATATCGTGCAAATGGCCATTGGCTTTAATAAACTTTTCCACTTCCATTAACGGTTTGAGCTGGTACGAGGGGTGAAAAACAAAGTCGCTCCAGTTATTCATATCCACTTTAACTTCCTGGGCGTGAATGGTGCCTTTGACATCGAGGAGATTTTTGGGATTATCAATTCCAATTCCGACATATCCACCACCCATCCCCAGCAATACATTCCCATTTACATAGTGATTTAAAGAAACTGAATTATTAACCTTGTCTCCGCTTTTGAAACCATCAATGATTAAGTATCCATACCCGCCTTCATCGGCTGCCTTTATCGATGGTAATCCAGAAGGTCTCCTTATTGAAAGCTTTGCGTTGGGATTATCTGTCCCAATCCCGACCTTTCCTCCTCCAGCTGCAAGCCAAACATCTCCATTTATATAGTGATTCAAAGAAACTGCATTATCTGGACCGCTTCCACTACCATAACCATCAATAATTACATATCCAGAGTTATTTCCATTTTCATTTGCAGCTTTTAATGAAGGTAGTCCAGGTGTGCGAAGAATTGTAAGTTTTGAGTTTAATGGATCTGTTCCAATTGAAACATTTCCCCCCCCCTTGGCAAGCCAGACTTCTCCATCTATATAATGATTCAATGAAACCGCATTTTCCGTTTTTTTACCACTGGTAAAACCATCAATTATAACATAACCACTGGATCCACCTTCATCCACTGCCTTTATAGACGGAATTCCACCTTGTCTGAGAATTGAGAGCCTGGCACTTGGCCAGCGTGTTCCAATGCCCACATTCCCGGTCCCTCGTTGGATAGTAAGCCTATAATCGGTATCGTAAAAAAAGAATTGATTGTTTCCTGTTCCATTTCCGGCTGAATTTGTACCAGCTTCCCATTGGTTTGCATCAACTATATAATGAATATCAGTTTCTCCAGTATTTGTTATTCGAACGTAACCTCCATTTACATCTAACTTTGAGATTGGATTGGGTGTTCCAATACCAACATTAGTGTTAATCGATTTATAAATTCCAGGTGTTTGACCATCGGCTTCCGGTACATAAAGTGTTTGTCCTTGTATCCTGAAAAAGAAACTTATCAGAATGACAGAAAAGATTAATCGTACATTCATATTAAAAATCATTTGTTTGTTTTGTTTTCTAACTTTTCTAATCGTTTATTCATCTCTACAAGCAATAATTCAAGATCACCATTTCTCTTTTTTTGCTCTTCAAGCTGCTTATCTTTTTCCGCTTTCAATGCAATTATCTCCTTATCCTTCTCAATCACATACAACGTCAACTCCTCCACCTTCTGCAGCAACTTCTTTTGCATTTCTCCCACATTTACCCCGTTCTGTTCCACTTCGGCAGCCGAGGGGATTTCCTGCAAATGGCCGTTGGTTTTAATAAATTTCTCCACTTCCGTTAACGGTTTTAGCTGGTACGAGGGGTGAAAAACAAAGTCGCTCCAGCCGGTAAGGTCTACTTTCACTTCGCGGGCGTGGATGGTGCCGTTGACATCGAGGAGGTTTTGGGACGAAGTTGTACCTATTCCTATATTACCGTCACCTCTTACATAAAATCGACTAATACCTGCCCATGTCATGGCATTAAATATAGGATATTCCTGGCCTCCGGCACCAGCTTTAATAAGCAATCCAGAACCTGATCCACCATTATTCTCAAATAAACCGGATGCATTATTGTTACTGGATTGTAAACTATGAATCATAACCCGATCTCCTGTTCCTAAAT
>JAEYWD010000078.1 GCA_023429135.1 Bacteroidota bacterium | reverse complement strand
CAATTAATAATAAAGTTGCAATCTTCATAAAACGTAGTAGTTTGTTAAGTTGCCTTTTTGAAGAAAGGTTATAAGTAATCCATTTCTTTTTCATACTTTTGATTAGTTAATAATTAGACAATGCTTGCCCGGACCTTGATGTTAGCGCACAAATCCCGGAAAAGCAATAAAAATTGTTAATATGTGGGAGTGGTTGGAGCAAACAGCTACTCCCTTAATTTTTTAGTTCTGCTTTATTTCATAGGCATAAGGTTTTTAGTTTTACATATGTTAATTTTTAAGAAATTTCTTAAATCGCTTGCTCGACTGTTCATTTTCTTTGATAATTACAGTTTTCCCTTCGATAGTATAATCAATCGGAGCTGAAAGCTTTATTACATCGAGCACCTGCTGAAGTGTTTCATCGTTAAGGGTTCCGCTGAACCGGAACTTTTTAACATATTCGTCCTCAATTAAAATACTGACATCATATTTCCGTTCCAGTTTTACTATAAGCGACTCCATTTCTTCTCCACGGATTATCATGCGGTTATCCTTCCAGGAAATAATAGGTTGAGGATCTATCTTAGGAACAATATAAACCTTTCCTCTCTGAATTTTTATTTCAGGAGCAAGTTCATCGGCCAGTTTACGTACATCTGTAACCTGAAACGATGTTTTTTCTTTTATAAACGTAGCCCTTTGGTTTGGCTCAAGAACAAACTCCCCCACACCTGAACTCTTCTTTGTTTTCTGATACAGTGCCAACTTTCCTTCAACCAGTGTGGTTTCAATTGTACCTTCATCTTCGTAAGCTTTTACGTTAAACGAAGTTCCAACAGCTTTAATATCTATGTATGATGTTTTTACAATAAACGGCAGCTCCTTATTTTTATGAACATTGAAAAAGGCTTCTCCATCGAGGTTAAGATCGCGGTTATTAACATTAAAACCTGCATTATATTTCAACTTACTGCCTGCATTGAGCCATACTTTTGAACCATCGGGGAGTGTTATTTCAGTTTTAGCCCCCAGAGGCGCTTTAATTTCGTATTGAATGCGACTTGCATTTCTTAACTGTCCCGGACGAACAATATTATAAACCAGATAGGATGAAATTACAACAACCAGAAAAATAGCAGCTACTTTAAAGGCTATATTAAGGAGTTCCCTAGATTTATTTACTTCGGGCTCATTAATTTCATTCAGATTTATCTTGTCGTTTATTTTGGAATAAATGCTGTCGAAGTCAACATCTTTTAATTCGGTAGTATCCGAAAAATCCTTAAGCTGATCGTAAAGATATTGTTTTACTTTTTCTTCATTTTCTGAAGACGAGAGCCAAATAATAAATTTTTGACGCTCTTCGGGCGTAAACTTCTGATTCAGATATTGCTTAAATCCATCATTAAGTTCGTAAAGGCTCATTTTAATTACGGTGTTTATGGTTATTACAACTGAAAAGGACAGAGTACTTACTCGGGGAATAAAAAAAATTAATTCTATTTACAGTACAAGGAAAAGAAAGGCATTCAGATCTTCCTTCAGATGCTCCTTCAGATATTTGAGAGCTTTATAAACCTGGCTCTCGACAGTTCTTACCGAAATCTGCAATTTAGCGGCAATCTCCTCATACGATAAACCTTCCTGGCGGCTTAACTTAAAAACAATTTTCCGCTGTTCGGGCAGTTGTTCAATAAGATTGTTCACATTTTCCTGCAAACTGTTGAAGTAAATATTTTCAAGGGTGGAATTGTCTGGCTCTTCCGGGTCAATGGAAATATTTCCCGACCGGATCTTTTTGTATTTTATGTAATTATAAATGTGATTGACTGTTATTTTGTACAGATAACTTTTTAGCGACAAATTATCCTGTATACTGGAACGGGTTTCCCATATTTTGACAAATACTGCCTGAATAATCTCTTCGGCCTCACTTCTGGATTTTAAGTAAGTAAGAGCAAAACCAAAAACTTTTCTGCTATTCAAATTATAAAACTGACGAAAGGCAAACCTGTCCCCATCTCTGATCCGGGATGCAAGAGAATCGGTTTCATCAAGGTTCATTACAGATATTAGTTAAGCTAATTAATTTCCGTCAAACCTAATTGAAAATTTCAAATGCACCAAATTTGTTTTTTGATACGAGCGACACCAATGGCGAACTTTCGGTTTCACTGCTAAAGTTGAATTTAATTGCTTCTTTCAGATTTGCAAATACTAAACAAATTATTAAAAATTAAATTACAATAAAAAGATTAATCATAATGTAACCTTAATAAGCAGTAATTCATATAAAATACAAATCAATAAAGGCTTTTTATCTAATTCAGAAAATATCTGGGGTTAAACTAAGCCTGCATCACTAGGAGAGATTAAGTGTTGTTGATAACCGCGGAACGATTTTAAAAACTAAAGAGGAGGATATTATGAATGATTATTTGAGACAAGCATTAATAGTTATCGGTTGTGCACCTTTTGCATATCTGATTCTGAAACTGATATTCAAAAAATCAATCATGTTTACATTCAGTTTTTACGTGATACTATATGTACTTTTCGTAGTTTACATGTCGGTGCTTATAGGGAAATTAGGCGGTAACACCATGTATTGGGTAACCCCCATCAACTTTTCGGTGGGTGCCCTGGTTTTTATATACATAAACAAGGTACTCAGGAAACCTTTGGAGAAAGCAATTAACCAATTAAAAGAACTCTCGGAAGGAAATTTAAATATTAAAGTCAGCCGAACTGAATCAGAAAATGAATTGGGAGTTTTAAGCAATTCCGTACTTGACCTTTCAGAAAAAATGAAAAAAATCATATCAGATATTCACAATAACGCCGACAACCTTTTAGCTGTCAGTCATCAAATGAGTGGCGCATCGGAACAGTTATCGCAGGCAGCAAATGAACAGGCAAGTTCTATTGAAGAAGTTTCATCAAATATTGAACAAGCTACAGCCAATATTCAACAAAACACTGATAATGCAATTGTAACAGAAAAAGTATCACACGAAGCTAACACCAGCTTAAAAGAAGTTGCAATAAAAACCGAAAAAGCAATAGAAGCCAACAGTAATATTTCAAATAAGATCACAATTATTAATGATATCGCCTTCCAGACAAATATTCTGGCCTTGAATGCAGCCGTTGAAGCTGCCAGAGCCGGAGAGCACGGAAGAGGTTTTGCAGTTGTAGCTGCAGAAGTACGAAAACTGGCAGAAAAAAGCCGGCTTGCGGCTGATGAAGTTGTATTATTGTCGAAAACTGCACTGGAAATGTCTCAGAGGGCAGGAGAAATGGTAACTCAAACCATTCCTAAAATTGAAAACACCACAAAACTGATACAGGAAATTGCCGCTGGTAGTAAAGAACAGAACATTGGAGCAAGTCAGATTAATCTAACTATTCAGCAGTTAAACGGCGTCACCCAGCAAAATGCTTCTTCGAGCGAGGAGCTGGCCACTACTGCAGAAGAGTTGACAGCTCAAGCCGAAAGGTTAAAAGAACAAATCGGTTTCTTCAAGTTTAATTAAAAGACATGAACAATGCTGAAGATTTCTTAAACTAAAACCAGAGCAAACAAAATTGCTGTTCGTTTGCTCTAGTTTAGTTAACAGCTTTTAAATAATGATAGAAATAAGAGCTATAGAAATCTTCAATACTCCGGAAAAGCCCAGGCGTATTATGAAATACGTCCTTGTTTGCTGCTCTTCCGGCAGTTTAAATGTGCTAGTGGACGAAAAAGAATTTACGCTTGCCGCAGGAGATGTAATTACGATAACATCAGGACAAATTCACAGCTTTGGCAACAGCTTTAATGCAAAGGGCTATATTCTTGAATTTACACTCGACTTCTTTTGCAAGGATGATAACGACATTGAACTAATTTTCCATAATGGATTATTTTGTCATTTTGGGATGAACGAAGTAATACATTTGGATAGCTTCATTGTTGAAGAGCAGTTGAAGCTTATTGAGGCGGAGCTGAAAGAAAAACCTTATCAATATCTGATCTCGGTTCACAGCCGCATAGAATTAATTCTGGTAGCCATAAACAGAGCCAAAGTAAAAAGAGGTGACGAAATATGGAAGCCTGATGCATTGTTCCTGAAATTTCTGGAGCTGGTCCGCAATAATTTTGAACATAATTATACGCTTTCTCAGTTTGCAAAAATGCTCGATACTACTGAAACAAAACTGAATGAACTCGCAAAACTTCATGCAGGTAAAACTGCGCAAAATGTAATTTATGGACTAGTCACTTCCGAAGCCAAACGTCTGCTAACCTATGAAAATACAACCATAAAAGAAGTGGCATATCAGCTTGGGTTTAGCGATCCCTTTTACTTCTCAAATTTTTTCAAGAAACACACCGGTCATTCTCCCAAAACATATAAGGAAAATTTTGCCATTTAAATATTACATGCTTTTCCCGGCTTTTTCTATTCTTTAACCCTCCTGTATTAACCAACTTTGCATTACTATTTTTAAATCTAAAAAGATGAAAACAGACATCAATCATTACATTACAAAATCCAGTCAAAAGGAATGGCAGCCGTTAATTGAAAAAGGGGTTCATTATCGCGGAATATTTGTGAAATCGCTGCGATATGATGAAGGAAACAACCGTTCAACCACTATTTTATTAAAATTTGAACCGGGGGCAGCCTATCCTTACCACAATCATCCTGCCGGTGAAGAACTTTTTGTTATGAGTGGAGAAGCTATTATTGAGAACACAATCCTCTCAGAGGGAGATTATCTATACACTCCTGCAAACTTTAAACATTCTGTATCTACTGAAAAAGGTTGCACAATTCTGTTTGTTGTACCGCACGAAGTTGAAATTATGGAAACAATTTAAATATGCAATTATGAAAAAAATAGATAAAGAAACCAATGTAATTACCTGGTTTGAAATACCAGTAACAGACATTGACAGGGCGCAAAAATTTTATGAAACCATTCTCGATATCGAAATGATTAAACATACAGATGGACCTAATGAAGCAGTGTTTTTTCCATATGATCCAAACATTATTCAGGCAACATCTGGTAGAGTAACGGGAGTATTATCCAAAACCGAAAACAAACCTTCTGGAGAGGGCACAGTTGTGTATATCAATGCCAGTCCTACACTGCAGGAGGTGTTAAACAAAGTAGAGCCTGCCGGAGGAAAAATTATTATACCCCGAACTCAGATTCCTGCAGGATTTATAGCTGTAATTCGCGATATTGAAGGCAATAAGGTGGGGCTTCATGCTGAAAATTAAAGATTAAATCATAAAACCCGTCTTTTCCTTTAATTATCAACAAAACTTAACTTTGTTTCTTACAGGCTGCAAACCAAGTATCATACAATCGGATCTCCGCAAAACTCCCTTCGTTTGCAGCTTTTACAGTGTTTCCCTATTCATACTTCGTCAAACTGGTTCATTATGGCTTCGATTATGGAGGGCTCATCGGTAATGAAACCTGCCTCAAAATTACGTGTATGCTCGCTTTTCATACCCAAACCTGCGCCCGTAAGATTTGCAGAACCGGTATAGGCAAATTTACCGTCGATAATAATATGTTTGAAATGAACCCGCGGGCATAACTGCATTTCCATGTTTTTCCATAAAATGGGATATTTATCAAAGCTCCCTTTAAAGTTGGGGCCAGGTTCTTTGGCATGTAAGAGGCGAATGGCTATTTTCTTTTTGGCTAATTTATCGAGCACGGCCAAAAACGACTGCACCGTCCCTTTATGACTTACATGCAAATCCTTAATATCTGCAGTGCCTATCCATACAAACGATTTTGCATTGGCAACAGGTTCAATCACCTGTTTGTACAACTGCTCGTTCGTAATAAATTCAATGCTCATAACCTGATATTTGAAATTCTTTCCAAACCAAATTGTAAACTATAAACAGAAATTCCCTTCCCATATTTTGACCAAAAAAATTAACCCGAAAAACAATACCAATTTAAAATTCTTTTAAAATACCTTTCTGCAAATAATCAAAAACATTTTAAAGCAACATACTTTTGACACTGAACCACCATTCTTCTCAAAAATATGCTGAACCAAATTATACTTCCACAACCTCAAGAAGATCTCAATTTCCCCTTAATGCAAACTCTGGCACTACGTCGTACTAAAAGAAAGTGGAAAGAAACCGCTCTTTCGCTGCAGGAAATATCGAATTTGCTGTGGGCTGCATGCGGGATTACAGTTGAAGAAACTCCTAAAAGTAAAAGCAAACGCACGGCTCCTTCGGCCCGAAATTCGCAAACTATAAAGGTTTATATAGCTTTGCCGCAAGGTCTTTTTCGTTACGAAGAAAAAAGCCATGTGTTAAACCAGGTAATTACTGACGATATCCGTCCATATATCGGTACGCAGAAGATGATGAAATCGGCACCGGCAGCATTGGTTTATGTGTCAGATTTCTCGAAATTAAAAGGATATGTAGGAACCGACGATCACCGTAAATGGTTTGTATCTGGAACAGAAACAGGTTTTATCAGTCAGAACGTTTACCTTTACTGCGCGGCGGCCAATCTAAATACCGTCATTATTGGCCTGGTAGATCGCGAGAAGCTTCATGAGATAATGCAGCTTAAAGACCACGAAAAAGTAGTTTATACACAGATTGTGGGAAAAGCTTTATAGCTACCCAACGTGCTTAATTCATGAAGTTTTTATGACCTCACCCCCTGACATAGCCTCTGCCCCGACATTTAATTAGTCTATAGCCGAAGGTTGAGCCTGTCACTTCGACAAGCTCAGTGTCCGCACTTCGACAAGCGTTCGACTGAGCCTGTCTGCGCCAAGGCAGGCTCAGTCGAAGTCTCAGTGTCCGCACTTAGAAAAAGGAAATTTATTCTCCAATTAGCTTTTTGATTCAACTTCGTATCCCCGATAGCTCTGAATTACAATTACCACTTCTCCCCTCTCAAAACATTTTCAACATTTTTACCCCTGGTTTTGTTACTATCGTTAATTTTGTTTTAAAACCCGCAATCATGAAAATTGCCACCTACAACATTAATGGCATAAAAGCCCGTTTACCCGTTTTACTTCGCTGGCTCGAAGAAACTGCTCCCGATGTGGTTTGTCTTCAGGAACTAAAAGCGCCTCAGGAAAATTTTCCAATTGAAATTATTAACAGCGCTGGTTACAATGCAATATGGCATGGCCAGAAAAGCTGGAACGGAGTGGCTATACTTACACGAAATACTGTTCCCCAGGAACGGTGCAGAGTGTTGCCGGGCGATCCCGAAGATGTTAACAGTCGATACATTGAGGCCAATGTGGATGGTATTATAGTAGGTTGTCTGTATCTGCCTAATGGGAATCCTTATCCCGGACCAAAATTCGATTATAAGTTACGGTGGTTCGAACGATTTACATTACATGCTGCCGAACTTTATGCTTCGGGGCAGCCGGTAATTCTCACAGGCGATTTCAATGTTATGCCATCCGAAATAGACGTTTACAAACCCGAGCGATGGGTAAACGACGCTTTGTTCCGCATCGAATCGCGTGAAGCATTTCAGAAACTGATGGCTCAGGGTTGGACTGATGCCATCCGCAAATTATATCCCAACGAAGTAATCTACACATTCTGGGACTTTTTCCGCGATAACTTTAACCGCAATGCCGGTATACGCATTGACCATTTTCTGCTGAGCCCACATATTGATAAAAGGCTTATTGCTGCAGGTGTTGACCGCAATGTTCGCGCCTGGGAAAAAACCAGCGATCATGCGCCAGTTTGGATTGAGATAAGTAAAGAGTGAAATTAAGACGCCAATTACTCGGTTAACTGCTTTTCACTATAGAATCCATCGGCAATAATGGTACTTTTTATATTATCAGCATCTACTGCCATTGGTTTCAAAAGTATACTCGGCACCTGAATGCTTCCATTGTCGGTGGTTGCCTGAGCCTCGGTAATTTTTTCACCTTTAATAATTTTATAGGCAAGCTCAGCAGCCATTTCGCCCTGAAGTTTAAAGGGTTTGTAAACGGTCATGGTTTGCTTTCCGGTCATAATTCGTTTACAGGCACTGATATCTGCATCCAGTCCGGTAACTAAAGCCGGATAGTCAGGTTGAACTTCGGCAAGTGCTTTAATAACACCGCCGGCCATTCCGTCGTTGGCTGACAAAACCACATCCACCTTTTCGTTATAAAGTTCGAGTACTTTACGGGTTTCCTCATTAGCATTATCGTCCGACCAGTCCTCAATATACGATTTGTAAATCACCTTTGCACCCGAAGATTTACTTAGCACTTCAGTTTGGCCTTTCATTATCAATTCGGCATTGTTATCCCGCTTATCGCCACATATAATCATATAATTGCCAGAAGGTCTTTTGCCTATAGCATACTGCGCCTGGATTTTACCAACTTCATAATGGTCGAATGTGATAAAATAGTCAACTTCAGCATTTCGGATCAAACGTTCGTAAGCAATTACAGGGATATTATTATTCTTTGCCAAACGGACGATGGATGCTGCAGTATTCTGATTTACCGATGTTATTACCAAAACCCTGATGCCGTTCTTTATCATTTCCCGGGCTTGTTCTTCCTGCTTTCCGGCATCATTATCGGCATTCCCAATTTCAACCGTACCTCCTAACGATCTGAACTTCTCGCTGAAATAATCACGGTCCTTTAAATATCGTGCATCCGAGAAATTAGGTAAAAGAAAACCAGCCTTCAGATTATTATCTTTTTTACAGGAAATAAATAAAGCTACGACTGTAAATAACAAAACTAGATGTTTCATGGTTAAGATAGTTAAGTTCTACCTGTTATTCGGGAAAAACTGGAATAGGTTCCTGTTTTATACAATTTTTTTGATGAAGATGAATAGTTTTCATCAAATTATAAACATACTTGCTATTTTTAGAAGCATTATTTTATATTTAGGCACCAAAACTAATGAATAAATGACAAAAGAAGAAGTTTTTCAAAGGATAGAATTTCTGCGTAAAGAGCTCGACAGACATAATTTTTTGTATTATGTGCAAGCTAATCCGCAGATAAGCGATTATGAGTTCGACTTGCTTTTGAAGGAACTTCAACTACTTGAAAAAGACAATCCAGAATTTTTCGACCCTAACAGTCCGACACAACGTGTAGGTAACGATATTAATCTTGAATTCACCCAAAGAGCCCATAAATATCCAATGGTTTCTCTTGGGAATACTTATAACGAAGAAGAACTTCGTGATTTCGACGGACGCATCAAGCGCTTGCTTCGCGAACCTTTTCAATATGTTTGCGAACTAAAATACGACGGTGTTTCCATCAGTCTCACCTATGTAAACGGGAAAATGGAATATGCCGTAACCCGTGGAGATGGGACTAGAGGCGATGATGTAACTGCCAATGTCCGCACCATAAAAAGCATTCCGCTTACCCTTTCGGGAAAAGATTTTCCTAAGGAATTCGAAATCCGCGGCGAGATATTTCTTCCGCGTAAAGCATTTAACGAACTCAACGAAGAAAGGCTGAAAGCTGGCGAAGTCCCTTTTGCAAACCCGAGAAACACAGCAGCAGGAACCCTTAAACTCCAGAATTCGTCGATTGTTGCCAAACGAAAACTCGACTGCTTTATATATTATGTTCCCGCCGAAGTAACCCTTACCCCCTCGCATTACGACAACCTGATGCTTGCTCGTTCCTGGGGCTTTAAAGTACCCTATTTTATGGCACGCTACGATGATATTAACGGAGCCATATCGTTTATTCACGAGTGGGAACAAAAACGAAAGACGCTGCCTTTCGATACCGATGGCATTGTTATCAAAGTCGATTCCATTCCGCAACAGTTGCTGCTTGGCTTCACTGCCAAAGAACCACGATGGGCTATTTCGTACAAATACAAAGCTGAGCAGGCCGAAACAAGACTGCTCTCCATTGCTTACCAGGTAGGAAGAACAGGAGCTGTTACACCCGTGGCCAATTTAAGTCCTGTACTACTTGCCGGAACTACTGTAAAACGGGCATCGTTGCATAACGCCGACCAGATTGCATTGCTCGACATTCGTCCCGGCGATTATGTGTTTGTTGAAAAAGGAGGTGAAATAATACCTAAAATCATCAGTGTAAATCTCAGTAAACGTGAGGATTCGGTTACTCCTTTAACTTTTATCACCCACTGTCCCGAATGTGGTACCGAGCTAAAGCGCACCGAAGGTGAAGCTGCCCATTATTGCCCCAACGAAGATGAATGCCCTCCGCAGATCAAAGGTAAACTCGAACATTTTGTCGGGCGTAATGCCATGGATATCAACTGTGCCGAGGCGACCATCGACTTACTCTACCGCAAAGGATTGCTCAATAAAGTAAGTGACTTTTACAAACTGAAGACCGAACAGATATTGCAACTGGAGCGGTTTGCGGCAAAATCGGCCGATAACCTCATAAAAAGTATCGAAGCATCGAAGCAGATTCCTTTTCCAAGAGTGTTGTATGCTATTGGAATCCGCTTTGTTGGAGAAACGGTTGCTAAAAAACTTGCCATGCATTTCAAAAACATGAAAAGCTTGTCGGAAGCCGACCTGGAGCAATTGCTGGAAGTTGAAGAAATAGGCGATAAAATTGCACAAAGTCTGGTAGAATACTTCCAGAGTCCTAAACACCAGTTAATATTAAAAGAGTTAGAAGAGGCCGGTGTTAAGCTGCAACTAGACGAAGATGCAACAAGGCTGATTTCGGAAAAACTAACGGGAAGTACCAT
The DNA here is from genome assembly GCA_023429135.1 of Bacteroidota bacterium. Classification (GTDB taxonomy): domain Bacteria; phylum Bacteroidota; class Bacteroidia; order Bacteroidales; family JAAUTT01; genus JAAUTT01. The sequence continues at coordinate 46,048 of JAEYWD010000078.1, read as the reverse complement.
CGTTGTATCGGGTACTTATAAGAATTTTTCGCGCGACCAGATGAAACAGTTGATTGAAAAGCACGGAGGCAAAAATGCCTCTGGCGTATCAGCAAAAACAACCTATCTTCTGGCAGGTGATAAACCAGGACCGGATAAGGTCCAAAAAGCTCAGAAGCTGGGCATAACAATTATTTCGGAAGAGGATTTTTTGAAATTAATAGAATAATTTCTAAACTTTACAAAAATTATTGCCGTGGAACTACCAAAAACCTTAAAACGCAAAGCTGGGAACTACTTTCTATCTAAACGATTGAAACAATTTAACCGCGTGCGCCAGATGCACACGCTAAAAACGGCTAAAACTGCTGGTATTATTATTACTCCAACTGATCAGGACAGCTTCGATCAGGTTAAGAAATTTATCAGTCACCTTACCAATAAAGGAGTAAAGGTTTATATCCTGGGATTTGTAAACGATAAAAAAATTCCCGATTCTTTCCTCTTCTGGAAGGGTATCAATCTGTTTTCGCGTAAAGAATTAAACTGGGCTGGAATTCCCGAATCGGCCACAGTAAACGATTTTATCGATCAGCCATTTGATATGCTCATCGACTTAAGTACCTCCGACCATTTCCCCATTCATTATATTTCAACTCTTTCGAAATCATATTTTAAAATCGGACGTCTCGACGAAAGCATCAATAGCTGTTACGACTTAATGTTTGAACTGAACGATGAAACTTCGTTAAACGATTATATCGATAACCTTACGCATTACCTCGATATTTTGAGTGAGCCAAACGCATAAAAAAGTTTGGTAGAAAGAAAATTTAGCTATTTTTACCTGCTAAATAACATATTTTATTACTCATGGCGGATACGAGATTTACAGGAACAGGTGTTGCTATTGTTACTCCTTTCAACGACGATTTTAGTGTGGATTATCCATCACTTGAGAAAATTACCGATCACTGCATTACAAACGGGGTTAGCTACATTGTTGTTCTTGGAACTACAGGCGAATCGGCAACTCTTACAAAAGACGAAAAGAAACAGGTTGTTAAAACAGTTATAAGCGCTGCAGCCGGCAGAGTACCCATTGTTATAGGCATTGGCGGCAACTTTACCCAGGAAGTAACCGAGACTATTAAGAATACAGATTTTAAAGGAATCGATGCAATTTTATCGGTTTCACCATATTACAACAAGCCCAACCAAAACGGAATTTACGAGCATTACAAAGCTATAGCAGCCGTAAGTCCGCTACCAATTATTCTTTACAATGTTCCGGGCCGCACATCCATGAACATGACTTCGCAAACCATATTGCAACTTGCTCACGACTTTAAAAATATTATTGCCGTGAAGGAAGCTTGCGGTAATCTGGTTCAGGCCATGGAAGTAATGAAAGATAAGCCATCGGACTTTGCTGTAATATCTGGCGATGATGCGTTAACGCTACCCATGATTTCAGTTGGCGCCGTGGGTGTAATTTCGGTAATTGCAAACTCACACCCCAAGGAATTCTCCATAATGGTAGACGAAGCTATTGGAGGCAACTATCCGCTGGCTCGCAAAGCAAGTCTGGAACTGCTCGAAACCATTAACCTGCTGTTTGCCGATGGAAGTCCTGCCGGTGTAAAGGCTGTTCTTGAAATGAAAAAGCTTTGCAAAAACATTGTGCGGTTACCATTGGTGCCGGTTTCGGATAATATCTACAAAAAACTTCACGACGTAGTTTTCGCAAAATAAGGATTCAGGGTACTATATTTAAATGAACAAAAAGCTATATTTTTGTTTATCTAAAGAAGTTGTGTCCCGGACACTGAGCTTGTCGAAGTGTCATCTTATTCTAAACAACGAGGTTTTCGATAAACCTGGCTGAAGTCTGCCAGATTAACCTCTACTTATAGATTAATAACACAACCTCTTTGCTTTGTAAAATTTAAATACCCGGAAAATGGAAAACTGGACCCAGGCATTCGAACCACTTTTGCAACTTTACGGAACACGTAAACACCCGCTCGATTACCAAAACAGATATCAACTCGTGGTAATGGTTGTGCTTTCGGCGCGCGACTCCGATAAACACATTAACAATATTGCTCCAAAGTTCTTCGGTGCTTTTCCCAATATGAGTGCTTTAGCTCAGGCAACACCCGAGGATCTTTTCCCTTACATAAGCGATGTGGCAAACTTCAACAATAAGGCTACCTGGCTTGTAAATATGGCGAAGATTATTGGCGAAGATGCCAAAATACCAACCACTCTGGCTGAATTAACGAAGTTAACCGGTATAGGACGAAAATCGGCCAATGTGATAATCCGCGAATCGGGGGGCAAGGCTGAAGGTGTAATTGTGGACCTGCATGTTTTACGTGTGGGGCCAAGATTAGCTGTAGCTGCAGGAACCAATCCCGAGAAAATAGAAAAAAATCTGATGGAAGCGGTTCCTGATTCGGGTTTGTGGAATAGTTTAGGAATGGGAATCTCGTTTTTAGGACGGGAAATATGCCGCCCCACAGCTCCAAAATGTTCACAATGTGTCATGAACCCTGTATGTTATTATTATTATCAGGTAAAACAGGGGAAGATTCCCGAATTACCAAAGAAACCAATGAAAGTGCCGCTGGAGGATGTTCAATAGTTTTAATCAGCTTCAATAAAACCTTTAGCAATGGCAATTTTTATGAGGGCTGCGGTATTCCTGGCATTTAATTTCATAAGCAGATTTTTGCGATGACTGTCAACAGTAAGCGGGCTGATAAACATCTTATCGCCAATCTCCTGATTTGTAAAACCATCGGCTATATATTTCAAAACCTCGGTTTCGCGGCGTGAGAGAATGGGAGCTCCGTCGGATTTGTCGGTTTGTTTCAGAATTTCGTTTACTTCACCGTCAAGATGGACTTTACCGACTAAAATATCATTAACGGCAGCCAGGATTTCCTCTTCCGATGAGTTTTTAAGGAGGTAGCCCATAGCTCCGTTTTCCATCATTCGCATAATATAACTGCGCTGACTGAATGAACTGATAGCAAGAATTTTTAAGTCGGGATACTGACATTTCATGGTTTTGCAAAGATCAATACCGTTGATATCGGGAAGGTTAATATCGAGCATTACAATATTCGGACTGAAATTTTTAAGATATGTAAGCGCTTCCTTACCATTGGATGCAGTAACACATAATTTGGCAAGTCCGCTTTCAATCAGGAGCTTTTTCATTCCTTCCACCACCACCGGGTGATCTTCAACAATTAAAACATCGATCATGACATTACAATTTAAACTCCACACTAATCTCAGTTCCCTTATCAGGCTTTGAGTAAACATCCAATTGTCCGTTCAAGGATTCCACCCTCGACCGAATATTTGGTAAACCGGCACCTTTTGAAGTCTTCAAAGTTTCGGTATCGAAGCCTTTGCCGTTGTCCTGCACTGTGAGGTGTATCCTATGCGGTTCCTGCACTATAAGCACTACAATCTCAGTAGCATTTGCATGTTTTAATGCGTTGTTAATAAGTTCCTGAACTATCCGATATAAACTAATTTCAACCTTTTGATCAATCCTGACTCCTTCACCATAAAAGCGAAGCTTTACCTCAGTTTTCGAGTTATCAATTCCGGAACAAAAGTCCTGCAGTGCCTCTTTCAAACCAAATTTTGATAGCGCTTCCGGCATCATATTATGAGCCACCCGTCGCAGTTCTTTCATCGATACATCAAGCAGCCCCAAAGCTTTATTAAACTGGCCTACATTATCTTCTGTCAGGAATATGTTGCCCTTTATATTATTAAGCGAAAGTTTTAACCCGGATAGTAAACCGCCTAAACCGTCGTGCAGATCGCGGGCCAGGCGGGTGCGTTCGGTTTCCTCCCCATGAAGTACGGCATGAGCTGCGATTAATTGCCGTTCTTTTTCCATCTCCTTAATTTTCTGCTCGTTTATCTTATTATTCTGCTCAGCAATAATGGCCCTGCTGCGTGTGTTATGAATAAAAAAAGCCCCTCCTAACCCTATAATTATCAAAGTTCCAATTAATATGTAAACCATGAGTTGTTTACGATCCTTTTCAACGGTAAGTGTCAATATCTGATTTTCCTTCTTTTCACTTTGATATTTTGCTTCCAGGTCGAAAATATGCTTCGACTTTTCGACTGAATATGTGGAATCTCTCAAAAACATATAGGTTTTATAATTACTGAGAGAATTTTTGAAGTCGCCGGCATCTTCGTAGGTTTGGGCCATGGCCTCGTATACATACTGAATTCCCTCGGTATAATTATGGGCTTTGGCAAAAGCTATACATTGGTGAAAACAATCAAGTGAACGTTGAAATTGTTTCAGCCTGCGGTAAGTCATGCCTAAGGTGTAGTTGGCATCAGCTATGCTTACACTGTCTTTTTGGGAACGAAAAAAATCCATAGCCTTAAGTAAATAATCCAATGCCGTTTCGGGCAATTGAAATTTATTATAAACTGAAGCCAGACTGATATACACCCTGCCAAGTTCTTTTTGGTCGTTCAATTTTTTGAGAATGTTTTCACTTTTCTTATAATACTCAATCGCGGTGTTAAAATCGACTCTTTTTTGAGGTACAGTCCTGCTTTCGCAATACTCACGATTGTTATAATTAGTTCCAATATGTGCGTAAACCGTCGCAATATGAAAGGAATCGTTTAGCTTAAGATAAGTTTCGAGAGCGTTATTGTAATAGCCCATCGCTTTATAGAACTTTTCCTGGGTAAAATAAACCATTCCAAGGCGATCGTTTAGCAGAGCTATTTTAAAAAGATTGTTTTGTTTGTCTTCTATTTTCAAAGCTCTAAGGTACTGTTCCGTAGCATTATCGTACTCCTCTCTGCCCCTGAAATAATCTCCCTTTTGTAGGTAAACTTCTGATAAAAATGGTTGATTGCCCTGTTTAAGTGACAACTTCTCTGCCTGAGTCACATAGTTAAAGAAGGAATCAGGATTAAGATATTTTAATTTCTCTGCCTTATTCAATAAATTTTTAATTACAACAGTATCCGAACTTTGTTGCGCTAAACAAAAAAAGGGAATTAATAAAGCCAGGCAGATAGTATTAAAACGAATTAACTTCATTCGTTATAGCTGTGTTAAGTCTTGTGCGTTATAAAAATAATTTATTTTAATTAATTATTATTAAAGTTTTATCTCAATTTCAATTCTGTTTCCGGCAATTGCAGTTGAGTCGGTCATCAGATTCCCTCCTAGGGTTCTCAACATAGCTTTAATATTGTCTATTGTTTGAGAAACCATAAATATTGGCAGCTTGAATATGTTTGTACCGTCATCTTCGATTTTTATATTTAAAAATCTACCGGTTCTTATAAGATCGGTATAAATAAATAATGGCTGGCTATTCCTGATCAGTAACAGAAGAATAGAACGCATAACCCTGAAAAGAATTATTTCAGTTTCTTCACCTGTACCTAATTCAGCTATTTTACTTCTGGTAATAAACTTCACATTGGAATTTTCTTCCAGCGAATGGCAGAATTCCGTCAGATAACTCAAAAATCCTTCCTGCAATAACTTCTCAGGCACCATTTTATCGGCAACCTTATTAAATTCATTGATAGATGCATTTAATAACTCCAGAGCGTTACTGAATTGCATTAATCCTTCGTAATTTAAAAATACCTTTTTCTCCATTAACACATATTGGTTAAAGTCCAAAATCAAAATCCCCCACTCTGGTTATCAAATTCTCTGAGCTATTACAAAAGTTTTGTATTAACTTTAACAAAGTTACTTTTGGAATTTTCAAAAATAATCCCCTAAAAAGGGGATACTTCAATCGCTCATCAGAATTAATTTTGCTATACAGATAACCAAATAACTTTTATCATGAAAACCAGATTTTTTATTGTAATTATTTTGTTTGCCTTTATGAGCAACCATAACCTTACGGCTCAAATTGATGTTAAGGGAAAGGTTAAAGACCAGTCAATCAACCGGGCCGATCAGCGTACAAGCGAAGGTATAGAGAAAGGGCTCGATGCCGTTGAGGATGGTGTAAAGAGCGTTTTTACAAAAAAAGAGAAGAAAACAAATGAAGAAGGAGAAGAATCGGATGAAGCGACCACTAGTGAGGAAAATTCAGACGAAACTTCTGCGAAAGTAAAAAAAACTGAAGTAAAAAAAGATGAACCTGCAAAACTTGCATCGTTCACCAAATACGACTTTGTTCCCGGCGATCAGGTAATTCTCTACGAAGATTTTTCGCAGGACGAAGTTGGTGATTTTCCGGCTTTATGGACAACTGACGGTTCGGGAGAAGTACGGACACTGAATAACTATTCTGGCAAATGGCTGTATATGAATGCTAAAGAAGCTGCTTACAACCTAATGAAGGACATGAATCTTCCTGACAACTTTATCCTTGAGTTTGATGTAATCCCCACAGCACCTGAAGACAATGAAGGGGTTGCCAGTTTCTACCTTTCGGTATATAACGGATCGGGCGAGTTTATGGATAATAGCATTTACCCTGGCAATGGAGGATTTAATTTAACATGCTCATACGAAGGTTGGGATATAGGTGGTTACAAAGAAGGGGCCAGTGAAACTACTTCAGGAAAATCCACCTTAGCACCCATTGAATTGGATAAACCGAATCACGTTATCATCTGGGTACAGAAACGCAGATTAAGAGTGTATCACAAAGGTCAGAAGGTAGTCGATCTGCCTACAATACTTTATGACGATATTAAATATAACCGTCTCCGTTTTTCCTTGTGGAGCCAGCAAGGATCTCCATATTTCACAAACATCCGCTTTACTACTGCCAAACCCGACACCCGAAGCAAACTGCTTACGGAAGGTAAACTTGTTAGTTATGGCATCTATTTCGATGTAAACAGCGACAAGGTAAAACCCGAATCATACGGCGCATTGAACGACATAGCCAAGGTTCTCAACGAAAACCCCACTGTTAAAGTTAAAATTGTTGGTCATACCGATGCTGATGGCGACGATGCTAAAAACATGGATCTCTCAAAACGTCGTGCCGCCTCCGTAAAGGCCGAGCTGAACAAAACCTTTGGCGTAAAATCCGATAATCTCGAAACTGATGGAAAGGGCGAATCGCAGCCACTTGCTCCTAACGACACTCCAGCCAATAAGGCTAAAAACCGAAGAGTTGAATTTTTAAAGATATAATAATTACTTACGGAGATGCAGGCTTTCATCCGCATCTCCGTAATTTCATTTATCGGTCAAATCAGAACATTGAAAAATTTATTTGATTTAATAGATCCGTTAATATTTTTAACATACAATATGAAACATCCATGGTAAAATCGTTACTCACAAGAATGATTATAGCCAGGTTCCAAACGCATTCCGGTTTAAAACAGAGGTATAAGTCTCTGAGAAAACTAATATTAATTCTCTTTATAATAATTCTATTCCCCAGGATAACTATCGGTCAGAAATCAGGGGAATTTCTAACAGAAAGGCCGGGCAGGTGGATATTGACTAATACTGTGAATAGATGTCCCGGCTTGAATACAACGGCATTTGAGTCCAATCTGTCTTCTATTGCGGAATGGGTCCATCAGAACGACATTATTCTTAATCCGACCAAAGGTTTTGATGCTGCGGTAAATTTATCGGGGAACTTATGCGACCATAAAACCAGCATTGAAGATTATGGAATTCAAGGTCTCGTTTCCTTCTCGTTCAGGTACTTTTATATCAATAATGGAAAAATGGAAACAGCCTCGGGTTGGCTGGCCCATGGCACCGAAATTCTTGTAAACAATCCCATCCGGTTTACCGGTACCCAGTTTGACGAAGCTGGATTTAATACCGGGGACCCTGCTCACCTGAAACAACCTCTTGAAAAGGCTCTCGCCAATCTTAAACAATACTATTTTGTTGCTCCTGTTAAAAGGGAAATTGAAAAAGGGGTACGATTATATTCTAACGGCGCTGTTGTTGTGTTTAACCCAGAGCGACCTGAAATGTGGATTCCTGTTACTGTTAAAGAGGTAATGGAAGCGAAATTGGCTTATTACAAAATCAAAAATGAAATTGACAGTATTAAGTACGAAAAAATGCTCGCCGCATGGGCAAAACTTAACTTTAAACCTGATAATGCAGTAAGGCCAAATACATATAATATTATTAAAGCAGAATATGATGAATTTTCTCCTGATAAATTGAATCAGCCAGCATATTATAGCTCAAGTGAAAAAGTTTCTCAAATAGGTACCTACGCTGAAGGAAAACTCATGGTTGCCCGTTTTAATACTGCTTGTTGGGATAAATCTTTGCCACCTGCTGCTGTGCAATTCCTCTCAATGGAATATAAACCCGCCTCGCCATCCGAATTGGAAGGGTTTAAACGTCGCAATGGAGGCCTTACCGATTATGTAGGATTATTTTATAACAGCCTTCCGCTTGAAAGAACACACACATTGATACACAAACCTTAAAAGTATGAAAACAACTATTATCTTCTCAGCTTTTATCCTGTTGATTAGCCACACTCAGGCTCAAACGGGTTCAAACAGTTTTTTGCAGAAAATTCCAGCAATACCTGTTAACACGTGTACAACTAATACCGAAACTCAGAAACAGTTTGAAGAGAAAATCTCGGCTATTATCCGCGACCTGGATGCACAAACCCGTACGTTGAAAGATCAGCAGAAACCCGATGAAGCCAAAACAAAAGCGCAAGCCGAACAAATGATGTTACAACAAGGACTTACAGCAGAAGAATTGGAAAAACTGAAAAGCAAAAAGATGACCAAGGAAGAGAAACAGGCAATGGCCGAAAAAATGATGCAGCAAAATGCAAATATGTCGATGGCCGAAGCAAACAATATGAAAAATATGAGCAAAGAAGGCAAGCAGGCTTATGCTGAAGCTTATGCCACCGAGGCGCAAGCCACTGCGCAGGCAAATGCAAAAAACAACAAAACTCAGCCAGCAAATACAAATAGTAGTACAGAACTTGTTTTACAACGTAATGTATTATATCAGAATATCAAAACTCAGCAGAATGATGTAATTGGAAAATACAAGCAGGTTGATCAGGATGCAGGAGGCTTAAAGATGCTGGAAAGGATGAAATCTTTAAGGGCAAGTATGAGCAAACTAGTTGGCGGTGGTGGCGAAGGCGGTTGGAAGACTGAGGATAAAAAGGCGTACGATGCAGCATTAGCTGAACTCAACCAGGTGAAAAAAGATTATTGCCAGTATATGACTCCGTTGTATACGGAGGCACTAAAATATCACCTTTCCAACCTGAAATCTTCGTACAACGATTATCAGCAATTGGATGTAATGACCGGCAAGATTGATAATTCACTCATCAATACCGGTACAACTCCAAAAGCCGGAGACATTGAATACCTCGAATGGACCAAAACATACCTGAATAAATTGAAAGAAGTATTTAAATACAAACCTATAGAGGAATATTGATTTGAATCAGTAAACTCAAAATACTTTCTCATGAGCCTAAGATTTGCAATAACTTCATTTTTGCTTTTGATTTTCTGTCAGGTTATGGTTGCTCAAAATCAACCAAATACGGATGCTATCAGAAAACAAATGGCAAAAATCCGTCAGACCACCGACTGGAACGACCCGGTGGCGGCAAAAAAAGCAAATGAGGAGATTAAAAAGCTGGCACAACAACTCACAGGCGGACAGCCAACCGTTAACATAAACTCAAAACCACCGGCACCTAACTCCGAAACAATAAGCATAACGGCATCTGCCGCTAATAAAGAATTGGTAGCTATTATTGCTAACCGTTTTTTTGAACGATCTTACAAGTATATAAACGCAATTGCGAAAAGTCAGTACGATAACGAATTTAAAAAAGCTGAAAAGGAAAATTTCAATGCAGCATCGGTGCGAAGAATAACTTCGTTTGGAGCATTTCTGTCGCAATTTGGTGAAGATCCCGACGAAGCCTGTATCTATCTGGCTGCCGCAGTAAAAATAAATCCTCAGGACACTCTGTCGGTTAATAATTTCGGGGCCTTCCTGCGAATGATCGATTCAACAAAAACAGCGCTCTCGGTGCATTTGTATGCCAACGAATTGTGTAAACAAAGTGCAGTGATCCTTACTCAAATCGGATGCAGTTATTTTGATCTTAAAGACAACAGAAAAGCCGAAGAATATTTAAAGGAAGCATTAAAGTACAATCCAAATTTTGGGCTTGCCCATTCGGCCCTGTGTGATTTATATCTGCAAACAGGGCGCTGGAAAACTGCATTGCAACAGTTGTTTGCTGCTGTTGTTGGCGATGGAATTTCTTACGGGCAAGCACACAAAAGTTTCGGGGCCATAAAAAATGCTGCACAAAGCACTTCCTCTGGTAACAGTTTAATCTCAAGCAATGTTATGAACCAGAATACTTCGGGTGATAAGGACTCAAAAGGAGATTTCTGGGGAGAAAACAGCCTCCAGATCAACCCAAGTGAAATGCTATCATCACTTGATCCGGATGCCAATATTCCTGACAACGAAAAGCTGGCACCGCTTGTTCCTCCCGATAACCACCTCAAAATGCCAAATTTTTCTCTTAGTTCGCAACTTGAAGACTGGACACATGGCGGCGGCTTTAACCAAGGTGTTAAAGGCTATCAGGAATATATGATTAAATTAACCTCCTTTAACAGGGAGTTTTTAAGCATACATCAATCGCAGCCAAACATTTCGCCTAATGCTATTCTTCGCGATTATCCCAACGAACGGTTTGCTATTGACTGTATCCTGGAATATTTCAGGCACCAGTCAACAAAAGAATTCAAAGCATATTCCAAAAAAGTAGACGGACTTCCCGCACAAGCTGGCTGGTTTATTCAGGACTATTTTAAAGAACATGATAAATTTCTTCAGGAAAAGAAAAACTGCCTGGAAGCCAGCTATTATTCGGCCAAAGCTTGCCAACGCACATGCGAACGTTATGAGCCAGGTACTCTGGCCAGAGAAAAATGCGAAAATAACTGTGGTGAGATCAAAAGATTTATGGACAGTGAATGTATCCGTTTATATTGCCTGCACGACTGCAAAGCCGCTAAAGATTGCAATGCTAATATGAATGGCGTATTTGGGCAATTCACCAGAGCATTTACCGAACATAAAAAGAAACAGGATGAACTACTGAACGATTTATATGCATTTACTGATAAATGGCTGGCCAAAATATACAGCCCATATTGGAGCAAAATTTATGCTTATGAAATTAACAGGGAAGCACTTGGCATTATTGGTCATGTTTATGTTTCCTATCAAAAAGCTTTTCAGGAAACTGTAACCAGCGAGTGCGGCATGAATTGCTCTGAGTACCTCATTCAGCCTCAACCACCCATAGGCCAAGTGATTACAAAAGAAATGGAGGGAAATGAGTGTCCTTTAAAGGGGAATAAGCTTTCGCTCGGCATTGGTCCCTGCGGAGTTGATTTTGAATGCGAAAGCATTGAAGTAGGATGTTCCGCTGGAATTTCAATGTCGGCAAAGCGAACTTTTGTAGGAAACAAATCCACGACCCTGTTTATAGGAGTTGGTGCTGAGGCATCGGCGGGAGCCGTGTCAGGCGAAATTAAAGGCGGGGTAACATTCACCCAATATGATGATGGCAATGTGGATGTTGGCGGAAAATTCGAAATGACAGGAACAATGGGCGGAGTAGGAAAAAATGTTGAAATGGCGGCAACTCTGGCGGCAGGGGTAAAAGATACCGAAAACAACAATGTCATTAAGCTGGGAATGTAAAATAATTACAAAGTCTTAACTACAATCATATAATAAATATGGCCCTGATGAAAAATTATTTGATCTTACTGACGTTCTCAGTTGCAGTGCAAATCAGTATATATGCCCAGGATCATCCGCTTGTTTTAGACAAACAGGGAACCTTTAAAATCCTCAGCCGGACTGATTATGCGCGTAATGATAAGTTCACACCTGCAGAAATGGTTGCAAACCTTGAACAGCTTAAAAAGCTGGCTGATGTTGTCCGGAAAAATCCTATTCTGGCCGGATTGCAAGGGTTCAACGCACAGATGAGGCTCGACGATATTTCATCGGTGGTAAAATGCAATTACGGAGTTCCTGTTAATGTTGAGTTTGAGTTTTGCGCTTTTTTCAAGAATAAAAAAGGAGAAGTAGTTTTCAACTCCATTGAGCCTCCGGAATGGGAACTCCAGATAAACAGCATGAACGGGATTGGAATCAATTCCAATGGTTTCGACCAGAACAAATGCTATTTTACTGTTCCCTTCAATAAAAAAACAATCGCTCCGGGCATTGATATGTACGACAACATATGTTATGTGCTATACGATCCCTCGCGGCCTGATTACTGGATCCCGGTAACTGTAAACGAAGCCTTTGCCTGTGCCCGGGAGCTTGCTGCAAAAGAAACCGATGAATTTACCGCTAAATTGAATAAACAATTTCTGGATAAGGAATGGGCCGAAATTCCTGCTGCCGACCGCGATAAACCTGCATATTTCGGGGGAAACTTGTCGAAGGTGCGCTCTACCTCAAGCTACGAAGGACAGGAGAATATATTTCAACCAATTATGACAGTAAATCCAAAGTACTGGAACACAAACAGGCCGAAATCCGACATCCAGTTTATGGTTTTTCATATCCGCGACAAAAAAGAACTCAAACAAATTGCTGACGATTATCTGAAGCACCAATCCACCAGCTATCCCTGTATTCTTTTCGAACAGGCCATGGATATTGACTTTGTTAAATCACTCACTTCCTTAATTATTCAATAATTATTTATGAAATTTCACCCATTAATCTTCCTCATTTTCTGTAATATCAGCATTAGTGCACAAACAGGTATGTTTGACGATGATGAACGTTTCGATGCAGAAATTACCATCCATTATAGTTTTGCCGAATATTCACCATCTAAAAAAGCTCCATGGCATGTGGTAAAAAACGAAGCTCATATCAAAGGGAAGCTATCGTGCCAGTTAATGACATTCCTGTTAAAATCGTATATCAACAGTCCTTCAAACAGGTCAAAATGTACAGCATCCATGCATTGCCCCATCTTATCAGGGTCATCAAAATACAACGAATACAACGAAAAAGGCGAGGTAGCCAAAGAGGTGAATTTCCCTCTGGATGTTTCGGTAACAAGAACAACGATGGACGAAAAATCCAACAGACTGGTTACTACCTACACCTATTCTGCCTCAGGTATTAACGAAATGGAAATGCTCAACCTCGAAATAAAACATTACGATGCACCCTTTGGACAACCCCAACCAATAACGCCACATTATGTTATCTGGCTTACCGGCGGAAAAGAGTTTAAATACATCAGGAACACACCTACAGGAAATGGTACCGGAAAGAGATGGGACGACATGAAAGAAATGCTGGTACCGATCGACGGCCCCTTTGATATTAATATCCCTGGCTCCATTAACGAACATCATGAAGCTGAAGCCCCGGAAGTTTATGAACAATTGCTGATAGCCAATTACAAGGAACTCGATAATTTTCTCCTCAACCCTAAGGGAAGTTTTACAATCAAGGCCGCAGGTAAGCGATATAAACTGAACGAAGGCAACCAGGAGATGGAAGGAAAAGTGGATGTTGAAATTAAGCTTACTCCTCATGTAAGTATCCCTCAATTAGATATGCCTCAATAATTCAAAATCTATACATATGAAAAAACAATTGTTTATAATCATCCTTTTAATCGGAACATTTTTGCAGGGTTTTAGTCAGAGTCCTGCTGTAACCCGAAAAATTTTATTAACCCTTCAGGATGGCGAAGTAATTATGTATGGCGAAAGTTTCCTGTCGCTTACAATTGCTACCGGACAAGCTTCAGTTACCACGAAAATGGATGATAAATTTTTTATCTATAAAAATGGAGTACGGAAAGGCCCGTTCGACAGCCTGGAGGAACAGGAAGCCCTAACGAATGCTAACCAGGAGAGCATGCAAAGTAAATGTTCTCTCTACCAACCTCAGGAAAACGATGAGGCAAACCTGGGTTATATTTCGGCCAACGACGACGGAACCTACTCTATCACACTAAACAGTAAAAAATACGGTCCGTACGGGCTAATCACGAAATTGCATGTATGGCCCGACAAGTCAGGTTTCTTTGCAATTACAGCCGATCAGAATATGAACCAGTTTCTGGTTACATCCGAAGGATTAAAAGTTGCTTTAAAAGGCGATGTAGAGAAAATTCATGTAGGCCCCAGCGGTAAAAAATACCTGTTTGCAGTTAACGAGCGCGAAGCTGTTGATATGTCAGTTATGAATAAAGACTTTTCGAAAATGACCCAGGAGGAAATAATGAAATGGGCAAAAGAACAGGAACAAAAAGCGAATAATGCTCCCACACCCATGTCGTACGTTCTGTTAAACGGAACCACCAAATTCGGGCCATTCCCACAGAATACATTTTATAGCGACAATCCGGCTTTTACAAAAAACGGTAACTGGATCATGTCGGTCAATAACACACTATACATTAATGGTGTAAAGGTGAAGGAATTTACTGATCTGGATGTAAATACCTGTCAGACATACCTCAGTTCCGACGGTAAGAAATATGCCATAGCCTCATACGATAAGATCTACTTTAGTGATGGCAAAACCTATCCTTCTCCAATTGAGACCTCTGCTGTTGAAAAGGATGGAAAATTTACCCTCAAATGGCTTTCACTCGAAAATGAAAAAGATCTTGTGTTCTATTCGCGCGATTTATAAAATTACCTTCCTGTTTTTAATTCTCCTAGTTCCCCGGTGCTCTCTTTATAGCCAGGTTAACCTCAACTATAAAGAAATCTTCGGGAAACAATATTTTGAAGCCATAAACTATCTTAACAGTAACCAATGGATCACCAACACTTTAATCCGAAACAAAATAGATCCATGTTTTGCCAAATCCGTTATATTTCCTGAACTGATCCGGTATTCATACATTCGGGATAAAATGGAAATTCAGGCGCTTAAAACTCTGTATGTCCAATATGGTCCAACCTATGCTGATTTTTCTATAGGACGATTCCAGATAAAGCCAACTTTTGCTGAGAAGCTTGAAACCGACCTGAAAACCATTGCCTGTTTTAAACACGATGCCGAAGTTGAACAAATTGATACCGCGCAAACCAATCATGCTCGTTTGCAAAGGGTAAAGCGGCTTGACAGCGAAAAATGGCAGGTTCAGTATCTGATTTGGTTCATCAAAGTAATGGACTATAAATATCCTTCTATATCGGGCAGCCTCAACCTCAACCATGTATGGTTTTATGCAACAGCCTACAATTGCGGCTATTATTTGCCCGAGAAACAAATCAGGGAAAACATGGCAAAAAACTATTTCCATACAGCTCTGTTCAGCAGTAACGAAAGGTACAATTACGGGTCGGTGAGCAGCTACTTCTGGTCGCAATGCAGGCAGTCGGAGAAATAGCTAAGAACAATATCATTACCAGTAACACGATAACATTGTCGCGTTAGGCACGATAAAATTGTCGTGTCATAGACGATAATATTATCGTGTCTTCCTTGGATGACCGGATAAAGGTTTCGGGATCGAAGTCCTAAGACATCGCGACCTGGGTGAAATCCCCGGGCTGAAGACTTCCAGCCAAAGGTGGAACTCACATTATATTACGGTTAAAACCCCATCGAAAACGCAACTACGTGGTTCTTTTAAAAGCGCGTTACCAGTAAACTGCGAAACTACTTCTAACTTATAATCTCCCGGCATCAGGTCCGGTAGAGAAACCATCAGCTCGGCCGGGTAATTGACAACCACATCGGATGGATCTGTTTTTAATTTTCTACCTGTTCCCAGGTGTATCAGGTAAACTCCGGATTCGGAGTTTCCGGCGATTTTTAATTTGCCTCCTTTAATTATCAAATTACGGTTAGGGGTAATAATGTTGTTTACTGAGCCTGTTTTCTGGTCGATTACTTCAGATATAAACATCACATTTTTGGCTATACCAAGAATATCAACTCTCAAATCCTTTATCTCCCGCCTAAGCAGCTCCCCTTGATTAAACACAAAACTTAATGTATGCCTGGACGGATCGAAATTTTCACCAGCATTATTAAAAACCCCATTTAAATGAGCGTTCCCGGTAAAGTAACCTGTATTGACAGCATAGCCATTGCATAAAAGATAAGCCATCTCTTCCAGAAACAGGTTAACTTTATACTCTATTTCCTCAGCCGTACCAGGCG
The DNA here is from genome assembly GCA_023429135.1 of Bacteroidota bacterium. GTDB lineage: Bacteria > Bacteroidota > Bacteroidia > Bacteroidales > JAAUTT01 > JAAUTT01. Next base: position 29,820 of record JAEYWD010000078.1, on the reverse strand, counting down.
CTCCTCCCCTTGTCACGGCCGATTCGCATATTTCTTTAACATTAACAGTTCGTTCCGCGCATACCCTTGGAACAAATTCATGTTGTTTTGCCAGAAGATGGTTAGGATAAAGGTAGGCTTTGATTTGGTGAAAAACTTTTTCCATGAAGCATAAATTATTGGATTTTCTATGGTAAATATACAATAAAGGCTATGAGAAAAGTCCATAAATTGCAAATTCCGCCTGACCCCTGTTTGTCGTAGCATTTGCTACGATATTTATTTCAATAGCATTTGCTATTTCCAAATAAAAAGTTAATCATGTATTAATGAGGTCGTGTAATTAGTGTATCACCGGAGGTTGAGCCTGTCGAAACCTCATTGCAAATCAGCAATATTACCCTTCGACAGGCTCAAGCTCGGGTTATGCATCCGCTCCGATCATATTATCTTTTATGTAAACCGCACTCTTTGTGCTCAGGCGCTTCCCACCACCAGCGGCCCGAACGGATATCCTCGCCGGCTGCAACTGCTCTGGTACATGGCTGACAACCAATGCTGGGAAATCCTTTGTCGTGCAACTCATTGTATGGAACATGATGAACACGGATATATTCCCAAACCATCTTCTCGGTCCAGTTAATAAGAGGGTTAATCTTGATAAGTCCATTCGCTTCGTCCCATTCCACCATACTGGAATAAAACCTGGTAATAGATTGATCTTTGCGCAAACCACAAATCCAAACATCCAGGTTCTGAAAAGCTCTTTTGAGAGGTTCAATCTTTCGTACTTTACAGCATTCTTTCCGACTTTCGATACTGTCGTAAAAAAGATTGATTCCCTTGGTTCGCACCATCTCCTCAACTCTCCCCGATTCAGGAAAATATACTTCGATATTTATTCCGAAATGTTTATTGGTATTATCAATCAAAGAATAAGTTTCGGGAAATAACCTGCCCGTGTCGAGGGTAAACACTTTGGCGGAATGATCGATATTGCACACCATGTGTGTTAATGCCTGATCTTCAATTCCAAGACTGGATGAAAGAGCAATACGACCTTTATATTCATGAAGAAAATACGATAAAACTTCCTGTGGAGTCTTCTTTTCAAACCTTGCATTAAGCTCCTGAATTTTTTCCTTACTTGTCATAACGGGTTATTTTTTAAAAAACTGGCTGCTTCATCAATGTTTCCGATTCGGCCTAAATCGAGCCAATAGTCGTTATTGTGATTATAAGTGGCTATTCGGTGGGTTTTAGCAATTCGCAGATAAACATCCATGATCGAAAAAACACCGGTTTCGTGAATAAGTTCAAAAATTTCGGGGCTCATTACATGAATTGCCGAAAAAGCAATAGGCTCCAACTCCTCAAGGATACCTCGGGAGTGTTTTACTTCACCGGTAACATTATTTTTCCAGCCGCTTAAATCGCCGTTTTTTCCAATTAAAAGAGACCGGGATGTTTCCCTGTCTTTAACAGCCATTGTAGCCAGAGCGCCCGACTGACAATGAAATTTGTACAAGGCTTTTAAATCGAGATTTGTTATAATATCTACATTATGAACCAGAAAAGGTTCGCCATCCATCAAAAGAGACTTAGCCTTCAGGAGTCCGCCACCCGTATCGAGCAGCAAATCCTGTTCGTCGGATACCTGGATATTGATTCCAAAGTTCCTGTGACGCTCCAGAAAATCATATACCTGCTCTGCAAAATGGTGAACATTGATAACAAGGCTGCTAAAACCGGCGCGTTTCAGGTTCATAATAATAATTTCCAGAAGCGGCCTGCCATCAATTTCAACCAGTGCTTTGGGTGTTGTATTCGTTAATGGCTGCAGCCGGGTTCCTTTCCCGGCTGCCAATATCATTGCTTTCATTCTAATACTTTACTTCCGTAAAAAACGGATTTAATCCTTACTTAGTATTTTAAATTCTACACGTCGGTTCAACTGTTTTCCTGCTTTTGTTGTATTTGGTGCAATTGGCTGACTTGGGCCATAACCTTTGTAAACCATCTGTTCAATTGCAATGCCGTTCTTTGCAAAATAATCGACAACAGCTTTAGCACGTGCTTCGGACAATGTTGTATTTATTTTCAGAGAACCAACATTGTCAGTATGTCCCGAAATTTCAATCTTCAGTTCATTGTTCTCCTGCAGGAACTTAACTACCTTGTCCAGTTCAGCAAACGACTCGGCCTTAAGAACAGTTTTTCCGGTTTCAAAATAAATATTTTTCAGAACAACTTTTGCACCTACTTCCACTTTAGCCATAGCAAAATTACGAATTACAGTTCGTCCGGTTATGGAAGCAGGCATAGTGACAACGTCGAGAAGGAACATATAATCCTTGGCATTCAGCTCAATACCGTACTTTTTCACCTCAGGTAAAGAAAACTGATAACTTCCCGTTGAATCGGAAATTGTTGTGGCAATAACCTGGCTGCGGTCTATATCGATAAGGTTGATTTTTGCACTTACAGGTTTGTTAGTTTTGGCATCGGTAACCACGCCTTTTAACATTACCGAAGTATCAATTGAGAGCGATTGTGGTATACGCACAAAAACATCGTTGTACGGATAATCCTTATAAGAAATTAGCTGGTCTTCCGATAATAGAATCATCTCCTTTTCTGATCCCAGGAAAATAACCTTGTAAATATCTTTACCACCTTTGGTATCGGGCCTGATAGCAGAATAGTAAGCTTGTTTTCCGTTGTCCGATGGCCGAAAATAAAGTTCATCGTCGGGTGAGTTTACAGGGTATCCAATATTCTGGGCTTTGGACCACACGTTTTTCTCATCCCTTTCAACCTTAAAAATATCGTAACCACCCATTGAATTATGCCCATTAGAACTAAAGTACAGCGTTTTTCCATCAGGACTTATATAAACACCTTCTTCGTCGTACATAGTATTAATGGAAGAACCTGCATTTTTGGGTGAAGTCCATTTACCCTTGCTATTTTTTACCGAATAGAAAATATCTTTTCCTCCAAACGATTCGCGTGGATCAGCCGAAACAAAATATACTTCATTTCCATCGGCAGTTATGGTGATTGCGGTTTCTTTTTCGTCGGTATTAAAACCGCCCCTTAATTTGGATGGTTTTGACCATTTACCTTTTCTGAATTCGCTGTATTCAAGGTCGCCGTTATCCTTGTAGCCATTATAAAGATACATCGTTTTTCCATCGGATGACAACCATACGACTCCATTATGATGCTTGTCGTTAATTTTAGATTGCCAGCGTGTTGCAGTTTGCCAATTGCCCCCATCGTTCAAACACGTATAAATATCTTCATTAAACCTGCTATCCAAAATATTGGGCCTCGATGTTAATGAAACTGGCCTGCGCGATATCAGATACATGATAGAATCGTTTGAGCTTATAACAGAATTGTAATCATCGTAACCCGAGTTTACCGAATCACCCAGATTCTTTATGATAACCCGTTTAGGATTTGAAACCAGCTCTCCAGCATTCAAGCATTCCTCTTTAAACTTTAGAACTTTTATTCCGATTGTTTTTTTCTCCTTTTTTGAAAGTGTTTGGTAATACAGTTCATATTCCTTAATTGCGTTTCCGAACTCAAGGTTAAAATGATATCCTCTTGCAAGTACATAATGAAAATCGGGGGTTATTTGAGGATCCTTTTCATAAGTCTTGATTAAGTAAGCTATTGCCTCTTTCTTTTTATCGGTTTGAAGATAACAGGTACCAATTTTATAGTTTAGCTCAGCATTCTCAGGATTATATGGATGAGCTTTCAAATATTCCTTTAATGCTGAAGGCAAAGCGCCTTTACCTTTTGAGGCAAGCCTGTCGCCTTCTTTAACAGCATGCCAGGCATCGCGGAATCCAGCCTGCTTTATTTTAAATTCACTCCTTTTGACATTGACTTCCTTCTGCGCCAAAACGGGTTGAGAAATCGAAAATATCAGAATTGCAAAAAGTAAGGTTAGTCGGTGTATCATGAGTTTTTTATTTACAGTCGTTCAAATATAGTTTAGCTTCTTTAACATTTAATGAATCGGCCATTTTCCAATCGGCACAGGCGCCATCCAGGTCACCCGAAAGTTCCTTTATGTATCCCCTGTTAAGATAATATTCACCTTTTTGAGGATTGGAATTAATTAAAGTGTTCAACTTCGCAAGAGCATCAGCCTGCTTTTCGTTTTTGGCATTTACCACCGCCTGATTGTTTAAAGAATAGGAATATTGCGGATTAAGTTTTAAAGCTCTGTCAAAATCAGCTTCTGCACCGGAATAATCGCCTGCCAGATATTTGGCAACACCACGTTTATTCCAAATATCAGCTTTTGTTGAATCAATCTTTAACGCTTTCGAATAATTCTCAATGGCCGAATTATAATTACCAGTTTCCTTCTTTAAAGCACCTAAATTTGAATAGGCTAAAGCAAACGCGGGTTTCAATTCAATTGCTTTTTCGTAATCGGTAGTAGCTCCCTGAAAATCTTTGAGTAAAAGTTTTGAACTTGCCCGGTCATGGTAGGCTTCGGCAAAATCGTTTTTCTTATCAATGCAAAGGGTAAAGTCGAGTAAAGCGGCATTCGCCTGATTATTCATCAGATTCATAATGCCCCGGTAATAATATGCTATGTACTCGGTATATCCGCTATTTATTGCCATAGTAATATCCTGAAATGCTTTTTCATAATCCTTTTTCTGGAACAAAGCATTGGCACGTCCAAAATAAGCCTCTCCAAGAGAGCCGTTTAGGAGTAAGGCTTTATCGAAATCAGCAATAGCTTCTTTTAGTTTTCCCTGATTAAGATAGATCTTTCCTCTCTCATTCAACGCCGGAATAAAGTCGGGTTTGATTAAAATTGTTTTGTTAAGATGGCTTAATGCACCATTATAATCTTTGGAAAGAATTGCTTTAACAGCTTGGTTAAATGCTTTTTTTGCATTGACATCGTCGGCTTCGCGGGTAGTTTGCCCCTCAGCTATAAAACATAAATTTGTCAGCAGTAAAATAAATACAAATGTTCTGGTCATATTGAAAAAGCTTAAATGAATATGGTTTTTTACGAAATATGATTAATTTTGATTTACAGAATCTTTAATTTTTTCAGTTAATTTATAAAAAAAAATTGAAAGAATAATTAATAAGCTAATTTACATTATAGTATAAACATGATAACCGATTTATCCTATTTAAAGAACATGTCCGGGGGAAGCAATGAGATAATCAAAGAAATGATTCATATTTTCAATGATCAGTCACAAGAGTATATCCGCGACATGCAAAAATATCTGGATGGAAAAGAGTACCTGCTTTTAGGTAAATTAGCTCACAAAGCTAAATCGTCAGTTGCAATAATGGGCATGAATGAACTTGCAGCCGATTTAAAAACACTGGAAATAAACACTAAAGAGGAAAAAGATGTCGAATCATACCCTGTTTATGTTGAAAAATTTATAAGATTAACAAAACAGGCCATGGCTGAACTTGAAGAAGTTGCAGCTAAACTATAAACTCTAATTCTTTACAAAATGCTTAAAGTAGAACTGATTAATAACATTTATGTGGCTTCATTTCAGGACCTGAACCGTTTTAATGCGCTTGTTACAGAACCTGTAAAAGAACAACTGAATAACCTTTTTAATAAACCTGGAACAAAACTGATACTTAATCTCCAGGGAATAAACTTTATTGACAGTTCTGGCTTTGGAGTGTTTCTATCCGTTTTTAAAACTGCCAATATCCATTATGGACATTTTAAAATATGCAATGTTGAAAAAGATGTTATGGAACTGATAAAATTATTACAACTCCATAATGTATTTGAAATATATAGCGATTTGGACGATTGTATTAAAAGTTTTAATTAGTCTTCAGTCGACGGACCTCAGACCACAGAAATACAAAAGCCTGGGAGATCTAAAAAACTTATCAGGCTATTTTTAATTTGAGAACACAAGATCATCTTCGAAAGCATCAACTTTTATCGTTTCATTTTTAGTAATCTTTCCCGCTAAGATCCTTTTCGATAATTCATTCAGAATATATTTCTGAATTACTCTTTTTACAGTACGTGCTCCATACTGAGGATCATACCCCTGTTTCGCAATCCAGTCCAGTGCATAATCGGATATCTCCAGTTTTATGTCGTTGCTTTCAAGTTGTTTGATAATTTTATCTAGTTGCAACAAAATCACATCTCTGATCTGATTATAACTTAATGGAGTAAACATAATTATCTCGTCTACCCTGTTCAGAAATTCAGGGCGGATGGTTTGCCGCATCAGCATCATAACTTCCATCTGGGTTTTCCGCAATATTTCGTCTCTGTTACGGTCGTTAATTTTATCCATGCTTTCCTGGATAAGATGCGACCCGATATTGGACGTCATGATTATAATTGTATTCTTAAAATTAACGGTTCTGCCTTTGTTGTCTGTTAAACGGCCATCGTCCAATACCTGCAGTAAAGTATTAAATACATCGGGATGTGCCTTTTCAATTTCGTCGAGCAGAACCACCGAATATGGCTTACGCCTTACAGCTTCAGTAAGTTGCCCGCCTTCTTCGTAACCAACATAGCCCGGAGGCGCTCCTATCAGGCGCGAAACCGAATGACGCTCCTGGTATTCCGACATATCAATCCGGGTCATCATATTCTCATCGTTGAACAAATATTCGGCAAGCGCCCTTGCCAGCTCAGTTTTTCCAACACCGGTTGTTCCCAGAAATATGAATGAACCTATTGGCCTCTTTGCATCCGAAAGACCAGCACGGTTCCGGCGAACAGCATCGGAAACAACAACAATGGCTTCATCCTGACCAACCACTCGCTTATGTAGTTCCGTTTCGAGATTCAAAAGTTTTTCCCTCTCACTCTGCAACATCCGGGTAATCGGAATACCTGTCCATCGCGAAACAACTTCAGCAATATCTTCGCTCGAAACCTCTTCTTTAATCAGCGCATTTTCGCTTTGCATTTCCGAAAGCCTGTTCTTGAATTTTTCAATCTGACCTTCAGCCTCCTTAATTTTGCCATACCTTAGTTCGGCAACTTTGCCGTAATCGCCATTTCTCTCGGCCTGTTCAGCCTCTAGCTTATATTGTTCAATTGCTGTCTTTTGTTTTTGAATTCCTTCTATTACCTCTTTTTCGCTATTCCATTTAGCCCGAAGTTTGTTCCTTGTATCGCTCAAATTAGCAATTTCTGCAGCAAGTTCAATAACCTTAGCATCATTACCTTCTCTTTTTATAGCTTCACGTTCAATTTCGAGTTGCATTATTTTACGTTCAATCTCGTCAATTTCCTCGGGCACTGAATTCATTTCCATGCGTAGTTTGGATGCAGCCTCATCAATTAAGTCAATGGCCTTATCTGGAAGGAAACGTTCTGTAATATAGCGTTGCGAAAGTTCAACCGCGGCAATTATTGCCTCATCGCGAATACGTACTTTGTGATGATTTTCGTACCTTTCCTTCAAACCACGAAGAATAGAAATTGCATCGAGTGTATCAGGTTCTTCTACCATTACCGGCTGGAAACGGCGCTCCAGAGCCTTATCTTTTTCGAAATACTTTTGATATTCGTCCAGAGTAGTTGCACCTATTGCCCGCAGCTCTCCGCGTGCCAGAGCTGGTTTTAGAATATTAGCCGCATCCATGGCACCTTCGCTTTTACCAGCTCCAACCAGCGTATGAATTTCATCGATAAACAAAACGATTTCTCCATTCGACTCCACAACTTCGCGAACCACGGCTTTCAACCGTTCTTCGAATTCTCCCTTATATTTTGCCCCGGCAATTAAAGCACCCATATCGAGTGAATAGAGCAGCTTTGTTTTTAAATTCTCGGGCACATCGCCCTTAATGATCCTATGCGCTAATCCTTCGGCAATAGCGGTTTTACCTACGCCGGGAGACCCAATCAGAATTGGATTATTCTTGGTGCGACGTGAAAGAATTTGCAAAACTCTCCTAATCTCATCATCGCGGCCAATTACAGGATCGAGTTTACCATTCCGGGCCTGATCGTTCAAATTGATAGCATACCGGTTAAGCGAATCATATGTTTCTTCGGCCGACTGGCTGTTTACTTTAGATCCTTTACGAAGTTCCTGGATAGCTTTCTTTAAATGAGATTCGGATACTCCATTATCTTTCAGAATCTGGGAAACCGAGTCTCCTTGTGCGAATAAGCCTAACAGGATATGCTCTACCGAAACGAACTGGTCACCATAATCCTTGGAATAATTTGTTGCTTTCTGCAAAGCTGAACTTGCCGCCTGAGAAAGATATATCTCGCCGCCGGTAACTTTAGAAAATGAACCTATCATACGATCGAGCACAGATTCAACTACCGGGGTATTTACATTTATTTTTTTCAGAATATAAGAAGCTACACTTTCCTTGTCGGCTAAAAGACTCTTTAAAATATGCGCTGTTTCAATTGACTGATTTTTGTTTTGTTCAGCAACAGTATAAGCTGCTTGTATAGCTTCCTGCGATTTTATGGTGAAATTATTCAGGTTCATATTATACTTTTTTGTAATTTCAATTGATCTTTTCAAAAGACTTGCCATTCTCATAACCTTTAAATTTACTGACAATTTAACCGGTCACTCCAAAATAATCAGCAAAATTGTCAATAGGGTTAATGAACTGAAAAGAATCAAATATTCAGAAGCGCTTCTAAATTGTTAAACTTAACAACCCGCGCCATGAGAACATTTACCCTGATAACCTTAATTTCCATTTGGGGGATTCAAGCAACTCTGAATGCTCAGATACAGAAGAACCCCAAGCGGTTCTATATTGAGAACCCACAAAAAAAGAGTGTTCAATTAACATTTCAATTAATAAATAACCTGATTATTTTACCAGTTTTTGTAAACAATAGCGATACGCTGAATTTTATACTCGATTCCGGTATAAGCAACTCCATTATAACTGATAAGGAGCTGGCTACCAGGTTAAACATGAAATATATCAAAGAAATTCAGATGTATGGATTTGGCGGCGCCTCGGCAGTTACAGCACTCCATTCCATTGAAAATGAAATCAGAATCCCCGGAATATTAGGACAACACCAGGATATTCTGGTAATACCAGAGCCCGACTTCGATTTTTCACATCACCTGGGAATCAAGGTTCATGGCCTATTGGGTTATAATCTCTTCCGCGACCTCATTATTGAAATAAATTACGACACAAAATACATCAGCTTTCATGCTCCCAAAACTTATACCTATAAAAAGAGGAAAAATGAAACTACTTTCCCGTTGAATATTATCGATACCAAACCCTTTATCACAACACAAATAATGCAGGATGACAGTACAGTTGTGGAAGGGCGGTTTCTGATAGATTCTGGTGCAAGCTTTGCATTATGGTTGGATTTAAACTCCAATCCGGCACTTAAACTTCCTCAGAAAACCGAGACATTGTACCTTGGCACCGGACTTAGCGGAGCTGTTTACGGAATAGTAGGCCGAATAAAAGAATTTGGCACTGGCCCAATGAAACTTCAGAACTTAATAGCGTCGTATTCCGATACTGTTGTTATCCTTCCCACAAAGTTTACCGACAGTCGAAATGGAACAATAGGTGCTGATATTATCAGCCGTTTCAATATCATATTCGATTACCGGAATTATAAAATCACTTTCAGGCCCAATAGCAAAACCAAAGATCCCTTTAAAATTAATCAAAGCGGAATGGAGATCTGTTGTCCTACTCCTGGTGAAAACTTATTCAGTATCTCCAATATTTGTCAGAATTCTCCTGCTGATAAAGCTGGTTTAAAGCCAGGCGATCAGGTTATCAACATAAATTATCAGGAATTATCAAAACTCAGTCTTTCGGAAGTGCATGCAATACTGCTTAAAAAGCCAGGCAAAAAAATGAACGTACAGTATAGACGCGATGGTAAACTTGCCTCAACTACACTGATTATGAATGATCGTATTTGAGAACCACATTACAATTCAATTATTCCTTTAAAAAAGCCCCCAAAAAACGAACCTCTGAACCTTAGATTCGTATCAGTAATGCCATGTAGATACTATAATTTAACTCAAAAAGTATTTATCAATGCGTTACTTTATACCGTTAATGTTTATTGTGACTCTTATTTCATTTAGTTCCTGTAAACACAGGCAAGATACCTCTCAATTAAATTCAAAGAATTTTAATTTTCAGGATAGTCTTTCTGAGCAGGAATTTGATCTGAATCAGGTCGTTTATTCAGTTCCCTCACCCCACCAGTTGACCATGCTTGTAAAAGAGGATTATTCCTATTATGAAGACGATATATTTGAAAAGAGAATAGATATCAACGAATATTCAACATCTGAGCGAAAAGCTCTTATATTGGGTGCACTTTGTACTGATTTAGGTTATCTGAGTCTGTACGACCAGAGAAATCTGGAAATCGAGTACCTTAATAATATTCGGCAATTGGTAAATTTTCAAAAGTTTAATCAATATAATTCAAGCGAGCTTTTCAAAAGAATAGATGACAACCTTGGAAACAGCGATTCTATTCTGATGATCATGTCCCAACTAATGAGAAAAGAAAATGAAGCAATAAGAAACGGAGAAAGGCCTTATTTAAGCACTCTCATTATTGCTGGCGGATGGATAGAAAGTTTTTACATTATCAATACCTTATATAATAATTCAAAAAACAGCAATCTTTTCGGAATTCTCCTTCATCAGCAGTATGCTCTCGATAACTTAATTCAGTTGTTGCGGCCATATTACAAAAAGAGTCCGGAGTATACAGAGCTGATAAACAAACTTGTAGAAATCGCTTACGAATTTGAAGTGGTAGATGTTGATTATAAAAACGCGCCTGCTCACCATTCCGATAGCACCACAACGATCAGGTGTAAATTTACTCCGGTTCTTACTGGTTCTCAACTGGATAAAATGTACGAATATTCACGGTCATTACGAAGAAGCATAATATACTAGTATGAAAGCTCTGGGTTATCTGAAGTTTATTATCCTCTTTTTGCTTTTCAGCTTGAAATTGTCTGGTCAAACAAGCACCAGTAATAACTGCAGTAAAGATTTAAAAGACTTTATTTTCGACACACAGGAATATCTTATTGACCCGAAAGAAAGCTCGACATTCGATTTGGTGTTTTATCCGGGATTTACATATCGTTTGGCGCTATGTACTCAGAATACCAAAATAAGTCTGATTCTAACTCTTTCCGATGAAAAAGGAAATGAACACTTTACAAATAATATAGGTCATGGATTCTATCGGGATTTTAAGTTCAACACTGTTTTTCACGGGAAATTGCAGGTAAAGCCCGTTTCGATGGACAAACAACCTGCTCAGATTATTATCGGATACAAAAAAAACAATAAATAAACGGCCAATCTCTTAGTATGAGTGAACAGATATTAAAAGCGCTGATGCAACTTTTTGCTATTATTGCCCGGCCCCAAAGTAATCGGAACGACAGGCGGATTGTTGTTGAAAACTTTCTTAAACGGCAGCTTAATTCCGAATTGGTAAACGAATATCTCGATCTCTTTGATAATAATTATGCATTAAACCAGAATAAAACTTCGTTCGAAAACCTAAAGCTTAATAAACGTACTTCATCGTCCTCCGTAAAGGTCCTCGTAATTTGTACTGAGATTAATGAAGAGCTAACGCAAAAGCAAAAGATAATTTTACTGTTTCAGCTTCTGGAATTCATCAAAGCCGATTCTCCATCTATAAAAGACATTACCCTACAGGAATTACAGTTTGTATCAACCGTTTCCGACACTTTTAACATTCCCCGCAACGAATTTGAGCAACTAAAAACATTTGTTCTAAACCCATTTGATGATTCTCCAGGCTCCGAAAACCTGGCCATTATAGAAGACAAAAGGAACACAGCTCACGGACCGGAAAAACATGTTTTCTACGAAGGATTGGAGGGGCAGTTAAGAGTGCTCCACGTAATTTCGGCCAATATATATCTGATCAGATATATAGGCACCAGTGAAATATATTTAAACGGACAGTTAATTCACGAAGACAGGGTGTATGTGCTAAATACAGGTTCGAGCCTGCGTAATCCACAAATTAAACCACTGTATTTCAGCGATGTTGTTGGCTATTTCCATGAAGGAATCCATAATTCCAAAATTATTTTCGATGTAAAAGATATTGAATTTCAGTTTAAAGAAGGAAAAACCGGCCTGCATCCAATGAGCTTTACCGAGGAGTCGGGGCGTCTTGTCGGGATAATGGGAGCCAGCGGGGCAGGCAAATCAACACTGGTAAATGTTCTCAATGGCACTTTGGAGCCATCTGCGGGCGAAGTTTTAATAAATGGAGTTAATATACATAACGACAAAACCAAAACCGAAGGTTTTATAGGTTATGTTTCTCAGGAAGATTTCCTAATTGAAGAGCTTACGGTTTTCGAAAATTTATACTATAACGCCAGACTATGCTTTGACAATCACTCGGAAGAAGAAATCATTCGGATGGTGGAGGATTTACTTATAAACCTCGGGCTTTTTGAAAATAAAGACATGAAAGTCGGTTCCCCGTTAAATAAAAAGATTAGCGGAGGTCAGAGAAAAAGGCTAAATATAGCTCTGGAGCTTATCCGTGAACCCAGTATACTTTTTCTTGATGAGCCAACTTCGGGCCTATCCTCCCGCGACTCGGAAAACATTATGGACCTTTTGAAAGAACTTGCTTTCAAAGGGAAATTAGTGTTTGTGGTGATTCACCAACCCTCATCGGACATTTTCAAAATGTTTGATAAATTATTGATTCTGGACTCGGGTGGATTTTTAATTTACAATGGCGATCCTATCGATTCTATCATCTATTTCAAATCCAGAATGCATTACGCTAACTGGAACGAGAGTGAATGCCACTGCTGCGGGAATGTAAACCCCGAACAAATTTTCAACATAGTAGAAACCCGGATTCTTGACGAAAACGGAAAGACTACCTTAACACGAAAAGTCTCGCCAAAAGAATGGAACGACTATTTCAGACTTACAAGCGAACGAAATCATAAAGACATCAAAAGTGTCGGCGAAATGCCGAATGTTTCACTTAGTATCCCCAATAAATTAAAGCAATTACTTGTTTTCGCCAAACGTGATATAATTGCGAAATTAGCAAATACCCAGTACCTCATAATAAATTTCCTTGAAGCTCCTTTACTTGCACTGCTCCTTTCATATATTATTAAATATTATAATATTACAGGCAATAAAGGGTATACTTTCAATGGCAACAGTAACTTTACGGTGTACATCTTCATGTCGGTAATTGTAGCAATTTTTATTGGGTTATCAGTAAGCGCCGAAGAAATTATTAAAGACAGAAAAATATTAAAGCGCGAAAAATTTTTAAACTTAAGCTGGAGCAGCTATCTGCTCTCCAAAATATGGGTTTTGCTTACAATATCAGCAATTCAGGCTTTAACATTTGTATTGATAGGCAACACCATTATTGAAGTGAAAGGCATGTATTTTCAATATTGGTTTGTTCTTTTCAGTGCATGGGCTGCAGCCAATTTAATGGGACTTGTAATTTCTGACAGTTTTAATACGGTGGTTACCATTTATATCCTGATTCCGTTCCTTGTAATTCCTCAGATAATTTTAAGTGGTGTTATTGTTAAATTCGATAAAATAAACCCCTCAATCTCCTCTCCCAGCCGGATACCTTTCTACGGTGAGTTAATGGTGGCCCGCTGGGCTTATGAAGCGCTGGCTGTTTATCAGTTTACTGAAAACAAATACGAGAAGATTTTTTACTCCGATGAGAAAAAAATGAGTATTGCCGAATTTAAAAAGAATTTCTGGATACGAAATCTTAAGAATAAAGCGGAGTCGTTGCATAATATACCACTTCCTGCAAAACCTGACGAGGAAATTACAAATAACCTTGAAGTTTTGAGAAACGAAATAAAAAAAGAGAACAAAATCAATGACTTGGTGCATTTTTCTGATGTTGAAAATCTGGTAATCGAAAAACTTAATCCAGCATTAATAAACGACCTAGAAAAGTATCTTGAAAGGTTAAATAGGTTTTACATTAAAGTATACAACTATTATAACGAACAAAAAGACGAGCGTATAAGGGATTTTCATAAAACAAGCAAAGATAAAGAGGTATTCATAAACCTGAAAATGAATTACCATAACGAAAATCTTACTGAATTTGTGACAAATCCAAGTGAGGTAGATATGATTGTTGAATACAGAGGACAGTTATTTCAAAAGGTAGACCCCATTTATCTGGATCCGGTTTCGCCAATGGTAAAAGCCCACTTCTATGCACCCCGAAAAATGATTTTTGGTTATTTCTTCAGTACCTTTTGGGTAAATATTCTTGTTATCTGGATTATGACAATTGGAACCTATGTTGTTCTTTATTACAGGCTGCTAAAAAAATTGCTCGATTATATCGAGCAATTGGTTGAAAAAATATCTAAAAAGGAATAATTTTAAACTACTTCAATCATTTTAAAAGGAACTCTTATAATCGATTCATAATCTTCTCCGGCTTCAAGCATATCTTCATCATCTTCCTCGTAATACCAATTTATTATCACCTCGTTGTTCGATTTGTGAATGCCTTCCAGTTTCTTAAATACATCCAGAATACATTTTGAGGAACTTGTATTAAAATATTCTAACTGAACGTTTACTTTGGTAAGAGGTTTAGCTACTTTACTATATTTTTCGAGCCAATCAACCAGAGGCTTATAGAATTCGATAGAATTCTCAGGTATCGACCTACCCTTAATCTCAATAAGTCCCAACTCTGCGTCAAATTTTATTGTAGGTGTCTTTGCTGTTCCCTCAATTGAAAGTGATTCCATATTACTCTATCTGTTAATAAAATTTAGGAAACGATAATATCTAAGTTAAAAAAATAAAAATCATTATTTACGTTTTGAAAGCTGTAATCAAACTTATGGCCGGTTTTTCGGGCAATATCTACAAGACCTAGTCCCCCTCCGCCTTTAGCTGTCAGTTTTTGATGATTAAGAATGAATTTGTACATATCTTTCAGCTCATCCTGACTTAAAGAGTTGATTTTATCTATTTTATCCTTAACTACTTTTATACGATTTGAGCTAATAAAATTTCCCGAGCTGATTTTATACCCATACTCGGTTTTGTTTATGATAATACTTCCGAATTTATTCCGGATGTTTTCATAAACACCATCCGGAAGATCTTCCACATGGTGATATAAATTCTGCAAAGCTTCTACTAAAACATTATAAAGTTTTTTCCGAAGTTTATTTTCTTCCTCGATACTATTTAGCTTATTTTCAACCTGTTCTAAAATAGTATTTATAACCTCAGATGTGATGATACCTTGATATGAAAGAAGTAGATTACTTCCCCTCACTGCTGCATAATACTCATTTATATCAAAATTCATATGAGGCTTTGTTCAATTAACCTTTAAGTCGGATATGTACGACAAATTTATAAATAATCCTCCCTCCTTTTCTTCAGTCTTATCAATTTATTTTTAAAAATTGATTACCTGAAATTCTTAAAGGAACGATTCAATCCATATTAAAAATATAAATTAATTCTGAGATATATAAATGAAGTGTGAAAAATTACTTATTTTTTTTAGTCTTCATTTTCTTCAGCCATTTTTTTCTTCGATCCCTTATACAAATTAAAGCGAAGAAAGTTACATTCCAGGGCGCCATTTATAAGGGGTATTTTCATTGATGGCTTTAATCCTATCCTTTTAATAGCGTCTTTATTGCTACTTATTATCCAAGCTTCATAACCCGAAAAATTTCTCTTGAGATGATTTCCAATCCTTTCGTAAAAAGCCTCAATATCATTCTTTTTTAAACGCTCTCCATAAGGAGGATTCATCATCACCATTCCCCCATCTTCAGGGGGTGAAAACCGTTCGAAAGATTGTGTTACAAATTCGATCTTATTTTGCACAAAAGCATTTTTTGCATTGTCTGATGCAATCCGAACAGCTCCTGCCGAAATATCAGCAGCAATAATTTTATGGTTGAACTTCCGTTGAGGCGAATCTTCATTATAAACTTCCTCGAACAAATCTTTATCAAAATCCTTCCATTTTTCAAAAGCAAACTGCTTTCTAAAAATGCCCGGAGGAATATTGTAAGCAATTAAAGCAGCTTCGATAGGCAAAGTACCCGATCCGCACATTGGGTCAATAAAATTTGAATCAGCATCCCATTTCGAAAGGAGAATCATGCCTGCTGCAAGTACTTCGTTAATAGGAGCTAATGATGAATTAATACGATACCCCCTTTTATTCAGTGGCTCTCCTGAGCTGTCGAGTAACACAGTACATTCGTCCTCAACCAGATGAAGATGAATATGAATGTCAGGATTCGCAGTATCAATGGATGGTCGCTTACCAAAGGAATTCCGAAATTGATCCACCAGAGCATCCTTTGCTTTTAATGCTACATATTGTGTATGATTGAAATACTCCGAACTGACTACAGTATAAATGGAGAGCGTGTTCTCAACATCCATATAGTTAGCCCATTCGATATTGTAAATACCTTTATAGAGTTCTACTTCATTTTTTGCCTTAAATACAGCAATTGGCTTGAGTATTTTTAAGGCAGTCCGTAAATGCAGATTTGCCTTGTAAATCATAGCTAAACCGCCCGAAAAGCTCACCGCCCGATTAAGGACCTTAACATTTTCGGCTCCTAAGCCTCTAATTTCACCGGCCAATACTTCTTCAAGGCCTTTAAAAGTTTTTGCAATTAAATTCTGACTATTCTCCAATGTTTTAGCCATTATTACTAAGATTCTAGATGAATGTAAAGATACACAAATTTGAACATGGAATTATACTGAATTAAGCCAGCAGACCAAGATAGGTCTCAACGTGACTTACTGCATTGCGTATGCGATGCTCTCCAAACCCGTCCACAATTTTGAATGCAAAGTTATATTTTATTAGATTTTTTCTATATTCTTCAAAAAGCCAATTCCTCATTTCGCCGCCATTCTCTCTAACATCGTCCCTTTCCCAAGGTAAATCGGGAGCACACAAAAGAAACAAGTCAATTTTCGATTTCTGTAATTCATCATCTATCCATGGAGGAAAGGTTTTATAAACCACTTCGAACCAAACCTTTGTGATAATCAGGTAAGTATCAAAAAAGACAAGTGGCACATTCAAATTATCAGCATTTTTAAAATCAGTTGCTTGTCTTCTGGCAATTATCTCAACATCTTCATATTGGTAGGGGCGATGCAGATTTTGAATATAACTACGGGCAAATTCTTCAAAATAATCTCCTCCAAAATGTTTGGCAAGCTGAATTGTCAAAGATGATTTTCCGGTTGATTCCGGCCCGGTAATAACTATCCTTACAGACGCCATTATTGCATTTTTTTCCAGTTCAGAAAACCAAAATAAGCCATAATTGTATATACAAAGAACAAGACTGATGTAAAGTAAAGTTCCTTATAAAACGATATCCCAATACACAGGGCATCGGCAACGATCCAAACCAGCCAGTTTTCAAGAATTTTTTTTGCTAACATCCAGGTACCTACCAAGCTCAGGGCTGTTGCAAGCGAATCCCATCCAGGAATTGGAGAATCGGTAAAATTCTTCAGAATAAAAAACAAAGCGGAATAAAAACCAATAAATACAAGTGAATAATAAAGTGCTTGTTTAAAATTCAGTGACGAAACAGGTACTTCTTCATTTTGGTTACCGCTTTTTCCAAAAAACCAAAAATACCAACCATAAATACTTACACCTATATAATAGACCTGCAGCCCCATTTCGGCATAAAGTTTACTATAAAAGAACACCAGCACATAAAATGCCGAAGCTAAGAGACCAACAGGCCATAACCAAATACTCTTGCGAATAGAAAAGAAAATATAGATGATACTTAAAACAGCGCCGATAATTTCAATTAAAACAGCGTACTTAGAAACTATATCCACAAAATTATTTTAATTGAAGTTTTGTTAAATAGGCCTGCCAATTTTCAAGCACATCAAGAGCGGAAATAAACTCTTCTTCGGTTTGGTTCAAAACCTGGTAAAATTCACTACTCCCCCAAATATCGCGGGCAACATATGCTTTAATGACTGTTAATACATATTTCCGGGCCTCTGCGCTTAACAACAGATCCTTTCCGGGGTTCTCCGTGGTATATAACTGAGCAAATAGTTCCATTACAGGTTCATCTCCCGGAAATTTATCATTGAAAGAATCAAAAGAACGATACCTTTTGGAAAAGGTATCACGATTTTTATCCAGATAGTCA
This sequence comes from Bacteroidota bacterium, assembly GCA_023429135.1. Taxonomy (GTDB): domain Bacteria; phylum Bacteroidota; class Bacteroidia; order Bacteroidales; family JAAUTT01; genus JAAUTT01. Next base: position 11,539 of record JAEYWD010000078.1, on the reverse strand, counting down.
ATAACAAACCTGTTGATTACACCCCTGGAAATGATAGTACGGACTTCTTTCTTATAGGAAGAGGTATCCAGCGAAACAAAAACATCCGGCATAATTCCACCACTACCATAAACAACTCTTTTCTTTTCAAGAGTATAATACTTTATGGTATCATCAAAATGGTTCTTCGATTCATTAGTAAGCTCACCATTATTAACACGCCGCATCAGGTCCTTTGAATAATCCTGATAACCATTACGGTAAGATTTCTGAATCAATCGTCCTGTTGGAGTATAATATCGGGCAATAGTAAGCCGGACCATCGATCCGTCGGGGAACATCAGGGGGCGCTGTACCAGACCTTTACCAAAGGTGCGACGACCAACAAGTATACCCCGGTCCCAATCCTGAACGGCTCCTGCAAAAATTTCGGAAGCTGAAGCAGACGATTCATCAATAATCAACACAAGTTTACCTTTTTCAAAGTTCCCTTTACCTGATGTTATATATTCCTTCTTAGGATTATGATTCCCTTGGGTATAAACTATTAGTTTTTGCTTATCAAGAAATTCGTCGGCCAAAGAAACGGCAACATCCAAAAATCCACCTCCGTTTCCTCCTAAATCGAGAATGAGGCTATTGACATTCTGTTTTTTCAATTTTGCCAATGCTTCTCTGAATTCCGGAATTGTATTTGAAGAGAACCTGCTGATCTTTATATATCCTATATTGTTAGAGACCTTGTAGGACGCCTCCACACTGTGAATTGGAATTCTATCCCGGGTAACTGTAAACGACAAAAGATCCGGATTCGATTTACGCCTCACTGTTAATACAACAGTTGATCCTTTTTTACCTCTTAGCTTTGAATAAACTTCATCGGATTTTATCCCTTTTCCAACAAAATCCATGTTATCAATTTTCACAATTCTGTCGCCTGCTTTAATACCTGCCTTTTCACAGGGACCACCAATCAATGGATTTAAAACCATTATGGTATCTCTGAAAATGCTAAAAGTTATGCCCACCCCTTCAAAATTACCTTTTAAAGGTTCGTTAAGTTCATCAACTTCTTCTTTGGTTGCATAGGAAGAGTGTGGATCAAGTTTTTGAAGAAGCTCAATGATAGCGCGATCTGTAAGCTTATTAATATCAACGGTATCAACATAATAAGTTTCGAGCCAGCCTAGCAGCTTGGCAAACTTTATTCCACTATCAATCTGTGCATTCCCAAGTAAAGGAAAAGCAAAAAGCAGGAAAAAGAAGATGCCCTTTTTAATATGTATGTTCAATCGTTTCAAAAATTTCCTTACTAAACGAAATACTGCCCCGAAAATTTTATTCCCATTCAATAGTTGCAGGAGGTTTTGAGCTTATGTCGTATACTACCCGGTTAACTCCTCTAACTTTATTAATAATATCGTTCGAAACTTTACTCAGGAATTCATATGGAAGATGACACCAGTCGGCGGTCATCCCATCAGTGGATGAAACAGCACGCAAAGCCACAACATTTTCGTAGGTTCTTTCGTCGCCCATAACTCCGACCGACTGAACCGGTAACAATATTGCAGCAGCCTGCCAAACCTGATTATACAACCCCCATTGTTTCAAACCTTCAACGTATATATCATCAACTTCCTGAATAATCCTGACTTTCTCGGCGGTAACCTCTCCAAGAATTCTTATTCCTAAGCCCGGACCAGGAAAGGGATGCCTGTTCAATATATCAGGAGAAATTCCTAAAGCTGTACCTACTCTTCTTACTTCATCTTTAAATAAAAGTTTCAAAGGCTCTATAACTTTTAGATGCATTTTTTCGGGTAACCCGCCAACATTATGATGCGATTTAATGGTAGCCGAGGGGCCATTTACCGATACCGATTCAATTATATCAGGATAAATAGTACCTTGTCCAAGCCATTTTACATCTTTAATCTTATGTGCTTCAACATCGAAAACCTCAATAAAGTTCTTCCCTATGCTCTTTCTCTTTTTCTCCGGATCGGTAACACCCTTTAAATCGTCGAGGAACTTAGCTTTTGCATCAACTCCAATAACATTTAAGCCCATGTGCTTATAGGAATCGAGCACTTTCTCAAATTCATTTTTGCGAAGAAGACCATTATCAACAAAAATACAGGTAAGATTTGCTCCAATAGCCCTATGGATTAAAATAGCTGCTACAGACGAATCAACACCTCCTGAGAGGCCTAATACAACTTTATCATCTTTCAGTGTATTTTTTAATTCGCTAATGGTGCTTTCGATAAAAGACGCAGGAGTCCAGTCCTGTTTACATCCGCAAACATCTACCAGAAAGTTCTTGAGTATCTGCAAGCCTTCAGTTGTATGATACACTTCAGGATGAAACTGCAATCCGAATGTTGGCTCTATTGTAGATTCGTAAGCTCCGACTTTAACATGGCTGGTACTGGCAACAATTTTATATTCCTGAGGAATAGAAGCTATGGTATCTCCATGCGACATCCAAACCTGGGTATTTACTGAAACGCCCTTCAATAATGTGGCATTTGGATCTATAAATTCGAGGTTAGCTCTTCCATATTCGCGGGACGAAGAGGGTAAAACTTCTCCTCCGAAAAAGTGAGACAAATACTGCGCTCCATAACAAATTCCCAAAACAGGGTATTTACCCTTTATTCCACTCAGATTAGGTTTAGGAGCTATTTCATCTCTGACCGAAGAAGGACTTCCGGATAGAATTATACCTTTTACCTGGGCATCCATAACGGGTATATGGTAATAAGGCATAATTTCGCAATATACATTCAACTCACGAACCCTTCTGGCAATCAACTGGGTATATTGCGACCCAAAATCCAGAATTATTATTTTTTCCTGCATCTATAGTATTTTAATTTTTGTCAAAAATATATAATTACTCCCTAAAATCGTGATTTGATCTTTCGCAAATTTCACTCAGTGCTCTACTGGTATATTTATTAAGAAGTTAGACTTCGAAAACATGTCCATCCTCAGCCAGTTCAACATTAACAAAAGTTTTCTGAGCCTGAGTTTTGAATATACTTAAATCGCGATAACGCGTGGAGAAATGGCCTAAAATCAGCCTTGATGCTCCAGAAAGAGCCGCAACTTGTGCCGCTTGCGTCGCACTTGAATGCCCGGTTTCCATGGCAAGTTCAGCATCTTCGTCCAAAAAAGTTGATTCGTGGTATAGTAAATCAACACCCTGAATATTGGAGGCTACTGAAGGTAAAAAACTCGTATCGGTTAAATAAGCAAAGCTTTTGCTTTTGGGAGGATTAATCGTTAGCTTTTCATTTGGAATAACTGTGCCGTCCGTAGTTATAAAATCAGCACCATTCTTTATATTCACTCTCTCTCTAACCGGAATATTGTATAATTCGATAACATCTTTCCGCAGATTTCTAAGTTTAGGTTTCTCCCGGAATAAAAAACCATTGCAAAGAATACGATGTTTCAAGGGAAATGAATAAACCTCAAGAGTTTTATCTTCATAAATGAGAGAAGAATTCTCTTCATCCAGAGCATGATAAATCAGATTAAAACCAAGTTTAACATAAAATTGTCCGAGAAACTGATTCAGGATTTGTTTGAGCGATTTATGTGCATAAATATGCAGATCATCGAGTCTACCCAGAAGATTGAAAGTTGAGATGAGGCCTGGTAAGCCAAAAACATGATCGCCATGTAAATGACTAATAAATATGTGTTTAATTTTCCCAAAAGGAATACGGCATCTTCTTAACTGGATTTGAGTGCCTTCGCCGCAATCAAGTAAAAAAAACCGCTCATTTACATTAAGTACCTGAGCGGTTAAAAATCTATCAGAAGTGGGTAGCGCAGAACTGCTCCCCAGTATGGTCAAAGAAAATTTCATTCAATCGTATCAAAAGCGCTATGCTTTTGATATCAGTGCAATTCCTTCGTCTACTGAACCGGAGATATTAAGCACTGTATCGAGCTGAGATATGGTGATGAGTCTTTCAACTGCATCATTTAATCCAGTTAACACAAATGTACCTCCTGCGTTTTTACATAACCGGTTGGCCACCAGTATGGAACTTAACCCTGATGAATCACAGTACCTGCATTTGCTCAGATCGAGAACGATATTCTTTTCTCCGTTGCCTGAGATAAGTACTAATTCCGACTTAAGAGTCGGGGCAATGTGGGTGTCGAGTTTTTCTTCGAGTACCTGGATCAAGGTAAATTCCTCGTGTTTTTCGATCTTGAATTCCATTGCACTAGGATTTTAATGTGAATGCTAAAAATTATTTCTTAGAGTTTTTCTCTCTTTCTTCCATCTCTTCTTTCAAAGCAGCAAGTTCGGTAATATCGCCGAGAGTTGTTTTCTCAAGAGACGATTTAATTTTCTTGTTTGCTTTTTTAGCTTCATCGGATGCTGCCTTTTTAATTGCATTATCCTCGGCTTTCTTAACATCTTCGAATACTCTGCTGTGAGATAAAATGATACGTTTTGCAGATTTCGAGAATTCGATCACTTTAAACTGCATTTTATCTTCAACTTTCACAGGAGTACCATCTTCCTTAACAAGGTGTTTTGGAGTTACAAAACCTTCAACACCATAAGGAAGGGCTACAATAGCGCCTTTGTCGAAAATTTCAACAACGGTACCTTCGTGAACGCTGTCAACGGTAAAGATGGTTTCGAATACATCCCATGGATTTTCTTCGAGTTGTTTGTGACCGAGGCTCAAACGACGGTTTTCCTTGTCGATTTCGAGTACGGTTACATCAATTTCGTCGCCAATCTGGGTGAATTCAGCAGGATGCTTGATTTTCTTAGTCCAGGAAAGATCAGAGATATGAATCAAGCCATCAACACCTTCTTCAATTTCTACAAACACACCAAAGTTGGTAAAGTTGCGAACTTTAGCAGTATGTTTTGTATTAACAGCATATTTGGTTTCGATGTTTTCCCATGGATCAGCTTTCAGTTGTTTAATACCAAGCGACATTTTGCGTTCTTCTCTGTCGAGAGTAAGAATCACAGCTTCAACCGGATCGCCAACTTTAAGGAATTCCTGAGCGCTGCGTAAATGCTGCGACCAGCTCATTTCCGAAACGTGGATCAAACCTTCAACACCTGGAGCTATTTCAACAAAAGCTCCATAATCGGCAATCACAACAACCTTACCTTTCACCTTGTCGCCAATTTTGAGATTAGCATCAAGTGAATCCCAAGGATGAGGAGTTAATTGTTTTAAGCCGAGAGCGATACGTTTCTTAGCATCGTCGAAGTCAAGAATTACAACATTGAGCTTCTGATCGAGCTGAACGATTTCTTCCGGATGATTTACGCGGCCCCATGAAAGGTCGGTAATGTGGATTAAACCATCTACGCCGCCAAGGTCGATAAATACACCATAAGAGGTGATATTTTTAACGGTTCCTTCAAGAACCTGACCTTTTTCAAGTTTGGCAATGATTTCCTTTTTCTGTTGTTCGAGCTCGGCTTCGATAAGAGCTTTGTGCGAAACAACAACGTTTTTGAACTCGTGGTTAATTTTAACAACCTTGAATTCCATTGATTTACCAACAAATACGTCGTAGTCGCGGATGGGTTTAACATCAATCTGTGAACCGGGTAAGAAGGCTTCGATTCCAAATACGTCAACAATCATACCGCCCTTAGTACGGCATTTGATGTAACCGGTAATAACTTCGTCTTGTTCGAGCGATTTGTTAATACGGTCCCATGAGCGCATAGCGCGTGCTTTCTTGTGCGAAAGTAAAAGCTGTCCTTTTTTGTCTTCCTGACTTTCAACATAAACTTCAACTTTGTCGCCAGGTTTAAGATTAGGGTTATACCTGAATTCGTTCAAACTAACTACACCTTCTGATTTGTAGCCGATGTTGATAACAACTTCACGTTTGTTTAACGAAATTACAGTACCTTCAATACATTCGTTTTCAACAATTGTAGATAAGGTTCTGTCGTACATGGAAACCATCTGGTCTCTTTCAGAATTGGAATAGTTATCGAATTTATTCGAGTAACGGTTCCAGTCAAAATTTTCGAGAGAAATCTCTTCTCTTTTCAATTTACGGATTTCGGCTTCGACTTCAGGGTCAATACCTTCTTCTTCAATTTCTTCTTCGACGTCGTCTTCAACTTCAACAACATCGTCTTCGGTTTCAATTTCTTCTGTTACTTCTAATGAATCCTGGTTCTCGATATTCTCGTTCTCCAGTTCGCTTTTTTCTTTTTCTGTCATTTAATAAAAATTAATAATTAAAGAACTAATGAGTTAGACATTATATTTAAAAAACAAAGTGCAAAAATATGATTTTATTTTTAAATAAGCAGATATTGAAATTATTTGTGTATTTTATGAATTAGTTTCGTTAAATATTCTATTAAGTACATTATCCAAAGTTTCTTTCTGAAAGGGTTTAACCATATATTCAGCCGCACCAGCCTTCATAAAACTGGACTTAATAAGATTGCTGTTGGAACCCGACATAATAACCACAGGAATATTCTTATGAATTGCTGATGTTTTAATTCGATGAATAAAAACTTTCCCGTTCATTTCCGGCATTTCCATATCAAGCAATATTAAATCGGGTTTATTGCCCGACTTTAACCAATATATAGCCTGCTGCCCATCACTTTTCAGTTCGATAGAATAGTCTTTACTGAGATAACTTTTCAATAACTGACGTATTAATGGATCATCGTCAATTATGAGAATGAGCTTTGCCATAGAATTCCAATACTGACTTAAATTTAATAAAAATACAAATAAAAAAATCTTTGCTAAATAAGATTTAATAAATTTCTCGATTGTTTAACCACAAATAATAATTGTTTAATAAAATAGTTTTTTACAGATTTTCTAATTTAAGTAATTTCACCATCTTAAACCCTTAAAACAGTATAAAAGTATGAAAATTTCAGTTATTGGAACTGGTTATGTAGGTTTAGTGTCGGGTGCATGTTTTGCTGAAACAGGTATAAATGTCACATGCGTCGATGTTAATTCTGAAAAAATACAAAAATTGAAAGAAGGGATAATCCCGATTTATGAGCCAGGTTTGGATCAGATTGTTATGAGAAATACTGAGAAGAACCGCTTATCGTTTACAACCAGTTTGAAAGAAAGCATTCAGGATGCTGATGCTGTTTTTATTGCTGTTGGAACTCCTCCGGGCGAAGATGGCAGCGCCGATTTAAAGTATGTTTTAGGTGTGGCAAGGGAAATAGGACAGCACATCGATCATTACATGGTCGTTATTAATAAAAGTACCGTTCCGGTGGGAACTGCAAAAAAAGTTAAAGCGGCAATTCAGGAAGAAATTACAAAAAGAGGTGCGGATGTTAAGTTCGATGTTGCCTCAAACCCGGAATTTTTAAAGGAAGGAAACGCTATTGAAGACTTTTTAAAACCTGACAGAATTGTGGTGGGTATTGATTCCGAGACCGCCCAGAAAACAATTAATCGTTTGTACAAACCATTTTTATTGAATGGACATCCATTAATTTTCATGGATATACATTCAGCCGAAATGACTAAATATGCCTCAAACGCAATGCTGGCAACCAAAATATCGTTCATGAATGACATTGCAAACCTATGCGAAATTGTAGGTGCCGATGTTAATATGGTAAGAAAAGGCATTGGTAGTGACACCAGAATTGGTAACAAATTTATCTATCCGGGAATAGGTTACGGAGGATCGTGTTTCCCAAAAGATGTTCAGGCATTGATAAAAACGGGAAAAGACTATCAATATTCGCTCGAAATACTCAAAGCTGTTGAAAGTGTTAATAACAGACAAAAATCTGTGATGTTCGATAAAATTAAGAGCCATTATAAAGGCGATTTAAAGAACAAAACATTTGCTATATGGGGCCTTTCCTTCAAACCACAAACAGACGACATGCGTGAAGCTCCATCACTCATCATTATTGAAAGTCTTTTAAAAGAGGGAGCATCTGTTAAAGCATACGATCCGGTAGCCATGAAAGAAGCCAAACACAAGCTTGGCGACAGTATTTTTTATGGAAAAGATGCTTATGATGTATTGCTTGATGCGGATGCATTACTTTTAGTAACTGAATGGCCCGAATTCCGTGTACCTAATTTTAAGGTAATTGAGCGACTTCTGAAAAACAAAGTTATTTTCGATGGAAGAAATATTTATGATCCCTCGGAGATGAAAGAGTTGGGTTTTACTTACTACAGCATCGGCCGCCCAATAGTTAACAATGCTTAGTTGTCTTAAATTATTAAAGTATATTTGCACAAAACTAAACCATGAATAAACGTATTCTTATTACCGGTGGGGCAGGCTTTATAGGCTCCCACCTTTGCGATCGTTTAATAAAAGAAGGAAACGAAGTTATTTGTCTCGATAACTTTTTTACCGGAAGTCGTCAAAACATTGTTCACCTGATTGGTAACCCCAATTTTGAGCTTGTTCGGCACGACGTAACCATGCCTTATTTTGCTGAAGTTGACGAAATCTATAATCTGGCTTGCCCGGCTTCGCCTATCCATTATCAGTTTAATGCTATCAAAACCATTAAAACATCGGTAATGGGCGCAATAAATGTCCTGGGGCTTGCAAAAAGAACCAAGGCAAAAATATTACAGGCGTCAACAAGTGAGGTTTATGGAGATCCGGATGTTCATCCACAAACCGAGTCATATTGGGGAAATGTAAATCCGATTGGAGTCCGTTCCTGCTATGATGAAGGTAAAAGATGTGCCGAATCGCTCTTTATGAATTATCACGCTCAAAACGGAGTAAAAATCAAAATCGTACGTATTTTCAACACTTATGGACCAAGGATGCATCCGAATGATGGTCGTGTGGTTTCAAACTTTATTGTTCAGGCATTGCAAAATCAGAACATAACCATCTACGGCGATGGTCAGCAAACCAGAAGCTTCCAATATGTAGATGACCTGGTTGAAGGTTTTATTAGGATGATGGCTTCGGGAGATGATTTTATAGGCCCTGTGAACATTGGAAATCCAGGGGAATATACAATTCTGCAGTTGGCGAAAGAAATAATAAGGTTGACAAATTCCAAATCAGAATTAATTTACATGCCTCTGCCGCAGGATGATCCTATTCAACGTCAGCCAAACATTAGCCTTGCCAAAGAAAAACTAAACTGGGAACCGAGAATTCCTTTGGAAGAAGGACTCAAGAAAACCATAGCTTACTTTGAAACCCAAATAAAAAAATGAAAGGTATAATTTTAGCAGGAGGATCGGGAACTCGCCTCTACCCCATCACCAAAAGTATTTCGAAACAGATAATTCCTGTTTACGATAAACCGATGATTTATTATCCGTTATCGGTGCTGATGTTAGCCGGAATAAGAGATATTTTGGTAATCTCAACACCCAAGGATATTGTTTTATACAAAGATCTTCTGGGAGACGGATCACAACTTGGTATAAAAATTTCGTACGAGATTCAACCTTCTCCCGATGGGTTGGCTCAGGCCTTTATCATCGGCGAGAAATTTATTGGTTCAGACAATGTTTGCCTTGTGTTGGGCGATAACATTTTTTACGGTTACAGCTTTGGCAAAATCCTTCAAGATACAGCCACGCTAAATGATGGAGCTGTTGTTTTCGGATACTATGTTAAAGATCCTGAAAGATACGGTGTGGTTGAATTCGATGAAAAAGGAAATGCCATCAGTCTGGAAGAAAAACCGGCTAATCCGAAATCCAATTACGCTGTAACCGGTTTGTATTTTTACAGTAACGATGTGGTTGCAAAAGCAAAAACATTAAAGCCATCGCCCAGAGGAGAACTGGAAATAACTGATTTAAACCGGTTATACCTCAACGAAAACCGCCTGAGAGTTGAACTTATGGGCCGCGGTATGGCCTGGCTTGATACCGGGACTCACGACAGCCTTTTGCAAGCTTCAAACTTTATTGCAACCATTGAGCAACGTCAGGGTTTAAAAGTTTCTTGTATTGAGGAAATTGCCTATAACCATGGTTTTATAGACAAAGAACAACTTCTGAAACTTGCCGAGCCGATGAAAAAGAATCAATACGGAGAATACCTTATTAATCTCGCAAACGAAAAAATCATTACCATAGCAAAGAAATAAATGAAGGTCATTAAAACAGAGTTCGAGGGCTTGTTTGTAATTGAGCCCAAAGTTTTTGAAGATGAAAGAGGGTATTTCTACGAAAGCTACAATAGAATAAAACTAAAGGAACAGGGAATTGATATTGATTTTGTTCAGGACAATCAATCAAAATCGAATTATGGAGTAACCCGGGGATTGCATTACCAGTTAAATCCTAAAGCCCAAACAAAATTTGTTCGGGTACTTCAAGGTTCTATTTATGATGTGGTGGTAGATATTCGCAAAAATTCAGCTACATACGGCAAATGGTTTGGAATTGAACTCTCAGCCGAGAACAAAAATCAATTATTCATTCCAAAAGGATTTGCTCACGGATTTTCTGTTCTCTCTGAAGAGGCTGTAGTGTTTTATAAGTGCGACGAATTCTATAGCCCTGAGCTCGAAAGAGGCATAATGTACAACGATCCTTTCCTGAACATCGATTGGAAAGTTCCTGCTTCGAAAGTTATACTTTCGGCAAAAGATACAAAGCATCCAATGTTTGATTCGGCTGATAATAATTTTTAGTAATGATCAATATTTTAATTACTGGTTCCAAAGGTCAGCTTGGCTCGGAACTTAAAAAACTAGAAGGACTGTTTCAAAACTCAAGCATCGATTTTACTGACGTTGATGTGCTTGATATAACTGATTTAAATGCCATAAGCGATTTCTGTTCTCAAAAACAGTATCGGTATATTATCAATTGTGCCGCATATACAGCCGTTGATAAAGCCGAAAGCGAAACAGAACTTGCGCATAAAATAAATGTGGATGCCGTGCGTAACCTGGTTGAATCAGCAAAAATCAATAAGTCATTCCTGATTCATGTTTCCACCGATTATGTTTTTGCCGGTCAAAACTTTCTGCCTTATAAAGAAGAGGATCCAATTTCACCGCAGTCGGTTTATGGCAAAACTAAAGCCGATGGAGAAGCTGAAGCCTTGAAATACGAGAATTCTTGCATTGTAAGAACCTCCTGGCTTTACTCATCTTTTGGAAACAATTTTGTAAAAACAATTCTTCGTCTTTCGAAAGAGCGCGAAACGCTGACTGTGATCTTCGATCAGATTGGCACTCCCACTTATGCTGGCGATCTTGCAAAAGCAATTATCTCTATTGTTAATTATCAGGAAGCGAACTCAGCTAAACCCGGAATTTATCACTTTTCAAACGAAGGAGTCTGCTCCTGGTACGACTTTGCTTTAGAAATTGCTCAGCTATCGGGTGCGAAAGCCAAAATTCTGCCTATCGAAACCAAAGATTATCCCAGTCCAACGCAAAGACCTTTTTACAGCGTTTTGAACAAGTCAAAAATTAAGAATACTTTTGGAATCGAAATTCCTCATTGGAAAGAAAGTCTTCAAATTTGTTTAAAAGAAATAACTCAATAGTGTATGGAAAATACAGAATTAA